>DAOUEL010000097.1:0-73573 GCA_034430595.1 Anaerolineales bacterium | reverse complement strand
TTTTCCATCAATATGAATCTACCTTTACGGCCGAGAAAAACTCCACCACTTTCAAAGACTTCATCAAAACCAGATGGGGTTTCAGAATCCATCGAGTTACTCTCCCCGAAGTCTTTATCCTTTGGAGGTCTTTTATTTTGTTCCTGTCTTTTTTCCTTTTTATATTTCATAGATCCAATCTACAATATAAAATGTCATCATAAGAGATACTCCCTGCATATTCCTCATACTCTATATGCGATCTGAGTGGGGTGGATTCAGATCCTCTCCGGTCCGGCTCCGGTAAGCCTGAAAACCCCGGAAATTCCCCTATAAATCCAGCCCCCGTTCGGGCCCGTGACCGAAACCCTGAACCCGGAACCGGAAACCCCGGAAGGATCCGGTTAAAAAGAAAGACCCCGCCAGGGGCCTAAGACCATCATGCATTACCCCCGTATCCCTAACCTTACTCCAACTTCACCCCCAAGCCAATCATACTTTTGTCCACAAGATTCATGCCCTATAACCTATCCCGTCAACGCGCTGTATCCGTTCAGTGCGGCAATGACCCTGCCTCACCGGATGCTCCGGATTCCAACCGGCGCAGGTCTTCGAGGTTATCAATATCGATCGCTGCCGATTCGCCCCACTTGATCAGCCGGGGCGGGAAGCGATCGTATACTGCCCGACCACCCTGATCCCCACGAATCGTCTCGAGAGCGTCATACGTCACCCGGTCGAAAAGCACAGGATTCGCGGGGCGGCCGTCATACGAGGGCGCGATGACCGGAGCCAGCGTGCGTCTGTGCTCATCGAGCAAAGCATTAATTAAATCTGGTTTGATTAATGGCATATCACCGAGCGCGAAGAGTACAGCCTCCGCCCGGTCTGCAACCGACTCCAATCCGAGACGAAGCGAACCCGATTGGCCCTGCTCCCAATCTGGATTGTGTACATATTCCAGCGGCAGGTCGGAAAGCGCACCCCGCAATCTGTCACTCTCGGCGCCTGTAACCACGACCACAGGCTCCAGCCCTGCCTGCAGGATCGCTCGCAATCCATGTCGGATGATGGCCTCACCGCGCCATGGTTCGAGTAGTTTCTGACGGCCGAAGCGCTTCGATCCTCCTGCAGCAAGCACGACGCATCCGACCCGGCTAAGAACAAGCTGGACTGGATCCGCCGAAGCCAGGTCGCTCACGATGACCGAAGTGAATCTGGCCACCTTCATCAGTCCTCCGGCCACTTGTTCGCCAGCATCACGGTTTTGTTGCGAGCCGTCACAGTTCAACAAGCAGCGCACCTGGACCCGGGGTGGAATGTCCTTCAACCCTCCGCTTGAGTGACTCAGCAGACGGGTCATGTGCTCGACGCCAATCGTCTCCCCACCCCCAAGTCCCATGATCGGACCGGCCAATTCCGGGCGGTGGACACGCTCGTCCGAAAGCGGCTCTCCAAGCGCATTCATTCCAGCAAGCAGGATGACCTGTCTTACAAAGCCTGGAATGGCAGGCTCGTGCCCGGCCGGGGCTTTGAGTGAACGACCGCGCGCACCGTCGGCTTCGATCAGGGTCACGCCCCCTGATTCGACGGCTATTTCGTGTGCGGCGGTCAGGGCAGTATTGGCAGGAGAGGTCCACTTTCCCTCCGAATCCGCCGCACCGGTCAGCAGAACGGATTGCCCGAGTTGCAAATATTCTCGGAGTGCGACTCGCCAATCCAGGTCTGTTTCGAGAACGTGCTTTGAAGTGATCCGTTCCTGATCGTGGCCGAGGTGGGTGGTTGTTGTCACCAGAAGAGGGATTGAACTCGAGAGCTCAGTCACCAGGCGGGCGATAGCAGTTGTCTTACCGCCGGCTCCGACGAAGGCCAGAGCCTGACCGGGCTCGACCCGCAGGCTAGTGCTGAGCTGCATCGAAGCTACCGAGGAGCATGCGGATATTGTCCTGACCGAGCAAGGCTTCCAGGGCACCACCGCCGATCGCAAGTGCCTTGTCGGAAATCCGGAATGCGAAGGATGGATCCGCCCGCGGATCGAGATCTCCAAGCTTATCCCCGACCTCGACCTGCAGGCCATCATGCAGCAGTCCTCGCAAGGCACCACGAAACGGCGCCCGCAGCTCAAGTGAATCGATCTTTGCCAGCAGCTGGCCCTCTTCGACCAGCGAGCCAATGGGGATGCCATCCTGCACAACCCCGGACGCTGGAGCCCGCAGGACACGCTCCAGGTCGTAGCCAGCGACGGGTTCTGGCACCCCGGTATCCTGCTCTGCCTGACCCTGCCAGATTACTCGCCCCATAGCATGCCCACGATTGGTCTCGATCACGGCGTGGCAATCCATGCCAGCGGTAAAGCCAGGGCCCAACCCGATGGTAAATAAATCTGGATCAAACGCTTCGCCAGGTGGGCGCTTGCGCATACGGGCGTCAATTTGAGCTGCAAACGGGAGGCGGTCACGGATGCTTGCATCCGGGTCGACAAACACCGGTACGGTACCCTGGACCACAAGATTCTCAACTGCGTCTGCTGCATCGATGCGGCGAGCGAGCACGCCCTCCACCTCGATCTGGCCAGCATAGATCGCTTCGGCAAACGCGACCGCACGTCGTACGGCGAGCGGCTTGCCAATCTCGGTCACGACCGGACCAAAACCACAGCGAAACAGGCGCACAGCAACGCCAGTTGAAAGATCTCCGCCGCCCCGAAGCAGTACGAGCGGTCGCGTGATAGGCATGATTAACCCAGTTGACCGAGACCCCGGGCGATGCGCTCCGGCAATAAGGGAAACTCGTCGTACCAGATGCCTAGGGCGTCGTGGACCGCCGCGGTGATTGCCGGTGCCAGTGGGATGTAAGGCATCTCGGCCATCCCACGCGCCCCCCATGGCCCGCGTGGGTCGCTGTGCTCAAGAATCACCGCCTGGACCCGGTCAGGAATATCGAGGATCGTCGGGATCAGGTAGGTCGAGAGGTGGCCGGTCTGGACGATTCCTCCCGGCTGCTGGAAGTCCTCCAGAACCGAGTACCCGAACGCCTGCACGACGGCACCCTCAACCTGGCCTTCCACCTGCTGCGGGTTGATCGCTTTACCAACATCGTTGGCTGAAACTACATCAAGAAGATGGACTCGCCCGGTTTCAAGATCTACTTCAACGGTGACAACCTGGGCGACGTACCCGTAGGCGAAATTCGGATCACACATCCCGGTTTCCGGATCGAAGGCCGAAGTTGCCGGTGGATGGTATTCATACCTGGCAATCGCCGGCCGTTCTTCATTTTTCCATTTCTCAAGCGCTGCTTCAGCCGCCCCGCGTATCGAGTTGCCGGCCATGAAAGTCAGCCGGGACGCGGAGGCTGAGCCCGAATCCCCGGTCTGGGCGGTATCCGAGACGATCAGCTCCACCTTCTCAACCGGAACCCCGACAGCATCGGCGGCCATCTGGGCCATCACCGTATGCGAACCCTGACCCACATCCGCGCCAGCGTGGCGCAGCACGACCCGGTCAATATTCGATTTTCCATGCAGTTCAATCTCTGCCGTGCACAGCTCTGGTGCGCCGAAGGAAAAGCCGACGTTCTTAAAGCCGCAGGCAAAGCCAACACCACGCTTGACGATCCCGCCGGGTGTATCTGGGGTTTGGGCAACGCGCTTCCATCCCTCGGCCGTATTGGACCAGCCCCCCCGCTCGGCTGCGGCTTCAATGACTTCAGGCATGCTCACGCCGGGTGGAAGCGGTGATCCCACAGTGAGCAGCGAACCCTCACGCAGTACATTACGCAACCGCAGCTCGACCGGATCGATACCCAGCAGTTCGGCCAATTTGTTCATCTGGCACTCGGCTGCGAAAGCCCCCTGTGGACCACCGAAGCCGCGGAACGCTCCACCGGGCACATGGTTCGTGTACACCGAATAGGCATCGACGCTGGCATTTGGCAATTCGTACGGACCAGTGCACATCAGGGTTGCGTTGCCGAGCACTTTGGTCGAGGTATAGGCATACGCTCCCCCATCCTGAATAACCTGCATTTCGGCTGCAGTTACTTTGCCATCCTTTGTTGCGCCCCAGCGGGCGCGCAGGATGAATGGATGGCGTTTATGGTGGCCGAAGATGGATTCTTCGCGTGACCAGATGATCTTCACCGGCCGATCGATTCCACGTTGATGCAGCTTCCACGCGGCAAGCGCCAGGACAATCTGCACCGACATGTCCTCACGCCCTCCAAAGGCTCCACCGATGGCCGGGTAGATGACTCGAACTTTATCCAACGGCAGGCCGAGAGCGTGCGCGATTTGCTCCTGATCCTCATGCGTCCATTGACCAGCAACCTCGACCGTTACGCGCCCCTCATCATCGATATACGCCAGGCCCGCCTCGGGCTGGAGGTAGGCGTGCTCCTGGGCCGGCGTGTGGTACTCCCCTTCAACAATGACGTCCGCTTGTGAAAACCCGGCCTCCAGATCACCCTTACGAATCTTGTAGTGGCAGAAGACGTTGCTGCCTCGATCCGGGTGGAGCAGGACGCTGCCCTCCTTCATCGCTTCGACCGGATCAAGCACGACGGGCAGATCCTCAAAATCGACCTCAATTAGCTTTGTTGCCTCCGCAGCAATGGCTTCACTTTCGGCGACAACTACCGCGATCTGGTCGCCGACAAAGCGTACCCGATCAGCGAACTCCTTCGTTGAACCAGGGCCGCACAGCACCGGTTGGTCAGGCATGATCAAGCCGTACTCGTTGTTGGGAACATCGCGAGCGGTATAGACCGCCAGTACACCCGGCAATCCCTCTGCTGAGGAGGTATCAAGGCGGGTGATGCGGGCGTGCGGACGCCCGGCGAACAGGAGCTTCATGTGAACCATATCCGGGCGGGAAAGGTCACCAGGATAGAGGGTCTCGCCCCGCACCTTGCCAACGGCGTCCAGGCGTTGGACGGATGTTCCGATCATCGACATGCCTTGCTCCTTGAAGGTCTGGCCCAAATATCCACGTCAGCCGTTTGAATCTTCGTGGTCGAGGCGGTCAAGTTCGAGGTCGAAAACACGCCGTAAGATCGCCAGGCTTGTGGCGTAGGTTGGATCCATCCCGAAGTACGAAAGGTTTCCCGCACCAAGGTTTTTGCCCTTGCTGAGGGGAGTGTCAGAAGCATAATGCAGCAATCCGAGATCGAACGGCAGGCCGTACAGGTTGACGATCTCATCCTGTGGGTAGCGCTTCGGTCGGTAGGATTCGTAGACGGCTGAGAGATAGGGACCTGCTTCCATCTCGATGATGGTGTAGCCTTCCTGGTAGAAGACGTCCATATAGCGCGGTGTCTGGAGGTAGGTTCCCCGTACGCTGACCCCCTTCTGGTTATCCATTACAGTGCCATAGACCAGGTCTTCACGAATATCGGCGGCGTTAAAACTGTTCGGAAAAAGGTAGGTGTTATGCGAATGTTCATCATGCACAACGGACGGGATCATCACATCTCCAATGACCCCGTTCAGGGTAGCGGCCTTCCCCATGATATACACCCCGCGCAGCTCTTCGAAGCGGGTAGCTGCATAGGAAAGCAGCAGGTAGGCACCCATGCCAAGCGGGTAGTCGATGTTGACAATCACAGCCTCCGATTCCTGCAGCCGCCCGAGGTCAGGGCGCTGCAGCCGGGGATCAATCTGATCGGGTCGAATCTGCTTCAATTCAAAAATCTGTGCCTCAACATCGAATCCATGTTCGCTTGAGATGCGCGTCAGGCCCGAATCGTGTTCGACCCGAGTACGAGTCTCTCGTAGAGCAGCGCCCTGCGGTGTGCGCACGAATTTCTTCAGGACGTAATACAGGAAGTTCTCGCGGCTTGAAGGCACCTCAGCCTGCTCGATGCCCTCCCACTCGGCGAGCAGTTCGGCGCATTCCGGCCGGCCGAGATAGTCGACGATTTCCCCCTCATGCTGCAGGGCGAATCCGCTCAGCAGATTGATCATGCTGTGCCCGTTGCTCGAGACGAAATAAATCGGCCTTTCAAGCACGGGTGGCTTTGCCTGTTCGACACGCTCCCACCACATCTGGGTTGCACGGCGGTAATCGCGCAGTGAACCGGCTAGCAGCCGAATGCGCATTCGCTTCGAAGAGCGGGCAATCAGCCGCATTTTTTCCCAGAAGTTCTCGCTCCACACCTCGCGCAGCCGTACCAGATCACCGGCGTCCACGCCGATACCCCGAGCGAGGATCGCCAGGCTTTCATCATTATCCAGCGGGTCAAGCAGGAAAGTCTTCACCTGCTCGCCTTGCATCAAACGGTGCAGCTTATTCCATTCAATCTGAAATGCCGTCAGCAGCGGAACAATGTCGTCGATGTCCGTACGGCTGGCCACGTAGCAGGCCAGGGTGTGATTCCCATCGAAAAAGCAGCGCCGGCGGCGGGCTTTAGCGACGACCGGGATCCAGGTCTCCAGATCGCCAATGCCCTTCTCGAGAAAGACTTCCTGGCTTTGTCCCAGCACAATCCGCTCGGTATCCACGATACACGAGGGCAGGCGCAGCGAACTATAAATCATCGCCCCCATATCGGGGACGGTGGAACGCGCTCCCGGATGAAGCGAGGAGCCCATGTTGGCATGCACTTCTTCCAGGGAACGCACGCGCACATCGGCCGTCGACCGGAGCAGAGAATAGTAGGTCCGGATATAAAGTTCGATCTCTTCCGAACCGGTTTGCGGAACGCGTCGATCCATAATCAGGCCTTCCGGCGTTTCTCCTTACGGCGCCGTTTACGCGGCGTCGGCGCGTCGATATCGCGGGGCTTGATCGGGAAGCCAACGGCATAAACAATTGCGAGCACCCCGTAAGCGGCGAGCATAAATAAAACACCGACAACCAGGCGGACCAATACGCCTTGATCCACCATCGGCTCGAGGAAATTCAGGAAGGTTGGGAGGTCGGGTGCTAACGCAACGCGCGGGATGTAAACCCAGCCCTTCGCAAGGTTCGCCTGCAGAAACCAACCGGTGAACCAGTAGCCGAGCAGCAGGAAGAGCGAAACGATCAGACACCCCAGCCCTCGCAACATGGGGGGAATACGGTTGCGATCCTCACGCTCCTTATCCATTTGACGATAGCGATAGGTATCTCGTCCCATTTCCTACACCTCGATCCGTATATCTTCGGTATGGATCTTCACGGCCTTACCCCTGGCAGGTGATACAACCTGTAACAAAGGGCCGACACAGCTATCTTGAAAGTTCCGCCGCACGTTCGATGGCGGCGATAATCTTATAGTAGCCGGTACAGCGGCATAAGTTTCCGGTAAAGGCTTGCTGAATCTCGCTCAGATTCGGGTCTGGCCGCTCTTCCAGCAGCTTGGCGCCTGACATGATAAAGCCGGGCGTGCAGTATCCACACTGCACGGCGCCACGCTCGACAAAACCCTGCTGAACCGGATGCAACCTGTCGCCCTCCGCCAGCCCCTCCACGGTCACAATCTGTGCCCCGTGAGCACGCGGCGCCGGGACCATGCATGACATGACGGCAACCCCATCGAGAAAGACCGTGCATGCGCCACATTCACCTTCGGCACAGCCTTCCTTCGTGCCAATCAATCCGGCTTGCTCGCGCAACAACCGCAGCAGGGAACCGTCGAACCCCGCTTTAAAACGGTAGGGCTTTCCATTAATCGTTGTCTCGATCGCGCTTCCAGGGCCGTGTTCGTAAGACTCGTCCATGGGTGAATCGTTGCGGTACGGCCCTGGTCCCCAGAGCATGACCGGTTCTTCGGGAAAATCATCCTTCTCGCTGCCTTCGAGCAGTTGACGCAGCGCCCGCCGGGTTCCAATCTGGATCATCTGCCGGCGATAGGCAGCCGATCCCCGCAGGTCATCGATCGGGGTTGCGGCGGCCGCCGCGAATTCAGCCGCCTGCTCAATGATGGACTCGCGGAATACTTTACCTGCCAGGTATTCCTCAGCCTGGCTGGCGTGAACGATCGTTGGCGCGACAGAACCGAGCGTGATGGAGGCGTGAGTGATGCGCTCCTGTTCCAACCCTAATACCACGGCCACGTTGACAAGCGAGATTGCCTGCGCACGGCGCAGACCGAGTTTAAAGAAGGTGCTCCGGGTTCCGACTTCCGGGAGCGGGAAGATGATTTCGGTTAGCAGCTCGTCCGATTCCAACACGGTCCGTCGAACGCCAGTGTAAAACTCCGCCAGCTCCACCTGGCGCTCTCCGTGGGACGAAGCCAACCTGACGCTCGCTCCAAGTGCCATCAAGGGCGTGATCGAATCATTGGCCGGAGAGGCCGTGATCAGATTGCCAGCTACTGTGCCCCGGTTGCGGATCTGTGGAGCACCAACTTCCCAGCACGCCCGTGCCAGCGTGAAGGCGTGTTCCTGCAGCAGATGCGAGCCTGCGCAGTGATTGTGGGTCACCAATGGTCCCAGGTGGACGAAACCATCCTCACCCACGCTGATATCGGCTAACCCCGGGATGCGGGTGATATCGATTACGACCTCGATGCCGGGACGCTGACCCCGCTCCAATTCCAGAATCAAATCGGTCGCGCCGGCGATGATGCGAGCGCCTCCGGCGTATTCAGCAAGAAGCTCAACGGCTTCGGAGAGGTTCTTGGGGGAGAAATAACGGTTCCACATGTAGAGATCTTATCCTTTTTGATGCTGACCAGCGTGGTGCGCCATGGTTTCGCCCGTGCCACCACGCAGATGCATGATGATCTCGGCCAGGATGCTCACGGCAATCTCCTGCGGTGTTTCGGCATTCAGCTCGAGCCCGGTCGGAGAATGTACTCTGGCGAGCAAGCTGGAGTCGAGGCCCTGTTCTTGAAGTTCTTTACTCGTCGTTTCCCAGCGCCGTCGGGATCCAATGACTCCGATATATCCAGCCTTTGTCTCCAGCAGCACTGGCAAGCCCTCGGTATCTATTGTCACCCCACGCGTCGTCAAGACGATATAGGTTTGTGGTCCAATCGCAATCCGGGCCGGAAGTTCCTTCATTTCGCAGGTGAAGTACTCGTCTGCCGTAGGTACCGTCTCCGGAACTGCGAAACCCTCCCGATCGTCACTGACGACAATATGGAAACCAAGCCAGTGGCCGAGATGGGTGACTGCCTGACCGACATGGCCGGCGCCAACTACAACCAGGGTCTTTGCTGGTCGAAGCGGTTCCACAAACACCTCCATCTCGCCCCCGCACACACCGACATCGCCTTGTTCGGGATCTTGAAAATTGTAATTCAACAATTGCGGTTCGCCCGAAGTGATCGCAGCCTGGGCGGCTTGAATCACCTCGTCTTCCAACTTGCCGCCGCCGATGGTGCCTTCGAACCTTCCATCGGCATAGATAATCATTTTCGTGCCGGCATGCCGCGGAACGGACCCCCTGGCACGGACCACCGTGGCAAGCGCGGCGCTCGCGCCTCCCGCTTCAATTTCAGCCAGCTTCTGATAAATGCGCATCAGCCTTCCAGTAAACCCAGGACGGCCGGCAGGAGCTGTTTCTTGCGAGAGACCACCCCGCGTGCTTCCAATGTACCGTCCGGGAGTCGCTTATAGGGAAGTTCGCTTAAGGCAGGCGGTGGATCCCTGAGTAATATTCGGCTTGAGCTGTCAACGATGTCGGTCACCATCAACATCGTGAAATCAAGTCCGCGCTGATCGCGCAGGTTGCCCAGCGCCTGCTCCAGTCCTACAAGCTCGTCGTCCAGTTCAACCAGGTCTGTTACCTCGACCTGGGCGATGCCAAACTTATAACCGCTCGCATCATAGACCTTCAAGTCCCCGTTAACGATGGTATCGGGTTCGCGCGTGCGGAGCCCGGCACTGACCTTCAACAATTCTCTACCGAAGCTTTCGACGGATTCCCCCTCCAGTGGCGAACCGCCGACAAATGCCCAGCGTGCAAGTCGTTCAATTGCCCGGTGATCGCGCTCGGTCGTCGTCGGTGAGGTCAGCAGAAGCGTATCCGAAATCACACCGGCCATCATTAGACCGGCCAGTTCGGGTGGCGCGCTCATGCCCTCATCCTCAATCCGCTCGGAGACCAGCGTGCTTGTACTTCCAACCGGATCGACTCGAAATCTGATTGGGAGCCGTGTGGGCGGATTACTCAGCCGGTGGTGATCTAACACTTCGAGCAGGTCGGCTTCATCCAGCGAGCCGACAGATTGGCCGATCTCGTTGTGGTCGACCAGGATCAACCGCAAGCGAGGCGGGTTGAGTAAGTCACGCTGCCGGCAGACACCCAGGTAGCGTCCTTCTTCGTCCACGACCCAGAAGTCATTGCGTTCGCCGCGCAAGATGCGCGGCAGCGCATCACGAATGCGCGATCCAGCCTTGAACTTCGGCACACCTTCGTCACAGGCCTCGCCACTTGGCAGTTCGAATATCTCCGAGATTGTCATCGCCTGCTGTTCAGGATGTGACCCAAGCAGGCGGTTGAGGGATCGAAACAGGCTGAAGCCCGTGATCAAACCGTACGGACGGCCATCCGCTTCCACAACCGGGGCCACGGTTCCCGTACGATTGGCAATCGTCCAGGCTTCCCGCAGCGGTCGTTCCGGTGTCACGCTGTCAAAGCGCTGGGCGACGGCCTCGAAATGCGGCGAAGCATCCGCCAGCAAATCCGGTGCTTTCAATGCCAGGCGTTCGAGCACCCAAGCAGTTTGTTCATTTATCGGGCCAGCCCGGACCGCGATGACATCATCGTCCTCACTGCGTGAATCCCGGAACCATGCATACCCCATCGCCGAGGCGATCGAATCCGTATCAGGATTTACATGTCCGACGACATAAATTCTTCCCATCTCACATTACCTGTACCCTACTTAAGCGCCCGCCACACCCGTTCCGGGGTTACCGGAGCCTCGAGCACGTCAGCGCCGCAGGCATCGAGAACTGCGTTTCCGACCGCTGGAGCAACACCATCCATCGGGATCTCAGCTACGGCTTTGACACCAAACGGGTGGGATGGCTCAACCGTCTCGATGAAGATTGTTTCAAGCTCAGGCATTTCGTGGGCGGAGAAGATATGATAGTCGCTCAGATCGATCTCGCGCGGTCGCCCATTTTCATCGTAGCGCATTTCCTCGCAGACCGCATAACCCAGGGCCTGGGTCATTCCGCCTTCCACCTGCCCGGAAGCCGTCAGAGGATTGATAATCACGCCGGCATCGACGGCCATGACAAGGCGCTCGACCTGCACCGCTCCGGTTTCGACATCTACTGTAACCTCAGCGAACTGTGCCGCGAAGGGCGGGGGGGATACCGGCGAGACGTAGGACCCTATCCCCATGATCTGCTCCTGATCCTCATGATGCAGCGCGTTGAGGGCGACCTCGGCCAGGCTCACCGCTCTGCCATCCGGAGACCAGGCCTGGCGGTCATGCAGCTGGATCGCCAGAGGATCGACTTCACCCGTCTCGCGGCTGAGCATTTTTGCCGCCCGGCGCTGAATCTGATCGGCGACCTGCCGGGCAGCCCGGACGACAGCTGCTCCCGAGATATAGGTCGTGCTGGAGGCATACGCACCCTTGTCAAAAGGCGTGAAGTCCGTGTCGGATGAATAGGTAATCACATCCTCCACGGGAACGCCCAAGACCTCGGCCGCCTGCTGGGCCAGGACCGTATCCGAACCAGTTCCAAGATCCGTGGCACCAACCAGCAGGTTGAACGAACCGTCATCGTTGATCTTGATGCTTGCCCCGCCCATGTCGAGGTAGGGAATTGCAGTCCCCTGCATGACCAGCGCCACCCCGATACCGCGCCGCAGGTGCGGCTTTCCGGGCACTGCATGCCACTCGGGTCGGCCGAATTTGGCTGGCCAATTAATGGCTCGCGAGCCGGCGCGGACGCAGTCTTCCAGCCCGTTGGTGTTGATTGTTTCCGGGCGGGGCTCCCTGCCCTCCGACCAGGCGGTGCTGAACGGATGCTGCTCCCCGGCTCGCAGCGCATTTTTCAACCTCATCTCGATCGGGTCCAACCCGAGCTCGCGGGCAATCCGCTCCATGTGCCGCTCAACCGCCCAGTAGCCCTGCGGCACACCGTAGCCGCGATACGCGCCGGAGGGCGGCGTATTGGTATACACGATGTCGGCGTAGAAGCGAATATTGGGCGACTTGCGGAATGGCCCATCGCCAACATAGAGTGCCATCGCCTTGTGTCCGGTGTTCCCGGTCACAGTCAGCGCATGGCAGCCGTAGGCGCCGGTGTCACTCAAGACCCGCATCTCATTCGCCGTAATGGTGCCATCGGACTTCACACCCGTCTTCATCTGCAGTTTCATCGGATGGCGCGAGCGAGAAGCGAAAAACTCCTCTGCCCGGGTGTACTCGTAGCAAACCGGCCGGCCGGTGGCGATGGTTAGGTGGGCAGCAACGTCTTCGATCAGCACTTCCTGTTTTCCACCGAACCCGCCGCCGATACGGGGTTTGATCACCCGAATACGCTTGGGCGGGAGATCAAGAACGGGCGCCAGAATCCGGCGGGCATGGAAAGGAACCTGGGTGCTGGTCCGAATGACCAGGCGGTCATCCTCATCCCAATACGTTATCACCACGTGCGGCTCAATGTGTGCCTGCTGGACCTTGGGGACATGGTAGGTGGCCTCGAAGATCCGGTCGGCCTGCTTGAAACCATCTTCAACATCCCCGATATCGATCAGGATCTCCGCTGCCAGGTTGCGCGTCTGGTCCGAATCGGCGAAATCGACAAATTCGGGTTCATCGTGGATTTGGATCGCATCCGGCTGCATCGATCGTTCAGGATCCAGAATCGTTTCAAGGGGCTCGTAATCGACCTTGATCAGTTCGAGCGCCTGCAGGGCGATTTCTTCGGTTTCGGCAGCTACAAATGCCACCCGGTCGCCGATGAAGCGTACCTTGTGATCAAGCGAAAAGCTGTCCAGAGGTCCTGGGATCGGGTCTGATTGCCCGGCGGTCGAGTACGCCACGCGCGGGATATCCTGCCAGGTCAAAACGGCTGCGACTCCCGGCAGGGCTCGAGCCTGCGAGGCGTCGATCGAACGAATCCGTGCATGGGCGTATGGGCTATGCAGGACCTTTGCGTGGAGCATGCCGCGCAGCTCCAGGTCTGCCGTAAAGGCCGGGTTGCCCTGCACCAGTTTCAGCGCATCGACCTTCGGCTCCGGATGCCCGATGACCGAACGTGTCTCACTGCCCGGAGCGCTCTTGATGCGCGGCATGACCTTTGTCTGGACCAGGCTGCCATCCCCGGGTGTAATCCCGGGCTGAGAAGGTGCGATGGGGAGTTCTGGAGAAAAAAGTTCTGGCGGGGCGGGGATCGGAGCGGCAATTGGTGGAACATCCTCACCGCGCATCACTGCAGCTGCCCGCAGCACCGCCTGCACCGGCTTCAAGTAACCCGTACAGCGGCAGAGGACGCCCGAAAGAGCTTCGCGAACCTGCGCCTCGCTTGGGTTCGGTTCTTGATCTAGGAGCGCTTTCGAGGCCAGGATCATGGCTGGCGTACAATAACCGCATTGAATCGCTCCCGTCTCGACGAAAGCTTGCTGCAGCGGATGCAGCCCGGCGCTCACCTTCCAGCCCGGATGAGGCTGCTCGCCCATCGCTTCGATCGTCGTGATTGAATGTCCGTCCGCCTGTGCGGCAAGCATCACACAGCTGTTTACCGGCCTCCCATCGAACAGGATGGTACAGGCACCACACTCACCTGTTTCGCAGCCGTGCTTGACACCAAAAATCCCGAACTCGCCTCGCAAGAGCTCCAGCAGGCTTGTTCCTGCCGGCGCCTCAATCGAAACCGATTGCCCGTTGAGCTGAAAGCTGATTGTGGTCACGCCAGCACCTCCCCCAAGACACGTTTGATCAGCACTGAGGCAATGGCTGAACGGTATTCGGCGCTGGCGAAATTGTCGCCGGCGCTAGCATAGGCCTTGGCAGCCCTGGCTCCGACCTCCTCCATGTCAACATCACGTTCGACCTGCGGCAGGCGCAGGGGATGATCGCCGTAGCCTCCGAGAGAAAGGCCTATCTTCCCGTCCGGCGACAACACAGCGCTCGCACAGACAACCGGCCGGTCCATCGGGGTCCGCGCAACCTTGGAATAGGCTGCCCGGTCCGGGTTGGCAGCCTCCACTCTGGTGATCAGGTAGGGTTTATCCAGGTCAACGCGGCGCTTATAAAATGACACCAGATCCATGCGCGTTCGACCGGGCTCAAGCTCAAGTTCCGGATTCATCGCGGTCAGGAGGGTCAGGAGAGGAGAGCGGCCATCCGACCGGACAAGAACGCCTGCCAGAGTTGCGGCATTGCGCAGGTTCCATGCAGCTTCCTGGCGTGTGGCTTCGATCAGTGCATCAGGGAGCCGTTCGGCGGCAGCGATGATTCCCTGCAGCCGCAAGCCAGCGCCGAAGTGGATAACGCCACCTTCAACCGAGAGCCCGTCGAGTTCAAGGTCCTGTAAATCAATCACCGACTCGAGCTTGAATCTCTCGGGTGTGAGGGCCGTGCCTCCACCCAGCGGACGGCCGTGCTGAAGGAGCGCAAGAGCCTCTTTGATGGTTTGGGGACGATGGTATTGCATCTTCAAGTACTCCTTCCCGATCAGGGTGTTTCCCCGTCCGAGTATACCCTCCACCCGAGTGCTTCAAGGCGTGCCGAATTCAACTCCCCCACGTCATAATCAGCGAGTAAAGCTTCCGCCTCGGCCGCAATGCTGCCATCCGGCAGTACCAGCTCACCGCGCGCCCTGGTTAGTTTTCCACGGGCTTGGATCAGGTGTCCTCGCAGGAGCAGCTCGGTCTCGCTCGGGACAGGCTTACGGTAGCGCAGCTCCAATTTGGCCGTCACCCGGAAGTGATCGTGGTCCCCAATCATCGCAGCCCGGCTCACAACCTCGTCCAGCATCGCAGCCGTGATGCCGCCATGAACAATTCCGGGGTAACCCTCGAACTGCACCGGAACACGGGTCTTCGAAATCACTTCGTCCGCAGCGACTTCAATAAAGGTGAGCTTCAAGCCGTAGGAGTTCTCAAGTCCACAGACGAAACAGCTGCGGGAGTTCGGCTGCTTGCGTCCAGCATACTCCCTGCTACCAGCGGTCGTTCCATCGAGTGGCGACTTGTTTGAGGTACTCATCGGTCGTCAATTCAGCGGGCTGAACGTGTCGACCAGGAGCTTGACGTCGCCGCCAACCGTGTACAAGATCGGGCAGGTTGCCCCGTGGTCGATATATTCCTGCACTTTGGATTGTGCCTGCTCCGGCGTTCCCGATGCCGTGATACGGGTGACAAGCTCATCCGTCACGAAATGTTTGGCTTGCTGAATTTGCTCGTGGGTTGCCGGCCAGCCGAGAATCGATTGGATCTGGTCGACCACGTCCTGGGATACCTCGCTCGCCTTGGCGATGTGCGGCTGCTGGGCGATGTATTGGGTCAGCAGCTCGCGGCTGGTATCGAGAGCCCGATCCTCGTCCTCATCCACCGAGCAGACGATCAACTGCGGTAGATCGAGATCACCCAGCTCGCGGCCGGCCGACTTCGCGCCTGCTTCGATTTGCTCGAGGGCCCGGTCGTTGTACTCGGGCGGGACGCAGTAGTTCAACACCACACCGTCAGCGATTTCGCCGGCCATTTCCATCATCTTCATCCCGGTAGCGCCGATCATGATCGGCACGTTGCGCGGCTCTCGCCTCCCGTGCACGACGTCTAGTTCGATACTATCAACATGGTGGAACTCGCCATGAAACGTCACCCGTTCCATATTCAACAGCCTGCGCAGAACTTCCACGGTTTCCCGCATCGCGGTCAGCGGTTTTCTTCGTTCGATCCCGACATTCTTCGCCAATGGGTCCCACCATGCTCCAATCCCGCATATGATCCGGTCCGGTGCCAGGTCGTCGAGCGTGAGAAATGTCGCTGCCAGCAAGCCGATGTTGCGAGTCCAATTGTTGATGACGCCCGAACCAACCTTGATCTTCTCGGTTACTGCGGCGTACGCCGCCATGGGGACAATTGCATCCCGGACGAGGCGCGATTCAGCCTGCCACACGGCTTCAAAGCCCTTTTTCTCAGCATAGCGGACGTAGTCAAGGCCATCCCTCAAGTCATGGGCATCCTGCAGGTAAAGGGCAACCCGTGGAAAATTCATTCCTTCTCCTCCTGAACCGGATGGTTGAATTCGTCGGAAAGCTCGGACTGCAGGTAATCCAGATCCTCGGGAAGATCAAGATCCAGGCCAACAGATGCGATGTCGCAGACTTCGAGCCGGGCGCCCGCCGCCTCCGCCCGGGCGACGTGGCGTTTATAGCTGTCCGGGCCAAAATCGTATTCTATCAAGCCCGGCGGGCAGGTCAGGAGTGCGTTAGTCCCGCTGTGATGGCGGTCGGGAACGATCACCATCACGGGAGGGTTCTGAGCCCGCTTGATTAATTCTCGGATGTCTTCGATCTTGATCAAGGGCAGGTCTGCCGGCAGCACTAGCACCCCCGCAACCCCGTACGTCTTGGCAACCAGCGTCGCTCGAATCAGCGCGTTGTTCAGTTCCGGCGTGCCGCGCTCAGTCACCGTCCGTGCCCCGTGCTGCCGGGCAAGCGCCAGCGCGTGTGAATCCCGGCTCACGACCAGCGTGCGCTCGATCTCGGGTACCTGCTTCAAGACATCCAGCGTGTGTTCGAGCATCTGCTGGCTGAGCGATGCGCGCTCCTCGCGTGAAAGCACCCCGGAAAGCCGTGATTTTGCCCTGTGAAGCGGTTTGATCGGGACGATCGCCCAGTAGGTCATGCCGCACGCTCGCTTGTCCGGAGGCTGGCAGCCAGCGTTAGCGTCTCTTGCGCCAGATGGGTGCGATCTTCGCTTGAATTCATTACCGTATCCGTCACGAGGACCTCCAGGCCGAGGCCTTGTATGGGATTCTCAAATTCCCTGTCTTCTATGTCAATGATAAATGCTTTCAGGTGCTCTCTGAAGTGATCGGCCACACTGAGGGCAGATGGCTCTATTCCAAGTTCGTGAAACATCTTCGCAGCCGGCCCGCGCAGCGCCTTGCCCCCGACGATCGGTGAAATCCCTACGACGGGTCTCGTAGTAACAGCATTTGCGATAGCAGCTATCGAAAGAATGGGATCCAGGCTCACCCACGGATTGGATGGGCAGAAGATGACCACATCGGCTGAAGCGATCGCCTCGATCACGCCTGGCGCCGGTTGCGCCGCCCGGCTGCCTTCAAATCGAAACCCTCTAACCTGCGGCTTACAGCGATGCAGGACGAAGTATTCCTGAAAAGGCATCTCGCCCTGATCGGTATCAACATAGGTCCGCACACGTTCATCGCTCATCGGCAGGATGGTGTGGCGTGCGCCCAGACGTCGTGCTAACTCGGCGGTCACCTTCGTTAGCGATTCCCCCTCCGCCAGGCGGCGGGTGCGTTCAACATGCAGGGCCAAATCGTGGTCTCCAAGGTGGAACCAGGCCGGACCACCCAGTTCCTCCAGGGTTTGCAGAAAATTCCAGCTTTCATCTCTCCGCCCCCAGCCGGTTTCTGGATTGGCGATCCCCGCCAGGGTATAGGTTATCGTGTCCAGGTCAGGAGAAATCGATAAGCCAAGATGCTCGAAATCATCGGCTGTATTCACGACTACGGTCAGGTCATCGGGGGGCAGGATGTGCGCCAGGCCATCTGCCAGTTTGGCCCCTCCCACGCCTCCGGCGAATGCAGCTACCTTCAACGCCATCGGCTGACCTCGCTGAGCGGCTTTCGGCTCCGCTTGCGACTTTCATCCTGCGGGTATCCAAGCAGGATTAAACCCTGCGGCTGCCATTCTTGTGGCAGGTCGAAAGCCCGCTGAACATCGGCTCCCGAGAACAACGGGGCACAAAGCCAGCATGCGCCCAGCCCTTCCGCATGCGCGGCCAGCAGGATATTTTCACCGGCCATGGCCGTGCTCTGCAGCGCCATTTGATGCTCGGCCGAGTTTCTCCGAGAGTCGCGGTAATGATCCATCTCTTCCATTGTCAAACAAAGGACAACGACCACGGGCGCGCCGGTTATTCGCATCCAGGAACGGGCGATATCCTGTTCAATGTCCTCAGGAACGTCACCGTCCTGTGCACGGTCACGCCGCAGGCGCTCACCCATCACGGCCGCTAAAAGTTCCCGATCCGCTCTTTGGGTGAGCACAAGGAATCGCCAGGGTTGACGGTTGTGGGCCGAAGGCGCTTGCAGTGCCGCACCCAGCACCCGTTCCAGCAAATTCCGGGCGACAGGCGTGTCGCGGAAGTGCCGCACGGAGTGGCGGTCATGGGCCAGGGTGTAGAAGGTTTCGGCTGGGTCTTTCATCTAGTGCAGGCTGACTGATTCGGGCTGGATGTAGAAAATGACTCGAGTTTCTCCCTGGTAGTTCTCGTATACTGGATTTCCTGTGTACTTCTCGGAAAGGCGGTCGATGTGCTCACGCGCTCCTGCTTCACTGATCTCAGCAACACGACCTCGCACCTGAAGGTAGTGGTAGGGATCGGTCAGGTCGATGATGGCCAGGGCTACCTGGCGTCGGGCTTTCATATTCGCTTCCTTCACGCGACCACGGGCGGTGTTGATGCGGATTAGGTCACCCTCCATGTCGAACCACACCGGGGTAACCTGAGGTGATCCATCCTTCATGACCGTGGCCAGGAACGCGAAAGCTCGGGTTTCATCACGCATCAGATCTCGATGGGAAGCGGGGATCGTTACCGACATGAGGAGCTCCTTCTTAAGATCGCGGGAATGGGCCCGTTTCGTCGGCTGCATTGCAGGAAGCAGCCGATGAAGCGGTTGAATAACTATAAGTAATGATACCCGACTGGCGAGCGTTCCCGTCTCAATCTTGCCGCGCTAGCGGAAGAGATCATCCTCATGCGGGCGGATCAACTCAGCAGCATGCCCGGCACGAAGCGCATAGGGCAGGCCGTGCATGTGAATGATCGGCCGGCTTTCTGCTGCCTGCCCCATCAGCGCAGATGCACCGGCTGCAATTTCATCCGCTAATCCTACCTGAGTGATTTTTAAGGGCTCTCCAAACAAATCTGGTTTACCACGCAGATCTAACAATGCCGGAAATCCGGCCGCTCCAATGCAAACGCCCACCGTGCCCATCCGCCAGGCGCGGCCATGCGAATCGATGATCAGGATGCCTACTTCTGCTCCCGTCGCATGAAATATCTGCAGACGCAATCGCTCAGCAGTCCCATCCGGGTCCTCCGGAAGCATCAGCACCCATCGACCGTACTCGTCACGCTCACCCTGGACATTCGACCGATCAACCCCGGCATTCGCACACACGAAGCCCAACCTGTGCTCAACGATAACCAGCGCATCGCGCTGCCGCAGGATCGAGCGGCTCTCGCGCAGGATGACCTCAACCAGCTCGGGGTCCTTACCAGTTGCCGCTGCCAGTTCACGGGCGCGTGCAGAGGGTTGAACGGTTTGAAGATCAACCATTCGCCCTTCCGCTTTCGAAACGATCTTCTGCGCCAGGATGAATACATCGCCCGACCTTATCTCCTGCTTCAAATCATGCATTCCATGCAGGATGATGTCGGCCAGATCCGCACCTTGTTCAATGAGGGGGATATCTGGAATTGCAGTGTACGTCATTTGGAACAGGGTCATTCTAATTCGATGCCTGTTACCTGCAGTGATCCTGTTCGCGAGCCGTAGTGCTTGTTCATGGCCATGATCAAGGCCGTCAGGCCTTCAACTGTGCTGGCGTTATCAAGATCCCCGGCATAGTATGCCTGCAGGTCTGCTCCACGGGCGAGCTTGATGACCTCTTCCGCCGCTTCAACCTCGTCAGCACATACAAGCACGCTCATGGGAAGAGGTTGGCCTAGATTCTTCTTCAGTTCAACCGCCGGGACGGTCTGAAAGGCCGCTACCACCCTTACCTCGGGCCCGAAAGCATCCTGTGCCATGCGTGCCGCTGACGGCGGAGCCGGAGGGTGTGGATCCTTGTAATCCACGCGGGCCGTTGTATCGACGACGATCTTCCCCTGCACGGCTGCCTTGAGAGTCTCGACGCTGGCCTGATGAGCCTCCTGATTTACGGTCAGGACACAGATATCGGCATTCCGGGCAGCGTCCTCATTCTGCATACCTTTGATGCTTTCGAGGTCAAGCGTTTCATTCAACTCATCGGCCACCCGCTGCGCTTTACTTGCTTCTCTCGAGCCGATGATTACCGTGTAACCGGCATTCGCCCAGCGCATGGCGAGCCCGGGACCGATTTTGCCCGTGCCGCCTAAGAGCGCAATGGTAAGTATCAGTTTCTCCGACATCGTTCCTCCTCACGGCTGATCAGCCGGGACGTAGCTGCGGTATCGCTCCCAGACGCCAGGCGCAAGCTCACGCGCCCGGGCGGTGATCTGCTCTTCGTCCAGCGTGAGCAGCTGACGCTCCTTCATCAACAATTTCCCGGCGGCCATCGTGCCGGTGACCATCGAATCGTGGAAGCCAAAGATGATGTGCCAGGGCAGGTTCTCGCCGGTCAGGGGGGTTGTTGGATGGTAATCTACCAGGATCATATCAGCTTGGGCACCCGCTGTGATCGTTCCCAGGGGCGCGTTCGGGAAGAAGAGGCCGGCCAGCTGCGCGTTGTTGAGGACTGCGATCTCCGCCAGGATGTCACCCGGCATACGGCGTGGATCACGATGCCAGACCTTGTGCAGGAGGTAGGCTGTCTTCCACTCTTCCCACATTGCGTTTGAAAATCCATCGTTCCCCAGTGCAATCTTGATACCAGCCCGGCGCATCGATTCGACCTCGGCCACGCCGACGCCGTTATTCATGTTTGAGCGTGGCTGATGCGTGACCCAGGTGCTGTTCTCCTTCAGAATCTCAACCTCACGTGCGTCGACGTGGATGGCGTGAGCGACGATCGTTCGAGGACCGAGAATTCCGTGCTCGAGCAGGCGATCAACCACGCGCAAACCTGATTTTTGCAGACTGTCGTATTCATCAGCCTCATGTTCAGCGACATGGATGTGGAATCCAGTGCCCTGCGGTGCCTGTGCCCGGCAAGCCTCCAGGGTCTCATCCGAAAGCGTCAGGCTGGCGTGCAGTCCAAACGTCGCCTGCACGCGGCCCCCGGCTACATCTTCTCGGGCACATCGTTCCAGAAAGCGGGTGTTCTCGGCGATCCCGGCCGCGGCCTTTTGCTCGCCATCCCGGTCGGTCACCTCGTAGCACAGGACGGCACGCAAGCCGGAAGCATCTACCGCTTCTGCGATTTGATCGAGGGATCCCGGAATCGCATTCGGTGATGCATGATGGTCGATTAACGTCGTGGTCCCGTGCTTCACGGCATCGACCAGGCTGACCATGGCCGAGATGTAGACATCTTCCGGCTGGAGTGATTTGTCCAGCGGCCACCATAGCTTTCGCAGGATCTCGGGAAAATCGCGCGGCGGGCGGCCGGGGATTGCCATGCCGCGTGCCAGGGCACTGTAGAAATGAGTATGCGCACAGATATTGCCCGGCATCAGAAGCTGGCCATTGGCATCGAGGTGGTCAGCCTGCGGGTAGCGCTCAACAAGCTCGGTGCTGGGACCTAAATCAGCGATCAACCCCGCATCAACGTAAACGGCATGATCGTCCAGGATGCGGTTTTGTTCACCCCAGGTCACCACGCGCGCATTCGTGATCAGCATGCTGCACACTCCACCTAATCAAATACCGCCGATACGGAAGGATCTTCGTAAGCCGCAATCACATCCTCCAGGTGCCTTGGTGTGGTACGGAAACTCGACAGACGTTGTGGCAAACGGTCGAGCGCAAAGAATGCCGCCTCGGTCGTTTCAAAACTTGTGCCTGGTTCCCCGGACAACAGCTGGCATAGAAAGACGAGTTTATAAGCGTGAAATAGCGGCAGTTTTCCGTGATACCGGTTGGCATCATACACGCCGACAAGCTTTACCGCACGCACTTCCAGGCCGGCTTCTTCCGCGACTTCACGTTCGATGGCACGACTTGGTGTCTCTCCCACATCGGCCCAACCGCCGGGAAGCGTCCAGCGTCCGTCCATCGCCTCGCGGACCATCAACAGCTCTCCCTCCCGGAAGACTGCCCCGCGCACATCGACTTTCGGCGTGACGTACCCGGGCTGGGCAGCAAACGCTTCCAGCACATCAATCTCTTCTAATTGGCTGTAGCCGGCGATAATCTCAGCCGCAATCTGCCGCAGGCGGATCGAGCGCTGTTTCTCGTAAGGATTTGAGGCGTAAGTGTATCCTGCCTCAGCCAGGGCTTCGATCTCACGCGCCCACGCTAACCAGGAAGACTCTTTTAGAATCACAACCTACCTTTAATTCCACCGCGTTTCGAATAGACCGTGCTAGAGAATCTCTCCGCCCGGCCTGCGTTCGACGAACTGCCCCATCCCCGGTGCGCCAAGCCATCTTTCATCATCTACGATCAGCTTGCCGCGCAGGAACACCTTCTCAGGATATCCAACAAGCTCCCAGCCTTCGTACAGGTTGTAATCGGTCCGGTGTTGGGCGTGTGCCACTCCATAGGTCAGGCGTTTGGCGGGATCCCACAGGACGATATCTGCATCAGCGCCTGGCAGGAGTGATCCTTTTTTAGGGTACAACCCGAATATTTTGGCTGGATTGGTAGAGGTCAGCGCCACAAACTGATTCAAGCTGATGCGTCCCTGCCCAACACCGTAGGAGAACATCACCGGTAATCGATCCCCGACCCCGGGCACGCCGTTCGGGATCTTAGTGAAATCACCCGCTCCGAGTTCCTTGCCCGGGATTGCGATGGGTTCTCCTTCGTATTCGATAGGTTGGGTGCCGTCGAAGAAAAACGGGCAGTGATCGGTCCCCAGAGTCTGGATCGAACCATCCGCCAGCCCGCTCCACAGCGCCTCATTGTCAGATGCCGAACGCATCGGTGGCGAACAGATCCACTTGGCACCATCCGGCCGGCACAGCTCGTCCTGCGTGAAGAACAAGTACGGCGGGCAGGTTTCGGCCATCACCGCAACGCCCCGTTTTCGCCCATAGCGGATCTGATCCAGCCCACCGGCCGTATTCAAGTGGACGACATACAAAGTCGCGCCGGCCTGTTCGGCAAGAGCGATCCCGCGCAGGACCGATTCCACCGCACCCCAGGCGGGACGAGTCCGAGCATGCCATTCCGGCTCGGTATGACCGACAGCGAGCGCTTCGGCCGTCAGGATCTCGATCACGTCGCCGTTCTCCGCGTGCAGCATGGTCAGCATACCCTGCTCGGCGGCCGCGCGCATCACCTGGAAGATCTCCCCGTCCTGCAGCCTCAGACGTCCATTGTAAGCAGTAAAGACTTTAAGGGTTGTTATTCCGCTCCTGGGCAAATCAGCGATTTGATCGAGCACCGCCGTATTGAGCCTCGTGATGTTCATGTGCAGGCCGAAATCTACGGCGGCAATCGGGCTGGCCTTGGCCAGCCAGGCGTCGATCGAATCCTGAAGCGGACCCGGCCCCTGCGGCACAAAATCCAGCACGGTCGTGGTTCCGCCGAAGGCGGCCGCCTTCAAGCCGGTATAGTGATCGTCAGAGGAAACTGTGCCAAACATCGGCAGATTGAGATGCGTGTGCGGGTCGACACCACCCGGCAGAATCAGTTTGCCGCTGGCGTCGATAAGCTCTGCCTCTTCCATCGGCAGGTTGAGGCCAAGGGCAGCGATCCGTTCATCTTCGATGAGAAGATCGAGCCGGGCGACCTCATCGGCAGTGACAACTGTCCCGCCCCGGATTAGGATTCGCTGCATTTCACTTCGCTCCCACAATGCTCCTGGACATCCAATGTGTCCTCTCTCCGCTCACAACCGCCCACCTTCTCCCGCGGCTGGAATGCGGAGTTCTCGAAGATCGCCCGCCCGCAGCAGCCGCTCCCCGGTGGTATACAGGAAGGTGAACCGCCGCCAGCTCCTGGCCGGGATCGGTCGCTCGAGTTCGAATAACGGGCCGAGCTGAAACTTGAGATAAGGTTCCTCGGCACGTGGGTGGTCCGTCTCGTCACGCAGGAGTTCGTTCCTCCGCACCAGCTCGACGCCTTGCACCCGGGCTGCATACCGCACCGACCAGCGTCCTTCTTCAAACACCCCTGGCAGGTAGAAAGCCAGCCAATCGACATGCGGGCTCTTCGGTGCGCTCTCGAGCGGTATGCGGTACCAACCCAGAACCCGGACAATCTCGAGATCGCGCGGTTCCCGCAGAATCGCTACAAGGACCAAATCATCAGCTTGGATCGTGTCCATCGCCTCCCCCTTCGATCCAATGCCCGCTCCAGCCTGGCTGAACTTTCACCGGCAGTGCCTTCCTGGCCGGCTTAGAGACCAACCTTCAGGTTAAATTCGTCGATCAACGCATCGATTTCAGGGACCTGCTTCTGAACGGAAGTCCAATAATCACGTTCATACCACTGGTCCTGGATCTCTTCGAATGTCCGTCCCTGCTGCTCGACCCATGTGTAGTACTTCAGATTGTGGATCCGGCGCTGATCTTCGAAACGCAACTCCAGCATGTGATCCGTGGTCAAACCCTGCACGTAGCGGGCGTAATCGACCGCGGCGTGGGTTTCATCGTATTTGCCGTATTCCTCATGCATTTCATCCAGCCGGCTCTGGTAAAGTTCCATCGAGTCGGTAAAGACAGTCAGGACAACATCCTGCGAGTCGAGTTCGTAGTACTTCGCGAACTTGATCGCCATCGACAGGTTGGCGATGCTCGAAAAGCCGGCCAGATCGAGCCTGGAAAGCAGCGCCTCTGGGACACCCTGCGAGCTGAGGTATTTCCGCCCGGCCGGCTCATTGAACAGGCGTGATACATTCACGATCACATTGTCGTCGAGGGCAATCACCATGTCCGTGCTGCGCATGTTATGGATCCAGGGCACATGCTTATCACCGATGCCCTCGATACGATGCGCACCAAATCCATTTTCGAGCAGGGTTGGGCACTGCCAGGCCTCTCCTGCGGCGACGTGCGAACCAGGGTAGAGCTGCTTCAGGTAATCACCACAACCGATCGTGCCGGCTGAACCGGTTGTAAGCGTCAAACCGGCGTAGGTGTCACCCGGTCCGAGCTCCTTCTCAAGCACCTCCTGCATCGCGTGCCCGGTGATCTCGTAATGCCAGAGGTAATTGCCGAACTCCTCGAATTGGTTAAAGATCATCAGGTCTTCGCCCGAGGCGCGCAATTCCCAGCACTTATCGAAGATCTCCTTCACATTCGATTCGCTGCCCGGTGTCTTGATCACCTCCCCGGCGACCTTTGACAGCCATTCGAAGCGTTCCTTGCTCATCCCTTCCGGAAGGATGGCAATCGAATCGCACGCGAGCAGGGCCGAATCGTAGGCTCCGCCACGGCAGTAGTTGCCGGTCGAAGGCCAGACGGCCTTCTGCGTTGTGGGATCGAATTGACCCGTGACCAGGCGCGGGACGAGGCAGCCAAAGGCTGCGCCTACCTTATGCGCACCGGTTGGGAACCACTTGCCAACCAGGGCAATGATCCGGGCATCAACCCCGGTCAGAGAGCTGGGAAACTCGATATAGTTCACGCCCCCGAAGCCCCCACCCTTCGAGACCGGCTCATTCTTCCACGTGATTCGAAATAGATTGCGCGGCTCGACATCCCACAAGCCAAGCGTTCCCAGCTCGGTCTTGATCGAATCTGGGACCAAGCCGGGGTCTTTCATCTGAGCAAAGGTCGGAATGATAATGTTCCGCTCGCGCGCTCGCTGGACCGCGCGTTCGAGGCGGTCTTCATAGATTGAAAGATCGATCATGAGCTCTCCTGCTCTCCTTCATTTTTCGAATTTGTCTTGTCGTGCTCACGCTGCATATCTCGAACGATATAAAGTGGCCGGCCTTTGGCTTCGTCATAAATGCGGCCGATGTACTCTCCCAGGATGCCGAGCGAAATCAGTTGAACACCACCAAGAAAGAGCACAGCGATTAGCGTGCTGGCCTGGCCGAAAAACGCCTGGTTGCCCACCAACCTGAGGACCGCAACCACGGGGATCCCCAGGATGCTCAACCCGGCACTGACAAAGCCCAGGTAAGTTGCAATCTGCAATGGGAAGTACGAAAAACCCGTGATGGCATTCAACGCCAGCCTGAGCATCTTGCGGAAAGGATATTTCGTCTCGCCCGCAAAGCGCGCTGCCCGGCGGTAGGGGACGCCGATCTGCTTGAACCCCACCCAAGCCACCATCGCGCGCGGGAAGCGGTGCTGTTCCCGCATGCTGGAAAGCGCCTCCACCACGGCGCGATCCATCAGCCGAAAGTCACCGGTGTCCACGGGAATGTCTACATCTGTAATTCGGTTGATCAGCCGGTAGAAGAGCGCCGCCGTTAGACGCTTGAAAAAAGTCTCCCCTTCCCGCTCGGCCCGTATCGCGTAGACGACTTCATAACCCTGCTGCCAGCGTTCAACGAGATCCGGGATGACCTCCGGCGGGTCCTGCAGGTCCGCATCCATGATGACCACAGCCTGGCCGCGGCTGAAGTCGAGGCCGGCTGTGACCCCGATCTGATGGCCGAAGTTGCGAGCGAAAATGACCGGTCTCACGTGCTGGTCTTCAACCGCCTTTGATGCAATCCACTCACGCGAACCGTCGGTTGATCCATCGTCGATCAAGATCAGCTCCCATGGTTCGCCCAGGTCATTCATCACTGCGGTGATGCGGTGATACAGCTCGGGCAGCGAGTCAATTTCATTGAAGACCGGTACAGCGATAGTGTATTTCACGGCCTGTTCGGCCATAGGGTGTCTCCTACGCCTTCTTTTCCAGTTCAATGCGCAGAGCATCAAGCGTGGGCTCGATCACGCTCGCTTCACCAGCAGCCTGCATGGCAGCCCGGACATCCTTCAGTCCGCTGCCCGTGATCACCACCAGCACCTCATCGTTCGCTCCCAGGAGACCCGCCTCGCAGGCCGCCTTCAGTCCAGCATACGGGGTGGCGCCGGCTGGTTCGGCGAAAAGCCCGACCCGGCTTCCCAGCTCTGCAATGGCATCGAGAATCGAATCATCTGGCACCGCCAGGTAGGCTCCACCGGTCTCGGTCGCAGCCCGCAGCGCCCGCACCCCATCGCGTGGCCGGTCGACCGAGATGCTGTCGGCCAGCGTATCAGCCTGCACCGGTTCGATCTGCTCCGTGCCAGCCCGGTAGGCATTTGTGATCGCAGCAGACCCGGTCGATTGAATCCCGAAAATGCGTGGGACGCGCTCGATCCACCCGAGTTCGTATAAATCCTTAAAGCCCTTATGTATTCCAGAGATGATGTTGCCATCTCCGACGGAGACCAGGACCGCATCCGGCACATGCCAGCGATCGACCCGCTCTGCATTCGAGAGCTGCTCGGCAATCTCGAAAGCGGCGGTTTTCTTGCCTTCGGCGGTAAACGGGTTGTAGCCCGTGTTGCGGCAGTACCAATCGAACTCCGCTGCAGCTGATAAGCTGAGATCGAAGGCATCATCGTAAGTACCATCGACCAGAATCACCCGGGCGCCGAAGATCAGCAGCTGGGCGATCTTAGCCGGGGGGGCACTTTTCGGGGCGAGGATGATCGCTTGCACGCCGGCAGCGGCCGCCATACCCGCCAGCGCTGCGCCGGCATTACCGGTGGAGGCAGTGATCACGACCTGCGCTCCAATTTCACGCGCTCGAGCTACCGCGACAGCGCTGGCGCGATCCTTGAAGGAAGCGGTCGGATTACGGCCGTCATCCTTCAACCACAGTATCCTAACCCCGACCTCTGCCGCAAGCGACGCCGCATCGTAAATCGGTGTCCACCCTACGGACCGGAGCGGCGTGCCCCAGCACCCCGGATCGCCCACCGGCAGCAGGGGGAGATAACGCCAGATTGACCAATCTCTTGATTTCGCGATTTGCGCCGGTGACCAATCAGCCTTGATCTGCTCCCAATCGAGGAGCACATTCAGGTTGCCGCCATCGTCCGGGCAGGTGTAGGTAACCTCCTGCGGTGTGTAACGCTTCCCACAAATCGAGCAGGCGTATCCGCTGAACGCGCTCAAGCTACAGCCCTCGCTCTCCACGGATATAGGGCAGTCCCAGGGCGGCTGGTGCGCCCAGCCGTTTGCGGATAGCCTCCCGTGAGCCGATGATAAGCACGATGATCGTGAATGCGTACGGCAGCATTTGCAGGAAAAAGCCCCAATACGGGTTGAAGTAAAAGGGGTTCCGAAGCCCAAACAGCTTCGTAGGTCCTTGAATATCCAAGATCAACCGCCGTAGTGCCCCGAAGGCATACGACCCACCTGCAGCACGAATCGGATCCCATTGGGCGAAAATCACCAACCCGATCGCGATCCATCCCTGCCCGGAGGTAGTCAGCTGGCTGAACCAACCCGGGGAGACTGCCAGGCTGATCGTCGCCCCGGCCAGTCCAGCGAACATCCCTCCGACGAAGACGTAGAAGTAGCGCAGGCGGGCAACGTTAATCCCGAGCGCATCCGCCGCGGCGGGAAATTCCCCAACGGCTCGCAGGTGCATTCCGGGGCGTGTTCGGTTGATGTAGTACCAGACGAGCGGGATCATCAAGTAACCCAGGTAAACCATGATGCTCTGATCCTGGAACAGGATTGGCCCCAGGACCGGGATCGAGACCAGGCCCGGAATGGAGAACGACGGCAGGAGTGAAATCGCGCCGGCCTTGCTCAATCCTTCTCCGAAAACCAGGCTCAACCCGGTGCCGAGAAAGGTGAGCGCCAGGCCGCTTACCACCTGATCGGCCTGGAATTGGATGCTGATTAGCGCGTGAACCTGGCTGAGCAATCCTGCGATCAGCATCGCCATCAGAACTCCCAGCCATGGGCTGCCGGTGGAAAGGGCAGTGCTGAAGGCAGCCATCGCCCCGATTAACATCATGCCTTCCAGTCCGAGGTTGAGAATTCCGGAACGCTCGGCCAGGATCTCTCCCAGCGTGGCGAACAAGAGCACAGTGCCCGAGGCGACTCCGGCCTGAAGAATGATGATGGCGTCCATAACTAGGACTCCTCAACCCGCGAGGTCAGTCTCACCCGATAGCGGAGCAGAAAGTCGCTGGCGATAAGGCAGACCAGGATGATGCCCTGGATCAGCATGGGCAAGCCTGAGGGCTGAATCTCACGCCCGGCAAGTATGAGCCCTCCGAAGAGCACTGAAATCGGGACGACCAGCAGCGGATTGAGCTTCGACAGCCAGGCGATAATGATGCCGGTGAAACCATAACCAGGTGAGATCGCTCCCTGCAGCCGGTGGACGACACCCGAGATTTCTGCCATGCCGGCCAAACCTGCCAGCGCACCCGAAAGCATCATCACCAGCACGGTATTGCGCACGATATTTATTCCCGCATAGCGCGCCGCACGCGGGTTGTCACCGATGAGACGAATCTCATATCCCCAGCGGCTGCGATAGAGGATCCACCACACAACAACCGCCGCAATCAAACCGAAAACCAGCCCGAGATGTGTCGTGAGCCCTCGGAAGGCCGGTATCTGGGATGACAGGTCTGTCAGGCGCGGCAGCCAGGCTGATTTTGGAAACTGCGGGGTCATCTGGAACCCGCCTTCCGACCACACGGCAAAAATAAAGAAGTTGTTCCATGCAACTGCAATATAGTTCATCATCAGCGTTGTGATGATCTCGTTCACATTCAGGCGAGCTTTGAGAAAGCCGGGGATAAAGCCCCATATCGCCCCGGTTACCATCCCGGCGATCACCATGGCTGGAATCATCAGCCAGGGTGAAGTCGTGGGCGGCAGGAGTGGGGTCAGCACCACGGCGCTTGCTCCGAAAGCACCGATGAAAAACTGACCTTCCGCTCCGATGTTCCAAAGCCGCATGCGGAAGGCAATCACGGCGGCAAGGGAGACCAGGATCAGCGGGGTTGCTTTCGTCAGCGTGTCTGAGATCACACCGAGATCGCCGAAGGCAGCCTTGGCCATAAAGCCGTAAGCCCGCAGGGGGTTGCCACCGACGATGAGCAGGATCACTCCACCAATAATCAGCGCCAGCACCACCGCGCCGAGTGAGATCACTGCTGAAAGCCATCCGGGCTGCTTCAGGCGTGGTTCGACCCGAAAACGGTATGGGAACTTGAATTTCGAACGGCTTGTTCCGACCAGGCTCATGGCCGCACCTCGTGGTTGGATGCGATATCTTCCAGTCTGGTTCCGGTCATCATCTGGCCAAGCATGCCGGGATCGGCTTTGCGTGTCTCACCCATGATCCGGCCTTCATAGATGACGTAGATCCGGTCGGACAGCGAAATGAGTTCTTCCAGCTCCTCAGAAACAAGCAGGATCGCGGCACCGTTCGCCCGCTGTTCAAGCAGCAGCCGCTGAACGCCTTCGATCGCGCCCACGTCGAGCCCACGCGTGGGCTGCATGGCAATCATCAACCGCGGTTCGCTCGAAATCTCGCGCGCCAGGATCAGGCGCTGCAAATTGCCTCCTGAAAGCAGGCGAGCCAATGTATCGACCGTCGGGGCCATGATGTCGTAAGCCGACTTCAAACCCTGCGTATATTCCCTCGCTGTCGAATGATCGATCGACCAGCCACGTGCAATCGGCGCCTGGCGGTAGCCCTTCATAATTGCATTGTCGGTCAGGCTCAAGTTGGGAGAAGAACCAACATGCGTTCGATCCTCGGGGATGTGCGAAACACCAGCATCGATGATCGTCCGGACCATATTGCTCCCGCGCGGTTCCTGACAGCCCTCGCCGACCAGGACCTGGCCATACACCCGAACGCATCCACCCGTCGCCGGTCTCAAGCCAGTGATCACGTCGGCCAGTTCGCGCTGCCCGTTGCCTGCTACCCCCGCCAGGCCTACGATCTCTCCGGCCCGGACCTCGAGCGAGATTCCGCGCAGTGCCGGCAGTCCTTTATCATTTTCGGCCTGCAAATCCTCGATCCCGAGCACAACTTCGCCTGGTTCCTGCTCCACCTTCTCGAGGCGGAAAAGAACCTCCCGCCCGACCATCATGTTTGCAAGCTCCTGCTTGTTCGTGGTTGAAGTTTCCAGTCCGGCTGCGCTGACCTTGCCTTTGCGCAAGACCGTGATGCGATCGGCAATCGCCATGACTTCATCCAGCTTATGGCTGATGAAGATGATCGATTTGCCCTCCTTCGTCATCGAGCGCAGGGTATGAAAGAGTTCGTCGATCTCCTGCGGAGCCAGGACGGCGGTCGGTTCATCCAACACAAGCACCGTCGCACCCCGGTAGAGGACTTTCAGGATCTCCACCCGCTGCTGTTCGCCAACCGAAAGCTGCCAGATCTTGGCGCGTGGATCCACGTGCAGGCCGTATTGTTCTCCGAGGTCGGAAATTACCTGATGATAATGGGATAAGTTCAGTTTAAAGCGCGGCTCATCCAATCCAAGCAGAACATTCTCAGTAACAGACTGGGTTGGGACGAGCATGAAATGCTGATGGACCATTCCGATCCCGTGATTGATGGCATCCCGCGGTGAGCGAAATTCAACCACCTCGCCGTTGACCAGGATCGTCCCCCGCTCAGGCCGGTACAGCCCGGTAAGGATGTTCATCAGCGTGCTCTTGCCGGCGCCGTTTTCACCGAGCAAAGCATGGATTTCACCCTTTTGCAGGTTGAAATCAACGTCCTGATTGGCGAGCACCCCCGGAAATTCCTTGGTGATGCTTTTCATCTCTACCGCATACAAATGGCTTTCCATGCGCCCACCTTTGGACCTTGCATCTGTTGAGGAGAGAGTGGGTCGACGCCCGCGTACGGGCGTCGACCCGGTTACATCGCAGCTAGCAGATTACTCGAGTGCTGGTAGTTCGGCCGTGATGCCCTCCGCCCACCAGTACATGCAGTACTTGCACTCCAGACCCGGAGCGCCAGGCGGGAACTGATCGATGTCTGCATATTCAAACTTCTCACCGGCCGGGATGATCAGGTTACCCTGATTGTCATAGATCGGTCCGGAGAAGACGTCGAAGCGGGTGAAATTACCCGCCAGCATTTGATCAAGGGTATCCTGTACCTTGGTAATCACATCGGCCGGGAGGTCAGCCAAGCCTGATGTCAGGTCCTGGCCTTCCATGAAACCGTACAAGCCGAGGCCACCCGAATCCGCTTCAAAGTACTGGAAGCCGACTTCGTAAGTGCCGTCGATCAGGCCCTGGGTGATGCCGGCATAGACCGGGCCCCAGTTCCAGTACGGAGCCGTGAGGCAGGCATCAACCTTGCAGGAGCCGTACCAGTCGTAGGTGATGCCCCATTTGCCCTTCTCCTGGGCCACGTCAGCTACGGCTGGCGTGTCAGCGCCGGTGAAGACGACCTGTGCCCCACCGTCAAAGAGTGAAGCCGCGCCGTCCTTCTCGATGATCGGGTCATGCCACGTATTGAGCCAGCGCACATCCATCGTGCACTCAGGGCAGGTTTCACGCATGCCGAGGGCGATGGCGTTGCCCAGGCGGATCTCCTCCGGGATGGGGAAGGTCGCCATATAGCCAAGCTTGGGATTACCATCCATTTTTGCGCGGGCGCCGGCCAGCATGCCGGCCAGGTATTTCATGTCCTCCATCGCACCGAAGAGGTTCCCGAAGTTTGAGCCGTTCGTCTTATAGCCGCTAATATGGATGTACGTTGTATCGGGGAAGTCAGCAGCCACGGTTTCCATCGGATCCATGAAACCGAAAGAGGTGCCGAAGATCAGATCAAAGCCCTTGCGGGATAAGCTGCGGAAAACCTGCTCTGATTCAGTTCCTTCCGGCACGTTCTCGACGTAGGCGACATGCACGTTGGGGACGTTTTCCGCAACGTACTCGAGGCCCTCGTAATGGGACTGCGACCACCCGCCGTCATCGTGCGGGCCAATCAGCACCATGGCGACATTGAACTTGCCCTCTTCGACTGCCGGGATTTCAAATCCACCGACAACCTCAGGGGTCGCTTGTCCGCCGCCACATGCGGCGAGGATCAACGCCAGGACTGCAGTCAGCACGACCAGGCCGAGCATCTTGCTTCGAGACATCTCGTTACTCCTCCTGAATAGGATTCTCAACTAGGGTTGGTAAGGTGATACGGGTGAAGCAGTATGAGCGAGAACCACCTCCTTTAGGATTCGGATGGACTTCTCCGTGATCCTCTTATCGGACAATCCGGGTTCCTGTCTCCCCGGCTAGGGCTCGTTCGATATTCTCGGGGTTGGTGATCAAAGCCTGCTGACCGCCCGCTTCCAGGAAGTTGATAATGGCCCGCATCTTCGGCTCCATACTGCCTTTGCCGAAGTGCCCTTGCGACAGGTATTCCTTCGCCTGCTCCAAGCTCATTTCGTCCAACCACTGCTGGTCAGGTTTATTGAAGTTTATGGCAACTTTCTCAACCGCGGTTGAAATCAGCAGCAGGTCTGCCTCGATATCGGCTGCCAGGAGAGCAGAGGCGAAATCCTTGTCGATCACAGCCTCCACTCCAACCAGGTCCCCGTTCTCGTCTTCGATGACAGGTATGCCGCCTCCACCCACTCCAATCACGGTAAAACCATCATTGATGAGCGACTGGATGGCATCTTTCTGGATTATACGTCGAGGCGCCGGAGAAGGCACCACCCGCCGCCAACCACGTCCCGAGTCCTCAACGACTACCCAGCCTTCACTCTCGGAGCGGGTCATGGCTGTCGCTTCATCCATGAAGGAGCCAATCGGTTTGCTCGGCTTTTCGAAAGCTGGATCATCGCGATCGACGAGCACCTGCGTGACGACCGTCGCGGCCTGCTTCTGCATCCCACGCTGCCGGAACTCATTATAGAGCGCCTGCTGGAACATATAACCGATGGCGCCCTGCGTATCCGCACCGCAATAATCCAGCGGTACGGGGTGCAGTTCATGCAGCGAGAGCTCTGCCCGGCGCAGGATAAATCCGACCTGGGGTCCGTTGCCATGCGTTATGACAACCTCCCAGCCGGCTTCGATCATGCCAGCGATATGCTTCATCGATTCATCTGCGGCGAGATACTGATCGGGAATCGTCTGGTGGGCTTTATCGCTGATCAATGAATTGCCTCCGACAGCTACCACCGCGATCCGCCTGGTATGGTTTTCACTCATCGATCGTCTCCCAGGCCTAACGCATCGTCAAGGCCATGACGGCCTTCTGCACGTGTAAGCGGTTTTCAGCTTCATCGAAGACGACACTGTGCGGGCCTTCCAGTACGCCATCCGTCACTTCGATATTCCTGTCAGCCGGAAGCGGATGCATGTAGATGGCATCATCCTTAGCCAGGCTCATCAGCTTCTCATCGGCAAGCCAGGATTCGTATTTGTCCTGGATTTTCTTGCCCTCGTCCGGATCCTGCGTGGTCATCAACGGACCCCAGGATTTAGCGTACACGATGTCGGCATCCTTTACCGCCTCGCTCATATCCTCGATAACTTCGAATCCGGTCTTGAACTTGCGCGCCTGCTCGCGTGCCTGGTCCATGATCTCCGGCATCAGCTTGAACTCGGGCGGATGCGCGAGCACAACATCCAGGCCGAAACGCGGCATTTGCAGGATCAGTGATTGTGGAACCGAGATTGGCTTCAGATAGGAGGCTGCATAAGCCCACGAGACGACCATCTTCCTGCGTCGCAGGTTGCGGCCCTTCTTCTCGATGATCGTGAGCAGGTCAGCCAGGATTTGATGTGGGTGATAAATCTCGCATTGCATGTTCAGCACCGGCACCCGCGAAGCTTCGGCCACCAGGTTCAGGTAGCGGTTTCCGGTTCCGAACTCGACATGCCGGATCGCAATGCCATCAAAGTAGCGGCCAAAGATCTCTCCCAGCTCCTTCTCGGTATCGCCATGCGAAATCTGGGTCGTGCGCGATTCAATAAAGGCCGCATGCCCGCCGAGTTGGGCCATGCCGGCTTCAAAAGAACCGCGTGTGCGGGTGCTGGAGAAGAAGAACAGCATCGCCAGCACTTTATCTCGCAGGTAGGCATGCGGTTCACCCAGCGCTCGTTTTTGCTTCAGATCCAGAGCTACATCGATGATGGTCTCGATCTCCTCTTTGCTGAAATCAAGATCGCCGATGAAATCACGACCGCGAAGATCGGTTTGCATTCTCTATTCCTCCTTTTTGTCGATCAGCCACAAGGCGGATTACTCTGCCGCGCCCAGGACGAGGGCCAGCAAGCCCATCCGCATGACCACCCCGTTGAACGCTTCCTTCCAGTAGCGCGACCAGCGCGTGGCGTCGACATCCGGTGGAATCTCATCCATCCTGGGCAGAGAGTGAAGCAGGACGGCATCCGACTTGGCTTTCGTCTCGAGCAATTCACGCGTGATCTTGTAATTGGCGGGGGTAAGGCCGACATCGCCAGAGCGTTCGTCTCTGGATTTGGTGTAGTCAGGCTGGACGACGGGTTCGACCAGGATCACATCCGCGTTCGCGATCGCCTGCTCCACGTGCTCGGCCTCGCTGAAGTTCAGACTCAGTTCCTGAAGTTCAGCCTTAAACTCATCCGTCAAGGACATATCAGGTGGGGAGACGAAGGTGATCGGGCAGTCAAACTGCGTGAGACCATATGCCAGCGAGTGCATCGTGCGCATGCGCATATCACCGACAGCCAGCCAGCGCAATCCATCGAGATGGCCCTTTTCCAGCTGGATGGTGTAAAGATCGGTCAGAATCTGGGTGGGATGCTCACCCCAGCCGTCACCACCGTTGATGATCGGAATCGAAGCCCATTTCGCAGCTTCATGGGGTGCCCCCTGCTGGAAGTGGCGCATGACGATCACGTCACCGTAGAACTCAAGCATCTTGACTGTGTCTTTGATCGATTCCTGGTAGAAATCACCGGCGCGTGTCATCTTCGCGTCTGCGAAACCGGTGACCTGCCCTCCAAGGCGAATCATGGCAGCTTCATGCGCCAGGCGGGTTCTGGTGCTTGGTTGATAGAAGGCTGTGACGAGCGTCTTTTCCTTCAGCATGTCGCTATTGCGGCGATCGCGCGCAATCGGAGCCACGCGATCGCAAATTTCGAACACGCGCTCGTATTCCTCGCGCTCGAAACCCTTCAGTGAGAGAATGTCTCTCCCGGCAAAGCTACGCATAATCGTTACCCTCCATTGTGTAAGTTAGTCTACGCAAGCGCTGTGACCAGACTACAGTGCCTGAATTCGTCGCAGTACACGGAAGCGGAATGTTCCCGGTAGGAAGTAGCTGTAGGTATGGTCTACGACCTGTCCCTCCTTTGTATTAAGCCAGGATTCCATCTGCATCAGAACATCACCACGCTGGATCTTCAAGTGACGGGCAATATGGGCTGAGGCTGGCACAGCCGTAATATCGGTGCGCGAGTAGCCCAGCTTCGGCTGGCCGTTGCGCAGAAACATATCCAAAACAGAGCCCTTGAATCGTTCGTCCGTTGGATCAAACGGGAGCAGTTCACGCCGCAGGATGTCCACCAGGAAAGCGACTGGTCGATCCTCGGTCAAGATGACTCGTCCGACTTCGAGTAGTTGGATCCCCTCTGGAAGATTGAACCGCTCAATTTCCTCCCTGGTGGGTTTTCGCTCACAAAGTGAGAGATCGCCCATCTTCACATCGAGACCAATGCGGGCAGCCAGGGTTTCAATGCTCTCCAATACCTCCAGGCCGGTTTCAATCACCTGTGTCGGCTGCGTGATGAATGTCCCCACACCCTGGCGGCGCAGGATCCGCCCCTGGCTTTCGAAGATGCGCATCGCTTCCCGCAGGGTAGCGCGCGAAACACCCAGCTCGCTCGCTAATGCAGGCTCGGAAGGCAGGCGATCGCCAGCACTCAGTTTATCGAGCAGGGCGGCCAGCTTTTCCGCTGTCCGCTGATAGAGCGGGCTGCGCCGGCTTTGCTTGCCTTTGGTGCGGGTCATTATCTCTCCAGGTGGCTCAGACTTGACAACAGCCCCAGGGGTTTAATCCACCGGTTCAACAACCGGAATGACGCTAAATGTCTCAACATCTACCAGGCCGAGATCGGAGATCCGCAGCTCAGGGATGACAACCAGTGCCAGCAAACTGAGCTGCATGTTGGCGTTGTTCAGCCTGCAGCCACAATCCCGGAATGCATTCAGAAGAGCTTCCACCTTCGCGGCCACGACCTCGGCTGGCTCATCCGACATCAGGCCAGCAATCGGAAGTTCCACCCTCGCCATGACCTGCCCTTGCTGCACAACAACCTGGCCGCCATGCTGTTCGGCTAGCGCATTTGCGGCCAGCGCCATGTCACTCTCGGCTGTGCCGACGATTAGCATTTGATGCGAATCATGGGCGACGGTTGAGCCGATGGCACAGCCTTGGATCAGCCCGAAACCCTGCACCAGACCGACCTTGATCTCTCCTGTGCCACGATGCCGTTCGACCAATGCGACCCTGGCTAAATCATCGGCGCCGTCCAGTGAGACCTGCCCGTCTTTCGCCTCCAATTCCACCCGCAGATGCCGGGTGGGCGCTTGGTTTTCAACAACGCCGATGACATTAGCCTTCACACGTCCATCGACAGGCGATTTAATGACGAAATCGCTTGCGCGCAGCGGTCGCTTCAAGTGGATCGAGTTTCGCACAACGGCCGGGTAGCTGAATTCTGGACGTTCGATCTGGAGATTCCCATTCACGGCGATGGACGTACCCCGCGCGAATACCTGCTGGACATCGAGTTCGGCCAGCTCGCCGACGAGCAGGATGTCGGCATAACGTCCGGGTGCAATCAGGCCGACATCCCGCGAGACACCGAAATGCTCGGCCGTGTTGATGGTGGCCATCTGGAGTGCGGTCATCGGATCCAAGCCTTCTGAAATCGCACGGCGCACGACCCGATCCATGTGGCCATCGTTGACCAACGTCCCGGAGTGGCTGTCATCCGTGACCAGCAGGAAACGCCGCGAGTCGAGGCCTTTCTTAGTGACTGCCCGCACCTGGTTGGTAACGTCATGCCACGCTGAGCCATAGCGCATCATGACCTTCATGCCTTGCCGTGCCCTTGCTACCGCATCCTCAACGCGAGTTCCTTCGTGGTCATCTTCCGCCCCGCCGGCGACATAGCCATGAAAAGCCAGGCCGAGATCGGGCGAGGCATAGTGCCCGCCAATCACCCGGCCGCTTACACGCGCCTCGGCCATCTCCCGGTGTATTTTTTCATCACCCGCGAAGACGGCAGGGAAGTTCATTACTTCCCCCAGGCCGATGATCCCCGGCCAGCCCATCGCTTGAGCGACTTCCTCCGGACCGATCACCGCTCCTGGCGTTTCCAGACCAGGAGCCGAAGGTACGCAGGACGGCATCTGCACCCAAACGTGGATCGGCTGGACTGCGGCTTCGTCGACCATCAAGCGTACTCCGTCCAGACCGAAGATGTTTGCGATCTCGTGCGGGTCGATAAACATTCCGGTCGTCCCATGCGGGATGACAGCACGGACGAATTCAGTAACCGTGAGCATGCCGGATTCAACATGCATGTGACCATCGAGCAACCCGGGAACCAGATAGCGATCGCCAGCGTCGATGACGCGCGTCTCGGAGCCTATCGTATGATCAGCATTGTCCCCGACGAACGCAATCCGCTCCCCGCAGATGGCGATCGAACTCCCAGGGAGTATCTCACCCGTTTGAACACTCACCCAGCGGCCATTCTTGATCACCAGGTCGGCCGGCTTGCGCCCCATCGCAACTGCGACGAGCTCGATCGTGAGTTGGCTCCAGTGGAGTGGATCCATGATTGCCCTCAGTCCAGATTCAAACGCCGGATAGCCGCCTATTCACCGTTGACCAATCGCAGCGAAGCCCGGGTGTGCTTCTCGATTAGCGCGGGAAGCTCAATCCCCGTCAGCTGGCCCTCGCTCACAACTGCCCGCCCATGTACGTAGTTGTATGCCACTGCTGCTGGCTCGCAGAAGATGAGAGCTGCCAGCGGGTCATGCCATGCGCCGCTGAAACCCACCTGCTGCAGGTCGATAGCGATCAAGTCTGCACACTTACCCGCTGTGAGCGAGCCAATGTCGTCACGGCCAAGCACCGCCGCCCCACCAAGCGTGGCGAGTTCCAATACCTGGCGGGCTGTGAGCAGATCCTCGACCTGATCGATCTCGGGCGCTACAGCCGCACCAACCCTGGAAAGCAGCATCGCCTGCCGTGCTTCAGCCAGCATGTGCGAACTATCGTTGCTCGCAGACCCATCGACCCCCAGACCAACTCGGACCCGCTGGGCAAGGTAACGGCGTATTGGTGCAATGCCAGATGCCAATCTCATATTGGACGAAGGACAGTGGGCTACTCCCATGCCTCCGGCTGCCATGCGGCCGGCTTCGGCCGGGTTGATAAAAACGGCATGTGCGAACCAGACATCTGGACCTGACCAATCAAGCGATTCGACATAAGCCAGGGGGCGTTGTCCAAAGCTCTCCAGGCAGAACTGCTCCTCATCTACCGTTTCTGCCAGGTGGGTGTGGAGATGGACATGCCCGGCACGAGCGAGCGCAGCCGATTCCCGCATAAGGTCCGATGTAACCGAAAAGGGTGAGCAGGGAGCAACGACAATGCGTGTCATCGCCCCCGGGCATGGGTCGTGGTACGTGTCGATAACACGCTGTGTATCTTCCAATATCGCCTGCTCTGATTCAACCACCGAATCCGGCGGCAGTCCGCCTTCGCTTTCGCCCAAGCTCATCGAACCGCGCGAGGAATGCAGGCGTAAGCCAATGCCGCGCGCCGCTTCGATCTGGTCGTCTAGACGGCAGCCATTTGGGAAGATGTAGTGGTGATCTGAAGCGGTTGTACAGCCGGAGAGCGCCAACTCCGCCAGACCAAGCTCGGTTGAGACGCGCATATCGTCAGGCCTCATCCGAGCCCAGATCGGGTAGAGAGCTTTAAGCCAGTTGAAGAGATTTACATTCTGTGCGGCGGAGACGGCCCGGGTCAGTGTTTGATACAGGTGGTGATGGGTGTTAACCAATCCCGGCAGAACAACGTGGCCGGCCAGGTCCAGCACCTCATCCGCCGAATCGGGCAATTCTGATGATGCACCGACGGTTTCGATCCAGCCGTCACGAGCGAACAAGCCACCACCCTCGATCTCCCGCCTCTCGCCATCCATGGTGATGAGCAAATTCGCGTTCTTGATCAGAAGTGTCGCCATAGCCTCTCTCGTGTCGTCGTTTTGCGAGTCTAGCACTTCCATATAATAGGGTCAATTGTCAGACAACATGGGAGACGCTGAAGATTGTCACTCGCCCTATGAAATAAAAAGTGCCTGTCGCCGAGGGTGGCGGCAGGCACGGATGTTACGGTATAGGCTGGGTTAGCTTGAGGCTGCGCGCTGGGCTGATCGCAGGGTGTTTTGCAGGAGCCCGGTGATCGTCATCGGACCGACTCCACCTGGTACCGGTGTGATGGCGCCGGCGACCTCAACTGCCTCTTCAAAGGCCACATCGCCGGTCAGGCGGTAGCCACGTTCAACACTGGGATCATCGACGCGATTGGTGCCGACATCGATCACGTACGCCCCAGGCTTGATCCAATCGCCGCGAATCATCTCAGCTCGGCCGATCGCTGCAATCAATACGTCAGCTTCGCGGCAGACCGCCGGCAGGTCCTTTGTGCGCGAGTGACAGATCGTAACCGTCGCATTCTCCTTGACCAACAGCAACGCAGCCGGCATGCCGACGATATTAGATCGGCCGACAACAACTGCCCGGGCACCGGAAAGCTCGGCACCGGCCTTCTTCAACAGGATGATACAGCCCGCCGGGGTACAGGGCACGAACAAGGGGTCACGGCCTTTCATTGCCAGCCGCCCGATATTGATCGGGTGAAACCCATCCACATCTTTCTCGATGCTTATCGCGCGTAGAATCGCCTCTTCATCTAATCCCGTAGGCAGCGGCAGTTGGACCAGGATGCCATGCACGTTCGGGTCGGCGTTCAAGTTTTTAACCAGCGATTCAACTTCTTCCTGAGAAGCGTCGATCGGAAGTTCATGACCGAAAGATTCAATCCCCAATTCCTTGCAGGCTTTACGCTTCATTCGAACGTAGGTGTGCGATGCTGGATCCTCGCCGACGAGAACCGTCGCCAACCCCGGGCGTGGACCGCCCGAGCTTACCAGTTTGTCGACGCCCGCCTTGATTTCTTCGCGAATCTCGGCCGCAATCGCCTTGCCATCGATAATCTTTGCTGTCATCTTTCACTCCCTTGCTTGGATTTGAACAGCCGTGCGAGGAACGTGCAGGTACTCTCGCAGTGGTGTATTTGTGCGGTACAGCACAAGCGATTATGACCCAGATCGCGGGTCAATGGCAAGTACGGAGTTCCGTTCGTCGACCTGACAAGTTTCCTTTATAAAACGGGGAACACAACGCACGCTGGCTGCCGAAGCATACACTGGATCACTGCCAGGGCCGCCAGGCTGCGTCGAAGTCCAGCGCCGGATCAGAGCTGACTTCAAAATAATTCGTACAGCTGGAACGCATGATTGCGACGTTGTGATTAACTCCATCCGGCCAACTTTCAAAAACGACCCACTGCCCATCCGGCGACCAGCTGGGTTCTGACATCGGCTGGGCCGCCCGCTGCCCTTCCGGGCAGACTCGATTGGTTCGATAGCCGCCCTCACTGAACGGGGCAGCGATCAAACGTGGAATCCCACTGCTCCGCCGCTCATACAGGATCAGCTGCCCATCGCTTGACCAGGCTGCATGGACATCGCGCTCATCACCACTGCTAAATGAAAAACGGCTGACATCCCCACCCCCGGCCGGCATGCGCCAGATCTCGGTCTGACCACCGCGGGTGCTGGTGAAGACGATTTGCGACCCCGAGGGTGCCCAGGCTGGCTGGCGGTTGTGCGCCAGGTCGCTGTTCAGATTCGCCAGGTTCTCGCCGTTGATATCCATCACGTAGATTTGGGGGCGGTTGTCCCGGACCGAGGTGAAGGCGATCCGGCCACCGTTCGGATCCCAGGCTGGATCAAAGTCACCTCCAGGCGCCGTTCTTAGCTGGGAGGGGTCGCTTGCATTCCCGGCGAAATCGACGGAGATGAGCCACAGGCTTGAGCCTGGGTACTGCTCCTGGTTAGCCCGACAGGGTGAGGTGAAAACGAGCTGGTCCCCAGCGGGGGACCACGCTGGCTGGCAGGCGCCATCATCCAGATTGGTGAGCTGCCGGACGCCGGTACCGTCGATATTGATCAAATAGATCTGGGGTACGCCGGAGCGGTTTGAGGCAAACGCAATCTGGCCTACCCCTCCACCCGTGGGCGTAGCCGTTGCTGGCAGCAGTACGGCTGTTGCCTCGATCGCAGTCTCGCTGGGCTCGGGCTGGATGGTAGTCGGCGTGGCTGTAGGCGGGGGAAGCACAACGACTTCAGTCGCTGTGGGCTGGATTTGGGGTATATCGGTGCTGGATTGAACGACGGTTGGCGGCGGGGTCTGTCGTTTGAAGACTGAACCTAACGCTGCCCCCAGGTTGGGTGCGAACAGGAACCCGCCTCCCAGCAACACGATCGCCGCCAGCACGGCAAATGTCCAGCGTGGGATTCGCCGACCGGTCAGGCGTTGGGATACAAGCAAGGCGCGCTCACCTTCGCCGGCAACCGGGGTAGTGATCTGCTGCGGTTTTAAATTCGTCAGCCCGCGCACAACGGTGGGATTTGTAGCCCGTGTGCTGGAGGCAAGCGCCGAAGCCATCTCGGCAATGCTTTGATAGCGATCGGCCGGATCCACGGAAAGAGCCTTCGAGATCACTCTCGCCAGGGCTGGGCTGACGGTAGATTTTCGCTTCCGGATCGGGGTCAGTTCTTCGCGCCCCATCGCCCGTTCGAGCGAATCCTCCGGGATCGTAGCCGTTAACGCGGCGTAGATCGTCGCCCCGAGCGAATACACGTCCGTTCGTGGATCGGTACGGCCTGTTCCGTATTGCTCCGGTGGTGAGAACCCGGGGGTCATAGCCTTAGCCCCGGTTGTGGTGGTACTGCCGCGATCAACGACCTTTGCCAGCCCAAAATCGACCAGCATGGCCCGGCCTTCTGGCGTGATCTTGATATTTCCAGGCTTGATGTCGCGGTGCAGAATCGGTGGATTGCGGCTGTGCAGGTAGGCCAGGGCATCACAAATTTCAAGGAACCAGGGCAATGCTTCGCCTTCGCTGATCGTGCCTTCGCTCTCGAGCTTCTCGCGCAGGTCCACGCCCTGGATAAAATCCATCACCAGGTACTGTCCTTCGCCCTCGATCACGAAGTGATCGGTTACGCGCGGCATGTTCGGATGGCGCAAGCTGGCCAAGATCGTAGCCTCGCGCTTGAATTGCCGGGCGTACTCCTCGGTCGTGAAGAGATTTTCCTTCACGGCAACCGCAACGCCGAGATTGATATCGAAAGCCTTGTAGACGGCACCCATGCCGCCCTGGCCCAGGACGCCCTCGATGCGATAACGATGCCGTAAAATACTTCCAGCCTGGAGGGGCATTTACGTCTCTATGGTCTGTAGGTCAGAATTGAGTTTGCTCATTGTAGCAAAGGCAGTTTCATTTGACCATTATTTCCGGGGTTGCAGAGTTGACTGTAAGGCTATTGGAAGCCTAATTCCTGCCCTCTCTATCCCCCGACCTGATGAACATGGTAAAAGTATGTGATGATGACGAAGTTGTCCACCCCTCTTTGGCGCTATTGCCGGGTGATGATCCTCCTGCTCATTGCCTGTGCCGCTTCTGCCTGTGGAATAGGTGCAGCGGATCCTGCTCCACAATCTTCCAGCGCATCTGTCTCCAGCCCCCCACCGACATCAGTGCCCACTGCGACCATGATGCCGGTTCAGAGTAAATCCATTGGCACGGCTATTACCCAAACCCAGGAGGCGAGTCCCACTGCTACCAGCGAGCCTGCCGGAACACCCGTTCCGCTCATCATCGGTACAAGCGTTGCCGGCCGTCCGCTTGAAGTATTCCGCTTCGGAGAGGGCCAGCACGCTCGAATGATCGTCGCCGGAATTCATGGCGGCTACGAGGGGAACACGATTCGATTAGCGCAGGAGCTGGTCCAGGTGCTGGCTGTGCGTTCCGATCTCATCCCGCCTGATATCACACTCTACATCCTGAGGGCGCTCAATCCGGATGGCGAAGCACGTTCATCAAGTTATAAAGGAAGGGTCAATGACAACCTGGTCGATCTGAACCGCAACTGGCCGGCTCTTTGGCAATCGAGCTGGCCATCGCAAGGCTGTTGGACCTACACCTACGTCACTGCCGGCAGCGGACCTGCTTCCGAGCCTGAAACGCGCGCCTTACTAAATTTCCTGATCAGCTACCAGATCGAAGCACTGATCTCATACCACAGCGCCGCACTCGGCATATTTCCAGGTGGCCAACCGCCCGATGCGGCTTCGATCAGCCTGGCTGAGGCACTCGGCGCCGTGAGCGATTACCCCTATCCCCCGATTGAGACCGGTTGCATGTACACCGGTCAACTCATTGATTGGGCTTCAAACATGGGAATTGCCGCAGTGGATATCGAGCTCAGCAACCATAATGACAGCGACTTGTACCAGAACATGAACGTCCTGCAGGCTTTCCTGGCCTGGGAGCTTCCAACAGGAGAGTAGCTCTCCGAAATCAAGTCTATCTAACCCTTGCACTATAAAAGGGCCGCACCTGGCGGCCCTTACCTCCTGAATATCCGGAATGATCAGCGTGTCACGCGACCTTCCGCTGATCTGGCTTGACTACTCTCCAGCCTCATGGCGTGTCCGGTAGGCTTTTAGAGAATGGATCATAACTGCCCCTACCCCGCGCAAAATCAGGTAGGGCAGGAATCCGAACCAGCCGACATACGGTGCCAGACAGGCCAGGAAGAGGATGCCCCCGGAGTTGGCAACCGGGCGCCATCCGGCACTCTGGCCATAGATTCGGGTCCGAGCCAGGAGAACCATACCGGCCAGACCGAACATCACTCCGAGTGCAAGCACGAACCAGAAAATGAAGCCGATTGCACCCAGGAGAGAAAATCCGGTTGACTGCGCCCAGGTGACAAGTAAATACCCGACCAGGATCAGGAAGATCGCGTTGACCAGCCCCGTGAGAAATGAACGTCCGGGATGTTCGTCCGCCGCTTGCTCAACACCTTCCAGGAAGGCGCCGAAGTAAACCTGCATGCCGACGAACAGCATCGCTATGCTTAAACCAGATGCAGCCGCCAGCAGAAGAAAAAGCCCAATCCGTTCCATCGTTAACCTCCGTCAAGTATTTCGATAGGATTTGATCCAGCCCGCCTCGCTCAGGCTCGATGTCCATTCACAGCAGTAAGATCGCCGGCTCCGCTTAGCAGCCAACGATTCACGATCAGCCACAACAGAGCGCCAGCTCCCAGCAGGACCCACCAACCCAAAGCGGGAGGGAGAGCGACGTTCACAGGCAGCGAAATATCGAGCACCCCTGGTAGACCGCCTGGCAGCTGGGCCGGTAGGTCGCGAATCATCCCTAGCAGAGTACGCAGCTCTGGCCCCAGGCTCAGCCGTGCAATCCAACCGGCCACCATACTCAACCAGTATTCCCCCTGCTGGATAAGAGTTGGAAGAGCGAGCCATGCCAGAAGTGCGGTGCCAGCCAATTGAGCTGCAAGCATCCAACGCCACCCATTTCCCCCAGGACGCCCGAGTTCCAGTCGAGCTTCGATACCCGCCACGAAATTGAGATCAAGCGCTTGGTCCGATAGGCTTTCGATTTGTGCAAAGAGCTCCTCGATCCCGGCTAACGTTTGCCGGCACTGATCACAATTTGCCACATGCTCGGCGACCGCCCTGGCCTGCCCCTCGGTTAGCTCATGATCCAGATACGCATGAAGATCAACCTCCGGTGGATGTTGTTCTTGAAATTCAGACATGGTTCTCCAACCTCTTTGCCAGCATTTTTCGCGCTCGAAACAGGTGACTCTTGATATCGCTAATCGGGATGCTGAGTTCGGTGCTGATCTCTGCATAGCTTAGTTCTTGAAAATGGCGTAGCTCGATCACAGCCCGATAGTGCGGGGGGAGTTCGAGAATTGCGTTCCGAATGCGAATCTGCCGCTCATGCTCGATAAGGGCTGGTTCCGGCTGAGGTGACGTGCCCTGCTCGATCCGATAATCTTCATCCTCGAGCGTGGTTGTCACCGGACGGCTGCGTTTAAGTTGATTGAGACACAGATTCGCCGCAACGCGCCGAATCCAAGGTCCGAAGGGGCGTTCCTCGTTAAAGGTCCCCAGCCGATTATGCGCGCGTAGAAAGGCATCTTGCGTCAAATTCTCCGCCTCCCCTCTCTCACCCATCATCCGCAGGCATACATTGAAAACCGAGGCCTGATAGCGCTCTACCAGCTCACCGAATGCCCTTCTCTCTCCACCCCGGGAGCGGAGCACAAGACTGCGATCGGTTGGATCATGCATATCTATACCTTACTACAGGCCTGGAGGGAGAAAGGTTGCATAAGACTTGAATAAAGAAAAGCCCCGATCGGGGCTTTTCATACAATTTGGAGTTGCAAGGTCGATCAGGGCTTGACCGAACCGTGTTCGAACAATCCACTTCGGATTTCATGCCGATTGCTGACCTGTGGCCATATTTCATGCATGAATTGGTCAATGCCCGACCATTGGAAACTGGCCCAAGTTCGGGGCGGGAAATACGTCTGTCGAATCATGTACATCGCCGCCCGTAAAGACTCCCGCTCCTCGTCCGTCAATTCCTCACCATCTGCATAGCGGCGTATCAGATCAATGCCGGGTGCTTTATTCATCTTGTTCTCAATCTCCTAACCGCAGCGCCAGTTCCATATCGTCAGTTATCGTATCTGTCGGGCTTCGGACCGAATGCGACTCATCGCTTGAGTCTCGATCTGGCGCACACGCTCGCGAGTGATGCCCAGTTTATCCCCAACCTCCTGCAGCGTATGCGACCGGCCATCCGTAAAGCCGTAGCGTAGCATAAGCACCTGCGCCTCTCGAGCAGGTAGTGCATCCAGGACATCCCGCACCTGTTGCTGCATCAGATTTTCAACCGCACTTCCCTCAGGCGATTCGACCTCCAGATCCGGAATCGTATCGGCCAGCGTTCGGTTTTCCTCGTCATCCTGCGGCAGGTCGAGCGAGATCGGGGCCTGGCTGATGTTGATCGTCTCCTGAACCAGCTGGGGAGTAATGTCTAATTCCTCGGCTAGTTCGAGATCATTCGGTTCACGACCGAGCGCCTGTGTCAGGCGGTTGCGGGCCTGGGAAAGCCTGTTAATCTCAACGCTCTTGTGGACTGGCAGCCGAATTGTGCGGCTGGTGTTATCGATGGAGCGCGTGATCGCCTGGCGAATCCACCAGGTAGCGTAGGTGCTGAAACGGTTGCCGCGCGCCGGATCGAATTTCTTCGTCGCCCGGATCAGGCCGATAATCCCCTCGTGGATCAGGTCCATGAGCGGAATGCCGCGGTTTGCGTAGCGTTTGGCTACGCTTACCACAAGCCTGGTATTGGCCATGATCAAGCGCTCTCGGGCCAGCGTACCTTCCTCAATCGCGTGCTGCAGGCGGTGGATCTCGGCTTCACTCAAACCGCCCTGAGCGATTCGGCGCCGGGCCTCGCGCGCCCGGGCGACATCCTGCGAGAGTGAAACTTCCTCTTCGGCTGTCAGCAAGGGCGTCTGGGTAATCTGCTCGATATACTCATCCCGGTACTGACGTGTATCTTTAATATCCATATCCTTTACCTGGTCCTCATCACAAACTCGGAAATATCATGCTCCATGAGTCTAAGATGGCTAATTCTAATTTAGATGATACGGCTCCAATTTATGAATTACCTTAACACCATAATCATTGTTTGTCAAGATAATATCTATATATTGGAAAGAGATGCACTGGACCTTCCACCTCACTGATCTTTAGACGCGGTGGACGGGAAGATTCTTTCGTGGACCCGGATAAGCCAAAATAAGCCATTTTCAAGTCGAGGTATAATGCCCGCAATCAGGAGGTACGATGATTGAAATAACCGCATCCGCTCAAGACCAGATCCGCAGCTTGCTCGAAGATGAAGCGCGCGCAGGGATGCTGCTCCGCATGCAGATACTCGGCCGAGGACCAGGCGGCTTTCGGTACTCGGTGCGCTTCTCCCCGCCGGATGAAATTCAAGCCGAAGACGAGATTATTGATTTTGATGGATTCCGGGTCCTGATCGATGAGCGCAGCCTGCCCGATCTTGCCGGCTCCACGCTCGATTTTAAAGAGGATTCCTTTCAACGTGGCTTTCTGATTGAAAACCCCAATCCGGTCTGGCGCGACTCAACCGCCCAGGCTATACAGGATCTGCTTGATAACAAGGTCAATCCCGGCGTCGCCTCGCATGGAGGTTTCGTTTCGCTGGTGGATTTCAAAGATGAGACCGCCTACATCGCCTTTGGCGGCGGGTGCCAGGGCTGCGGTATGATCGATGTTACTCTCAAGCAGGGGGTCGAGGTCATGATCAAGGAAGGGGTGCCGCAGGTGAAGGCAATTGTCGATACCACCGATCACGGCTCAGGATCAAACCCTTTCTTCAACAGCCAGGGCGGGCGATCTGCACTCTCCTGAGGTTCAACCCTCCTACCCGACAACATGAAAACGCCCCCTTGAGGGGCGTTTATCTTTCTTGACGGTCAGAGATGGAGGTCAAACGTCCAGGTTGCGAACCTCGCGCGCGTGTGTCTGGATGAAGCGCTTGCGTGGTGGCACGGCTGCCCCCATCAACATATCGAAGGTCCGGTCTGCAGCAGCTGCATCCTCGACGGTGACCTGGAGCAGGATGCGGTTGGCCGGATCCATGGTCGTATCCCACAGCTGGCTGGGGTTCATTTCACCAAGACCTTTGTAACGCTGCAGTGTAACCTTCTCGCCGTCGACGCCCAGCTCCTTGACGACCTGTTCTCGCTCCCCCTCGGTATAAGCATAGCGGCGTTTCTGTTTGTAATCGATCCGGTACAGTGGGGGCTGGGCGACGAACAGATGTCCTTCTTCGATCAGCTCAGGCATATAGCGGAAGAAGAAGGTCAGTAACAGCGTCCGGATATGACTGCCGTCGACGTCGGCGTCCGTCATGATGATAACCCGGCCGTACCGCAGCCCTTCCACATCGAACGTCTCGCCGATGCTCGTCCCGAGGGCTGAGATCAGGGCTTTCACCTCGTTGTTTGAGAGGATCTTGTCCAGCCGGGCTCGCTCGGTGTTGAGTATCTTGCCCCGCAGCGGCAGGATCGCCTGGAAATGCCGGTCGCGGCCCTGTTTGGCAGAGCCGCCAGCCGAATCACCCTCCACAATATACAGCTCGCATTTATTCGGGTCACGTTCGGAGCAGTCTGCCAGCTTGCCGGGAAGCGTCAGGCTCTCAAGGGCGCTCTTTCGGATGACCAGATCACGCGCCTTGCGAGCCGCATCCCGGGCCCGGGCAGAGGTCAGACATTTCTGGACGATCGCCTTGGCGGCGCGCGGGTCGTTATCGAGAAACTCGCTGAAAGCCTCGCCCATCACCTGCTGGACCTGCATCTGGACCTCGGCATTCATCAGTTTGACTTTCGTCTGGCTCTCAAACTGCGGATCGCGGTGCTTGACGCTCACAATGGCGGTCAGGCCTTCGCGTGTGTCATCGCCGCTGAAGTTGGGGTCCGAATCCTTTAACAGGCTGTTCTTGCGGGCGTAATCATTGATCGTGCGGGTGATGGCCGCCCGCAGACCGGTCAGATGCGTGCCGCCATCGACAGTGTTGATCGTATTGGCGAATGAGTAGACCGATTCGGCGTAGGCATCGGTGAACTGCAGCGCAACTTCGATCCCGATGTCGTCAACTTCCTTATCAACATAAACAACCGGGTGCAGCACTTCGCGGTTCCGATTCAGATAGCTCACAAAGGAAGTGATTCCGCCTTCGAAGTAGAAGGTCATCTCGCGCCCATCGCGCTCGTCGAGCAGGTGGATCGTCACGCCGCGCGTGACGAAGGCCATCTCACGGAAACGCTGGAGCAGGGTTTCGAAGCGGTAATCGAAATCGCCCTTGAAGATCGTCCGATCGTACATGTAGGTCGTCTTGGTCCCGGTTGCATCCTTGGGGGCTTTTCCGATGACCTCGACTGGCTTGATTGGTGCGCCACGTTCATAGCGCTGGAAGTGGACTTTTCCATCCCGCTTGACTTCGACTTCGCACCACTCGGAGAGCGCATTGACGGCTGAAACGCCGACGCCGTGCAGCCCGCCGGAAACCTTGTAACCTTCCCCGCCAAATTTCGCCCCGGCGTGGAGCACGGTCATGACAATCTCCAGTGCCGGCTTTTTCTTCTCCGGATGCATATCAACCGGGATGCCGCGGCCGTCATCTTCGACGGTTACGCTGCTGTCAGCATGGATGACGATGTCGATCGTGCTGCAGGCTCCGGCGAGCGCCTCATCGATCGAGTTGTCAACGACCTCATAGACCAGGTGGTGGAGGGCCTTGATGTCAGTACCGCCTACGTACATGCCCGGTCGGCGGCGGACTGCCTCCAAGCCTTCCAGGACTTGAATATCCTTTGCTGCGTAACTGCTCACTTTTTGAGACCGCTTTGCCACGTTGCGTTCTCCTTTATCGTCTTTGATTATATCGATTCAGAAGGTGGGTTCTTATCCTGCATCTGCTGCTGGAGAATTCTCTCCGCCAGGTCTTGCATCCATTCTCGGCGACCTTGATAGTAAGCATAGCTGGCCGAGATCAATGTCGTGCTCACAAAGGCATGCCCGCCGATCGCAAGAAGCAGGTACCACGAATTCTCACCCGGCAGACTCCACACCTGAGTCGCGGCAGTCCAGATTAGAAAGAAGGACAGCAGCAGCAAACTCATCGAGCCAAAAAAATTCCAGCGTACTACTCTCAAACTCTCCCGCATCGCTTTTCCGATTTGCATCCCGTAGCGAACCACACCCTGGGTCGTGAAGCTCAAGTAAACAGCTCCCACGAACAACAGCGGCATGCCGATGTAGAGCACTGCATCGAAAGACCCGATCAGTGCCGCTCCTAACAGGATGGTGAAAGTGAGCAGGTACCCACCTGCCGCGAGCGCCAGCAGGCGGGGAAACGCTTCACGAAAAGACGCCACCGGCGCCCCGTTCGAGTGGCCTCGGGCAATCAGGCGTAGGTATCCCGTTGCGAACGCAATGCCAACAACTGAAAACCCTAGCCAGAGCCAGATGCCGCTTTGAAGTGACGCGAGCTTTACTTCCACCGGCACCCCAAAGGGGGCAGCCGTTGCTAAACGCATCGCAAGCAAACTGGGTAAGCCGACTATCAGGCTGCCCAGCAGGCCAAAGATCATGTTAAATGGCATCCCGGCTGGCAGCGTGCTGAGTGCGCTGAACAGGTTGTAGCGAGTCGCCACATCGATAATTGCTTCCCGGTATGCAAGCAGCTGCTCGGCCACCGATGGATCAACTCCAGCAGGTGGTGTCAGACTGCTGGCTGCGAGCTGGACAATGGAAGGGATCACCAGATGCGGCCCAAGCCATAGGAACAGATCCAGCAGCACGGTTGGAAGCAATAAAAGGGGCTGCGCAGCAACCCGGTCAAAGCCCGCCACCAACGCCGCAAGGACGCTGATCGGGCGAATTCCTACGTTCTTTTCTGATGTATACACGAATACTTATTTTACCATAGCAGGCTTGCTTCTCCCAACGACCACCGGGTGTTTAAAAGTGAGATCTAATTGACCGGCTCACCTGGAGTCCGTTAAAATCGACCCGGAGCCTGCATTGATTCCGACAATTGCCATCCTGACAGATTTCGGTACAAACGACACGTACGCCGGCGTTATGAAGGCTGTCATCCTCAAGATCCAACCCGACGCCCAAATCATCGATCTCACGCATGCCATCCCGCGCGGGGATATCCGTGCTGGCGCATTCGAACTGTGGCGGGTCGCAGCATACTTACCGCCGGGATGCATCATCCTGGGGGTTGTCGATCCGGGAGTCGGAACGGAGCGCCAGCCGATCGCCTTGGACCTGGGGGATGTTAAGGCGGTCGGTCCCGATAACGGTTTGTTCAGCTACCTGCTCTTTGAGCACCAGATCCAGGGTGTTGCCCGGCTCGAGGCGCCCGAGTTCCGACTGCTAGCGGCCAGTGGGACTTTTCATGGGCGTGACATCTTCGCTCCTGCGGCAGCCCATCTAGCATGCGGCCGTGAACTGCAGGACCTGGGCCCCTCGCTGTCCGGCATCAAGAAACTCGCTGCACCAGAATTGTCAGTCCACCCCGATGGGTCGATTTCGGGAGAAATCATCCACCGTGATCATTTCGGAAACCTGGTGACCTCGATCGGGCGATTGTCCGAGGCTTCCGGCCGGATAAAGCTCAAAGACTGGACCGGTGGAGGAGTCACGCACGAGCTGGGTTTCGGCTCGAGCCGCGTGATTCTAGCTGATGGAACCCGCTTGTCCCTGGCGCGCACGTTTTCCGATGTTCCAGTTGGTCAGGCGCTAGCGTATACTGGGAGCGTTGGCCTGCTCGAAATTGCGGTTAACCAAGGTGACGCATCGCAAATGCTCGGTCTGACGATCGGCGACACGGTGCTGCTGAACGATGGAGAAGGGTGATCTATGCCTGCTTTTCGAATAGAGGGTGGCATCGCACTGAAAGGTGAGATCACGCCCTCCGGAAACAAGAACGCAGCACTGCCGCTCTTGACGGCCTGCATTCTCACGAAGGAGCCAGTTGTCTTCAAGAACGTGCCGGATATCGGTGATGTTCAGGTTATGCGCCGTCTGCTGGAAAGCCTGGGCGTTACAATCGAAACCCTGGAACCGCACACCTGGCGGGTTCAAGCCGGGCAGATCCACCAGGCGGACCTGGATCCAGAGCTGTGCCGCAGCATCCGAGCGTCAATCCTTCTCGCCGGACCGATGCTGGGGCGGGAGAGAAGCATAACTTTACCGCCCCCGGGTGGCGATGTCATCGGTCGGCGGCGGGTCGATACCCACCTGCTGGCGCTGGAAAAGCTCGCGGCCAAAGTGACCTATACCGAGCGCGAATTCAGCATGCGGGTGGAAAGTCGGCTGCAGGGGGCTGATGTCCTCTTGGATGAAGCCAGCGTGACCGCGACCGAGAACGCGATTATGGCCGCGGCCACTGCTGCCGGGACGACCGTGCTGCGCAACGCGGCTTCGGAACCACACGTTCAAGAGCTGTGTCGTTTCCTGAACAATCTCGGCGCCCAGATCGAGAACATCGGCTCGAATACCCTGAAGATAACAGGCGTCGATGAACTTCACGGTGGCGAGCACACAATCGGCCCGGATTACCTGGAGGTCGTCAGCTTTATCGGCGCGGCCGCCGTGACCCGCGGCAGCATCCGCATTCGAAACGCCGGACCGGAATACCTCGATATGCCGCGCCTCGTTTTTCAGCGCCTGGGAGTCCGATGGGAGGTTGACGGCCAGGATATCGTCGTACCCGCGGACCAAAAGCTGGTCATCCAGCCCGACATCGGGGGCAAGATCCCGCAGATCAGCGTGATGCCCTGGCCAGCTTTCCCCACCGACTTGATGAGCATTGCGATTGTGATCGCAACCCAATCGGATGGGACCGTCCTCTTCCATGACTGGATGTACGAGACGCGCATGTTCTTCATCGATAAGCTAGTCTCGATGGGCGCGCGTATCATCCTATGCGATCCGCACCGCTCTATTGTGCAAGGTCCCAGCCGGTTGATCGGCGAACAGTTGGAGAGCCCGGACATTCGAGCTGGTCTGGCCTTAACCCTGTCCGCATTGGCGGCTCATGGGACATCCTTAATTGGAAACATCGGTCAAATCGAACGCGGTTATGAACGAATTGATGAAAAACTGCACATGCTGGGCGCCCAGATCGAACGACTGCCAGATTAAGCGGTAACTTGAAGATCTGACGTGTTTCGGGCAGCTTGCCGTTGACCGCCCTTGAGCGCTGCGGTATAATCCGGCGGCTGTTCAAGAGCAACTATTCTTCGCCATTGACAAAGGGTTATCATGCCAAAGCGAACGTATCAACCGAAAAAGCGCCGCCGGATCCGGGTGCATGGTTTCCGGTCCAAGATGAGCACCCGCGGCGGTCGAAAAGTGCTGAAAGCTCGGCGCAAGCGCGGCCGGCATCAGCTGACCGTCCGAATGAACGAGCACGTCAAGAAGCTGAACTGGAAGGCGTAGCTTGCGGCCGATTCCGGTCGCAGGTCGAATTCAGCCGGCCAGGTGGATGAACCGCAGGTATCGGCTCACCAATTCGAGTGACTTTCAGCGGGTGCGGCGCACGGGAACATCTCATGCCCACCCGCTTGCCATTCTCATCGTCAGTCCTGGTGATGTCCCGGAAACCCGTTTCGGCTTTACGGCCGGACGCTCCGTCGGAAACGCAGTTCAGCGCAACCGGGCGAAGCGTTTGCTGCGGGAGGCCATCCGTCACTACCAGGCTGACATTCGCGCTGGCTGGGATGTAGTTCTGATCGCGCGTGCGCCTCTTCTGGCCGCAGGCTGGCTCGACATCCAATCCGGGATCGGCCAGTTGCTACGGAAATCTGGATTAATTGATGGTTGACCAGGAAATTACAGCCCATCTCCACGACCAGGAACCCGCGCTGCGTGATATCCCGATCCAGCTTGCGACGCTGCCACGCCTGCCAGTCCTGGCACTCATTCGCCTTTATCAACTGATTGTATCGCCGGCCCTGCCCGCAGGTACCTGCCGCTTTCAACCCACCTGCTCGCATTACAGCTACCAGGCGATTGCCAAATACGGCTTGTTCAAGGGCGGCGCACTTTCAGTCTGGCGCATCCTGCGCTGTCAACCATTCAACCCGGGCGGTTTTGACCCGGTACCTTAGGAGTTCGATGACGTTCATCAAAGTGCTTTCCAGGAATAAATGGGCTACCTTGCTGACGCTTGTCATTGCCGGGTTCGTCCTCTCCAGCTGCAGTTCTGCCAGCGCGTTAGCCGCGTCCAGCTGGCCCGGGGTGAGGGCCGATAGTGAAAATGCCTATGTTGCGTATGGCCCTTTCGTGCGGGCGATAAGCCTGCGAACCGGTGAAGAGCAATGGCATTTCCCGGCCGAGGCCGATCGAGCGGTCAGCTTTTACGCACCACCGGCAATCGACGAGGAGGGGCACATCATCGTCGGTGGTTATGACAAGCAGGTCTATTCGCTGAGCCCGGATGGTCTGAGCGCTTCCATCACCTGGACCTTTGATGGCTCCCAGGATCGAATTATCGGGGGGCCTTTGATCGCCGACGGCACGGTGTATGTGCCTTCGGCGGATCGCAAACTGTACGCGCTAGACCTAGAGACTGGCCAGCCGGTCTGGGCCCAACCCTTTGAGGCAGGTCACTCACTCTGGTCGGCACCCTTGATGAACGGTACGCACATCTATATCGCCGCGCTGGACCACCACGTCTACGCCCTCAATCCGCAGACCGGCGCGGTTGAATGGAGTGTCGATCTCGGATCTGCGGTATCCGACACCCCCACTCTGACCGATGGATTGCTTCTGTGCGGCACGTTCGAGGGCGTTCTTTATGCCCTCGATACCGAAACTGGCTCGATTGCCTGGACCTTCGAGGCTAGCGATGCTATCTGGGGCAACCCGGCCGCTGAGGGCGGGAATGCTTTCTTCGCTGATGTCTCAGGGATCGCATATTCAGTGGCGATTGCCGATGGCAGCATGAACTGGAAGCGTGATCTTCCCGGCCCGACCTCTGCGACACCGGCGATCCTAGGCGACCGGGTTTACTTCGCCAGCGAAACAAGTGCTGTAACTGCGTTGGTGATGGACAATGGCGATCCGGCCTGGCCGAGCAGCGCCACGCTAACCGGCCGGCTGCTAGCTGATCCGATTGTGACATCAGAGGGCTTACTGATCCCGGCGATGGAAAGCGAATGTGAACTGTATATGGTCGATCCTGATACCGGCGGCTCGCGCTGCTTGTTCCAGGCACAATAGGGAAAACTGAGGGCCGAAGCTTATGTGGAATACGTTCATTCTCGAACCGATGATCAATGCCCTGATCCTGATCTATCAATTTCTAGGACAGAACTTTGGTCTTTCGATCCTGCTCTTCACAGCGCTGGTGCGCTTGATCACCCTGCCCCTCACCTATCAGCAGATGCGCAGCACGATGGTCATGAGCGAAATCCAGGGATCCGATCGATATAAGAAGATGCAGGAGAAGTACAAGAACGACAAGCAGAAACTTTCCGAAGAGCAGATGAAGCTCTTTCGTGAGTTCGGCTACAACCCATTCAGCGGCTGCCTGGGCTTGATCATTCAATTCCCGATCATTATCGGCCTGTACCAGGCGATCATCCGGGCGATGGCCGCCACGCCGGCGCAGTTGTTCGATCTCTCCAAGCACATCTACAACTTCATTCCCACCGGCCTGATCCCGCTCAACAGCCAGTTCCTGTATATGAACCTCGGCCAGCCCGAGCGACTTTCCCTTTCCTTCCTGCCATTCGAGATCCCGGTTCTGACCATCCTGGTTGTTATCAGTACCTACCTTCAAACAAAGCTCACCACGCCGGCCTCGCCTGACTCGCAGGGCTCGCAGATGACCCAGATGATGGGCATCTACATGCCGCTCCTGCTTGGCTACTTCGCTTATACGCTCGCCTCCGGCCTGGCGCTGTACTTTGTGGCTTCAAACCTGCTTGGCATCGTACAAGGCCTGGTAATGCGCAGGGTGCGCGAATCAAATGCCGGAGCCAAGCCGCAGATCAGTAAGGGGTGATGGTATGACGCGAACCAGTATTGAGATGATTGCCCCCAGCATCGATGAGGCGATCGAACGCGGAGCGGCCGAATTGGGACTTCCAGTGGATGCTTTCGATGTTGAGGTGCTGGACGAAGGCGGCCGAGGTCTGTTCGGCCTTACAAACCGCCAGGCCAGGGTGCGCTTGACTGTTAAATCGGAAACCGAAAAGGTTAAAGACCGCTCGGATGAAAAGGGCGTTCGGGAATCGGTTGAAACGACACCCGGAGCCAGCGAGGATGACGCGCTTCGTATCTCGCAGGATACGGTCGAAGAGCTGCTGCAGCGGATGGGAATCGAAGCGAAAGTCCACGCCCACTGGGGCGAACCAGATGAGCCCGGGAAAATACGTCCTCTGTATGTCGATATTCTTGGGGACGACCTGAGCATTCTGATCGGCCGCCGGGGCGAGACGCTTACGGCGCTGCAGTACATTACCCGCCTGATCGTTGGCAAAGAATTAAAGCGGCCCGTTGCGGTGTTGATCGACGTTGAAGGATATCGCGCCCGACGTGAACGCCAGCTGCGCCGCCTGGCACGCCGCATGGCAACCCAGGCGATCGAAACCGCCCGCACCATGACGCTCGAACCCATGCCGGCCTACGAACGCCGCATCATTCACATCGAGCTGCGTGATGAGCCCCAGGTCGAAACCGTGAGCGTTGGCGAGGGCAATCGACGCAAAGTAACCATCATCCCCAAGCGCTGACGATTGAGGGGCGAGGTTGTCTGACCTCGCCCCTCGTTTATAATCAGCGCCATGCAACCTGATCCCTACCCACCTCAAGCTCTGCTCATCGGTCACGTTTCCAAGGATCTATCACCGCACGGCGCAACGCTGGGTGGGACGGTGTCTTTCATGGGCCTGACGCTGCACACGCTGGGCTGCCAAGTACGCGTGGTTACTTCAGCAAGCTCGGATTTCGCACTGGCTCCGCTGGCCGAATTGGATCTGGTGTGTGTTCCGTCCACAGAAACGACCACCTTTGAAAATCAATATTCCTCGGGCTGTCGCCAGCAAACTGTTTATGGACAGGCTCACCGGTTGAGCTCCCAACATATCCCACCCGCCTGGTGTGATAACGATTTGCTTGTACTCGGACCCATTGCGGATGAGTTGGAAACAGATATCGCAGTCCATGTAAAGCACAAGCTTCTGGGAATCACCGCTCAGGGCTGGCTGCGCCAGGTGGATCCCATCGGAAGAGTGGAATTATCGCCTTGGGGCGGTCTGAAGGATCGACTGCCACATCACGCCCTGGTAATCCTGAGCGTTGAAGACCTTGGTGGCACGCTCGAGCCCGCAGCGCAGATCGCGAATTGGTGCCGGGTGCTGGCGGTGACAAGCGGCGCCGATGGTGCCCGGGTATACTGGGGCGGCCGCTGCGATCACCTCCCTGCACCAGCCGCCGAGGAAGTCGATCCAACCGGCGCGGGGGACATCTTCGCGGCAGTTTTTTTCTACCGGATGATGCTTGGGGATGATCCACCTCAGGCCGCTATTTGGGCGAACCAAATCGCCTCTATCTCGGTCACACGACCTGGCCTGCTGGGCGTACCAACACCAGACGACATTCGGACGATTGAGGTGCGCGAGCGTTGAAAACGCGCAGATATACGTTCGTAAATCAAAAGGGCGGTGTGGGTAAAACCACGACCGCCATCAGCCTGGCAGCTTACCTGGCCCAGGCAGGACAGCGCGTGCTGTTGGTCGACATCGACCCTCAGGCGAACGCGACCGCCTGCCTCGGTGTGGATCACCGCGCCCTGGAACGGGATATTTACGATGGCTTGATCAACCGCGCCAGTGGAGCCGAGATCATCTTGCGCAGTCCACGCCTGGGGCTTTCCCTGCTGCCTGCCTCCGCCGCATTAGCCGGCGCGCAAATCGAGCTGGTCGATCTGCCGGAGCGCGAAAAGCTCCTACGAAAACTGCTTGAGCCGCTCGACGACCGTTTTGACTTCATCCTGATCGACTGTCCACCTTCTCTGGGTATTCTGACGTTGAACGGTCTGCTGGCAGCTGCGGATGGCGTGATCATTCCGGTCCAATGCGAGTACCTGGCCTTAGAAGGCCTGACCCAGTTGATGCTCACCCTGCAGCGTGTCCGGGGCAGCCTCTACCCAGGCTTGAATATTCGCGGCTTGGTGATGACAATGCATGATGGCCGGACGAACCTCTCGCAGGATGTCGTTAGCGAAGTGCGGTCACATTTTCCGGGGCAAGTTTTCGAGACGATCATCCCCCGCAGCGTTCGTCTGGCTGAAGCTCCTTCCCACGGCCTTCCCATCTCCGCCTATGCTCCCCACTCAACAGCCGGCCTCGCTTATGCCGCTCTGACCCGAGAGCTGCTGACCGGAGATGGAATCACCTGGGTCCCTGGCACACTAGAAGACGAGGTAGTCCATGACTAAGAAACGAGGCTTGGGTCGCGGCTTAGACGCCCTCATCCCATCATCCTTTGAAGAGCAAAGGGCGGAAGGGGTGCAGCAGGTCGCCATCGATCAGATTCGCCCAAACCCACGCCAGCCGCGGACAGCCGTTGCGGAGGCTGATCTCGAACAGCTTTCGGCATCGATTCGCGAACACGGCGTCCTGCAGCCGTTGGTCGTCCTCCCGGCGAATGCCGAGGGTAAACATATTTTGATCGCAGGTGAACGGCGCTTACGGGCGGCCAGGATAGCCGGGCTCACAAACATACCGGTAATCGTACGCGCAGCGAGCGATCGCCAGCAGCTGGAATGGGCCTTGATCGAAAACCTGCAGCGCCTGGACCTGAATCCACTTGAGGCTGCGGAAGGCTACCGCCAGTTGGTAGAAGACTTCAATCTTTCACACGAAGCCGTTGCCGAGCAGGTCGGCAAGAGCAGAACTGCCATAACGAACACCCTCCGACTGCTCAAGCTCTCGGCTCCGGCGCGTAAAGCTCTCGCCGAGAACCGCATTTCTGAAGGTCATGCCCGGGCTCTGCTTGCGCTTGGCAACGCGCAGTCCCAATCCGCCGCGCTCGAGACCATCTTGAAACAAGGTCTCAACGTACGCCAGGCAGAGGAACTGGTCCGGCGCTTGAGCGGCGAACGCCGCCAGCGTCCATCCAAGCGGCGCTCCTCTCCGGAAGAGGCGGCGCTCGAGGAGCAATTGCGCGAGTCACTGGGTACGAAAGTAACGCTCAAGCGCTCACCCAAAGGCGGCAGCCTGGTCATACGCTTTTACTCCGACGAGGAGCTGAACGCATTGGTCGAACGCCTGCTGGGAGATTCCTGATAGGGGCGTGCGCTACCTGATCTTCGGCACCGGCGCAGTGGGTGGTCTCCTTGGCGGGTCCCTGGCGCTGGCCGGCCAGGAGGTCGTCTTCCTCGCCCGTCCTGCCCTGGCGGAAGCACTGCGTTCGCGGGGATTACACTTGACGGGCGATATTCCGACGCGAACCCTGCCCAACCCGCTTGTCGAAACCAATCTGCACGCTGCCCTCGCTCATGGCCGCCCGGATGTGATCCTGCTTACCGTCAAATCCTACGATGTCAAAGCAGCCGGCCGCGATCTGGCGTCCGTTTTTGAGATACCGCCGCCCGTGGTAAGCGTGCTGAACGGGATCGGGAACGAAGAGACGCTGGCCGCATGGATCGGCGAAGCCCAGGTCATCCCAGCCACGCTCACAACCGCAGTTCAAATCAGCCCGCAGGGGGAAGTGCGCGTCGAACGGTCGCGCGGCATCGGGCTCGCCGGATCGCATCCCCTGCTGCCTGCCTTGCGCCGCGAGCTAGAATCGGCCGGCATGCGCGTCCGGATGTACTCCGACCCTGCCCGGATGAAATGGTCCAAATTAATGACCAACATCGTCGCCAATGCCAGTTCGGCCATTCTTGGCTGGAGTGCAGCGCAGGTTTACCAGGATTCCGGAATCGCGCGCCTTGAAATCGAAGCCCTGCGGGAGGTGCTCTGGGCAATGCGCCGGCTCGGATTGTCACCGGTGAATCTACCGGGTGTGCCGGTCGCCTTGATGGGCCTGGGCTTGCGTCTGCCGGCTGCGTGGATCCGGCCAATCCTGGGCCGAATGGTGAGCCGTGGGCGGGGCGATAAAATGCCATCCCTCCACTACGATATCGGACGTGGCAAGTCCGAAGTAGCCTGGTTAAACGGGGCCGTCCTGCAGGTTGATGAGGCCGGCGGCAAGAACACCCCGGCTAATGCTCTCCTCTTTGAGACCATGGCGCGGCTTGTCGAGGATGGCTCTGCCGCACCCTCCTTTTCAAATCATCCTGCCCGATTGATCGAGCTCGCCGTGCGGCGCGGTGTCCAGGGGATGGAGCGCTATTCCCCGGTACCTTGACCCTGGAAAGTGAGTATAATCCGAACGCAAGCTGGGGTCGGTTGGGAGGTACTCCGATGGATCTTGAAGGTCGAATCGCCGTCGTCACAGGCGCCTCACGCGGCATCGGCCGGGCAATCGCGCTTGAACTCGCCCGGCGAGGGGCGAGCGTGATCGTGAACTACAATACGAGCCCGGACGATGCTGAGGCTGTCGTTGCCGCGATTCAGGATTTGGGATCTGAAGCCCGCGCTCTGCAGGCTGACGTGAGCACTTTGGAAGCTGCGACCGGCCTGATCAAGGCCGCGATCGAAACCTACGGTGACCTGCATATACTCGTCAACAATGCCGGCATCACACGTGACGGCTTGATCATGACCATGGGCCAGGCAGAATGGGAGCAGGTCATCCAGACCAACCTGGGATCGACGTTCTACTGCTCGAAAGCCGCCGTTCGCCACATGATGCGCAAGCGCTACGGCCGCATCATCAACATCAGCTCCATCTCGGGCATCATGGGCAATGCCGGTCAGACCAACTATTCCGCTTCAAAAGCTGGACAGATAGGCTTCACAAAGGCACTCGCTCGCGAGGTTGCCTCGCGCAACATCACGGTGAACGCTATCGCCCCTGGCTTTATCGAGACCGATATCTGGGCCACCGTTCCCGAGGACATTCAAGCCAATATGAAGGATATCATCCCGTTGGGAAGAATCGGCCAGCCTGAGGAGGTCGCTCAAGCTGTTGCATTCCTGGCGTCCGATCAAGCCGGGTATATCACCGGTCAGGTTCTGAATGTCGATGGCGGAATGGCGATGTAGATGGGAGCAAACGCAATGGATGCGAAGGAACAGGAAAACAGAGACCGCGCCCCCGGGACGACAACCATGGCCCCGGGTGTACTGGTTACGCTAGCCCGCCTTACAGCCCTGGCCGTTCCCGGTGTTGCCGGGTTGGCGGCTACCCCCAGAGGCGTCAATCGATTCTTGCGACGCAGCAGTGGGGAAGGTGTCCGGATAGAAGTCGAGGGTGATTCTGTCTGTGTCGACCTGTATTTAATCCTCGATCAGGACACGAACGTCCGTGAGGTCAGCCGAAAAGTCCAGGCGGAGGTTGCACGCGCGATCGAAGACATGATCGGCATGGAAGTGCAGCGGGTTGATATTCACATTGAAGATATCGAGTACCCGCAAACACCGGAGGAGTGAGCGACAGCCAACCTGATGAAACGCGAGCGGCGACGGGTCCGTAGTCTTGCACTCCAATCACTCTACGAGGTGGACACGGTCAGCCATCTGCCGGAGGCGGTCATCGCCCGGCATCTCGAAAACAACCCCGGGCTGAGTGATGAAAATATCGACTTCCTGCGAACACTCGTCTTCGGAGTGATCCAGGTTGCACCCCAGCTGGATGAATGGATCGCCAACAGCGCTCCCGAATGGCCTGTAGACCAGTTGGCAGTGCTCGACCGCAACATCCTGCGCATGGCGCTCTGGGAATTGGCAGTGTCGGAAGAAACCCCGCTCAAAGTTGCGATTAATGAGGCTGTCGAACTGGCTAAACGCTTCGGTTCAGATAGCTCCCCGCGCTTCATCAACGGCGTGCTGGGCACGCTGGCCAAGCGCGAAAAAGAGTTGAGACAGTACCTGGAGCTCTCGGCAGAGTAATACTATGGATATCTTTGGGATCGGTGCACCGGAGCTGGTTTTCATCTTGATCATCGCCCTGATCGTCGTCGGTCCGCGCGATCTGGGCAAAGTTGGCCGCCAAATTGGCCGTTTCTTGAATCAAATGTACCGCTCCGAAAGCTGGAAGACGCTGAACGAAGCCTCGCGCACGCTGCGTACACTTCCAAACAGGTTGGCGCGCGAGGCGGCATTGGAAGAACTCGATGAGACCGTCAAGGAGCTCAAACACGCAGGCGAGCAAGCGAAGGCAGATGCCTCCAAGCCGCTGACCGATGTCACACAGGGATTACGGGCCTGGACCCCTGGCAGTAGCGCTGCAGAACAAGCCAATCGAACCAGTGAGGAAAAGACCTCGGTAGAAGCTTCCGAGAGCGAAACCCCGCCCGATAAGGGTTCTAAGGAATGAAAGCAGCACTGCGAAGAATCGGGCGGGTTCTCAGCGCGCCTATCCGACTGCTCACACGGCCATTCCGCGCGCTGCGTGACTTCATCAATTACGAACCCGATGAAACCCCGATCGGCGAGGTCTTCGTCCGCACGGTCGAACACCCGACGGTGCTCATCGATCACCTCGAAGCGCTGCGCGGGCATGTTCTGCGTTCGATCGCCGTATTGGTTGTCACGGTTCTGGTGAGTACGATCTTCACCCGCCAGGCAATCGAGTTTCTCGCCCGTCCAATCGGCGGCCTGGAAGCGCTGCAGGCGATCGAGGTCACCGAATCGCTGGGCGCATTCATGCGAGTGGCGCTGCTGTGCGGCATCGTTATCGCCATGCCCTATATCGGGATGGAGGTGTTTGCCTTCCTCAATCCCGGGCTGCGGCGGCGCGAGCGGGTCACGATCCTGGTCATTATCCCGGTCGCAACGCTCCTGTTCCTGCTCGGAGCAGCGTTCGCTTACTACATCATGTTCCCGGCCGCACTTCCTTTCTTGCTCAACTTCCTCGGGATCAGCGCCGCCATCCGCCCCGCCAATTACATCCGCTTTGTGACTGGCCTTATGTTCTGGATTGGAATCGCCTTCCAATTCCCGATCATCATTTACGCCCTGGCCGCCCTGGGGATCGTAAACGCCGGTTTGCTCATCCGGGGCTGGCGCTTTGCCATTCTCGGCATCGCCATCCTGGCTGCGGCGGTAACGCCGACGGTCGACCCAGTCAACATGGGCCTGGTCATGCTGCCGATGATCCTGCTCTATTTCATCAGCATCGGTCTGGCCGCGATCGCCACCCGGCGCAGGAAAAAAAACCAGCCCGAAGAAACCTGATCATCATAACTTTACGGTAAGGCACCTCTTTCGGTGCGGTTTCAAAGCTGCCGCGCAGCTGTTTTTTGCCCCCCACTCCCGACCGGAGTACAATCCCAGGATCATTGCCGGATTGCAAAAAGGAGATTGATATCCATGCGTCCTGTCTACGCCGTCTCTGGCGGGGTTTCAAAATTCGCAAAAGCCCGGCCGGATAAGACTTTTCAAGCGGTCTTAAAGGAAGCTTACGACTATGCCATCGATGATTTGGGGCTGGATTTCCCAACCTTCACGGCACTTGTCGACGGCGCAGTCGCTTCCTACTTTTCGGATCACTTCACACGCCAGTTGATGGCGGGCATTATGGCCCAGGATTACCTGGGGCTGTGCCCGAAGCCGGGACACCGGGTCGAAGGCGGCGGAGCAACTGGCGGGCTATGCTTCCAGGAAGCCTGGAAAGCGATCGCTTCAGGCCACATGGATATCTGCCTGGCCTACGGCTTTGAAACCATGAGCCATGTCGAGACCTGGAAGGGCAATGAGTTTATCGCACTGGCCTCGGATGTCTCCTGGGACTACCCGGTGGGCGGTTTCTATTCCGGGTATTACGCCATGATGGTCACCCGCCACATGAAAGAATTCGGAACGACCGTCGAGCAGATGGCGAATGTCTCGGTCAAGAACCATATCAACGCATACCACAACCCCTATGCCCAAAAGCGCAACCGCTACACGATCCAGGACGTCCGTGAGGCTCCGATGGTTGCCTGGCCGCTAACCCGGCTGGATATCTGCGTCATGTCCGATGGGGCCGCAGCCACGATCCTGGCCTCGGAAGCCGGGCTTGAAAAACTGAGAAAGGCCGGTGCTAGCGTCGCCGACCCGCTCGTACGCGTGAGCGGGATCGGACGCGGGACGGATGCGATGCGCTTGTCAGATCGACCGCATGTGGATTACGAAACGTTCATTCGCGATTACGCTACCGGCCAGGAAAAAGACGACGACGAGACCTTGAGCTACTACAAGAAGTTGTGGGACCACGGTACGCGCTACCCGGGCGTGCATTCGTTCCGTGCAGGCCGCACGGCCGGTAATATGGCCTATAAGCAAGCAGGCATCACCGATCCGCTGCACGAGCTTGACTTCGTCGAGCTTCACGATGCCTACACGTCGAGCGAAATTCAAACCTATGAGGATCTTGGCCTGTGCCGCTATGGTGAAGGCGGTCCCTTCGCCGCTTCCGGGAAGGCGCACATGCCCGGCGTTGATTACGGCATGAAATTACCTGAAAAGCCAATTTGCCCGGTCAATCCCTCCGGCGGTTTGATCGCCTGCGGCCATCCGGTCGGCGCGACCGGATTGATGCAGGCCGTGTTTGCGATCTGGCAGCTGCAGGGCACAATCAAGAAACACTTCGATGACACAAAGCTGCAGGTGAAGGACGCCAAGCGCGGGGCAATCCATTCCCACGCTGGCACCGGCACCTATGTGACCGTCACCATCCTGGAGCGGGAGGAGTAATCATGGCGAAATTTCCAAAGCAGCGCCCGGAGACCCTGGGCGGATACATCGTCCACGGTGTCCCGTTCCCCGTAGAGACCGACCCTGATTCGCTCGCGTTCCTGAAGCGTATGACCCCACTGCAGATCGAGCAGGATTACTCGATCACCTACCTGCACTCCTATGGCCAGGATAGCCCCTGGTTCGCGGCTGCCAGCAACAAGCACCTGCTGGCGACGCAGGAAGCCGATAGCGGATATACCTACGCCACGCCGCGCGGTCACGATATGTACAGCGGCGAGGAAACGCGCTGGATCGATATCACGGACCGCCCGGCGAAGATCCACGCCTTCACGGTGTGCTTCTTCGGATCGGAGGAATTCCTGCCTGAAACACCCTATGTCCTGGCGTTGATTGAGTTTGAAGATGTCAACACGCTCTTCCTGACACGTGTGCTGGGCTTAGATCCGCAGGCTGCATCGCTGGATTGGATCGGAATGCCGGTCGAACCGAAGTTCCTGCGGAACAGCAAGCTCAAACCGACCGACGTCTACTTCGTTCCGGCCTGAATTGATGCTGATCGGCGGGAGTGCGTAGGTATTCTCGCCGCCGAACGATCTCTTTCTCGGACCCGTATTTGCACCCCGGAAGAGGCTGACCAGCGTGCCAGAGACACTTTCGATCGACAATCCAAATCTGCAGCTCGCCCGCAGACGCTTACAGCGCACGCAATGGCTGTGGGCGCTTCTGCTCGCGGCGATGGGATCGCTTGCCTTTGGTGTGCTGCGCCCTGAACACCCTTTGTCCTTCGTTCCCTGGGTAATTGCAGCGGTTATGCTGGCTATTGAACCACAACCCATCTTACTGGCTCTGGTAGCCATGATCTGGGCTCTCTCGCTCGCAAACCTAGCCCCGGGCGTCGCCGCCCTGCTTGGTTCTGATCCCCTGACGATGCTCTTCGATACCAGCACGCTAGAGACATTGGTGCTGATCTTCGTCCGGTTGGTCATCGTCGTGACCGCGATGAATCAATTCCTGCTCTACCGTATGCTGTATGGAACTCAGACCACGCAGGGTCTTGATGACAGCCTGCCTTATATTCCGGAGGTTGTCGCCAACCGGTCAGATGGCTACTCACGATCTGCAGCCATCCTGGGCTTGGTCAGCGTCCTGGGTGATATAAGTGCAATCCCTCTTGCGGTGCGCGGGTTTGGAATGCTAGCTTTGAGTCTTTCCTTGAGCTGCGCTATTTTCGCCATTGGGCTCGGTGTCGGAAGCGCCTTCTCGCCAACGACCAGGCGGTCAACTGCGCTGCTGGGAGTGGGACTGGGCGCCTCAGCCTATTTAGTTGCCATTGCCCTCGGCAGCATGATCTGAGTTGGCTGTGGATCTCACAAGAACCCAGATCCATCAACCCCGCCATCTGGACCCCGGCCCACCACAGGCAGTTTACGTCGTTCGCCGGAAACGCCTGCGCCAGCGCTCATTATTGATCGTCCTCAGCCTGCTGGGGACTCTCGCAACCCTTGGCCTCGCAATCTACCGTTGGAATTTCGCCTACATGCGTTTTGGTCCGGCTGTTGTCTGGCGCTGGACAAGCCCCTACCTGACCGCAGCAATCATCTTGCTCGCGTTTGCCACGCTGCAGGGGTGGTTGAGGCGGCGGGAACGCAGGCACCAGGTTTCAACGCATCAGCGTGGCCTGGTGCTGCGGGACGGGAGAAAAGTCCTTTTCGTTCCCTGGGGCTCGATCGACGGGTTGCGCATTGCCGTAGTTCGCTACGGGCTGCCGGGATGGATCTGGGGCGATCGATCCCAGCTCACACTGGACACGAATGATGGTGCCCACCACCGATTCACAGGCGCGCTAACCGACCTGCATTCCTTGATCGACGAGATCAAGAAACAGGTCTTCCCCAGGCTGCTCAAGAAATACCGCAGCCAGTTCGAGGGACACCAGACGCTCGAATTCGGTCCGATCCAGCTGCTGCCTGAGGAGTTGAAGATCCGTAGAAGAAGCATCCCCTGGAAGAACATACGCGAAGCTGATATTCAAGGTGGCCGATTCGAGATCAAGTACGAATCGAGCCGTGGAGAGATAAGCAGGAAACTACCGGTGCGAATTGTGCCTAACGCCGATTTGTGTAAACAATTAATCGAGAGTATCGAGATGAAACCATGATTAAAGATCGAATCGTTCCGGTGTTGACGTTGGTGCTTGTGCTGCTGGTTTCGAGCTGCTCATTCGCCTCTCCTTTTGCGGCGAGAACTCCGCCCGCAACGAACCCGCTCGAACAAGGCACTTCTCCCGAGCCGGCAGCGGAAGCCACCTTTGAAGTCATTCCTCCTGCAGGGACGGATCAGGATGCTTCCCTCGAGCTCGAACTGCTCGATCCAGTTACCGGATTGGATTACAACGCCTACCGTGTTCCACTCGATCGCCTCGATAATGGTCATTACCAGGCCACGCTCACTCCGCAAGTTGGTTCCCTTCTAACCTATCGCTACATACGCACCTCGCCAGCTAGCGCGATCGAGGTCAGCACCAGTTTCGAACCCGTTCATACGCGAACCGCCTATATCCCCGGCCCAATCCATTTGACCGACATCATCGCTGGTTGGTCGGATCAACCGTACAGCGGTCCGACAGGGCGTATCCTAGGCCAGGTGTCGGATGCCCTGACAGGCGAGCCGCTAGTCGATAGAGTCATCACCGCCGGTGGGCTTACGACCTACAGTGACGGGCAAGGGTTTTTCCGCCTCGATGGCCTGGCGCCAGGGATGCACCATATAACGGTCTTTAGTCCTTCCGGTTCTCACGTGCCTGTCCAGCAGGGTGCGATAATCGCTGGGGACGCCTCCACACCGGTTGAGCTTTCGATGCAGCCCGCAGCTCCTGTACAAGTTACGTTTGAACTCACCGTTCCAGCCGATACCCCAGCGGAAGCATCGGTGCGAATCGCAGGCAACATAATGCAGCTCGGCAACCGCTTTACGGATCTCTCCGGGGGAATGCGGACCTCGATCACTCACATGCCCGAGATGGTGCGGGTCGATCCATCGCATTTCCTGGCAATCCTGCAGTTATTCGAGGGTACGGATCTGCACTACAAGTACACACTCGGCGACGGATTCTGGAACGCCGAGCGGGGCGATCAAGGTGCGTTCGTCACCCGGCAGGTGGTCCTTCAGGGGCGCGAACCGATCTTGAGGGATGAAGTCCAAAGCTGGAGCGTCGATGGCGGTCCTGCCCTCCACTTTGACCTCAGCATACCCGGCAGCACACCCCCCGGCGAGGGCGTCGCCCTGCAGTTCAAGCCCGGTCAGTGGTTCACGCCGCTGGCAATGTGGCCTGTGGGAGGTGACCGATATGAGTATGACCTTTTCGCTCCGCTCAGCTTTGAAGGCGAGGTCGGCTACCGCTACTGCCGCTCATTAGCCTGCGGCAGCGCGGACGACCACGATACTGCCGGCATCGATCCAGCCGGACGCCCGGCTCCCGACCCCGCAGCAGGAGCAACGCTCCAGGATCAGGTCGAGAGCTGGCAGTGGTTTGAAAGCGAGCTTGATCCCGGGCAGGTCGTTGCCGTCCCTGCCTCTCCCCGGTCCGGCTTTGAAGCCGGGATTGACCTGCTTCCAAATTACCGTCTTGACTGGGAGCGAAGCATGCCAGGAGCGCTGGATGATATTGCCGCTTCCAACGCCAGCCTGGTCACATTCAGTCCGCGCTGGCAAGTTTCCCAGCTGAACCCATTCCCCCTCTTTACACTCAATCCGGCACAGGCACCGTTTGACACAGAGCTGAAGAACTGGATCGATCTTGCTCATCAAAAGGGTCTGCAGGTGGCGCTGCGCCCGGGACTTGCGCTGGATGGCGCTGAAGGTGAAGCTTTCTGGCGGGCCGGGGTGCGTGATCTAGCCTGGTGGAAGATCTGGTTCGAAGGATACCGCGCCATGCTACTCAGTTATGCGAGGCTGGCAGCAGCCGCGGGCGCCGAACAGGTCGTGATCGACCTGCACTCCATCGCAGCCGCGCTGCCGGCGGGTACCCTGCCAGACGGCAGTCCTTCCGGCGTCCCCGGAGATAGCGAAAATTCCTGGCGTACGTTGATCAGCGAGCTTCAGGAGCTCTATCCTGGCCTGCTGATCGGAGAAATTGAAATCGGTGCCGAGAGTCAGACACCTCCCCCATTCCTGGATCAGTTCGACCGGGTTCGTCTCTACTGGCATGCACCGCTGACGGATGACGCGGCAATCAGTTTTGACCAGCTGCAGGAACAGACACGTATCCTGCTCGAGGCTTCCCTCGCCAACCGGGCATTGGCGCAGATCCCGGTTGTGCTGAGCGTCGAATACCTCTCCGTTCAGGACTCCGAGCTCGCCTGTCCACCCGCCCCAGACGGCAGGTGCCGTCCGGCCTCGGACTTCATCCAGGGTGCGGTCGTGGATCCCGATCTGGGAGTCGATCTGCAAGCCCAGGCGTGGGCAGTCAACGCCTTGCTGCTGGCAGCGCAGTCCCAGCCGCAGCTGGGGGGGGTTTCGGTGCGTGGCTATGACCCGGGACCGGTCCTACACGATAAGTCAGCTTCCGTGCGAGGCAAACCAGCAGAGGACATCGTCCGCTACTGGTTCGCACAGCTCGTCCCGTAGGTGCAGCCCGGGAAGGGCCATTAGCCCCCCCTGGGGGTGGCAAGAAAGGCAGACGGCATTGAGCCGGTCAGAACAGCTCTTCGGGGGACCCACCGTCTGGTGGCCGACGGCAGACCGAATTGAACAGGCCCATCTCACCCAGTTCATGTCTGCCTATGGCGTGGCTGACTATAGTGAGCTCATGCTGCGCTCCACACGTGATGTGCCCTGGTTTACGGCCTCCCTGCTCGACTACCTCGGGATCGAGTTTCAAACACCGTACAAGGACGTCCTCGATCTATCAGCTGGCATCGCGCTGCCGCTTTGGTGCATCGGAGGCCGGCTGAACATCACAACTAGCTGCCTCGAAAAAAACTTGCGACTTGGCCGGGGAGACTCTCCCGCGCTGCGCTGGGAGTCCGAATCCAATCAACCCATGCAGCTCTCCTACAGCGAGCTGACCCATTCGGTCAACCAGGTCGCGAACGCACTTCGATCGCTTGGGCTCGGCAAGGGCGATGTCATTGCCCTTTACATGCCGATGGTGCCGGAAATTGTGGTTGCGCTGCTGGCAATCGCCCGGATCGGCGGCATCATCCTGCCGCTCTTCTCAGGCTACGGAGAACGAGCCGTGGCAACCCGGCTGCAAGACGGTGGTGCGAAAGCGCTGTTCACGGCGGACGCGTTCCAGCGGCGAGGCCAAATAACTCCCATGAAGCCCGTCGCCGATCGAGCACTGCGTGATCTGCCGCAGGTCGAGGCAGTCATCGTTCTCCGCTACCAGGATCTGACGATCGAGATGCAGGCTGGGCGAGATTACTGGTGGCATGAACTGATTCCGGCTCAGGATTTGAGCGCGGTCCCGGAAGATACGGCAGCCGAAGATACGCTGATGCTTATCTACACTTCTGGGACAACAGGCCGCCCGAAGGGTGCCGTTCATACGCACTGCGGCTTTCCGGTCAAGGCCGCCCAGGACATGGCTTTTGGCACGGATGTGCATGCCGGCGATGTCATCTACTGGATGACGGATATGGGCTGGATGATGGGCCCATGGCTGGTGTTCGGTGCGCTGCTCCTCGGCGGGACATTCATCCTTTACGATGGCGCACCAGATTTCCCCAGGCCCGACCGGCTCTGGGAACTGTGCGAACGGCATGCAGCCAATGTGCTCGGCCTTTCGCCGACCCTGATCCGGTCGCTGATGCCGCTCGGCCTAGACCCGGTCCGCACGCACGACCTCGGGAAAGTGCATACCTTTGCCTCTACCGGCGAGCCATGGAATCCCGGCCCATGGATGTGGCTCTTCGAACAGGTCGGTGGCAGCCAGCGCCCGATCGTCAATTATTCAGGAGGCACTGAAATTTCGGGTGGGATTCTAATGGGCAATCCGCTCCTACCGCTTAAACCATGCGCTTTCTCAGCACCCTGCCCGGGGATCGCTGCGGATGTCTTCGATGAAGATGGGAAACCGCTGCGCGGCCAGGTGGGCGAATTGGTGATCAAGGCGCCCTGGATTGGCATGACACGCGCCTTCTGGCATGATCAAGAGCGATACTTGAAGACCTACTGGTCGCGCTGGCCGGAGGTCTGGGTTCACGGCGATTACGCCGCCATCGACGGTGATGGCGCCTGGTACATCCTCGGCCGATCGGATGACACGCTCAAGATTGCCGGCAAACGCCTCGGCCCGGCAGAGGTCGAGTCGATTGTCGTCGAACATCCCCAGGTCGCTGAAGCCGCAGCTGTCGGGCTGCCAGACGCGATCAAGGGCAGCCGTCTGGCGATCTTCTGCGTGCTCGTCCCGGGCGCGGTGGGCAACCCCGAGCTTGCAGATGCGATTCGAGGTCACGTGAGGGCTGCGCTGGGCAAGCCGCTCACACCACAGGTTGTCCACTTCCTCTCTGATCTTCCCAAAACGCGCAATGCGAAAGTCATGCGGCGCATGATCCGGGCTGCCTATCTCAGCCTCGACCCGGGCGACACTTCAGCGCTGCTCAATCCCCAACTGCTGGAGGAGATTCAAGCCCTGGGTAATGCACGTCCAGGGCAGGATTCACATACCTGATGGGGACGAATATCCCTTATACCTGGTGCTGGAGGGACCTACCAACACCAGGTCAGGTGCGGCACAATTTCTGCGAGCCTGCTCGAAGTGGCTTGGACGAACCAGGAGAATCCAGCTCATGGACTTTGAACTGAATGAAGAACAGCGAATGTGGAAGGTAACCGTGCATGAATTCTGCGCCGAGCAGGTCAAGCCGGCGGCCGCCGAGTTCGATGAGAAGGCTGCGCTGAACGAGGCCGCATTCGAGAAGATGGCCTCGCTCGGACTGCTGGGGATGAATATCCCGGAGGCCTATGGAGGTTCCGGCGTGGATGCGATCAGTGCCGCGCTGGCGATCGAAGAATTAGGCTGGGCCGATGGTGGAACAGCGCTTTCGGTGGCCGCCCATAACGGGCTGGGCTGCGCCCCGATCACCAATTTCGGAACCGAGGAACAGAAAGCTCGCTGGCTTCCGGGATTAGCGCGCGGAGATGGCCTGGGAGCCTTGGCCTTGACGGAACCTGGTGCCGGCTCGGACCTGGTGGGCGGTGTCCGTACACACGCCTCGCTCGAAGGCGAAAGCTGGGTCATCAACGGCAGCAAAGCCTGGATTACTAATGCCAGTCACGCCTCGCAGATCATAACATTCTGCCGAACAGCTGACGGAGCCGATTCGAGTTCCTTCAGCCTGATCGTCGTCCCGACGGATGCGGACGGGCTTCACATCCACCCGGGTGAGAAGAAAATGGGCGTGCGCGCCTCGCCAACCCACGCGCTCACGTTCGAAGACGTACGGGTGCCGCAAGATCATCTCCTAGGCAAAGCGGGAGATGGCCTGTACCAAACCCTGCAAACCCTGGATGGCGGGCGAATCAGCATCGGTGCGCTGGCGGTCGGGTTAGCCCAGGCAGCGCATGAAGAATCGATTCGCTACGCGAAAGAACGGCAGGCCTTCGGCAAACCGCTCTCTGACCACCAGGCAATCCAGTGGATGATCGCCGACGCTGCGACGCAGATCGAAGCCGCCCGGCTGCTGGTTCTGCGCGCGGCGTGGTTGAAAGAGAGAGGCGACTTCTTCAATCGTGAGGCGGCGATCGCCAAGCTCTATGCGACCGAAATGGCGGAAAGCGTGGCCCGCAATGCGATCCAGATTCTGGGCAGCTATGGGTACAGCCGTGAGTATCCAGTCGAACGGATCTACCGTGACGCCCGCCTGATGACGATTGGAGAGGGGACGAGCGAAGTGCAGCGCATGGTCATCGCCCGGCGAGAACTCGGGAGCGAGTAACAGCTGAGGGCATGCAATAAAAAAGCAGCGGCCGTGGCCGCCTCTTTTGATACCGGATATTCCTACTGCGAAATTTGCTGCAGCGCGGGCTCGAGATCCTGAGCCGTCACCCTGCCCAACCACTGCTG
>DAOUEL010000096.1:0-53404 GCA_034430595.1 Anaerolineales bacterium | reverse complement strand
ATACTTAGTGTGACCTTCGTTTCGACGCAGGTCATAGTCCCCGGTAGTTCCGGGGATAGTAGGCTCCCTTTGTGATTTCGCGATTGCTCAGGTGAGCCTACTTCTTTTTTCTCTCCTCGGCAATTATGTGACGCATCCTAGCCGGATCAGTGGATTGCAAGGCACCTTGATCTATGACATAATTTCCTGACGCGAAAGGCGGATCATGAAGGAAACCAGCTTAAATAACATTACAAACCAACAGTTACGGGGCAGCCTGTACCAGGCTGCCACCTCCTCTTTTGACATCCACAACCCAATGCAGGCGTTAACCGGTCTGCTCCAAGTTACGTGCGAGCTGCTCGGGACCGAGCGGGCCGCCTTATTCGAGCTCAACGAAGAACAGGGCGCTTTCCTGCCACGCTTAGGGCAGGGGATTTCAGTCAACGACCTGGGGAATATCTCCGCCACGTCGGACCATCCCGTAATGCGTGCCGCCCTGCAGACGCAACGGGCTTCCAGCACCAAGGGCGATACCGGTTCCCTTGGGCTGCCGTTGAGTCCTGGCATGGTTGCATGTGCTCCTTGCCAAGCCGGCGGGCAGACGATCGGGCTGCTCTTTGTTGCTAGCGATAAGGGTCTTGAGTTTGAAGAGCTTGCGCTGGCTACTCTCGAGGTACTCGCCGCGCGTGCAGCCGAGATCTTTGCGCTCGCGAAACAATCCGCCAGTCAAAGCTACCTCTTCCATAAACTGTCACTCCTTTACCAGGCCAGCCATGCGATCACAGGCACTCGTGACCGCCCGGAGGCTATCCGGCAAACCGCAGCGCACCTGCTGAAGGCGACCTCAGCCGATATGTGCGAGGTGCTTATTTTCGATGATGGAAAAGGGGAGACCACGCGCTTCCGCCAACAACTTGGTAAGAGCATGCAGCAGCAGGTTGTTGAACTATTCGCTGACAACATGCCCGATTACCCGGTGCACCAGGAAGTCCTTAAAGATCTCAAGCCCAAGACAATCGGGCTTGCCCCGACACGAGGTTCCGCCAAGGATATCGCCATGCTCGAGGCGGAGGGTATCTCGTTGGCCGTGGTGCTGCCGCTTGCTGTTCGCAACGAAGCGCTGGGGCTGGCACGCCTGCTGTATACCCAACCGGGGCGCAAGATCAATGAACAGGAACTTGAACTTGCCCAGGCGATAATCAATATTGGCGCGGTCGGCTTGCAGGACGCGCTGCACTTCGAAACCGCCGAAGCACGGGCAAACCAGCTCCAGACGCTGGGCGAAATCGGCCGCGAAATGACATCCACCCTGGATCTGGAATCAGCGTTGCAGAAAGCCATGGAGCACACCCAGAATTTGCTGAAAGCCGAAGCGGTCGTGCTCTTTCTGCTGAATGAAGGCGGCGAACAATTAATCTTGAAGGCCAGCGGTGGTGCTCGCCTGCGTATTCGTGATGTCGCCATCCGACTCGAAGAGGGCATCGCTGGCTGGGTAACCCGCAATAACAGCCCGTTGATCGTGAATGACGTTCGTGCCAATCCGCTCTACCACAGCGCGATCGATGGTCAAACCGGGTTACTGACATCATCGGTGCTCTGCGTCCCGCTCAACCGGCGAGGCGAGGTGACCGGCGTGATCGAGGCTATTAACCACCCGCGCGGCGTATTCACGGAGAGCGACCAGCAGCTGCTTTCCTCGGTCGCGTCCTGGGCGGCCATTGCGCTTGATAACGCCAGCCTGTTCCGCAGTGTTACTGAAGAACGCTCCCGGCTGGAAGCGACCCTGGTAGAAACAGCAGATGCCGTCATCCTAACCAACAACAGCGGCCACATCATCCTCGTCAATAAGGCCGCTGGCCAGGCATTCCGTATCAACCCCGAACTTGCGATTGGCCGGATGGCAACTGATATCTTCGCCGGCCACCCACTCGGAGACCTGCTGCTCGATTCAGAAGCTACGCTCCCCACTAGCCTTGAAGTTACGACACCTACGGAGCGCGTGCTCTACGCGACTATCAGCGAGATTACTGATGTCGGCCGAGTTGCCGTCATGCAAGACATCACAGCCCTGAAGCAGATTGACCGCATGCGCTCCCAGCTTCTTGGCACAGCAGCCCATGACCTTAAGAACCCACTGAACGCCATCCGGCTTGGCGCTGATTTACTGAATGACGCTGCCTTAACCGAACAGCAGCGCAAAGCACTGAATATGATGCAGCGTGCAACTGATTCCATGACCAACCTGATAACAGGCCTGCTGGAAACCATCCGAGTCGAATCAACCGCCAATCTCAACTACGAACCATTCCCGATCAACGATCTAATCCGGCGTGCAATCGAAGACTTGCGGCCGCTCTTCGAGGACCGCGGGCAGAAGATCGTTTACGATCAGCCAGACGAATCGCTGCTCATCGTTGGCGATCCCAGCCGGCTGAACTCGGTAATGGCGAACTTGCTGAGCAACGCGATTAAGTTTTCAGGGGAAAATACCGAGATCAACGTGAGCGTCCGGTGGGACGATGATGAGATTATCGTCAACGTTATCGATCAAGGTCCCGGCATCCCGGAAGATGAAATTCCGCGTGTATTTGAACACCTCTTCCGGGGCCGCATCACAGTTCAGGACCCGAACAATCCGATCGAGGGTACCGGGTTGGGTTTGGCCCTGGCCAAGATCGTCATTGAACAGCATGGTGGTCGTATCTGGGTCGTCAGCAAGGAGGATGAGGGAAGTACTTTCAGCTTCTCCATCCCGCGTGAACGAACTCCAAAAACCGGATCGCTCCGCTCGGATAAAGACGAATAAACTCAAGCCTGCAACCGGAAAACACAACTGCAGTTTGCTCCACGCTTTCCAAAAGATCGATTTAGACCGGGAGTGTGATTCTTGCCAGAATCGGAATTTATTTTCGGCACCGTTGGATCCCCGAGCTCAACCCCGAAGAAACCCGGAGGGACAATCGGCGCGATTGAACACCTGGCAAGACAGGGATTGCTTGCGTTCGAAATCGGATGGGTGCGATCCGTACGGGTCTCAGAAAAGACCTGCGCCGAGATCAAAGCAGCTGCCAGCCAGAATGGGGTGGGCATAAGCGTGCATGCACCCTACTACATCAACCTGAATGCTGATGAGGATGAATGGCCGAAGAGCCGGAAGCGCCTGATGGACGCGGCGCACTTCGGCAACCTGGCGGGGGCGACTGACATTATTTTCCATCCCGGATCGTATTTTGGTCGTCCGCCAGAGGAAGTCCTCGAAATCGCCATCGCAAGACTACAGGGCTGCCTGGATGAACTGCGGGCTGCAGGTAATCCTGTCACGCTGCGCCCCGAGACAATGGGCAAGAGTGCCATGCTGGGATCTATCGAGGATACGCTGGCAATGGCCGCTGCATTGGAGGGCGTCGAACCGTGCCTGGATTTTGCCCACTTGCATGCACGCACCGGAAACGGAAGCCTCAACAGTCAGAGCGAGTGGGGAGAAATCCTGACCACATACAGGAAGGTACTTGGAGCAGCAGCGCTGAAAAACTTGCACTGCCATCTCTCGGGCATTGAATACACTGAGAAGGGCGAACAGAATCACCTCATGCTGGCCGATTCCGATTTTAATTTAATTGGCCTGATGAAAGCGCTGGTCGAATTCAAGTGCGGGGGGCGCATCCTATGCGAAAGCCCAGAAATGGATCAAGATGCTCAAAACATCAAGTCTGCATGGGAGAGAGTAGCCTCGAACTAAGCATTAACACCCTCAACAAACAACAGAACAGCCGCCGGCGTATCCTGCCGGCGGCTGTTTCGCTCTCTGCTGATTGGCATCTCGGATTCAGCGCCTCTTACGGGTGCGGGGATCGATGGCATCGCGCAATCCATCGCCCATGAAATTGAAACCGATCGTCAGCAAAGTCAGGGCTAAACTTGGCAGCAGCACCAGGTAGGGGCTGGTTCTCAAACCAGCATAGTCCTCCGGATTTTACTAGGACAGGTGGAATCAGATCAGTGAGCATGTACTTTGCACAAAACGGAGGAGGACCATCGTGGGCATTTGAGTCGATCCACGTCGCGCAAAACCCCGGCCGCATCACTTTACGGCCGGGGCAGGTACGATCCTTATATGCAATTCGGTCTCGTTTACTCAACGATTTGTGCTGGACGTAGGTCCTCAGACCCGCTAACAGCTGGCCGAGAGGTTGGTTGGGCAGCGCCAATCCAGCGGGCAAGCAACGACCCGTTGTCGAGTTTTGAACCCCTGATGAGGGCGATCATCCCCGGTTCGAGATCATCGTAGCTTCCCACAGAACCATCGCGTGAGCGGAAGACCGTATTTCCGTCAACCAGGAAGGTCTTTGTTCCCCCATCACGGCACTCGATCGTTACACTGTTACTACCGAGTTGGCTTATCCGTCCGGCCGCACGCACATCGATGACCGGCTTTTCCGGCCGTTCAGGTGGGTAGCCAGCCGCAACAAGCAGTGCGAGGTTGCCGTTTTCCTCCGATTCCACGGCTTCGACCAGAGCGACCATCCCCTTCTTCAATTCGTGGATCGAAGTCACGGTGCCATCCGGGCTGCGGAACCGGGTCCGTTCCCCGACCAGGAACGAGATGCTCTCGCCCTCAGGCGTTTCCAGCGTAAAGGTATTCTGGCCTGGAACCACGGCGGTGATTTCGCCTTGTGCTCGGAACGCTCGCTCTTTCAGATTGTCGAGATTTCCAGCTGCAACCAACAACGCGTTCCATTGCCCATCCTGCTCGACTCCAACAACCAGTGCATCCATTCTTGGCTGCAAGTCACCGAGTGATTGGATCGAGCCATCCCGGCTGCGGAAAGTCGTCCGGTCGATAACATGAAATGTCAAATTGCGGCCGTCGCGCGCCAGGAGGACGAAACTCTCCAAGGCGACGGAATCGATCCTCCCGGTCAAACGCATCGTCGGGGGGAGGTCTTCAGCCCGGGCAACCGAGATCCGGGTCGCCTGGATCGTGCCATCTCCGCGCTCGTCACCGACAACCTGCGCCCGCATCCCCTCTTCCAGATCATCAAATCGGAGGATCTCGCCGCCAAGGCTGCGGAACTCTGTTGCACCGGTCACATGGACGTGGACATCACCACCGATCAGTGTTCGCAGGGTGAAGGTCTTCCCCGGCAGGTCGATGCTTGAGATAACGCCAACCCGACGAAACTGCCCTCCTGGGTCATCACCCTGAGCATAGGCTGCCCCAAAAGTGGCAAGAGACAGCAGGCTGACAAGCAGTAAAATGCGCATACCTCGTTTAAACATATCCAACCTCCTTTACTTGGTCGATGTTCTGATCATGCAGGAGGTTGGATATCATCCGATGAAATTGCTGTAAATTCGGTGTAAATTCCGGACGGGCCTCTCATTCAACCGGGAAGTGGATCTCCTCCTTGCCAGCTAATTGCTGGTTGATGCGCTGGATCACGATCTCGAGATGCTGCGGGTGGTGGACATAATCGAGGTCGTCGGTGCGAATTGTGAGCACAGGGCAGAGGTCGAACGATGCCATCCACTGGTCATAAAACGACTCCAGCAAATTAAGATAATCCGGCGTGATGCCGGCTTCCATTTCCCGGGCCCGGCTGCGAATTCGCTCCATGAGCACCTTTGTTGGAGCTCGGAGCAGGATCAGGAGATCTGGCCGGGGGAGGTTGTCCACTACCAGCCGGTAGATGCGGTGGTAAGTTTCAAAGTCACGCTGCTGGATGGTGCCCAATTTCAGGGCTGTCCGCGCAAAGATCTCGGCGTCTTCATAGATTGAGCGGTCGATGATGGCAGATTCTGGTGATTTAGCCAATGCAAGGTGCTGTTCAGCGCGATGACCGAGGAAAAACACCTGCAAGTGAAAGGCCCATTGGGCCATGTCGGCATAGAAATCCGCCAGATAGGGATTGTCGACAACCGATTCGTAGGCCGTCTTCCAGGCTAATGCCTCACCGAGTTTTTCTGTAAGTGAGGTCTTACCGACGCCTATGTTTCCAGCGACGAGCACGAAGTACTTAGCCATAACTGTCCAGCCTCCGGATTGTAAATGATCTCAACAGGATGAGTACTCCATTTTGAAATATATTGAACTCTGGCATTCAACTTACAGCTCATGATTCCAGGCTTCCTGAAGAGAGGAGATCAGCACCTGATCCACCCCATTCCGCTCGATAATCCCACAAACCTGAATACGCCCAATTAAGTCCAACCAACGGTCACGCAATGGGTCATTATCAAGGACTGGCGTCAGCACTTGGACTGCTCCGCGAATGTCATCAGCCTCATCGGCCAAAGCAATCGCCTGCCAGAATGCCAGTTCTTCCAATTCAGGTGCAAGCTGCCGCGCTTGCTGCCAGATCTCGAGTGCTTCTTCTTTCCTGCCATCGTGCAGCGCCTGGAATCCCTCCCCGCTCTTCAGCTGTGCCCGCCGGAGACGAATCAAGCGGCCAAGCTCCGCCAGTGGATCGACGTGTTCATCCACTCGTAAATCATAGCGCGGGATCAGAGCATCGGTCTCATCTTCAATATCAACTCCCCCGACAACTTTGATCGCGGCAGACTGCATCCCACGGATGTCCCCGCCCTCCTGCTGGGCAGCTTGAAGTGCAGCGAACAATCGACCCGCCAGATCACCTTCCGCCACTTCGTAGGCTTCCCCCATGGCTTCGATCACAGTTGGCGTGTTCATCATGTTCGCCTGAACGCTATAACCATCCCCGATATGGTGACCGGCGAAGTCAATACATTGACTCCCGGTCCACGCCGCTGCGTTTCCATTTCGGTCAACGACCGCCAGTTGGCGGCTGTCTCGCCCTGCGTCGGTCGCCAACAGACCATGAACCACATCCGTAGCCGGAACGCCCGCTGCGAGCATTGCCAATCCCATCGGGCCAAAACGCACATTGGTAAGTGCTTGAGTAGCCAGCGCCCCACTCCCGAGGGAGAGCCAGGGCACGACAACGCCGACGCACATTTGATGGGTTTGGACTGCTACACCCAGTTCACCCGTTTCCGCATCGCGGGCGACAATACTATACGTCTGGAAAAGATTTTCGGTGGCGATCATTTTGCTTCGAAACCCTCCGTTTATCGAATTCGAGTCCAACGACCTCAGTTCTGTTAATTAGTTTTGTCGAGCTCATTACTTTTCTTGCCATCCAACTCAGCGGTTGATGTAATTAATAGTACGAGACAAGAGAGGATTGGTAAAAAGAGCTACCGCTAGAAGGGCATATCCCACCGGGTGTGCGGACCAGGCACCAGTTGAAATTGTCCCGAAGGCGAAGATTCCGGCCGAAAAGACTGCACCACTGAGGGAAACTAGTCCCCAGCGAGTTCGGGTCCGATCCTTAAAGCCGGAAGATGAGTTCGTGATCATCCTCCCGCGGTATGTTCTGGATGTCAGAAGGACTTCGCAATCCGTCGCTCATGATGTAATCGGTAATGCTCGGGGAGCCGGCAGGAGTCGCCTCCTGCCGGCGTTCTGATTGTATACTTCAGGTGGATCACCCCCCGTAAAATATGCTGCCTTCCAGATCCCGCAACCACAAGGTGGCATCATCCGGGCGACCTTCGATTGAGCTCTGCAGGCCGGCTTCGATGACAGTACACAGGAGTACGCGGTGATCCCCCTCGCCTACTGCCGCTGTGACTTCGCAAATTAAGAAAGCTGGGACGGATGATAGCACCGGGACATCTCCCAGCATGTGGTACGGAACACCTCCGAGGGTCCCCTCCTGTTCTTCGACGTGCTTGAAGAATGTAAATGCAAGATCCGCATCGGGTTTTCCAAGTACATTCAAGGCGAATTTCCCGGCCGAATCGACCACTTGAAATGTCGTCGAATCTTTCTTGATGCAGACAACGACCTGCGGAGGGTTGAACGAAGCTTGCGTGACCCAGTTCATCGAAGCTGCGGCGAATTGATCCCGGGAGTCTCTCGCGGTTAAAACGAACAGACCGTAAGGGATCATGCGTAGTGCAGTTTTTTTCGCTTGCTCATCCATGGTAAACCTCCAGCTTTGACCGATTTTCGATACAGGTGGACAGCGCATTGTCTGATGTACACTACCCGTATCATAGTATAAGAAAAGAGTCCGTCCTGGGCATTCCATCCCATTCCGGACCCGGTTGAATTTAGAACGAACCCCTGCCTTGCGCGATCAATCCATCAGCATTCGCTGAAACCACAGCTGTAGCATTTACTGCAGCCCTCTTCTTTAACGACACTGGCTGCTCCACACTCAGGGCAGAGATCGCCGATTTGCAGGCTAATCTGCTCCTCCAGCTCAAGCTCCCGCGGAAGTTCGATGGGAATAATCTCCGGTGTTTCCTCCAGGTAGGCGGCTAATGCCCGAGCCAGCCCGTCCGGAAGTGAGAGCACCCTGTTCGGACCAAACCCGGTCGGCCGTCCTCCGCCGATTCCGGCCAGCTGGCGAACGACCTCACCCATCCGGTCTCGCGGCGGGACGGGTGAAGCGATCCGCAGCAGGTAAGAAATCAGGCGTCCAATGGCTTCTGAGACAGCCGCTGTCTCGGATCCAGCTTTCGCGGAGGTGATGAACACTTCAAACGGCTGGTTCGAACCGCTTCCGTTCTCGTTCACGGTAACGAAGGCTTTGCCTAGTGGGGTTGTAATCTGATACGTGCAGCCGTTCAAACGCTGTGGCCGTGGTTTCTTGCCCTCCAGCCAGAGGTTTATCTGGCGCGGTCCATCGGCTACGATCTCCCTCGACTCGGCGGTGTCGTGCGTCTCCAATACGACTTTCTGGCGCGAACCAGTGACATAAACTGTCAAGCCCTTGCATCCCAGCTCCCAGGCTTGCATGTAAGCTTGCGCGACGTCTTCCTCCGTTGCTTCCTCCGGGAAATTGCAAGTTTTACTAAGGCTGTTATCTACAAACGCCTGTAACGCAGCCTGCATTCGTACGTGTTCATCGGCGCTGATATCCTGGGAGACAACGAATACTTCCCGGACCTGCTCCGGAACTGCCTCGATACTCTGGCATGTGCCATATTTCATGACAGCTTCGATGATCATCTCGCGCGTGAGTTCATCGATACCAGCTTCCTTCAGGGCAGAGTCAAACATTGGACTGGTATAGGTCAGGCGTAAATCTGTGCCCGAGTCATCGACATGCCGGTAGTAGGCCAGCGCGAAGGTCGGTTCACAGCCGTACGCTTCACAGCCGGCCACCGTCGCGATCGTTCCTGTTGGAGCGATCGTGGTCTGGGCAGCGTTGCGGATGCCATGCTCGCGAATCCCAACCTGGACATTGGGCCAGCTCACTCTCGGACGCTGATAATCACGGCTGAAGGGGGAGATGGGCGTCGGCGGTTCCCATTTAAGATCGTCCGGATCGTAGATACTTCCGCTGATCGCCATGAAGGGACCGCGTTCTTTCGCTAACTCGATACTGGTCAGCATGCAGTGATAGCGGATGAATTCCATAACCTGGGCGGCAAATTCCTGTGCCTCTTCCGAGCCGTATCGGATCCCGGTGTAATACATCAAATCCCCCAGGCCCATAATGCCCAGCCCGATGCGCCGAGCGCGAAAAGCAGCTTCCTTGAGCTGTGGTACAGCCGGAACATAAGCATTGGCGGTGACCACGTTATCAAGGAAACGGGTGGCAAGCTGTACGCTCTCCTGAAGAGACTCCCAATCCACGGTATGATCCGGGCCAAAATGCTGGGCTAAGTTGATCGAGCCCAAACAGCAGTTCTCATACGGCCCGAGCCACTGCTCACCACACGGGTTTGTCGCTTCCAATTCATAGAGATGCGGAACGGGATTGCTGCGATTTGCAGCATCGAGAAAGAGTACGCCCGGTTCACCGTTGTAATGCGCCTGGCTCACGATTTGGTCGAACAGCGTACGAGCGCGCACCCGTTTGAATACCTTGTGGGAAACACTTTCTTCTAACTCGGACCGGGGCTGGTCTTTAATTTTCCGGTATTCGGGCGTATTGACATCGGGGAACCGCAGCTCCCACCAGTCGTCTTCTTTTACCGCTCGCATGAATTCATCGGTGATGCCCACCGAAATGTTGAAGTTCGTTATCGCATTTTCATCTGTCTTGCAGGTGATAAAGTGTTCGATGTCGGGATGATCGATGCGCAGGACGGCCATGTTCGCCCCACGCCGGGTTCCACCTTGTGCGATCTCACCAAAGGCCTGATCATATACGCGCAGAAATCCAACCGGCCCCGTGGCAGCCCCGGCTGAGGAAGAGACCAGATCACCATTCGGCCTGAGTCGAGAGAAGGAAAAACCGTTGCCCCCCCCGGTTTGCTGGATCAGAGCGGCGTCGCGCAGCGTCTGGAAAATCCCGGCCGATTCGCGTCCCATGTCATCGGATATCGGTAGAACGAAACAGGCAGCGAGCTGTCCAAGCGGCGTTCCGGCCCCGGTGAATGTCGGTGAATTCGGGAAGAAACGTTTGCTGGTAAGCAGCTTATAGAACTCGACCGCGGTCGGTTCAACCTCACCCGACCATTCCTGTTCGGGCAATGCGACGTGGTAAGCGACACGCCAGAACATCTCATCGATGCTTTCGATCGGCTCACCATCATCGCCCCGGCGGAGATAACGTTTCTTCAGTACCGTCCGGGCGTTTTCGGTCAAGTCAGCCGACGGAAGTCCCTCCGGCAATGGCGGCGTACCAGGTATCATGTGCCGGGCTTCAACCTCCAGGCCTTGCTTGCCTGTTTCGATCATTCCTCTCCCTCCATCCCTACCAACCAATACAAACGGACGATAAGATCGGCTCTGGCCTGACGGGTAAAGAGCGACCTAGCTTTCTAGCAGATGATCAATTTCATCCCGTACCGATTGAAGGTCATCCAGTCCAAGGTAAACAATCGCATAGCGGATATAGGCCACATGATCGAGGTCCTTCAAACCAGCCATGGCCATATCGCCGACGATGCGTGACGAGATCTCTTCCTTGCCCATGCTTTCCAGGCGGGCTTCAATTTCTCCCCCCAACCGCTCAATATCAGCAGCTGAGACCGGCCGCTTGGCGCAGGCGATGCGGATGCCATACAGGAGTTTCTCACGTTCAAACTCCTCGCGCGTCCCATCCTGTTTAACGATTAACGGAGCAGTGAGGATTGCCCGCTCATAGGTGCTGAAGCGCTGCTCGCAAACCATGCACTCACGCCGCCTGCGAACCCCGCCGCGCGCGTCATGGGAGGTATCGATGACTCGAGTTTCCTCACCCTCGCAGTAAGGGCAGCGCATTCCAGCCTCTCAATTAGCTCACCTGTTCCATGCCAGATCTGGGCCTGGTGCGGCTCCAGGCCGAACCTCTAGGACAAGGGGGCTCATTCTAGCATAGAGATAAACACGCAAACAAGGTCGGGGGGGCGGAATTTACCTTAAAGTTTCTGGTACTTTGGTACCCTGCGCGGGCGCGCAGCAGACCGGCGCCGAGAGGAGGAGACCGGCGTCGGTCTGCATGCGTTTGCCCACAGGCAGAACCGGGCGGCAAACGGTCTGCTGGGGCCTATCAGGAGCGGAGGTCAGCTGGCCAAGGCTGAGGCCCCGCCCACCTTAGCGGCGTCTTAAGAAGGCCGGGATGTCCAGATCGTTGACATCGAAGACCTGCGGCTGGAACTCTTCCAGCGCTGCTCCGCTCTGTCCATCCTTGGCCCTGGCTTCTGTTCGGCTGCGGGCGCGGCGCATTGACTGCCGCACGCTGCCCGACCGTTCAAACCCGGTAGCGATGACCGTTACGTGCAATTCATCGCCCAGGGTCGGATCGATCACCGCACCGAAGATCAGGTTCACATCCGGGTGCGCGGTTTCCTTGATGATCGCGGCAGCCTGGTTGACCTCGAACAGGCTCAGGTCATGTCCACCGGTTACATTGAAGAGAATTCCACGCGCACCATCGATCGTGATATCAAGCAACTGGCTCGAGATCGCCTGTTCTGCAGCAACGCGGGCGCGGTCCTCGCCTGAAGCCCGTCCGACCGCCATCAGTGCAGCGCCGCCTTCAGACATGATCGTGCGCACGTCGGCAAAGTCGAGGTTGATCAAGCCGGGAACGGTGATCAATTCGCTAATGCCCTGGATGCCCTGGCGCAGCACATCGTCGGCCAGTTTGAAAGCGTCATGCAGGCTGGCTTTCTTATCGGCGATCTGAAGCAGGCGATCATTCGGGATGACGATGAGTGTGTCGGCTTGTTCTTTTAGTTTGGAGATGCCCGACTCAGCCGACTGCGCACGCTTGGCTCCCTCGAACGTGAAGGGCCGTGTCACTACGCCAATCGTCAGCGCACCGATCTCCTTCGCGATCTGTGAGACAATCGGCGCAGCACCGGTTCCTGTGCCACCTCCGATGCCTGCCGCGATGAAGACCATATCGCTGCCTTTCAGCACCTCGTACAGCTCTTCGGCTGATTCCTCAGCCGCTTTCTGCCCCACTTCCGGATCCCCGCCTGCGCCCAGGCCGCGTGTCAGCTTGTCGCCGATGCGCACCCGGGTTGGCGCGTTCGAAAGGAGCAGGGCCTGGGCGTCAGTATTGACGGCAACAAATTCAATGCCGGCCAGGCCTTCCTCAATCATGCGGTTCACGGCATTGCTGCCTCCACCGCCGACCCCTACGACTTTGATCCTTGCAAATGACTCCATCTGTGGTCCTGCGTTCATTTTGTTCCTCCTCTTTCCCTTTCGGTTTCACGCGCACGCTTACTCGACCGATTGCGGCGCGCCTCATTATCCAGGTAGTAAACGTTTGAAGAATTCAGCTGCCTTCTCCAGGCTGAGCTTGGGAAGCGTCAGGCCGCGGTAGCTGTATCCTTCAAGATCATCATCGGCTTCTTCAAACCTCTGAGCCCAATACAGCAAGCCCAGGCTAGCGGCGTAGGCCGGGGAACGCAGATTATCGGTCAGGCCGAGCATGTTTTCCGGCTGTGCAGTCCGTACCGGCAGCTGCAGGACCCCGCTGGCGACCTCTCGAATCCCTGGCAGCAGGCTGGTGCCTCCGGTCAGCACGACACCCGCTGGAAGAAGGCCGTCGTACCCGCTGCGTTTGACTTCCTGCCGCACCAGCCCAAACAACTCTTCGACGCGTGGCTCGATGACCCTGGCCACATCAACATGCTTGACCTGCAGCGGCTGTTCCTCACCGAATGGACGCACGGCGAAAGATTGGTTCGAATCGAGCGCATCCGGTCGGGCGTGGCCGTGCCGCTGTTTCAGCGATTCAGCCGTTTCCTGGGGCAGATGCAGAACCTGTGCCAGGTCGCTGGTGAGATGCTCGCCGCCAACAGGTATTACGGCTGTGTGCCAGACCGCACCTTCGATATAGATGGCGATGTCGGTCGTTCCCCCACCGATATCACAGACCATCACCCCCATTTCCTGCTCTGTTTCCGTCAGGACGACGCCAGCGGAGGCGAGCGAACCCAACACCCATCCATCAACTTCGATGCCGGCTGCTTCGATGGATTTCTCCATGTTGCGCAGCGCGGTTGTGCTTGCAGTGACAATGTGCGCCTCGACTTCCAGCCGGTAGCCGTGCATCCCAACCGCGGACTTGATCCCATCCTGGCCATCGAGCACGAAGCTGCGTGGGATGACATGCACGATGCTCCGGTTGTACGGAACCACGATCGAGCGGGCCGCTTCCACGGCACGGTTTACATCGTCGTATCCAACAGTGCGGCCGGTCACACCCGCCATCCCCTTACTGTTCTGCGAGGCAATATGCGCACCGGAGAGGCTCACGAGTGCTGAGGTGATCTCGAATCCCGAGGTGCGTTCGGCTTTATCCTTGGCCGTTTGAACTGCACGTGCCAGGGCTTCGAGGTTCACCACCCCGCCTTTACGCATCCCACGCGCTGGAGCGATACCAACCCCGATCACCCGCACTTTGCCCTCAGCGGATGAATGACCAACCAGCGCGCAAATCTTATTGGTCCCGATATCCAGACCAACGTAGATCGCTTCCTCGGATCCGATAATAGTTGTCACAGACCGCCTCACTAACGCGAGTAGAATGGCGCGGCAGGGTTTTCAACGCTGACCATGGAGGCAGAGGTGCCGTTAGTCTCCATATCCTGCACAAGCGCGTCGTATACCTTCACTTTTAAGGAAATGTCACCCTCGTGCCCAAAATATGCCATCCACCCATGTGGATCTTGAAATCCAAGCCCGCGGCTGGAATCGAAGGTCCAGGTCGAAACCTGCGGCATCAAGCTCTGCAGCTCGCTCGCAGCCTGAACCACGCCCGGATCGATGACCGAGTCCTGTGGCGACCCGCTGAAATTCAGCGTCGGCTCTTCACTCTGGACGTGGACCAGATTACTGTCCAGCCCGTGCTGGATGTAGGCTACGCCATCTGAAGAAAGCCACCAGATCCGTCCTCCATCGTCCCATTCCGCGGTCGGCTGTCTTTCCTTCAGCGTAACCTTGACTTGCCTGGGCCATCTCATCGTTACCTGTGCTGATTCCACTTCTGCTGCCTCCTCGAGCCTGGCTTCGACCTGCTGGGGGTCAACCAGGAATGCTGACGTCCCCTCAACCGCGGCCAGCGATCGCACCTGTGCTGACGTGAGCTGCCCGGCTCCTTCAATCTCGAGCGGTCCCACACGATAACCGGGCGAGTTTATAAAACGGATTAACCCCAGTACCGCCAGAACCATCACCACTCCAGCGAACACCCGCTGGCCAAGAAATCCGGCCGGAAGGGCTGTGAGCTGAATCTGCGTGTTGTATTCATGCGATAGAGACAGGTCATACCTGCGTCGCACGCGCTTAGCGCGCCTGGGCTTCTCGGCTTGAATCTTTTCCGGCCTTTCGACCCGCTGTTCCTTACGTGCTCGACGGGCACGGACTTCATCCGCACGACTCTGGGGTATGCCGAGCGTTCGTTCTCCGACGCTCATCCTGCACCCCCGAAAGTCCGTACCAATGCCTGCTTTTGTACGAAACGATCGCGCGCCAGTTCGATTAATCGAGTGAGCAGCTCTGAATAGATCAGCCCGCTCGCCTGCCACAGTTTGGGATACATGCTGATCTTGGTGAATCCCGGTATCGTGTTGATCTCATTCATATAGAGCATGTCCGAATGCCGATCGAGCAGAAAATCAACCCGCGCCATACCGGCACCATCGATAGCCTTGTAGGCTTTGACAGCCAGGCTGCGCGCTTGTTCCATCAAGTCGTCGTCAATCGGAGCCGGGATGATCAACTCGGATGAATCATCCAGGTACTTCGCCTTGTAAGAATAGAAAGCGTCACCCGGGACAATTTCGCCAGCTATCGATGCCTGCGGCAATTCATTTCCCAGCACACTCACCTCGATCTCGCGCGCATCCAACCCTTTCTCGATGATGATGCGGCGGTCATATTGCGCCGCTTCCTGCAGACCTTCAATCAAGTCTGAACGGTTGTTGCAGCGGCTGATTCCCACGGATGAACCCAAATTGGCAGGCTTGGTGAAGAACGGATATTCACCGAGCATCTCGGCCCGCTCGAGCGCCAATTCCAGCCCGGACTCAAGCTCGCTGGCATTCAAGATGATCCAGTCCACAACGGGTATGTCATGCGCACGCATCAGGTGTTTGAATAAACCCTTGTCCATCGCCACAGAGGAGGCCAATACACCTGCCCCGACGTAGGCGACATCTGCCAACTCCAGCAGCCCCTGCAGCGTACCGTCCTCACCATATGTCCCGTGCAATACAGGAAAGACCACATCCAGGGAGGCCAGCATCTCAATCCGGCCGTCAGGTTCACGCTGATAGATGCCGGGTGAGCCAGGCTCCGCCAGCATCAACACCGGTAGTAGGCCTTGTATCTGTCCCTTCTCAAACGAGGTAAGCACATCCTGGCCGCTGAACCAGGCTCCTTCCTTCGTTATTCCGATCTCGATGACGTCGTAGGTTTCCGGGTCGAGCGCCTCAATCACGGAGCGCGCTGACATGAGCGAGACTTCATGCTCACCACTGCGTCCACCGAAGATCACACCCAGGCGGATCCCTTCCGTCACTGCCTGCTCCCGTCTTCTGCAGTTGCCCCAATGCCGCTCCAGTCACCGATCAATTCGATCTCGAGCTCGAGATCGATGCTAAACCGCTCTCGAACCCGATCTCGAGCGCTGTTAATAAGCGAGGCAACCTCCTCCGCTGTAGCCCCTCCCTCATTGATGAAGAAGTTTGCATGCTTCTGGCTGATCACTGCGTTGCCTATGCGCAAACCTTTCAACCCTGCTTCGTCCAGCAATCGTCCGGCGTAATCCCCGCTCGGGTTCTTGAACATCGATCCCATGCTCGCCCCTGGCGGCTGGGTCCGTTCCCGCTGTTCCGAATACTCTCTCACCTTCGCCTTGCATTCTGCCGGAGTCGACCGGCCAAAACGAAGGATACCTGCCAACACAACCGGACCTGGATTGCGCTTCAACGCGCTTGTTCGGTATGCATAATTCATGCGTTCGACCGGCCAGTACTCCTGGCTACCGTCATGTTGCAAGATTTCGGCCATAATCAGCGACCCGGATAGATCTCCGCCATGCGCTCCGGCGTTCCCCACAATTGCGCCGCCCAGCGTCCCTGGCACACCGGCTGCCCATTCCAGGCCGGACCAGCCCCGCCCAGCCGCTTGCCGTGCAATTGTGCCCAGCGAAGCACCTGACTCGGCCTCAACTTCAGGGCTCGAATCGGCCTGGTAGAATCGCTTGGTTCGTGCCCGATTCAAAATAACCACCTCACGAACCCCGGCGTCCGCGACAAGAACATTCGAGCCGCCCCCGAGAATTCGAAATGCGACGTCTCGATCCCATAGGAACCGCACAGCTTCGGCCAACTCCTGCGATGAGCGGACCTCGATCAAGGTATCTGCCGGACCCCCGATGCGCGCCGAGGTAAAGGGGGCGAGCGGCGTGTTTGTGCGCAGTTGATCGCCGAACCTCTCCCTCAGCCACATCAGGTCTCCGCTCCCGGGGACGCCTAAATTCACAGATCACGCACCCTCTCAATCAACTTATTCAGGACACCGGCCTCAGGCATGTCCATCAGTACAAGCGAATCTTTCAACCGGAATCCGGGATCTGCGGCGCGCTTCGCGGCCAGGCGCAGTCGTAGTTCCATCTTCCGATCCGCTTCGAAGACGCCCTTCTTCTTAGCCATGATCATTCTCTCCCTCGTTCTGCCGTAAGATTTCCAGCAGGCGGTCACCGACCAGGTTTCCATCGCCTGCACTGAGCGTAATGACTACATCGCCCGGATGTGCACCTTCGGCCAGTTCCTTCGCGGCACGGTCGAAATCAGGCCGGAAACGCACATCGGGATGTGATATCAAGTCTGCGATCTGCTGACCACCAAAATCAGGGTCTACCGCCTCCCTGGCAGCAAAGACCTCGGTTACAAGAACATGATCTGCTTCGTTAAAAGCGCCGGTGTACTCAGCCTGCAGCGCCCGCAAACGCGAATAGGTATGAGGCTGAAAGACCACCCAGATCTGACCCTGCGGAAAACGCTGGCGTGCAGCGCTGAGCGTGGCCCTGATTTCCGTCGGGTGATGGGCGTAATCGTCGATCACCGTCACGCCGGCGGCCTGGCCCTTGAGCTGGAACCGTCTTTCGGCGCCGTGAAAATTGGTCAGAGCCTCACGTACTACGCGGAACTCGACGCCCAGGTAATCACAGACCACCAGGCAGGCCAGCGCGTTGCGGACATTGTGGTCACCCGGCAGCCTGGTCCGTACCAGACCGATCGTTTCTGAACCACGCAGCACCAGAAAATCGGAGCCGCCAGCGGTATTAACTCGAATATCTTCAGCATGCAGATCGGCATCTGGATCGAGCCCGTAGGTCAGCCGCTTCGCGTGCGCAGGCTCGAGCGCCAGGGCACCGGGATCATCCTTGCAGACGAAGAGCATGGATTCAACCTGCTGCGAAAACTGGGCGAATGCATCCTGAAAGGCTTCGAAGGTCGGATAGCAGTCTGGGTGATCCAGTTCGACATTGGTTACCACGGCTACATCCGGGTGCAATCCCAGGAAGGTGTGGTCATATTCGTCGGCCTCGATTACGAATTCACGACCAGTACCGTGGCGGGCGTTGCCCGAGAGATCGGGCAGCATGCCGCCAACGATAAAGGTCGGAGAGCGTCCATCCTGTTCGAGCACCCAGGCGATCATCCCGGTCGTGGTCGTCTTGCCATGTGTCCCGGCGACAGCGATCGTGCGATAACCCCGGGTCAATTCACCCAGGAATTCCGCCCGCCGCTTCACGGGGATGCCCAGGGCCAGCGCCGCTTGCAGCTCGACGTTGTCATCGGGGACGGCTGATGAGGCGACGAGCAGGTCGGCACCGGCAACGTTCTCCACCCGGTGCATGTACTCGATCACCACGCCGCGCTTCTCAAGCTCGACCGTATAAAGTGAATGGGCGCGATCCGATCCCGTCACCTGCTCACCACTTTCGAGCAGCACACTTGCGATCGCCGACATTCCCGCACCACCGATGCCCACCAGATGGACCCTCCGGCTCATACAAACACCACGATAATGAAGACGAACACCACCCCCACGGCAAAATACAACTGCGGAATCGGCAGGATTTGAGGTGGGAGAATCTGGACGATATTTGCAATCTGATCGGCAAGCTGGGTGCCCGGCTCGGGCATCTGGATCAGGTCAGTGGGATACCCCGATTGGTGAAGGAAGAACCACAGTGAACCGAAGAGCAGGTAGCCGTTCAAGGCTCCCATCAAAATCCCAAGCAGCACGTCCTGCAGCCGTTCACGCGCCAGCTTGGGCTGCAGCGCGCGAATGTGCGGGGTCTGGTATCCGAAGAACGCCAGCACGATCAGCATCAAACCGCGCACAAGGAACTGGGTTGCGGGCGGCTGCATGACCAGCGCGGTGTAATAAGGCCGAACGTTCGTTTCAAGAATCTGGATGATGAAGAGCGCCAGGATGATTGAACTGGTGACGAGCAGCTCTTTCGCCCAGCCGCGGGTGGCGCCAATCACTGCAAAAAGCAGAATCAAGATGCCGAAAAGGACGATCAGGCTAACCATGCTCGGCGCTCCGATCCTCGATCAACCGCTCAATGTTTTCAGCGATAACACCCGCGGCGTCCGCCATGTCGAGGCTCCGGCTGGCGGACCGCATACGTTCCAGGCGGCCTTCGTCTTCAAGCAGCGAAGCTAGCAGCCCGGGCAGCTCCTCGGCGAGCGTGGCATCGCTTGCGACCCATGCTGCGCCATGCGATTCAAGGTAGCTGGCATTCACATGCTGGTAGCGCCACGCGTGCGGGTAGGGAACCAGGATGGCGGGTAGGCCAAAGCGCGGCAGCTCCCCCAGTACAGCCGCCCCAGCCCGGGCCAACGCCAGATCAGCGGCGGAAAAAGCTTCGCCCATGCGGTCATGCAGGTACGGGTAGGCGGCATAACGCGCCCCCTGAAGCTGCGAAAGCTCCTGCCGGATGGTTTCAACTCGCGGCCAACCCAGCTCCCCGGTGATATGGAGCACCTGAACAGATTCGAGCACACCCTTCAAATTCGCCCACAGGGCCTCGTTGATCGACCTTGCGCCGCGGCTTCCGCCGTATACCAGCAGGGTGCGCTCCTCAGGCGCCAGTCCAAATCCCTGGCGCGCGCCCCCGGCGTCGACCTGCTTCAAGCCGGCCCTTAGCGGATAACCGGTCACGACGACCGGTGCCTGCTCCGGGTAACAGCTGCGTGAAGATGGTGTGCTCACGGCGATCAAGTTGGCGCGGCGGGTGATAAGCCGCAGGGCTAGCGCGGGCTCGACATCAGGAACAAACACCGCCTGGGGCAGGCGCCGACCTGCGAGCGAAACCGGAACGCCAACATATCCGCCTGTAAAGAACAGTGCATCGGGCTGAAAACGTTTGATAATGCGGCGGGCAGCAGGGATCCCGCGTGCCAGCCGCACTGCATTGGAAGGCAGCACACTCAGGCCGACGCCGTGCAAACCGGCAGCAGGAATAGCTTCGAATGCTATTCCGTACCTTCCGACGAGCTCAGCTTCCATCCCGCCGCGTCCTCCGACCCAGAGCACGTCAGCCTTCTCGCCGAGTGCGGCGATGACGGCCAAGGCGGGATATACGCCGCCCCCCGTCCCTCCGGCTGACACTAAAAGTCGCAACATGGCCTCGCTTTCTTGCTTCCGCCCTCGTCTGGCGGGAGACATTCAGCAGGAACCCTACCCCGGTCAACGTCGTCACCAGGTTCGACCCGCCATAGCTGAAGAACGGCAGGGCATTTCCCGCAAACGGCAGCAGACCGAGCAGCACCGACATATTGATCAACGCTTCAGCGCCGATCCAGAACGTGACCCCGCTTGCCAGCAGCAGTGCCAGACGGTCCTCCGTTTCGACCGCAACCTTAAAGCCACGCCAGAGAAAGATGCAGAACAGCGCCAGGACCAGCATCGCCCCTACCAGCCCCAGCTCCTCACCAACGATGGCATAGACGCTGTCGGTGTGCGGGGCCGGAAGAAAGCCGAATTTCGCCCGGCTCGCACCCAGCCCGCGGCCGAAAATACCGCCGTTGTAGAATGCTTGGAGCGATTGCTGGACGTGATAGGAAGCTTTCTCAATGTCGACCAGGCCTTCTTTGAACTGTAGCCAGCGCTCAGCGCCAGTCTGGTGCAGGCGGACCAGGATGTACCCCACCAGGCCTCCACCCGCCCCGAGACCCACGGTTTGCACGGTTCGCGCGCCGGCCAGGTAGAACATCGTCACAGAAACGAGGCCGATGGTCAGCCCGGCGCTGAGGTCCGGCTGGGCGACGATCAGCCCGCCGACCACCCCCACAATAAAGATCAAGGGCAGAAAGCCGTAGCCCAGGTCGCTCAAACGGTCGCCCTTCGATTCCATCCAGACCGCCAGGTAAATCACAAGTGCCAGCTTGGCCAGCTCCGATGGCTGGACGGACGCACCGAGAAATGCGCGTTTATACTCTCCGCCGAGGTTGACAAGCAGGACGGCGAATAGCACCAGGATCGTCCCGGCAATAAGTGGCAGGGCGATCTTCCGCAGCCATGACAGCGGGAACCAGGCTGCAACCACCATGGCCACCAGCCCGAGCAGCATGTTCACCAGCTGCCGGTTGAAGACCGCGTTGTGGTCCCCGTACAGACGCCAGGAAACGTCCCAGCTGGCGGAATAGACCATCACCATCCCCAGCAGGAGCATCAACCCTGTAAGCACGAGCAGCCACAGGTCAACTTGAGGCTGGAAACGACGGCCGCCGGTTAAGGGCTCGTGTGCAGGGTTTTCGATCATAGGGCATTCACCAAGGCATTGAAGCGCATGCCACGTGCTTCATAATTCGAGAATTCATCGAAACTCGTACATCCCGGTGAGAGCAAGACCACCATGCCGGGCTCTGCCGCCTGAGCTGCCAGCGCAACTGCCTGTTCCAGGCTGGAGGCGTGTTCAATTACGGCGTTCTTGTCAAATGAACGAACTGCGGTTTCGATCTTCGTCCCAGCTTCCCCGAACAGAACCAGGCGTACATTCCGTCCTAAGACCTGATGGAGAAAATCCGCCCAAGGCAGTTCCTTGTCATGCCCGCCGAGCAGGAGCACGATGGGTTCTTCAAACGAACGCACCGCAGCGAGCGCCCGTTCGGGCGTGGTGGCAATCGAATCGTTGTACCAGCTGACTCCGTTCAGCTCACGCACGAATTCGAGCCGATGCGGCACGCCCTTGAAAGTACGGGCAACCTGCTCCATCGCCCGGGGATCAAGCCCGGCGAGCCCGCTGAGTACGCATGCCGCAAGAATGTTTAGGAGATTGTGTTGGCCACGCAGCTGTATCTGATCGACCCCGCAAACCCGTTCTGAGGTACCACCGATTCGCAGGATGATGTCACCATCTTGAAGGAAGGCTGAATCCTGCAGGCCGATGTCCGAGCGGCCGAAGCTTGCCAGCTGCCCCCGCACAAGTTCGCGCCAGCTCCAGACCCGAGGATCCTCGTGACCAAGGACTGCCCAGTCACCTGCGTGCTGGTTCTCAAGAATGCGCTGCTTGGCGGCGCTGTATTTCTCCATGCTTCCATGGCGATCGAGGTGATCGGGTGTCAGATTCAGCACGGCTGCATAGTGCGGGCTGGATGTCATCAATTCCAGTTGAAATGATGAAAGCTCCATGACCGCCAGATCCTCGTTCCCCATCTGATTCAGATCAATCAGCAACGGCCGGCCGATATTCCCGCCCAACCAGACCTGGCGCGCCAGGCCTTTAAAAGACGTTTCAGCCATGTGGGCGACGAGTGAAGCGGTCGTCGTCTTTCCGGCTGAGCCGGTGATGCCAATAACCATCACCGGACAGGCTTCAAGGAAGAGCTGCGCGTCATTGGCGACCAGCATCCCTCGCTCACGGGCTGCGAGCGCGATCGGCAGATCGGCCGGGACACCTCCGGAGAGAAAAAGCGCGTCGCTTCCCTCCAGGAGAGTCAGCGGATGACCGCCCAATTCGTATGCAATTTCCAAATCTGTCAATTCGCCCATTTCCGCCTGCAGTTCATTCGCACTCTTTACATCACTTACGACCACATGCGCGCCTTGTTGGACGAGGTAGCGGGCCAGGGCTTTGCCCTGACGCGCCAGCCCGATCACGACCGCCCGTTTTCCCTTCCACTTGGACACGATCGCCCAGGATTCGGGTTACGCGGCTTTGTTCTGCGGCAGGTTGTTTCCGGCTGATCGCAGCGATGACTTCTGAACCCGAGCCGATTTTTCATCGACGCCGATCCAGTAGTGGTTGGGCATCACGTTGCGCGCAGTGCGCACCTGAACCCCGGCTACGATGCCCTCACCCTCTCCACTTAGTGTTTCGGGATGAACCAGGCAGTGGGTCGGTTTTTCGCCGAATTTGTCCTGGTAGAAGGTGACAGCCTGGCTGACCTTTTCAGGCAGCGGTGTCTTGCTGTCGTCGAACCACAACATTCCGATGTCCATGACGTATCCTCCTTAGATCAATGCGAGTGCAACCCCGAACATGCCGGCCAGCAAAGCAACCAGCCAAAAACGCTGCACGATCTGGGTGTCACTCCAACCGCTGAGTTCAAAGTGGTGGTGCAGCGGCGCCATTTTGAAGAGCCGCCGCCCCTTGGTAATCCGAAAATAAACCACCTGGATAATGACGCTGAGCGTGACGCTGAACGGGATGATGGCGATTACCGGCAGCAGGATCCACTGGCCGGTCATCAGCGCGATCACTGCCAACGTCGCACCCAGAGCCAGTGATCCGGTGTCCCCCATGAAGAGTTCGGCCGGCTGGGCGTTGTACCAGAGGAACGCAAACAGAGCGCCGACAACCGTGAAGCAGAATCGCACCAGGAAGACCTGCCCCTGGAGCATGGCGATGGCGCCATAGGCTGCAAACGCAGTGGCCGAGATAAGCCCCGCCAGCCCATCAAGACCATCGGTTAAATTAACGGCATTGCTCCAGCCGACGATCCAGATCATCGCAATTGGTACATACCAGATGCCCAGGTCAATCACCTCCGGGACATTGGGCAGGATCAGCTCGGGTGGGTGCAGCCCGTACTTCAGGATCATCGCAGCACCAAGCGCGATAACGGTCTGCAGCAAGAACTTCCAGCGCGCCCGCAGCCCTTTCACCTCGCGCGGCCGTCGAATACCGAGGAAGTCGTCCCACGCCCCGATCAAGGCAAAGGCGAGCATGACCAGCATCGGCAGCAGGATCGAATTTCCGAGCACGGTCAGGTCGCTCAGGATCGAGACCAGGTTGAGAACTCCGGTTATCAGAATGACCGGGATGATGAACAACCAGCCGCCCATGGTCGGGGTCCCGAGCTTGGTAATATGGCGCTGTGGGCCCTCAATCCGAATCTGCTCTCCGATGTGCAGCAAGCGCAGGATGCGGATCAGCGGCCCGCCCCAGATAACAGTCAGCAGGAAGGTAATTCCTCCCAGGGAGAGCGCCATCGCGGTCTGGGTCATTCGCTCTGCTCCAGGGCAGCTACGACACGATCGAGTTCCATCCCACGTGAGCCTTTAACCAGCACTACATCGCCTTCCCTGATCCGGCCTTGCAGATATCCGGTCACCTGTTCGTCGTCCTCAAACTCGACGACGCTTCCCTCCGACATCCCGCTGGCACGCGCCTCTTCGGCGATCCAATGCGCACGCTCGCCTACAGTAATCAGCTGATCTGCGACCTGCGCTGCCCGTCCACCGACTATGCGGTGGCCGCGCTCTTCATAGTCACCGAGCTCGAGCATATCACCCAGAACTGCAATCTTGCGGCCATCCAGGTCTTCCAACAGGTTCAGCGCAGCAATGACCGAGGTTGGTGCTGCGTTATAGGTATCATCAAGCAGCAGGGAACCACCTGGGCCGCGCACGGCCATTAGGCGCAGCTGGTTGTGTGTATCCTGCAGGCCGCCGGCAATCTCCTGCCAAGTCAGGCCTTCGACCAGGCCAACTGCGGCTGCACGCAGCACGGTGTGCACCGAGTGCCGCCCCAGCAGCGGCACGCGCAGATGAATACGATCGTCCCCGTAGTGGATCACACAGCGCAGTCCCTCTAAACCAAGGCCCTCCACATCGCTTGCCCAGATATCAGCCTCGGGGGCGAGACCATAGGTAAGAATCCTGGCCTGCGTTCGATCCGCCATCGACATTACGCGCGAATCATCATGATTCAGGATTGCCACACCGTCGGGAGCCGGTGGCAGGGCTTCGACCAGTTCACCCTTCCCCCGCACAATCGCCTCCATGCTTCCAGCACGCTCGAGGTGAACCTGGCTGATATTTGTCAGCACGCCCACCTGCGGCAAAGCGATGGAGCACAGCTCAGCAATCTCGCCCGGTACATAGAAGCCCATTTCAAGAACGGCACATTCATGTTTCTCCGTCAAACCCATCAAGCTCAATGGGAGCCCGATTTCGTTGTTTAGATTTCCAGGGCTACGAATGGTTTTGTACCGCCGGCTGAGCACGTCAGCTACCAATTCTTTCGTTGTAGATTTCCCCACGCTGCCGGTGATACCGATCACGCGCAAGTCGAACTGCGCGCGCCAGTAGCGTGCCAGCTGCTGCAATCCGTGCAGGCTATTGTTTACTCGCAAACATAGCGGTGGCTCCAGAACGCTCAGATCAATCTCCGGCAGCGACCGGCGGATGTCGAGCGTCGGGGCTTCTACCTCAACCTCATGCTCCACGATCGCAAGTAGTGCTCCGCGCTCGAACGCATCCGCCACGAACTCATGCCCATCGTGCTGCTCCCCCGGCAGCGCCACGAAAAGTACACCTTCTGTCGCCAGGCGCGAATCGATAACCGTGTCGGTGATCACATGATCTAACCCGACCGGCCTGGTACCACATATCGATTCGATGACCTGTCCAACAGTCAACATTCCCTACGACCCTTCTAGGCCGATCCCGGCCAGCTGTTCGCGTACATGATCAGGCGGGATCTCCAACATCGTCACGAGCCGTTCCACGACATCACGAAACACCGGCGCTGCGACCACTGAACCCCAAGGGGAAGATTCGGGCTTATCGATCCGCACCAGCACCAGGAACTGCGGATCAGCTACGGGACCCCACCCCACGAAGGAGGCGATCGTCCAGCGGTCGTCATAACCACGCTCGGTCGGGATCTGCGCCGTGCCGGTTTTTCCGGCCAGCGTGTACCCATTGACCAGAGCCAGCGAAGATTCACCCGCCAGCGATTCAGTAAGCATCTTGGTCAGCGTTTCGGCAGTCTCTGCCGACACCGGCTTACCCAGCACAGTTGGTTTGGGCCAATAAGCGCCTTCCGGTCCAACGACCTCGCGCACAATATGCGGCTGGAGCATGACGCCCTTGTTCGCGATTGCTCCGACCGCGGCCAGGAGCTGCACCGGTGTAACGGATACTCCCTGGCCGAATGCATTCGTCCCGAGATCGGCTTCTGTCCACTCAGGGTGGCGCGGCGTCCGCAGCTGGCCGGGGACCTCGCCGGCGACATCGATGCCTGTGCCACGGCCGATCCCGAACGCCTCCAGGTAATCATAGAAAGTTGCTGCGCCCAGCTTTTCAGAAGCGACATATGCCAGGCATACGTTGAGGGAGTGCTGCATGCAGCCGATCATCGTCTGCGGTCCCCATGCGCCACCGTTCCAGTTTCGAATGCGCACCCCGCCAACCTCGATCACCCCGGTATCGATAAACTCGTCTTCCGGTTTGACAACCCCTGCGTCAATCGCCGCTGCCATCGTGAGAACCTTAAAGGTCGAACCGGGTTCAAATTGCCCACCAACGGCTGGATTGATCACTGGCTCCTCGACCTGGTCCAGGTTTTCCAGATCCTGTGTTTCCAGGCCTTGGGTCTCCAGCCAGGGTTCGTAATTGTTTGGATCGAGCGAAGGCTGAACCGCCAATGCCAGGATCTCGCCTGTCTTAGGATCCATGACGATGATCTGTCCGGATTCACCGCCCGAATCCTCGAGCGCTTGCTTCAAGATGTCCTCGACAACTTGCTGAATGTCGAGATCGATCGTCAGGACCAGGTTCACTCCAGCCGGCGGGTCGGGTTCAAGCCGCGCTTCGGGCGGGATGTAGCCGCGCTCGATCGTCATCGACTTGCCTGCCAGCCAGCTGTCGTAAAAACCCTCTACCCCGAAAAAGCCCTTGCTTTCCTGGTTTACAAAGCCGAGCACATGCCCGGCCAGCGCTCCGGCCGGGTACTCCCGGCGTGGGGCCGGCACGAGCTTTAGACCGCTCAAGTCAGGCGCTTCGGGATCAAGCAGAAACCCTTTGAGCATGTCAGCCGCAACCTGGTCGACCGTGATCGGCCAGCGATCGCCACCCCCGACCTGGCGGGTCAGCCGGATGCGGTACTGGCCAACCGAGCCCCAGTCGGCATTGAGCTGGGCATACAAGTCTTCGTATGGGAGGATCAACGCCCGGGAGAGAACCGCTGCAATTTGCTTGCGGCTGGCTGGCGTCAGCTGAAAGACCTCGATCTCGAGGTAGTACATCGGGACATTGGTTGCCAGCAGGTCACCACCGCGGTCGTAGATCAAGCCTCGCTCGGGATCGACCTCGTTATCGATATCCTGGGCGGCCTCAACCCAGGTCGCGAAGACCGGGGCATACGGACCGAATTGAACCCGGATCAACTGGATCAACATCGCAGCTGCGATCAAAACCATGATCGCCAGCAGTACTCGAACTCGCCGGTAGGGGAGGCTGTTCGGGATCACTGCGAAGTCCCTCGATCGGGTCGCACGACCCGCAGGACCCACTCGCCCAGCGTCTCGGTGTAGGCTGGCGAAAGTGCAGCCTGCCGTTCCGTTCTTGAGCCCGGCGGCCTCGGAGCGACGAACTCACCTGGCGGTACATAATCCGGAACGGAGACGTACAGCATGTCAGACATATCGGCCGGCTCATAGCCGAGAGCGAGTGCCCTCTCGAGCATGCGCTGGGGCATTGTCAGGCTCGCCAGAGTCGAGGTTAATTCGGCTATCTGACGCTGCAGTTCCGCCCGCTGGTTCTGGCGTACGAGCACTTCCCGTCCGGCATCGGCAACGCGCGCATTGACCGCCAGATATAGGCCACCGACGATCAGCAGCACGAGTGCGGCGACGATTGTACGGCTGGTTATACGCACCTTGGAACGCCAGGGGATGTACTTACGAGCTTGTTTCCGCTTTGTCACGCTTCTACCTCGAAACACAATATTCATGCCTGGGCTTGCAAGCTTTATGCCAGCATCAGGCGTTCCGCGACCCGTAATCGGGCACTACGGGAGCGAGGGTTCTGTTCGATTTCAGCCTGCGTCGGCCTTTCCGGGCGGCGCGTGATTACTCGCAGCGTCGCCTTGTGGCCACAGGTGCATACCAGCTGCTCTGGCGGACAGATGCAATCCACCCGCTCTCGGTTGAAAAAATGCTTGACGACCCGGTCTTCCAGTGAATGGAAGGCGATCACCGCGATCCGCCCACCGGGTTCGAGCAACTCGAGTGCTGCCTGCAATCCCGACTCGAGTGTTTCAAGTTCACGATTGACGGCGATTCGGAGTGCCTGGAACGTACGGGTTGCCGGGTGCAGCCCCCGCCTCGATCTCATCGCCGACCGGGCTGCAATTTTCGCCAGTTCCCCGGTCGTAGTAATAGGCCGGGCCTCGATGATCGCCCGAGCTACCGTCCGCGAGCGCGGCTCTTCGCCGTATTTCGATAGGATTTCGACCAGCTCGCTCTCATCGAGGCTGTTAATCAGATCGGCGGCTGTCGTGCCGGCCTGCGGGTCGAAGCGCATATCCAGCGGACCATCTTGCTGGAATGAGAAGCCACGCTCCGGGTCAGCCAACTGCATCGATGAAAGACCCAGGTCGAGCAGTACGCCAGAAACCCCCTCCCAACCGAGTTCCCTCGCACAAAGAACCATCTCTGTGTACGAACTCTGGCGCAGAAAAAAGCGGCCTTCGTAGGGTGACAATCTACTGGCCGAGATTAGCAGGGCTGCCGGATCGCGATCGAGACCGAGCAAGAGCCCGTCAGGACTGGAGCCGAGCAGGATGCCACTTGCATGGCCGCCTGCGCCAACTGTGCCATCTATGTAGCGCTCACCCGGGCGAAGCTGAAGCGCGGAGAGCACATTCTGGTAAAGTACCGGGGTGTGTTCACCGGCGGAAGCAGCGTCCTGGGACGCGCTCATCGCCTACCCCGCGGAGAGGTCAAATTGAGTGAAGCGCCGGGCATTAATCTCTGGATCCGTCACCCCGGTCAGCTCGGCCGACCAGGCTTCGGCATTCCAGAGTTCAAAATATTCCCCGGTGCCGACGATGGTCGTATCCCCATCGAGTTTGGCGTACTCCCGCAGGAACGGCGGTATGAGAATGCGGCCCGACGAGTCGATCTGGACTTCCGTCGCGCCGCCGAAGATGACACGTCGGACTGCGCGCGCCTCGGGATCGGTGGTTGTCAAAGTCGTCGCCCGCTGCGCGAGCCGTTCGAAGCTCTCTGTGGTATAAACCTGCAAGTTGCGTTCAAAGCCCTGGGTTACGTATGCTCCCTGCTCAAGCAGGTCGCGGAACTTGACCGGGATGGTCAAGCGGCCTTTGGCGTCAATGGAGTGGGTAAACTGACCCAAGAACATTCGTTCTACCTCTTGCCCTAACGGAGAGACGCCGGCATGCACCGGCGTCCCACAATGTCCCACATCCCCCCACAAGTGCCCACAGTATATACCAATTTCTGCCACCGATGCAAGCGATTTCGGGAATTCATGGGAAAAGTACTTTTGTCCTATCACTATGCGAAATCGCCTGCTGGGGGTGGCGAACGTAGACTTTAAAAGGAAAGAGACTTCCGAAGCCATGGCAACTCGGAAGTCTCTTTGGCTGCTTAGACCAGCCTGTAAGCCGCGTTCTGTGCGGCAGCCCATAGGCGCCGCGGCAATCATCTATCTTGGCCATGCGTTGCCGCATGGCTCGAGCAGCCTACCCGACGCTCAAAGTGGGCGAGCAGCCCACTGCCCCAAAGGGTTTGCGTCTGCTTGGCCTTGCTCCCGGTGGGGGTTGCCTGGCCGCTGGCATCGCTGCCAACGCCGGTGGTCTCTTACACCACCTTTTCACCCTGACCGCAATCGCAATCGAGTGCGGCGGTTGTTTTCTGTGGCCCATCCGCGGGATCTCCCCGCCCGGGTGTTACCCGGCACCGTGCTCTCTGGAGCGCGGACTTTCCTCAGGCATATGCCTGCGATTGCCCGGCCGGTCCAGCAACTGCCACCATCTTATCGCGGCCAGGTTCGGACGTCAATAAAAATCGCTCTAACGATGTACTAACGCAATTCTTACCGGCTTCCTCTTGTATGTGGTTTAACGTGGGCTTATAATGCTCGTGGCTTAAGGGAAGGTCAGAATGCCGATTTACACGTATCATTGTGATAATTGCGGGGTACAGTTCGACCGCCAGCAGCACTTCGATGACCCGATTTTTAAGAAATGCCCGGAATGTGGGAAGTTAAAGCTCCGCAAGGTCTTCTTGCCGGTTGGGATCGTCTTTAAGGGTTCCGGTTTCTACGCCACCGACCACCGCTCTCCTTCCGGGCAGGTATCGTCGCGTTCAGATGGTTCCAGCAAATCCACCAGTGAATCGAGCGGGGATTCTAGCAAAACATCGAAGTCGGAAGAAAGCTCAAGCAAGGACGAAGATTAACCCGACCCGCGGTCTGAATCTCACAGGCCATGGCGTCGTCATGCCATGGCCTGTTCCTTTTTCCTCGTTCTGTGGAGTTACGGATGAAAGCTATTCCAACGGCCAACCAGACTGCAACCTAAAGCTGAAACCCGCCGGATGCCCTCACGACTTTTGAATCGTAATTGGTGACGTACTCAAACAAGCGCTCGCGCAGCTTGCCCCAATCGGCATGCTCTCGAGCTTGGTCGACGATCTCGCGCGTCTCGGCCATGAAGACCGCTTGCATCTGGGGTCCTTCACCGTAGGTTGTATACCAGGCTTCGGCCGGTTCAATACCCAAGCGCTGCAGGCCGGGGACAAACTCACGGACGAGGAACTCAAAGTACTCCTGCTCTCGGCCCGGGATCATGTCCCATGTCATCAACCATTTCAACGCCATTGATATTCCTTAAGTGCTACCCTGTAGCGCGTTTCTGGGAAACCGGCTATCCAAGGCTGGGCTTGAGGACCACAACCTGCGTCTCCTCCGACAATGAACCTTTCGTTACCTTGAGAGAGGGCAGAGCCTCATGGTCAGCGATTCCCATTTCCTTTAAGAAACCCTCCGCCGTGCCAAGCTCGAGACCTTCTTTGCCGGTTTTGAAATGCATCGGAATCACAATCGAAGGTTCGATCAGGCTGATGACTTCGGCCGCTTGCGAGGGTGAGAGCGCTTTACCTCCCCCTACCGGAACCAGGGCTACATCAACAGCACCTAAATCTTCGATCTGGGCTTGCGACGGTACGTCAACAAGATCACCCAGGTGCGCAACGGTCAAGCCTTCATAGTTAAAGACATAGAGCGTATTGCTGGAGCCTTCAGCCTGCTTATCTTTATTCGGCATCCGCACCCCGGTAATGAAAACGCCGCCGATTTCGTACTCACCTGGACTGGCGATTACCCGCCGTACCCCCTTAACGGCGGAAAGCCCGGCATGCCCATTCGCTTCGTGACTGACGGTGACAACATCCGCCTTCAACTTCAAGGCCGGCAAGCCGAGCTCGGCGCCGAACGGGTCGGTCACGATGGATATCATGCCGCGCTCCGTGAGCCGGAAGCACGACAATCCATACCATGTAATTTCCATGTAGCCTCCTGCCAATGTCGGAGCGATTATACTCGATCACTCGCGCGGGGCGCAAAATCGCATATCATCAAGGCATGTTGAAGACGCTTAGGAAGCTCGAACTCGGCGGTGGCCGGGTCCTATTTGAAGAGCGGTTGGTGAAGCTCGTGATTCCTGCGAGTGATAGGGGATATGCTGACGCCCAGCTCGATGACTACCGGGGGCTATCCCGGGGTGAATTTCCCTGGGTCCCACCGCTCAGCCTCAGCTTGCGGGCACGCGCCAGCTCCACCACGCCACTCGGAACGCTCGGTTTCGGACTGTGGAATGACCCGTTCGCCCTCTCCCTGGGGCAAGGCGGAGCAGCCCGACGGCTTCCGGCCGCACCTCAGGCGGCCTGGTTTTTCTACGGTTCGGCGCCGAACGATCTGTCCCTCGGCCAGCACCGGCCCGGACAGGGATGGATGGCGATGACGATGCGTTCACGTAAAATTCCCGCCATCCTGCTGGCGCCCCCGGCTGCAGCAGCCTGGCTGCTGACAAAGATCCCCCCGCTTCGCAGGCCGTTGTTCCGCCTAATGGGCGGTTTTACCTCAATCGACAGTGTCGGCCTAAAGCATGATTTGGACGTTTGGCATGAGTACCAGATGGACTGGGGAGAGGAAAGCGTTGCATTCCACGTCGATGGTGAGCTTATCCTATGCTCCTCGATCGCGCCTCACCCCCGGCTCGGATTGGTGATCTGGATCGATAACCAATACCTGCTTGCCGCGCCGGGAGCTAGTTTGAGCTTTGGCGTGCTTCACACACCAACCGCGCAAGTTCTCACAATTACCGACCTGTCTGTAAAGACCAGCGCTTAGCCTGGACCCAGGCGGTAGACCCACATCTCCCCTATCCGTAATCATAGACAGCCATGTATTTGTGCTCAATTTATCTGGATCAATACCCCCTTCGAGTTCTCCCCAGCAGCTGCAGGACTTAAATCGTCCAAAGTCCCTGACGATCAATCAACCTCCTTTATCCAATCCGAATCTTTGCAGCTGAATTATATTTGACAAATCTTGTCTTATTATGCCAGAATCGCGGGGGTAGCGCCCATCCCGCGAACTCATCACGACTATTAATCCACTCTAACTAGATTGCATTTGTCACATTTTTAGGGGTCAACTCGTTTCAGAGATGAGTGCAATCAATCGGGAAGATTCAAGAAGGAGAAAACGATGCAGATGTCAAGACGATTATTCCTGTGGGGAAGCCTTGGAGTTGTGATCATCGCGGCCGCGGCAACCTTATACTTGCGCCAACCACCGAGCGTGGATGGCGCGGTACCCCTTCCTACCGTTGCGATCACCAGCCCGCTGTACGGAAGCGAATTTATGCTCGGCTCCCCGGTCGTCGTTGACGTCGAAGCCAACGCCGGCGTACCGATTACCGGTCTCGAGCTCTGGATCGACGGACAGCTGCTCGGCTATCAGGAGCTATCCGGTGAGGGTCCCAATCTCGGCACGGCTTCCTTCCTTTGGTCACCCTCGACAATCGCCGTGCATGCGCTCGCGGCCCGCGCACTGGGTGTCGAGGGACCGCTGGCCACCTCGGATACCGTGCACGTCGCGGTCACCGAGATGATGGTCGAGGAGGGCATGATGGATACGGTGGATCATGCCGGGCCAGCAGTTCTGCCCGCGGCGAATAAAGCCTATCCCATATCGGGACCAGGACCTGAGGCTTCCATCTCACCGGCACAGCCCATGAAAAACGGTGGCGCGAACTTGCCAGGTTCACAGGCAAGCGGGAAACCGGCCGCGCCCGAGATCCTGGCTGAGGCTCAAGCTTGTTCGACCAAGCTCACCATTCACGACCTTTCATCAGACGAGGAAGGGTTTGAGGTTTTCCGCCAGGGTTCAAATGCCCAGGCCTGGGGAAAAGTCGCCACGCTTGATAATAAACCTGGCACCGGTTGGCTCGAGTATGTTGACGATGCCTCTCCGGGCGGGTTCACGTATTACGTCGCTTCTTATAACGAAGCCGGCAACTCTCCGAGCAACATCGTTCTAATCAACATCGATCCCGCCGATTGTGCGCAGAAAAATGACGACACCCCGGCACTGGAGGTTGACCTCATGCAACTGCTCGGCGAAAACCCTGCCGACCGCTATTACTGCTACCAGTCCTTCGACAGCATGCACTGGAGCCGGCTCCCTGCCGACGGGTTCTTCATGCCCGATGGTGTGGGAAATGACGGTCAGGATGTTATCTCGCTCGCCAACTACGTCCCCAGCGCAGAGGATATGACCCTGCAGCTTTTATTGGAATGCTGGGGTTGGCAGGGAGGTGCTCTTCAGAAGTTGGGTGACTTCACCCACAGTTTTGACCTGAGCGATCTGAGTACCTTGCCTTCTCAAATCACAAACGCTGCCCTGGACGGAGTCATCAAGAAACTGGATGGTGTTTCCGGCGGCTTCTACCCGCTCAGTGGCGATCTGGGGGATATCTCGGTTGGAGTCTGGAAGGGCTTTCCGATGGTTGATCCCACGATGCCCTTCATCAATGCCAAGATCACCTACAACCCGGATGATTGCAAAACACACCTCATGCCGGACGCGCAGAACCTGTTCGGGCAGGTCCTGTTCTGCACCCCCTTTCCTGGCTTCGACAGCGGAGATGGGGGAACAAATCCTCAGCCATATCTTGTATGGGATTTTCAAGCAAGCTGCCCGGCCGGCTTCGGCTTTCCACCTTGCAACGATCTGGGCTACTGGATGGACCTGGCGCAAGCCAATGACGGTGAAGTGTTCTTCATCGTCTGGGATTGGAGCACGGCCGGTACAGAACTCCATACGGTCACTCCGGCAGACCTGAGCAACCTGACCATTAAACCCAAGGACTGCTCCGGGCCGCGCTCATTCATGGTTTCAATGCGTTACCGGGATGCAGATGAGACTCTGCTTGGACAGACCAGCAACGTCGTTTCCATCGATTGTCCCAAAGCGCTTCCGTGGGAAATACCGCTTGATATCAGCTACGACACCATTACTTTCTCCGACCTGGATGACGGCGAATCGGATCCGGATGATGTCGAGGTCTATGGCTACGTCAAAGCCTGGGTGCCTGGCGGGCAGACGCGCTTCATGAACCTGGCCGAGTGGGACGAGCAGGATGGCCATTGCCCGGACGAATCAGTGGAATGGCCCGGATCACTTAATTCACAGGGCTTGCTCATCACGGACGGCTGCACGAAGATCTTCGACGACGGGACACACAACTTGAGCAGCTACGCCGTATGCCAGGGGACAACGAAAGAGAACTGCAGCATCTCTGGGTGGAATTTCGAGAACAATGTAACCCGGATCAATGCCGTTGATGGCTCAGGCATGTGGCTCTATCTGACCGTCTACGACTGGGATGATGCCTCTGCCAACGACCTGCAGTGCTGGTCAATCATCGAACTCAAGCCCCGCACCCGCTTCGAGTGGGCGCAGATCCAGGACTACAACTTTGGCTTCATTGGCTTTGACCAGGGCAATGGCAACTGCACTGTTAGCGGGCACATCAATGCAGTGCTCCCCTAGTGCACTGAAAAAGGAGATAAACACCATGCGAAACATAACATTGCGCTCAGCGGATCCTCGTATCATGCGGCACGTTATGGTGACCGGCCTGCTTACCATCTCCGTTGTGCTCCTCGGCGCCTGCGACCTGCCAGCCACGCCGCCCCCCGCGGCGATCAGCAATACCTGGATCGATGCACCGGAGGATGGGACGACGATTGCACTCGCTCCCTACACGGTCGTTTTCCACAGTGCCAGCGTGATGGGCTTGGAGGAGTTCGAGGTCCGCGTCGACGATGAGCTTCTCGCCAGCGTCGCACCAAAAACGACCGGACCGGGTGGTTCGCAGGGTACGCTGTTCATGGCGGATTACGAATGGCACCCCCCGGAACCCGGTACCTATGAGCTCGTGATCCAGCCGATAGATCAGTACGGTGATTACGGACCTTCCGCGCTTGCGATGGTTACCGTAGCCGGACCAGCAGCGCAGATCGAGCAGCTGCCGACCGGGTTGCCCACCCTTGAGCTCGCCCCCACACCGACGCCCGCGCCGGTCACTGCCGCATCGCTGCCCGGGTTTAACACACCGAGTTACTCTGCGACGCAGGTATACTGGGGTCGGCGGGGGTGCAGCCCGACCGATCTGACAGTCGAGATCATGCACTCCGACCCAACCGCCTATAGCATCGTGCTCTTCTATCGTCTTGTCGTGATCGACTCGGGTGAGAAGACCGATTGGATGCCGATGCCGATGTCGCCTCTCGGCGGCGGATATTTCAACCTCATGCTCAACCCTGAGACGGCCGCGGTTGGCTTAGGCAGCTTCAGTCCGATGATGATCGACATCCAGGTCGTAGCTACCGATCAATCCGGAAATGAACTCGGGCGCACACCGGTGTACTCCGACGTCATGCTGGATTACTGCGTGCCTGGATCATCGTAGACTGCAATCCGCATTCAGGGTAGACCGAGATCGTCCCTCTCTGATATATTGGCTAATCCGCCCCCGCTGCTTGACGGCGGCGGGGGCGGAAAGTACAATCGGAGCCTGTGCCGAGGTAGCTCAGTTGGTAGAGCACTTGACTGAAAATCAAGGGGTCACCAGTTCAAATCTGGTCCTCGGCACCAGAAAGCCCCTCCCTGGAGGGGTTTTCTATTTCCCCGCAATCCATCTGCCCCCGGATGACATGACAAGCGGGAGCAGCGGACTGCCGCTCCCGCAAGATGTACCTTCCCCTCAAGCTGATTTTATTCCAGGCTGGATGCCAGTACGAAGGAATGAAAGTACTTTGTAAGCCAGTTCTGAAACCGAGTTTCAGGTTTCCCCACCGAGCAGTTTTCGGGCTTCCTGCCGCAGCTCGTCCAGGACGATAAACTCACCCTGCTCGTTTTCAAGGTACCAGTGCTCCCAGCCATTGCAAGGTGCTCCGCCACTCAGAGACTTGCCAAGCTGGTGAATCGACCCCTGCTGATCTCCCAACTGAAGATGTCCGTCAGGCTTAATCCGCGCCGCCAACTGCGGGTCCTTGCGGAAGTGAACGACCTGGCCTGGCCGCAGCAACCCGAGTTCCAAGAGCCGCGCGAAGGGAACCCGGGGGGCTTTGCGTTTCCGATCCCCGACATCATAGAAAGAACTATCCAGGTCCTCGATCGTGATGGCCGCGATCCGCCGCCGAGCAAGTTGAGCATAAAGCTCATCCCGCTCCATCCCGATCCAACGCCGCCCGAGCCGCCTTGCGACTGCACCGGTCGTTCCGAGGCCGAAAAATGGGTCGAGCACAACATCAGCAGGCTCGGTTGATGCCAGGATTACTCGGTATAGCAGCGCCTCGGGCTTCTGGGTTGAGTGGGCTTTGCGGCCATCGAGCTTGATTCGCTCGGCGCCGGTGCAGAGCGGCAGCTCCCAATCGCTGCGCATCTGCTTGCCATCGTTAAAGGCTTTCATCGCATGATGATTAAAGGTGTAGCGCGACTTGCGCTCGCGCGCAGCCCAGATCAACGTCTCGTGGGCATTTGTGAAGCGTACACCCCGAAAATTCGGCATCGGGTTGCTCTTAATCCAGACAACGTCGTTCAAAATCCAGAAATCCAGGTCCTGCAGGATCGCTCCCAAGCGGTAGATGTTGTGGTAGCTGCCGATCACCCACAAGGCTCCATCCGGCTTGAGCACACGCCGGCATGCACTCAGCCAGGCACGGCTGAACTCATCATAGGCGGCGAAACTATCAAATTGATCCCACGCATCGTTGACCGCGTCAACCCGCGTCAGGTTCGGTCGCCATAAGTCCCCCTTCAACTGCAGGTTATAGGGCGGATCGGCAAAAACCAGGTCGATGCTTTCAGGCGGCAGCCCGGCCATCAACTCGATACAGTCGCCGACCAGGACTTCGCCAATCGGCAGATCAGGATGAGGATCAGGCATCGACCAGAGCTCTCATTCCAGGCAAGTTCCAGTGCCAACCCAGTTGGACGCTTCTCTCGAGAAGCACTCACAGTATGTCGTGTTCAACCCTTGTTGGGCGCCAGACCAGAGCCAGAAATCTACCCGGGTCTTCAGGCATACCTGCCCACTCCGCTCTGAGCCGCTCACCCGCCGCATATGAGAGTACCCCAGACCCTGGGAAACTTCATTTTGCACAATCCACACCCGGACTTCACGCAGCTGGCCCGTATGCAGCGTTAGTCCCCCTCGAAATGCGATCTGAAATGCGGCCACCCCCAGGCACAAAATGGCAGCTGCCAGCAGGACGCTTATCAAGCAGCCTGCCCTGGACGAGAAGGGCATACTTTGGCTCGACTGAGAGTCGGGCTTATCGGACTGGAGTTCCTGCGACATGCGAATCAGTCTACTACGCTGCCTGGAAACCCGCAAAAGCCCGTATCAGGCTGCCTTATCAGCCCCCAGGAGGGGGCAATCTTGACATTCGCTGGCGATCAAGGTATCCTTCGACCGCGTCAATTGCGGGTGTAGTTCAGTGGTAGAACGTCTCCTTGCCAAGGAGAAGGTCGTGGGTTCGAATCCCATCGCCCGCTCTTATCTTACGGACATTTCCCTCGGCGACGTGGCCAAGTGGTAAGGCAAGGGTCTGCAAAACCCTCATTCACGGGTTCGAATCCCGTCGTCGCCTCTTGAATCAGGGTCAATAGAAAAGCGCGGTGAAGGGTCTCCGGAAAGGAGCATGCCCCTCATCCGCTTTTTTTGATTCCGGCACAGGGTCCTGGGATTCGAAGATGGCAAAGGGTTTTGGAAAGTCACCGAATCCCGAAATCAACGCCTGGCAACACCAGGCAACGCCAGACAATGGACATGAACCAAAGAGAGGGTACGATGACTATGGAAACGCAAACTAGAGGCACGATGAGCCTAACGAAATTCCAAACCCTGGTGCATTATTACCTGGGCGACATGCGCCGGCGAGGCTGCACGGAGGATTCCATCCTCACCAACCAAGGAAGCTCCTCGATCCCGGAGCGCTCTGTTTCTTGCTGTATCCTGGTGACGTGAGGTTCGACAAGCAGACACTCTTGAGCAGTCGAGGCTTCCAAACGAGGCGGTGATCGATCCTCAAGCTCCGGCTCGGATTCGTAATCCTGAGAGTTGTGGAAGTGACTCCAGAAAAACCCGCGAGGGTTCTGATGGTACCCTGACCGATTCGGCTTGATCGGGTCGCCGATCAAGAGCGCGTATCCCCGTTCACCGCTTGTGAGGGTGTAGCACCAACCGTCAAGGAGCTAAATATCAGGAGGAGGAGAAACCTTCTCAGCATGCTTGCACTTTTCCTGGGTAACTGGCGTAATCCCGCTCCTTTGCCGGCTGGATCAATCCTTTTCTGGATGAACCGGTCTTGAGTCGCAGCACCGGGTGTTCCCACCCTCGACTCGCATCGTCCCTCAACTAGCGTGAATCCCGAACGGTTGGGGATGCGATTGGCCCGGCTAATCAACGATGAACTGCACTCGTTCAGCATCCGCAACCGCTACTCCGGCCAGCGGACAGTTCCAGCGCGAGCCGTCGTCGAACGTCGAACCCGTAAAGGAGGTAATCTGCTGACCCCCGATGCTTATCCTGATGATCGCAGGTCGGTCTCTTTCAAGCGTTAGAGCTTTGCATCCGACCGAGCGCAAATACTCCGGGCTGGGCGGCCCCAGCCTGTAATGGACTTCGGTGACTGCCCCTGAAACCTTACCAGCCGTTTTAGAGGAAACCGAGGCAACTTCCGTCAAGGGGAAACCACTCGTCAATGCAGCCAGGAGATTGCCTGCGAATGCACCAACCAGGAGCATGAACAGAAAGCTTTTTTTTTAACTGTTCCGCGATAAAGTACTTTTGACGTTTCATTCAGTGTTCCCGTCTGCCTATAAGATCCTCTTCAATAGCTCGTATTGCAGTATTATTTTTAACGGAAAGAGCCTCCTGACACATCGGCAGTCAGAAGGGTTCTTCTACACGTCCTCAAGCGGATTTTCTTGCCCCTCGGAAGGAAGAGGGAGATCCGCCTGAAGGCCGAAAAGCAAACCGATACTTATGTTCGTGACAGGTTTACTTTTGAGCGTGGGATGGAATTATAAGGACCTAATCCTGTATGCGGTTGCCACCGAGGGCAATGGCTGCCGCCTCGGTGCGGTTGCTGACCTGGAGCTTGGCCAGGATGTTGCTGACGTGGGTTTTAACCGTTGAAATGGCCACCACCAGCTGGCCGGCGATCTCGCTATTCGAGAGACCTTGGGACAGGAGCATCAAGACTTGGTATTCACGCGGGGTGAGATCGTATCGTTCGATGAGATTCGTTGTATCTGCATCACCAGTATCTTTTTGCGCCTGCATCGTCTCCAGTAGTTCTTCAAGTCGTTTAAACCGCCGCAGCCGTCCCAGCACCGCAGCGAACAGGTCCTCGGGATCAATCGGCTTGATCAGATAATCATCAGCGCCCAGCTCTTTCCCGAAGCGAACGTCTTGCTCTTCCCCCTTCGCGGAAAGGAATAGGAAGGGAATCCAGACCCAATCGGGATTGTGGACCACACGCTGATGAAGCTGGTATCCATTCATGCGCGGCATCATAACGTCGGAGATGATCAGATCTGGGGTACTCTCTTGCATAACCTCGAGTGCGTCCAATCCATCTTCAGCCGTGAGCACGTCAAAACCCTGCATGACAAGGAGTTCAGCAAGGCTTTCACGAATTGCGGCTTCATCCTCGACAATCAGGAGCGTCGGTTTTTTTTCACACTCTTCCTTGTTCATGCCATGGGGTTCCTATTAAATCGGATCGCGTTGAGGGCCAGTTTCAGGAAACCAGAGAATGAACTCGGAACCCTTCCCTGGAACACCTTCGCTGCGGACTTCAACTCGCCCTGCGTGCCGGTCGACGATTTCCTTAACGATGGCTAGTCCAAGACCTGTGCCGGGAACTCCTGACTCCCTGCCCACTCTCCCACGGAAGAAGCGCTCGAAAAGCTGAACCTGTTCTTCTGCAGGGATACCAGGTCCCGTATCCTGGACGGACAATCCCAACCAATGGGTATTTTCAAGTTCCATCTGTTTCGTGCTTACCGTAATCTGGCCACCCTTCGGTGTATAGTTGATCGCGTTCGTCAGCAGGATGCTCAACGCCTGCCCAATCATGCTGCTATCCACCTCGACTACCGCGGGCGACATGGGATCAGGCGTGATCAGCTCTATGCCAGCCTCCTCAGCGATTGGACCGCGATCGATGATTAAGGTTGCCGCGACTTGACGCAAGTCGACCGGTTCAAAACTGATATCCTCTCTTCCTTGATCCAGACGGGATAGCCGGAGCAGGTCTTCAATGATGTTCGCCAGCCGACTTGTTTCCCTATCCATGCGGACGAGGTATTCCTCGCGCCTCTCGGCGGTGTCCTTGGCCAAGCGATTATAGAACTTCAAGCTTGTGATCGGAGTGCGCAACTCGTGGGAAACGTTGGACACAAATTCATCCTTCATTCGAACCAGCTGCTCAAGGCGGCGATTGACGATTTCTAGCTCCTCCGTGCGTTCAAATACGCGCCGTTCAAGCGTCTCCATCACCTCGGCTCGGTTCAAGGCATTCGCGGCCATGTCGGCGATGGCACTCACGATACGCTGATCAACGTATATAAAGGGGGATTGTCGGCTTAAAAGCAATGCCCCGACCGTGAACTCTTCTGCCTTGAGCGGTGTGCACAGGATAGCCGTATCTCCGTCGTTAAATCCAACCTGGAGAAATTTCGGGGCTTCGCTAAGCTTCGGAATGTTGATCATTTCTCCGGAATTTACGGTATGTCCGAGGATCCCGACATCGAGGTTCAGTGATCTCCCGGTCCAATCACCGAAGCTTCCTACCCCCAACTCAATTTGAAGTTCGTGATCCTGCTCACCCAACATGCCCAGCATTACCCCCTCGGCATTAAGCAGCTGCCCGAGCTGGTCGAGGATGATGGGTGGCATTTCAGCCCTTGTCTTAGCGGCGCGCAGCGAGTTGGAAACCCTGGCAATCGCTTCCAGTTCATGAAAACGGCGGCGCGTTTCCTCCAAGAACTGCACGTTGTCGAGCGCGGCATTGATTTGACGGGCAAAGGTATCAATCGCCGGGAGATCACTCGGCTCGAGATCCGGGCCGTTCACATTGAGAAATCTCGTTATTCGACCATCGGTCAGCATGGGGACGGTGATTCCCCGCTCAAGACCCAGGGAGCGAATGTCCTGGGGGTCGATCACGCGTATGGCTTCGGGAAGCACCATGTCCAGGACTTCGGTGAATTCTCCAGTGTAGACACCCGTTCCGGCCTGGACGACTCGCTGCAGGTAGTTGTCTCCCACAAATGGGAATCTCAGATCCTTGATCAACTTCGCGTTCGGTCTTTCGATCTCGTCGAGCATCTCCGAAGGATAATTCAGATACGAAATTACCGCGTAGTCCTGATCTTTGGGGACGGTCAAAACGATCGCGTAATAACCCATCTCTTGCATGACCTGCCCAACGGTATGGTAGATCTCGTCCGGCGTTTGCGCCCGCTGCACATTCTCACTGGCCTTGCTAAGGGCAAGCAGGCGGCTATGGCTGCGCGCCAGGCTGACTTGCATTGCGGCTTTTTCAATTCGTAATGCTTTTTCTTCCATTGCCTTCGTCACGACCTGGTTGAGGCGGCCTATACTGTCTTTGAGGATGTAATCGTCTGCGCCCTGCTTCATGCATTCGATCGCTTCCTCCTCAACGGTCCCCGTCACGACGACAAAGGGGATGTCCAGGTCTAATTCCCGGAGCACATGCAATGCCTGCAGGGCGTTCCAACCCGGCAAGGAGTAATCGGCAAAGATGAGATCCGGCGGGGGATCCAAGCTGCCCCTGAAGTCGTGCAGGGTGTCAACGCGCAACCAATCGAGCTCGAATCCGGATCGCTGCAGTTCACGGACCATCAATTCAGCATCTTCCGCATGGTCTTCGAGGATCAGAAGTTTGGTGGGATTAACCATAGACTTCCCCCTGGGGACAGGGCATCCTACATCGCCGGCGGCTCGTTGAGCAGCAGCTAATACATGCCCAGGTCACGAACCGCCTCGGCAAATTGATCGAACTCGACCGGTTTAGTGATATAGCTGTTCCCCCCGAGCCTGTAGCTCTCGTTGATGTCGCGCTCTTCTCGCGAGGAGGGCAGCATAACCACCGTGATGGGCTGCGTGCGCGAGTCGTCTTTCACCCGCCGCAGCACCTCCAGCCCGTCCACCTTTGGCAGCTTGAGATCGAGTAGGATCACTCTCGGTCCATTCTGGATTTTCCGTCCAGCGTATTCGCCATGACAGAAAATGAAATCGATCTCCTCCTTGGTCCGCCTTCGCTCCGTGACATCTTCAGCGGTGGTCAGCAAGAAATCGTCCCCACCGATTACTAGGGATGAAACAGCCAGGCGAACATCGATCACCGAGCCATCTTTCTTCATCCAACTAGTATCAAATCCTCCCACCGAGCGGTGGGCTCGAACCTCCGCGATCAGGCGCAGGCGATCTGCAGGTTCAAGATAGAAGTCCTGAATCTTCATTTGCGAGAGCTCGGGCTCTGAATATCCCGTCATTGCCCATAAGGCGGAGTTCATAGCCAGCACGTCACCCTCGTCCGCCATAAGTGAGCGCCGATTCACCTCAACGCCCGGCGAACCACCCTGATCAGATCTTCATAGCCGAAGGGCTTGTTCATCCAGGTCACGTCCTGTTGCTCAAGCAGTTCCTTCGTGGCCTCTCCCATCGGGTAGCCGGTGATCAGGACGATCCTGACCTCCGGGTATCCCTGGCGTAAGATCTTTTGCAGCTCGCGTCCGCCCATATCCGGCATAACCAGATCACTGAGGATCAGATCAACCGCCTGACGCTCCTCGGCGATGATATCGATGGCATCTTTCCCGGAGGAAGCTTCAAGGACTTGGAAATTCAACGACCGTAGAATTTCCGCAGCGGCCTCTCGAATCGCACTTTCATCTTCCACCACCAGGATCGTCCGTCCCGCCCCATCAATCCGTTCATTGCCCGCACTCTCTTCGATTTCCACTGGGGTTCCCTCGTGGAATGGAAGATAGATGGAGAAGCTTGTCCCCTTCCCTTTCTGGCTGACCACATCGATGTACCCATCATGCTGTTTGACAATCCCATAAACCTGAGCTAACCCCAGGCCTGTCCCCTTTCCCACCGATTTGGTGGTGAAGAAAGGCTCGAAGATGTGGGGGAGCACCTCCTGTGGGATGCCGCAACCGGTATCGGTCACGATTAGTTGCACCCATTCTCCATCCGCCATGTCCATGAAGGGTGACTTCCCGGGCTGGACCTGCATCCGTTGGAGTTCGAAACGCAGTTCACCCCCTTCTGGCATCGCATCGCGGGCGTTGAGCGCCAGATTCATAATAATCTGCTGCATACGAGTTGGATCGGCGTTGACGATGTAATCCGCCTCTGGATATTCATACCGGATGTTTATATTTTCGGGCAAAGTGTGTTCTAGCAGCGGTTTCAACTCGAGCAGAGATTGGGATAAATCCCAGGGCCGACGCTCCACGATCGCCTTGCGGCTGAAATCCAGGATTTGAGACACCAGATACGCACCCCGCATTGCCTGGTGACCAATGGTTTCGATCCGCCGCTGATCATCGTCCGGCAGCGAAGCGCGCTGGAGCACTAACTGGCTGTAAAGGATAATGGCGCTCAACATGTTGTTGAAATCGTGTGCGATACCCGCAGCAAGCCCCCCGACGACGGCCAACCGCTCCTGTAACTGTGCCTTTCGCTCCTGGTTTCGTAACTCAGTGACATCAGCGATCGCAACCAGACTGCCTGTAAAACGACCAGCCGCGTATTGTGGGGTAGCACTCACCAGCGAGATGAGCCGGCTGCCGTCCTTGCGGATCAACTCAAGCTCATATTGATCCGCGATCCCCTCCCGCCGACGTGCGTTCATCCTTTGCAAGTGTTCGAGTTGGTCGGGCGGGATGACTGCCGTATATGGAAGACCAATGAGCTCTTCGGGGTCGTAACCTAGGATACTCGCGGCTGCCGGATTGACGAAGGAGAAACGCCCCTGCTCATCTTCGATGAAGATCCCTTCCGTGATGGTCTGGATGATGCCCTCGTTGAACTCCTTGAGCCGATGGACTTCCTCCAAGGCCTGCTTACGTTCGGTTTCACTTCGCATGGAGATGATTCCGTAGCTCAAGTCGCTCGTAAGTTCTTCCAACAATGCGAGCTCCTCTTCATCAAAACCCCTTTCCTCTCTCGCGTAGACGGTTAATATGCCGAGCAGTGTTTGATCTTCGCCCTCTATCGGTAGGATCACAAAGGAATGATAGCCATAACGTGTGGCTTCCTCGATCCACGCGGTGTTAGCAGTTGAGTGAGGAATATCGTAAGCGAGAACTGGCTTTCGAGTTCGAAGGGCTTTTTCGGTCGGGCCCTTTCCCTGCTCGAGCTCGGATTGGGCTATGGCAACGGAGAGGATTTCACTGTCCTGGAACCCCCTCTGGCTGACGAGGCACAGCCGCGATCCTTTATCCTGATCTAGGAAACCAATCCACGCGCTGCAATACCCGCCCACCTCGACCAGGCTGGTGCAGATCTTGCTTAACATGGTCTCTTCATCCTCCGAGCGTACGACCGCCTGATTGGATGCGGTCAACACACTGAGGGAGCGGTTGATTCTCTCTAGCCTGGCCTCCGCCCCTTCTAAGTCTTCAACACGGGCTTGAAGGGACTCGGCCATGTCATTAAATGCCAGGGCAAGCTCACCCAACTCACTCGTCGCCGAGCCGGGATCCGCACGTTCTTCAAGCTCTCCAGAGGCCAAGCGATGGGCAGCCTTTACCAGTTTCTTAACCTCACGGACGAAATAGAACTCAGAACCAACCCAGGCTGCCACCAATCCTGCGATGGTTATGAGCATCCACCCAATCATGTTCCGGGCAAGTGCACGATTGATCTCACGAAAGACGACGCGGGTGGGAATACCCACGATCAAATAGGACTTTTCTCCCTGATCTTCAAGAAGTGGAGTGTATCCGTATAGGCGATTCGCACCGTCAATCCCCGCCATCTCGGCTGTACCCTCCCCAGGCTGTTTGATGACCTCTGCATAGAGCGGGGTATCCGAAATTGAACGCGAAACCCAGGCTGTAGAGTCGGGGTAGCGTGCGAGGACGATGCCCTCTGGATCAACGATGGTCATAGTGGAACCTTCCGGCAGATCTGCTTCAGTTGCCAGAAGATCTACCCACGTCAGGTCGATCGCCGCAAATACGACGCCCCTGATCTCCCCTGTCGGACCAGCTACAGGGTAACCCACGTTAATGGTGGGAATTCCGGTGACCCTGCCGATCTGATAATCCCCCGTAGCAAACTCGCGGCGCTCCAGCGCCCGTTGGAAGTAGGCTCGATCCCCTCCATAGACAGGCGGCGTGAAGGGCAATGCACTGCAAAGAAGGTAACCCTGCCGATCGATCAGGCCCAGATTCGAGGTATAGGGATGGAGATCAAGGAGGTTGGAGAGCGTCTCGTCACATGCATCCGCATCTGCCTGCTGGATCGATGGGAGGAGCGCCAGCGTCGCCAAAAATTGGTTCATTTCCTCAAGGAGATCACGCTGGGTGACGGAAGCGAGACTGGCCAATCGGAGCGCCTGACCGGAGGCTTCGGTCGCGGCTTGCCGTCGTTGCTGAAGGCTCGTGGTGACCTCGAAACCCATGGCCGGGATCATGGCGATCAGGACGAACACGAGCAATCGTGCGCGAAGGCTGGAAGGCGAGATCGCTTTCATCAACCACCCCCTTTGAGCATACTTGCAGATGCATCACCGGATCAGTCCGCAAGTCGCCCATCTCCCATAACTTACTATACATAATACGTAGATTCAACTCACAAGTGCAACTTTACAGGTTGGAATAAGAGATAAGCTGCAGTAGTATCAATGCTTCTTAAACCAGCCCGATCTAAGGAGCACTGGCACCGGCAGAGCCCCAGTACGGTGTGAGTGTCTACACGCAGCTTGCCCGTGAACAACGGTATCAGATTTCGGCACTCTTAAAAACAGGACACAACCAAACGGAATTTGCGCAAGAACTGCTCTTCTACTTCTTTTACCTTACCGGTCGAGAGAATTTCTTGATCAACAGCATGCTTTTTTTTGTGCAGGCTTCTTGGGAAACAGATCTAAGTCCGACTTACCAATCAGATTCTCGATATCCACCCCTAGGTCTTTTGCGAGGAGTTAATTTGCATATAGATAGTTGATGTTCAGGTCTTTTAGGATGATTTGTAAAGGGATATTATCGAGCAATGCTCGATAGATGACATGGTCAAAGTCGGCGACACCCTGAATTCCGTTTTCAGTCATCGCACGCTCGTCCAGACGATCAAATCGGCTCCCCGCTCAGACATAGGAAATGGACCTTTGGATCGTTCTCCTAGAGAACAGTGATGCCTGATGCATGCCAAATATCCCGATCTTTGTTCTTCCTACATAATGTAGTATGTCTTATGTTATGTTGTCTCTAGACCACTCCTCCCATACCAGCTAAGCTAAAGCATGGGAGAAGCCCTGGAGGGTGGTTCGGCGCAGCTTACCTCGCTCGAGTGGCTGCTGGTAGGACATGGTAATTTTTCCGGAGGCCTGCAAGCGCAGAACCCGCTCGAACCGGGCTTCTACATGCCGCTCACCTCGAAGGACATCGAACGATATCACCCCAGAGAGGTTTTCCTGGGTCATATCCACGACCCTCCAGACCCCCCCAGGGTCCACTACTGCGACTCCCCCTGTGGGTTGGATATCACCCGAGACCGAACGGCGCCATTTCCTGGTCTATGACACCGAAGATCACACGATGGAGAAGATTCCGGTCGAGGTCGAGCGAATCTACATGCGGGAAGTGCGCCGTCAGCAACACTCGCAGAGGCTGTAGGCAGCCGCCTGACCATCGAGGCCGCAGAAGTGCGTCCTAACTCACAAACCCCCGATTTGTCCAACTTTGGCTGACATGATACGCGGCCGCGGCGGCGCGGTCGGTTCTTGTACTCCGGGGCACTTCTGTATACTATTAGAAAATGAACGCACACCAGGCGCTGGTAGCCCAGGCGGTCGAGCTGTACAGCTCGCTGGGTCACTACATCGAAGATGTGGCCGAGATCGATGAGTTCCGCTCCGACCTGCTGATCCGGTCCTCGAAGAGCAAGAAGTGGGTGGCGCGCTGCGATTCGAACGACGTGATCACGCTGGCCAGTGTCAAGCTTTTCCTGACACACCTGAAGACCTACAAGGCCCACAAGGCGGCGCTCATCACCCCCGGTCAGCTCAATGTAAAGGGCAGAGCCCTGTTGGCCATCAAGAAAGTGGAGTTCATTGACAGCGCTACGTTGGCCCGCCTCCAGCAAAGCACCACGCACAAGCAGGCCGTTCCGGAGCAGGCAAGCCGCCCTATGGAGGTGGAGTCAGAGAAACAACGCAAACAAAGGCAGCGGCGCTGGATCCGATCGCTGCTGTTTGGGTTGCTGGCGTTAACCATCATCCTGCTGGGGGTGATCCTACTGGCCATGAACGGCTGGCATCTTATCTAGGCGCCGTTCCCCTCGCTCTCACGCGCCAAGCACGATCCAGATCGAAGAGCCGCGTACACGCTAACGCCCACTATGATCTTGCGAACGCGGATCCAATCGAGTGCTCAACGCAGCTGGCGGTGCAGGATATGTTCAAGGATCTTCACCGCCGGACGGGTTGCTGGTCCTACCTCTCATTCTCCTCGGTCAGCTTTGTGCACAGGTGCCATCAGCGAGACTGTCCGCCAGTTCGCCTTAGCGTGATCATGTCCGCTCCATATATTTCTGGCTTCAAGTGATAGCCAGCAGCTTCCAGGCGCCCGCTGAATATGGGCCGAATCCCCGTAGCCCGGAACTCACCAATGACTTTGCCGTTCTCGGTGATACCTGTTTCCTTATAGCTGAACAGATCGCTCATCACCACGACATCCCCCTCCATCCCGATGACTTCGGAAATCGCTGTCACCTTCCGGCTGCCGTCGCGCAAGCGCGTCTGCTGGACGATCAAATCAACGGCCGAGGCAATCTGCTTACGCACCACTTGCAGCGGCAGCTCTACCCCTGATACCAGACACAACGTCTCCAGTCGCGAAATGGCATCGCGGGTTGCATTGGCGTGCACCGTCGTCAGCGATCCGTCGTGGCCGGTGTTCATGGCCTGTAGCATATCCAGGGCCTCCCCGCCCCTCACCTCGCCGACGATGATCCTGTCAGGGCGCATGCGCAGCGCATTTCGAACCAGATAGCGTACGGTGACGGCGCCCTTGCCTTCGACGTTGGGCGCCTTAGTCTCCAGGCGGACGATGTTGAGGTGGTTCAATTGCAGCTCGGCGGCATCCTCAATCGTGACGATCCGTTCGCCTTCCGGGATGAATTCGGAGAGGATGTTGAGCAGGGTCGTCTTTCCCGAGCCAGTGCCCCCGGATACTACAATGTTTATCCGTGCCGCCACACAGGCCTTCAGGAACTCCGCCATGTTTTCCGTCAGGGTGTCGAACCCGATCAGATCGCCAATCCGCAAACGCCTCTTGGAGAACTTTCGGATTGTGATGCTTGGCCCGTCGATAGCGACGGGGCGGATGACCGCATTAACGCGCGATCCGTCGGGCAGGCGGGCGTCTACCGTCGGGTTGTCGGCGTCGATGTGCCGGCCCAAAGGCATGATGATCCGATCGATCAGTCGCAGCAATGCAGCATCGTTATCGAATTTAATGCCCGTCTGCTCCAGCCGGCCCTGGCGTTCCACGAAGACATGGTTAGGGTTGTTGATCATTATTTCGCTGACCTGGGGATCATCCAGCAGTGGCTGGATCGCACCATATCCCAGCAGGTCATTCAATATGTCGCTAAACAGTTCGTCCTTGAGGGTAAGCGATAGCTGGATGCCCGATTTGATGTAGGCGTCGGCCAGCCTCTGCCGGATACCTTCCTGCGTCGCCTCAGCCGCGAGTGAGCCCTCATACTCCTGCGTAACCTGCTGCGTGAGCCAGGCGTGCAGCTTCGCCAGTTGATCGGTACTCAATTGATTCGGTTCTCCGGTCCCCTCAGTCATCGGCTTAACCTGGCTCTAGGTTATCATCAGGGATAACCAGGATGATGTGTCTCTTATTAAGGATTAGGAAGGGAAATTCACTCTTACCTTGTTCCTCAATCAGGCGGGCGTTGGACACTGGCAGGAATTGTTCTTCCCCGTTGATCTCATCGCTGACACGATTATTGGGATGGATATGCAGTGTGCCATAGATGACCGCCCCTTTGATCCGAATTTCTGCTTCGACCGGATATGTTCTTACAACGTCCGTGAAATACTTGCCACGAGCTTCGCTAAATCCTTCCATTGCTATCGCCTCCTTATCAACATGGGGCCGATAAACCACTGGCGGGAAACATCCCCTTCATCTTCATGGGCGGATACTTTCCTTCTGCCGCCTGACGGCAAGGAAAGCCTGCCCGCCAGAGCGCCCTATATATCTGGTTCCTCGCTGATTCATGTGGGTAGATTGTATTTAAGTTTGCCAGCGATGAGATAAGCCATGGTAATAAGATTTCGGTTCGTCCGGTATCCTCTTGCCCTGGCATTGCCTGCCTCAAGGATTCGGATCTCGCGTCCACTCTTTGTAAAGATGTTATGGTCATGGGTGGCCACTTTTAGACATCCTGATTACGTCCCGAGGAGGCTATCTGGTTAGTGATGATGTACGTCCTCAGAACATTCGGGACAAAATCCTGGCTCCGCAAGTAGAGGCTTTTCGGATCCCCACTACCCTGGAGTATATACCCTCTCCTGTCGGATAAGATCTCTCCGGCGCGCCTCCAGGGTCCTCCGCTTGATATCTTACCGTCGATCTTTGACCTCCTTGACACGCCCGAAGTAGACATCGGCTGGCGTCAGATTATCAAGCGCCTGGGGCAAGACCTTCACGATGCCGTCAACCAATCGCTTTCCTCCGCTGCCCTGATCGCCGAAGTCCTGCCGCGCCTGTGTAATCGTGACCCACTCAAGTCACAGCAGTCGGTAGAGTACTTACACCGGCGGACGCGCACGCCGGCCGCGCCACTATTGCACCCTAAGCCGTCTAGCTGCTGGTTCACGCCGTCTCCCAAGCTCCACCGCCGGGTCTCGACCTGACGGAGCGAGAACGTGCCGTGTTGACCCTGATCGTCGAGGAATTGAACAATACGCAGATCGCGGCGAAGCTGAGCGTCAGCCCGTCCACCGTAAGGTCCCACGTCAGTAACATTCTGTCGAAGCTGGACGTGGCTAGCCGCACGGAAACCGTCACCCTGGCGCTGCGCAACCGGCTGATCGTCTGAGCGCCAATGTTCACCAATACGAGACAAGAGCCCCGAAGGGGAGAATGTGATTTTTCGTTGAGGGTTTCCGATGGGATTCCAATCCCGGCTCATCATGTGCCGAGTTGTGCCGTGGTTACCACTCAGGAATTTGCCTGGCGGGAAGATGCCCCTTTCCGGAATTCCCTCAATCTCTGCGCGTGGCGTAAACGATTGTGTGGCGATCGTACTCTCCGTTGACGAAGTTCCCGGCGCAGGTAATGAGTGTCAGGTGCGAGAGTCCGTCGGGTGCCGGCTGTGGTCCAGTGCCGGCAACCGGCCCGGCACCGTAAATCTGCGCAAGCACCGCCGGGTCGGAAGACTCCTTAACGGAGTAGACCCGAGTCTCGTTGACGAAGAAGCGAACGTCAATGTGTGATGCAGTATAGCGGACAATGATCAGGTCACCTGGTTGAAGATCCCCGATGTGAGCGAAAATCTCAGGTCGTCCGAGTGGATCGTCGACGTGCCCGGCAATCGTGGCCGTGCCTTCCTCGCCCGGGATACCGCCGCCGCGATACCAGAATGCCGTATGCCAAATCGGATCGCCAATCGGACCTCTTGGCGAATCCATCCGGTTTTCCGATGTGAGTCCGACTCCAAGCACGGGGGCACTGACCTCGAGAGAAGGAATCTGAAGCTCGAGCGGGACGTCTACAGGCCTTTCCATTAGGTCGAGGCCCGAATCAAAGAGCGGCCCAAGGGCTAGGAATGTAGCTGTCGGTTGAACTTTCGTCTGAACCGATGGCAACAGCACAGAAAACGGGGAAGGCGTTGGCTGAGCCTCCCCCGTCTCCTTGTTTCCGCATCCCGCAAGCACCGCCGCAATCACCAGGACGGTTACCAGGCAACCGCTCCAGCTGCGGCGCGTCAGAACACTCTCCGTTCGCATAAGGACGGCGCTACTGCTTCGGTAGATGGGTGCGACGGTATGCTCGAACGCCTACGGTCAAAGCCAGGGCGCTGAAGCCACCGACGATCATCAGGCTCCAGGGGAAATCCCTGTTTCGTATGGGAGCACCACCGCCAGTGTCCGGCAAAGCTACAACCGCGGCGCTGCCTCTCCGGGGCGTGGCGGTCGAGGTCGGGGTCGCAGAGGGCGTAGGCGGGTCCATGGGAGTGGTTGTCGGGGTTGAGGTCGCAGACGGCGTGGGTGTGTCCGTGGCGGTGGCGGTCGGGGTCGCAGACGGTGTGGGCGTGTCCGTGGCGGTGGCTGTCGGGGTCGCAGACGGCGTGGGCGTGTCTGTGGCGGTGGCTGTCGGGGTCACAGACGGGGTGGGCGTGTCCGTGGCGGTGGCGGTCGGGGTCGCAGTCGGGGTGGGCGTGTCCGTGGCAGTGGCGGTCGGGGTCGCAGTCGGCGTGGGTGTGTCCGTCGGGGCGGCGAGGCAGGAGCCGCCGGTGATGGTGTTTGTATCCATTGTCACTGCGCCATTCTGCGCCAAGGCTCGACCGTTTAAGCTCGCGCCATTGGTCAGCGTGATGGACGTTAAAGCAAGGATATTCCCCATGAACGACGTGCCTGTACCGAGGGTCGCGGAGCTTCCAACCCTCCACCACACGTTACATGGGTCGCCATCGGGAACCGATACCGATGAACCGACCGACGTGATGAGCGTTGAAGCAGACTTGAAGATCCAGGGGCCTGACCCAATGAGCATTAAAGTTGAGCTCAATCCGAAGGAGGTGGCGCAGTAGACGCCGGGCCCGAGGGGCGACACCGCGCTTAGGTCCTGTATGCCCCATGTGGTGTCGCAAGTCTGGTCGAGGGCGCCAAACGCAGCGGCGTTATCAGTCTGAGCCGCGGCCGCGTTTGCATCCCCCGCATGGATTGTCCCTGCGATGACCCCCGGAGGAAAGCCAGTGACCGCGGTACCTGGACTGACACCGAGATCTCCAGAAACAGTGGTCAGGCCGGTATTGGTAACTGTCGAGCCAGCCAGAATAGAGTAGTTCTCCGCTGCGCCGAGTGGGGGTGAAGTCTGGGCGACCGGAGCCGCCAGGGAGATTGCCGCCGGGGCAGTCAGCGCTAGGGCAATCGCGAGGCAGAGCGCCCATTTCTTGATGGCCAGGCGGCGGGTTCCTCGCCTATTGTTGGTGCCTGGCGCCTTGTGCACGTTGCCCCCCTCTTCTCCATGGCAATGGAGGGAGCTGGCCCGATTGACCCTTCTGCCTAGGGAGGAGAGCCGTGTCAGGCTCTTTCCCCCAACTCCCACTCGCCGGGTGGTGCCCTCCCCCGCTGAACAAATCCAGTCTATTCCTACCTCGCTGTACTGTCAATGCGCCTGAGTGCCTAATGATTTGAAATTCAAAAGTGAACCATTTTCATTTGAAAAGCGAACATCATATTAGCCGCCTCATACAGGGTCAGGAGGCAGTCATGTCCCAGCTCCACAAACGGTTCAGCGATCAAGAAGTTGGCTTTCTTCTGCAGTCTTATTCGCACTTGCTTCTCAACCGCAGAGAGATCCAGGAGAGGCTCAGCATCGGCAAGACACGCTTCTTCGAGCTATTGAAGATGTATCAGGCCGATCCCGAGGCTTTCTCCCTCAGCTACGAGCGGCCATCGCCTGGCCGAATCTCGCCGGAAGCCGAGGCAGCGATTGAGCGCGAACTCTTGCGAGAAAAAGAACTCATCGAGGATGATGAGCTTCCTATCACCTCCTACAACTACTCCGCCTTGCGAGACCGCCTCCTGAAGCAAGCGATCACGGTGTCGGTCAACACCATCA
>DAOUEL010000095.1:0-8838 GCA_034430595.1 Anaerolineales bacterium | reverse complement strand
ACCCGGTGATTGGTGCTTGACACTCCACGGTGCTCGTTGTAGACTGTTCGGGTATTCTAAGAAAGGAGAGGCGCATGATGGTGAAAGTCTACTGCACAGGCAAAAGCATCGCCCTGGTCGATGCCGGTTTGCCCACGCGTAGTGCGCCATCTTCCCACTAGCGTACACTGATCGTCTTGTGTCCGCGGGCGCACTCCAGCGCCCGCGGTTTTTATTTAAGCATGGCTCGGCCGCGGAGCAGCGCAGTCGAGCCATGCTTCGTTCTGCAGGAGGTTGAGATGTTTGAGAGCAGGTTAGCAGCAGAAAGTGCTTTACGGCGTCAGGCTGACCGAACCAGCAACATCATCACGTCGCAGTTCGGTCTCTCAAACACCACGGTCGATCCGACCTGGTGGATCGCAGCGTAAATGCCAGCCCCAGGATGGTTCCTTGCCGGGGCGCAGGCGCCCGCCGCGATTGACAGAAACGAGGTCATGATGGATATCATACAGGCACGGGAATCAATGGATAACCTGCTCGAACGCGGCTTCGAAGTGCGGGGCGGCAGCCCGCGCGACCTGCGGCACATCGTACCGATGCTCAACCGCTCCTCGGTAGCCATGTACGGCGTGCCCGAGTTCCGGCTCGCGCGCTATCACGCGAAATGGCGGGCACCGGACCTGGATCTGCTGCAGGATACGCGCGTGGTCTTCAACACCGAAGGCCTGCCGGTCGCCCTGGGCGAGATCTGGCGCCTGAGCAATCCGCCGCTGCATCCCTCCTTCTGGGGTCGAGTCGATCCGGCCTGGGAAGGTCAGGGCATCGGCAGTGCGCTGATGGCATGGGCTCTTGCCCGGGCGCTGCAATCGATTGCAGATGTTCCGGCCGGCCAACGGACCACCCTGCGGGCAGCGACCCTAATGGGCTATACTCCCGCGTGCAACCTGCTCGAAGCGGGCGGCATGCAGCCGATCCGCTCCAGCTGGGAGATGGCAATCGATCTCCCTCAGCCCCCTGATGCCCCGCGCTGGCCGGAGGGAATAACGATTCGAACCTTCGAATTCCCGGGCGAGATGGGTGCCGTCTATGCGGCCGATCAAGAGATCTTCCAGGATCACTGGGGATTTCTTCCGGCGGACGATGAACGCGGCTTCGCACGCTGGAGGCATCATGAGTGTGAAATGCGTCCGTTTGATCCGTCGCTGTGGTTCCTGGCGGTTGACGGCAGCCGCATTGTCGGCATCGCGCTCTGCCGACCTTACGGTGAACGTGATCCGCGGATGGGCTGGATCAGCTCACTGGGTGTCGTACGTGAGTGGCGCCGCCGCGGATTGGGGCGTGCACTCCTGCAGCATGCTTTCGCCGAATTCTTCCGGCGCGGTAAATGGCAGGTGGGCCTCGGTGTCGACAGTGACAACCTGACCGGGGCGACGCATCTCTACCGCAAGGCAGGCATGCACATCAACCGTGAGTTCCAGACCTACGAGCTGGAACTGCGGCCGGGCAACGAGCTGCAGACCGAGTAATTCGGTCTGCAGCTACCGGCGGCGCGGGACCTCGAACCAATCGGGAAGCGAAGGCTTAAGATGGTTGGACGGTGAATCGACAGGAGCAATCATGAGCACGACAAATCCTGAATTCAAAGCCGTGATCTGGGATCTGGGTGGCGTTCTCCTGCGCACCGAGGATCGGCAACCGCGCCAGCGCTGGGAGGCCAGGCTGGGGCTGGCCCCGGGCGAGCTCGACCGGCTGGTCTTCGAGGGCGAGCTCGGCAAACTGGCTGCGCTCGGCCAGGCGAACGCACACGACATCTGGAGTTCTATCGGCACACGCTTCAGCCTGCCCCCTGACGAACTCCAGAAACTAGAGAGCGACTTCTGGTCCGGCGACCAAATTGATGGCGATCTGGTCGACTATATTCGAGCCCTGCGCCCGATGTATCAAACCGCGCTGCTCTCAAATGCCTGGCCAGCTGTGCGCGAGACGCTGGAAGTCCGCTGGGGCATCGCAGGGATTTTCAATGTGATCACCCTCTCATGTGAAGTGGGAATGGCCAAGCCCGACCCACGCATCTATGCTGCCAACCTGGAAGCTTTGGGCTTACCGGCCGAACAGACGGTCTTTGTGGATGATTTCGAACGCAACGTCCAGGGCGCGCGCAGGGTGGGGATGTCCGCGATCCTGTTCCAATCCAGACAGCAAGTTCAACACGAAGTTGATCTGCTGCTCGGCCGTGGAATGTTGAATTAACCGCATGCTTAACGGCACACTCCGATCGAATCTCTTACGATCGGACCTGGCAAAGCTAAAGCCTGGAGATCAGCCGTTTAAAAGAGGAGAGCCCCCTGCCATCCTCACAGCGGCCGGCATTGCCGCGTTCGCCGGATGATCCCGCGTGCTTGCGCTGCAGCGAAAGGGCGTTCCTCCAGTCGGTCGGCGCTATCCTCATGATCGCCTCAACCTGCGAGGGATCCTCAGATGGGCCGGAGGTTGCCACAGCCAGCGGGGATATGCAGCCGTTTGGTGGCCTGAGGCTCGTATAAATCCACTTTAAACACCCCGGGTCCGTAAGTCAATCACCGTTACGCTTAAAAAGTTGCACCCGATCCGCTTTTCTCAGGCGCTGAATACGCTATAATCGCCACGCAATCTCGCCAGAGGGCAGCCGGAGCCAGAACAGGTCGACCGTGAAACGAGATCCTTCACGGAGCGATCAGCAGCATTACCAACCAGAGCACCGGGATCGCGTTTGCAGCGTTCTTCGGGCAGGCTTGGCCCGGTGATCTCCACCTTCGTCTCCCTGAGGGTGGTGCATATCGGATGGAGTGTGCCAACATGACCCGTCGAGTGAAATTGATCTTCAACCCGCATTCCGACCGTGGAAGATCCTGGAATATGGCCTCGGCGCTTACACCGATCATCGAACAAAGGGGCGGCGCTTCATGGTCGGCCACCGAATACCCCGAGCATGCTACCGAACTGGCCGAACAGGCAGCCCGGGAGGGCTTCGACGTTGTTGCCGCAGTCGGGGGTGATGGCACGGTGCATGAGATCGTGAACGGCCTGATGCGAGTGCCTGAAGGAAAACGACCTGCCCTGGCTGCCGTTCCAATCGGTTCCGGCAATGACTTCTGCAATAATGTGGGCATCAACCCGCTCGCCGAACAAGCCATGGAACGGGTCTTTGAAGGCGAAGCTCGGCGCATCGACCTGGGCCTGTTAACCGACAAGGATGGCCGCAGCGAATACTGGGACAACACGCTCGGAATCGGCTTCGATGCCACCGTCACGCTCTACTCCTACGATATCACCCGGCTCCAGGGCTTCAGCATGTATCTATGGGCCGTCATCAAGACCATTGTACGAAATCACGATGCACCGCCGATGAAGATCATCACGGACGTCGAAAAGATCGACCAACGCGTCTTGATGTTCGTTGCCTGCAATGGACCGCGCGAGGGCGGAGGGTTCCACGTGGCGCCGGACGCTGTTCTGGATGACGGTTTGCTGAATTATGCGCTGATCGGCAACGTCTCGCGGGCGAAGATGTTCCGCCTGATACCGGAGGTCATGAACGGCACCCATGGGCGCTTCAAGGATGTCCGCCTGGGCGCATTTCATGAGCTCGAGCTGACCTCAGAGAGGCCAGTGACGATCCACGTAGATGGCGAGATCTTCGCCGGTTTCACATCAGAGGTCACCAGCCTGAAGATAAAAATCCTGCCACAGGCTCTGGACGTCATTATCTAACGGCACCGGATCGTCCCCGGGCCTAGAGTGCACGATGCCCTCCCTGCTGCGTTTTCTTGAAGATCGTGATCCGGGATACCTTCGCATTGTGGCCGAGCTTGCCGGCCTCGATCCACCCGAACTCCCGCACGAACAACTGGCACCATGGCTGGCACAGGCATTGATCGAGCCAGAACTGCTGCGGGATGAACTGGACTCACTCTCAGCAGGTGCGAGTGAGGCGCTCGATCACCTGCTGCGGCACGGTGGCCAGATGCCATTCGCTGATTACTCGCGACAATTCGGCCCGATGCGTGATATCGGCCCCGCCCGCCGCGATCGCGAACTGCTCTGGCGAAGCCCGGCATCGCCGCTGGAGGAGCTGTGGTACCGGGCCTACGTCGGGCGCGCATTCCTCGATACTCCCGCCGGGCCACAGGAATTTGCCTATATCCCGGATGAGATTTTTGCCGCGCTCGGGGCTCCCACAGCAGCACCCGTTCCAGTTATGGGTCATCCGGCCCCGGACCCGGTCCACATTCAGGCTGCTTCCAGCGCGCTCGTCGATGACGCCACCACCCTGCTTGCCGCATATCGTCGGCGGTCTACGGAGAAACACACCCAGGCGTCGGCGCTGAGCGACGTGGAACAAACGCACCTGCGCTATTCATCAGCGGTACCTCTGCTGGTGGAACTGCTAACCGAGCTGGGGATTCTCGACCGGGGTTCCGCTGCCCCAAAACCCGAGCCGACTCGCAGCTTCTTGCAATCCGAGCGTTCTCAGGCACTCCGCAGGCTGCTGCTGACCTGGCGGGATTCCGCCGGATGGAACGACCTGTCAGCGGTCGGCCACCTGCACTCGACCAAGGATGGCTGGCCAAACGATCCGCTGCTCTCGCGTGGCGCGCTGCTTATGATTCTGGCCGACATACCAAGGGACGAATGGTGGAATCTGGCCGCCTTTCAGGACGATATTCAACGCCAGCAGCCCGGCTTCCAACGTCCGGCCGGGGACTTTGATTCCTGGTATTTCCAGGATGATGAGGGACGCATATTACATGGGCTCGAAGCCTGGCTGGAGGTAGAAGGCGCCTTCCTGCGTTCAACCTTGACCCGCACCATGCATTGGCTGGGTGCCGTCGACCTGGGATACGACCAGGCAGGAACCTCCATCATCGCCTTTCGCCTCACACCTGCCTCGGCGCTGCTCTTCGAACGCAAAGCGGAGATTGAGATTCAAGCTCCTCCCGGGGAGATTGAAATCTCCAGCAGCGGTGTACTGCGTTTTGCACGCAGTGCTTCGCGCGCGTTGCGCTACCAGATTGCACGCTTCGCAGACTGGCACTCGGCAGATGATGCAACCTACAGCTACTCCATTTCTCCCGCAGCGCTGCAGCAGGCTTTAAAACAGGGGCTGCAGGTTCACCAGGTTCGCAGTCTGCTAGAGGAGACGGAGGTTGAGATCCCACCCAGTCTCCTCACTGCACTTGATCGCTACGCCAAGGCTGGGCTGGAGGCACAGGTTGAGCTGCTGTGCGTCCTGCGCACTGAATCAAAAGCTGTCATGGATGAGCTGCGGAAGAATAGGCTCACGCGGCGCTATATCAAGGATCTGCTCGGACCCCAAATCGCGCTGATCGAGGAACGGCAGGTGGAGCGGTTTATCGAAACAGCCCTGCGGGCCGGGCTGCTCGTGGGCACCTATTCAATTGGAGAAAGGAACGGAGGGTAAGGAATCGGGAGCATTACAAGGGCAGGATTTACTTGTGAGCTGCCATGGCACGCTCGATCGCACCTTCGAGTTCTTCGATGGTCACTGGTTTAAACACAAACGCATCTGCTCCGAGCTTCATCGCTTCATCCACCTGAACATCAGTCGTCTCGGATGAAAGCATCACCACCGGGATACGCTTCAGATCTGGCTGCAGCCGCAGAAATTCAAGCAAGTCGATCCCGCTCACCTCGGGCATATTAATATCGAGCACCATTAGCTCGGGTCGTTCACCGGCCAGCAGCCGCCTGGCAGCGCTGCGTGCATCGCGGTGTGTCTCTACGGTGCAGTCAAGCAGCTCAAGCATCAAGCGTACTGCATGACTCATTTCATCGTCATCGTCGACAATCCATACGACCGGCATGCCTGCCCTCCCTACACCTGCAGTGCTTCCTTCACTCGTGTCGCCAGTTCTCGGCTGATGCCCGGCACCTGCGCCAGCTCATCCACTTCCGCGCTGCGCAGCCGGTTGACATCTCCGAACTTCATTAACAAGGCTTTCTTGCGGGCCGGGCCAATGCCGGCGATCTCATCCAGGTTAGAGGCCAAGCTTGAACGCCGCCGCTGTTTCTGGTGTTGCCGAAGCGCGAAGCGATGGGCTTCATCCCGAATGCGCTGAACCAGGTATAGCCCCTGCGATCGGCGGGGCAGGATCACCGGGTCCATCTGATCAACAAGGTAGAGTTCTTCATTCTCCTTGGCCAGACCAACTACGGGCACCCGCTCCTCAAGATGGTATGTCTCAAGCACGTCCCGGGCACGGCTCAGCTGGCCCTTGCCGCCGTCGACGATTAGCAAGTCCGGCAGGATTCCAAATCCCTGGTCCAGCTTCCCACCAGGTTTTTGGGCTTCTTCGTTCGCGATTCCCCAGCGCCGGAAGCGCCGCTTGAGCACTTCTTCCATGCTGGAGAAGTCATCCTGGCCCTGCACCTCGCGAATCGTGAACATGCGGTAGAGGCGTTTGCTGGGAGTACCTTGCTCAAAGACGACCATCGAGCCAGCGGCTGCGGTACCCTGCAGGTTCGAAATATCGTAGCATTCGATCCGGTTGGGTGGTTCACTCAAGTAGAGCGCATCCCTTAATTCAGAAATCGCCTGAACATGTTTGCTGCGATCGGCTTCCCATTTAGCCCGTAAGGAGGACAGCGTTTCTGCTGCGTTCTCGGCAGCCATCTGGACCAGCGCCCGTTTCGGACCTCGCAAGGGCACTTTTAGTTTTACGCTTGGGCCACCGCGCTTGCGTTCAAGCCAGGACTCGATGATGCGAGCTTCCTCGACCTCCGTCGGCAGCAGAACACGATCCGGAATGTGGGCCGCCTCGGTGTAGAACTGTTTTACAAATGCACCAACCAGTTCGGCATCTTCCGCTTCTTGAGCTCCATCGAGTACGAAATATTCGCGCCCGATCAGCTTCCCACCGCGAATGAAAAAGACTTGAACACAGGCATCGTGCTCGTCCCGGGCGAAGGCAATCACATCCGAATCTTTACGGTCCTGTGAAACAATCTTCTGCCCTTCCACCACCCGTTCGATGGCCTGCAGTTGGTCTCGAATAGCGGCCGCCCGTTCATACTCGAGATTTTGAGAGGCGCGCGCCATTTCCTGTTCAAGGCGCTGCACGATTTGCTCGCTATGGCCTTGCAGGAAGCGGCATAGATCATCGATCATTGCACGATAAGCGACCTGGTCGGTTTTCCCGATGCAGGGCGCGACGCACAACTTGATATCGTAGTACAGGCAAGCTCGCTGATCCTCACCGGTGATCACGCGATCGCAGGTCAGATACGGGAAGATCTTTCGCAGGACATCGAGCGTTTGATGGACGGCCCAGGCGCTGGTGTAGGGGCCGAAGTAGCGGCTGCCGTCGTCTTTCAGGCGCCGAGTGACGGTTACCTTGGGGAATGGATCGGACCAATGAACGCGAATGTAGGGGTAGCGCTTATCATCCTTCAGCCGCACGTTGTACTTCGGCCGGTGGCGTTTGATCAGGTTCATCTCGAGAATCAGCGCTTCGAGTTCCGAGCCGACGACAATCCACTCGATGTCTGCGATCCGTGTAACCATTTCTGCCGTTTTCCGGCTGTGGATCGCTGAATCATGGAAGTAAGAACGGACGCGGCTGCGCAGATTGACGGCTTTCCCGACGTAGAGCACGCGGCCGTCCTGATCCTTCATCAGGTAGCAACCCGGTCTGGAGGGTAACCCTTCCAGAATCGGTTGGATTGACTCGTTGGCTGCCATTCTGATCAGATTCTAGCATATCCAGGTTCTACCCAGCTTACGGCCGGCCTTCAATTATGAGGCATGAATCGATTTCATCCTGAATACGCACCCTGCCCGGATACCGGTATAATCACGGCACGATGTCAAAACGACTCGAACTTGCGATCGCACTTGTGCTGACACTCCTGCTGGCTGCCTGCTCATCGGCTGGGACCGAGGGTCCGGTAAGGACCGCTACGACAGCAAGCTCACCCACGCCAGCGCCTGCCACCGCGACGGCGACACCTCCCGCTCCGAAAAGCCTCACCCTGTGGGTCTCGCCATTCTTTGCCCCGGACGTCGAAACAGAGGCTGGGTTACTGCTCGCCGAACGGCTGCACAGTTTTGAAGAGCAGCATGACGGTTTATCGATCGATGTGCGTGTCAAGGCTGAACGCGGCACAGGCGGTTTGCTGGACAGCCTGGTAACTGCCAACGGCGCGGCGCCCGCCTCCCTGCCCGACCTGATCCTGCTTGACCCCGATTCTGCCCGCAGCGCCGCCATCCAGGGGATTCTCGCCCCGCTTGGTGAACAGCTTGCTCTACCCGATGATTTGGCTTGGTACGAATATGCACTTCCGGCCTCAACCTACAATGGAATCTTGATCGCCTACCCGGTCGCAGCCTTCACGGATGTGCTCGCCTACCGCACAGATCTCTACAGTGAGCCTCCCCGCAGCTGGGATTTGCTCCTGGAAAGTCCGCGGACGTTCCTCTTTCCGGCTGGCGATCCACGTGCCCGTTTTACGCTGGCAGAATACCTCGCCTCCGGAACGCACTTGCGTGATTCGAACGGCAACCTGGTGCTGGATGCCACGACCTTGACCGACATCCTTGACTTTTATTCACAGGCTGCCGAAACCGGTGTGATCCCCTCTGCTGCGTTGGATTACACCCGCTCCGATGAAACCTGGGATGAATTCCTTGCCAACCGTTCTGCCAGCGCATTGGCACCCTTTACCCGCTTCCTGGCCGAATTCGATCCAGCCCGCATGGCAGCTATCCCCCAACCGACGATGTCCGGGACGGGCATTTCGCTCGCTACGACCTGGTCATGGAGCATCGTCCCGAAAGAGCCAGCCCGAGTCGAACTCGCC
>DAOUEL010000094.1:0-2383 GCA_034430595.1 Anaerolineales bacterium | reverse complement strand
GGGGTCCACCGAGATAGACCTGATCGTTCTGCCAGCGAGCCTGTACGCCGCGACCTTTGATTGCTTCGAAGTTCGAGATGGGAGGAAGGTCGAGGGAGCGTTCGTCGGCTGCTGCCCGGATGCCGCGGGCGATCATATGCTCGGAGTCACCTTCGATAGCGGCAGCAAGTGCGAGCGCTTGATCGTCATTCCAATCGTCGACGGTTTCTTGTTCGACGACACCGAACTCGCCTGTGGTGAGCGTCCCGGTCTTATCGAAGATGACTATGTCGATCTTGCGTGCTTTCTCAAGTGCGAGCCTATCACGGACCAGGATTCCGTTGCGCGCTCCGATCGAGGTGGTGATTGCGACCACGAGTGGGATTGCAAGGCCGATTGCATGCGGGCAGGCGATGACCAGGACGGTGGCTACGCGCGAAATGACTTCAACCTGAAAGCCGACGGCGATCGTCCACGCGATTGCCGTAAGTACCGCTGCTCCGAGGGCGATGTAGAACAGCCACCCTGCCGCGCGGTCGGCGAGGATCTGCGTATTGGATTTGCTGCCCTGTGCTTCTTTTACAAGGCGCATAATACCGGCCAACGCTGTGTCGTCGCCGATGGCGGTCACGACCACACGCAGGCTGCCATCGTCGTTGATGGTGCCGGCGATGACGCGATCACCGGGAGACTTTGTTACCGGCTTTGACTCACCGGTGATCATCGCCTCGTCCACGTGCGAGTTGCCCTGTTCAACCTCGCCATCGGCCGGGATGCTGGCCCCCGGCCGTAGCAGGACAAGGTCATCCTTCTGGAGTTCGCTGACTGGAACAAGCTCCGTCTCGCCGTTCTCAAGGATGCGCTCGGCGGTATCCGGCATCAGCTGGGCGATTTCGTTCAAGGCACTGGAAGCCTGACGTACACTGCGCATTTCAATCCAATGTCCAAGCAGCATGATGTCGATCAGCGTCACCAGCTCCCAGAAGAAGGTTGAGCCGGAGGGCAGGAAGATCGCCGCTAGGCTGTAGATAAAGGCAACGCCGATTGCAAGTGAGATCAAGGTCATCATCCCCGGTTGGCGGTTCCTCAACTCGGGGATCGCCATCTGGATAAAAGGAATGCCGCCATAGATGAATACGATCACAGCGAAAACCGGCGTGATCCATTCCCTGCCCGGGAAGGGCGGCAGGCTGTAACCTAGAAAAGATTGGATCGATGGACTGAAGACGAGCACCGGGATCGAGAGCAGCGTGCTGATCCAGAATTTTTGCCGGAACATCATCTCATGCCCGCTGTGGTCGACGTGAGCCTGCCCGCCTCCGTCGTGGCTGTGCTGGCTGTGGTCATCCCCACCGGAGCCCTGCATCTCGTGCATGTGGTGTTCATCTGTTACCATTTTGGTCGCCTTCCTTCCAGGGTTAGCTGTAGAATCCATCTTTATTCTGCGTCAAGACCTCCCCGTGCGCGCGGGCATTCGTTGCCCGCCCTGATTGAGAAATCAGGTATACGGGCCTCATCGTCAGGCAAAGGGTTGGTGGGACAATCAGAGAGCGGATAAAGCCAGCCTCCGCCCCGGGACCTCACAGCACTCTTGATTCTAACGCATCGAGAGTTGTATGGGGTGCGAAGTGGTTTCTGCGAGCAAATGAAGGGAGAATTGAATTCCTGCTGCCGGGGTGACATACTTGGCGGTAAATTTGCTGATAATGGAAGTGGTTCCTTTTATGAAACGTCCACTCACCCTGGCTATTTTCGCCCTGTTCTTCGCCGCGCTGGCTTGCAACGCACCCGGCCGTCTCGTGCGCCGATCGTCGGGTTTTACGGCTGAAGATCTGCGTCAAACGGTCGAAGCGATGCCATCGCCAGTGTCTCTCACGCCCGAGCCCTCCGTGAATATCACCCCGGGGGCTACATCCGCGGTCTATTCCGTGCCCTCGCCCTATCCGTCACCAGAAGGGGCTACCTACGAGTATGAGACTCGCTCGGGGGATACGCTTTCCGGGCTGGCCGGGCGCTTCGGAGTAGAGCCTGGCGAGATCACAAGCCAGAGCCCGCTCCCCGAGAAGGGATTTCTCACCCCGGGCACTCTGCTTTCGATCCCGGATCGCCTGGAAGACCTGTCACCGGCACAGCCAATCCTGCCGGATAGCGAACTTGTCTATTCCCCCACAGCAGCTGACTTCGACCTGCAGGCGTTTGTCGATCAAGCCGACGGCTTTCTCAGCACGTACCATGAGCAGCTGGAGGACGATCAGGAGCATAGCGGCGCACAGATCATCCAGCGTGTGGCGAACGAGCTGTCGGTCAATCCCCGGCTGCTGCTTGCGCTGCTCGACTTGCGCAGCGGATGGTTGTTTGATCACCCTCCGGGCGCAGGGAGTGAGCGCTACCCGCTCGGCTTCCG
>DAOUEL010000093.1:0-1855 GCA_034430595.1 Anaerolineales bacterium | reverse complement strand
AGACAATCTGGGATGGGTCTACCCGAATCCCGGGGAATACCCGCTTGATCATGTCTAGAAAGTATTGAACCTCTTCATCCGTGATAACTGCATCATCTGGGTCATCAACACGGATGTCTGAGGTTCCAACCAGGACACGATCGGCCAGTGGAAAGATCAGGACGATCCTGCCATCCTTGTTTTCAAAGAAGAACTCATGCTCTCCAATCGCCTGCCGCAGCTCCAGGTGGTCCAGCACCAGGTGCGAGCCCTTTGTTCCCCCGATATAGTGTGTCCGTTCTCCAAGGTTTCGATTGACGTTGTCGATCCATGGACCGGCAGCGTTGACAATCACCTTTGGACGTATCGTGAAGGATTCGCCGCTGAGTTCATCCTGCAGTTGGAAGAAATTCTCCTTCATCCCGGCCAGGCTGACGTAGGTCAGGGGGATAGCTTTTGGATTTGTGGAGGCGGCATCAATGACCAGTTCGGCGGCCAATCGTTCCGGCGAATGAATGGTTCCATCGAAGTAGGTCCCGGTGAAGATGACCTCCGGGTTGAGCGCCGGGAACTGCTCCAGGGATCGTTTCCTTCCCAGGAAGGTATGCTTCGGAACGGTGCCCTGCTTACGCGTGTAGAGATCGTAGAGCGTCATGCCAATCTTTATGACCAGCGCACCTCGCTCTGAGGGCCGGTCAAGCATCCCGAGAAATTTCAGTGGTGCATTGAGCAATCCCGAAAACCATTTAAAGATCGGGAACGTCGTCGGCAATGGGGTCACGAGGTGCGGCGCATTTTCGATCAGACGATTCCGCTCCTGGACCGCTTCCCGGACCAGGCGGAACTCGCCGTTCTCAAGGTAGCGGATGCCGCCGTGCGCCATGTGTGAGGAAGCTGCGCTGGCACCGCTTGCATAATCGCCGCGGTCGATGAGCAGGACATCCACCCCTTGCAGCGCCAGATCCCAGAATAGGCCGATGCCATTGATGCCTGCCCCGACGATCAGGACGCTGATTTCCGGGTTGTTTGTAATCTGCTGAATTCGTTCTTTACGGCTGAGTATCGCCATACTTTAGCGAACCTCCACCCAATCGAACGTCCTGGTAACGGCTCTCTTCCACTCGGCGAAGAGATCGGTTCCAGCCGAGCTACTCGGATCAGGCTGCCAGGTTCTATCGGCCTCCCAATTCATCCGCATCTCATCCCGGTTTTTCCAGAAACCGACTGCATAGCCGGCCGCATAGGCCGCCCCCAGCGCCGTGGTTTCAGGCACCGTCGGGCGGATGACGGGAACGCCGAGGACATCCGCCTGGAACTGCATCAGCAGATCATTCGCGACCATCCCGCCATCGACCTTGAGGGATTTAAGTTCGACGCCCGAATCGGCATTCATCGCATCAAGCACCTCACGCGTCTGGAAGGCGGTCGCTTCCAATGCGGCCCGGGCGAGGTGGCCTCGATTAGCATAGCGTGTCAGGCCGACGATGACCCCCCTGGCATCATTCCGCCAATAGGGTGCAAACAAACCGGAGAAGGCTGGCACGAAGTAAACTCCGCCGTTATCGCTGACCGTCTTCGCCAAGGTTTCCACCTCGGGCGCCGTATCAATCAGCTTCAGGTTGTCCCGCAGCCACTGGACGAGCGCGCCGGTGATGGCGACCGATCCCTCCAGGGCATAGACAGGGGCTTCGCCGCCGAATTGGTAGCAGACGGTCGTAAGCAGACCATGTCTGGATGGAACGATCTCGCCGCCGGTGTTCAGGAGCATGAAGCAGCCGGTCCCATAGGTGTTTTTGGCCTCGCCGGCATCGAAGCAGGCCTGCCCTACCGTCGCCGCCTGCTGATCACCCAGGTCTCCGGCGATGGGAACACCGGC
>DAOUEL010000092.1:0-88525 GCA_034430595.1 Anaerolineales bacterium | reverse complement strand
AAATTCGGTTCGTTCATATCGAACCAATCTCGACCGACCTTGATGATGCCGGGGTCGATTTCCCACCCATCAATGGGAACTGGGCCGAACACCTCGCTGTACTGTTTCGCGATCGTACCTGCTGCCAGCCCAACGATACCGACACGCTTTACAACGGCCGCTTCTCCCGGAGGGTTGAAAAATGGTGCCGAGAGGAAGTAATCCCAGGTGCCATAGGTTGCCTGCAAGCCGGGGGCGTAGACTGAATGGATTCCCTGGCCTTCATTCAGCATCAGCTGCCGAACGCCGTTGATTTCAACGACCTGAATGTAGTTGTAGGCAGACTCCGTCTCAAAAACCTGGCCAGTATTCGACTTAATCGGACCATGCAGGCCGATCCCGGCGAGAACTAGCAACAGGAGCGGCATCCATAGGCTCAGCACAGCCCCCCGCCGGTCAGTAAGCCATCTCCCGGTGGTGGCGACAAGCAGCAGAGTCAAGCTAAAGACCAGAAAGGTGCGCGCAGTCCCAAGCGTCGGGATCAGAAAGAGGACTGGTAGGAAGGTGCCCACAATCGATCCCAGAGTCGACAGCGCATAAATCCTGCCTGAGGTGCGTCCGGCGTGTTTGGTATCGTGCAAAGCCAGGCGGATAGCATAGGGCGAGACACATCCCAGCAGTGTCACAGGGATGCTGAAGAGAATCAAAACTGAGATGAAGGAGCCGACCATCAAGGCCAGCTCCAGATTTTCGACTGCATTGGCCGCTCGCAGTAGGACCGGCCTCGCCAGCAGTGGGACAAGACCGGAGGTAAATGCCCCCCAACTCACGAGCCGATAAAAAGCTTTCGAGAACGGCCAGCGATCAGCCCAGCGGCCACCCAAAAAGTAACCGGCCGTGAGGTAGACCAAGATCAAGCCAATGATGTTGGCCCAGACGAGGTTACTCGTCCCGTAGACGCTTCCCAGCAGTCGCGAGGCTGAAAGCTCAATTGCCAGGGTTGTCATCCCGCTGAAGAAAACAGTCAACAGCAGGAAAAACCTATGCGAGCCTTCGATCTTGACTTCACTCATCAAGCCACACGCCGCCGGACAGGTTGGGAGTTCGCGATGCTCAAGGCTGCTCCAAGGTCATCTCCAAAGCGCAGTATTCGCACCGGGACGGCCGAAAGGCTGGCAGCCAATGCCAGCTCCGTACTATCTCGCCCAGCCCCAAAACTTGCCCCATCCACCAATACCAGGACCGGCTGACGGCCTGCGTGAGTCAGCCAGCGCACACTTTCTGCCAGGCGCGGATCGGATGAAGCCGTGATGATGACGATCGTTGCACCCTGTGGAATTCGGGGTGATTCGATCTTCAATACGTTCGAAATGCTCTGTTCTCCCGCCGGATTGGCTACGGCCAGTGATTCGAGCAAACGGTTCTGCTGCGCCGCTCCAAATTCGGGTTGTATCACCTGGCGCATTCCGTCATAGGCCACCAGCCCTACGGATCGATCATGTTGGAGGAAATGGACTGCCAGCGAGGCTGCCGCTGTAGCGGCGTACTCGAAGGTGGCTGGCGGCAACTGGAACAGCTCGCCGATTCCAACCTCGCGATCGCCCTCCAGTTCTTCGTTCGCATAGTTCGCGCCTCGATCGGCATCAAGGACGATCCATATCTCTGCCAGCGGGTCGAGCTCGAATTCCTTCACCACCAGCCGTCTCAAGCGGGCGGTGGACCTCCAATGAATCCTGCCGAAACTGTCCCCTGGAGCATAATCTCGTACCCCTGACGCGTTGGGCGTAATCTGATGCGTCCGCTGCCGAAGAGCCTCACCGCCGGGCAAACGGCCGCTTGGAATCGGAAAGGACGTCAATGGCAGCACCATCGGGAGGACAACGACATGCTGCTCGACTGGAATGTCCAACTTGGTGGGAAAAAGCCCAAATGGATCGCCGGAGATCAGGCTCATGGGGCCGAGGCTGTAGCGGCCACGCTGCGTGCAAAGTGTTCGCACGAGCCAGCTGCGGCTCTGCCGCGGTCCCAACCCCGACACCACGTTCACCGCTCGATGAGCATCAGCGCGGGAGGGGCCACGCAGTCCCAATCCAATCGCAACTGCAGTCACACGGTATCCAGGAAGGTCGGATTCGTCCCGGGCTTCGATCCACAACTTGGGGATGCGGCTGTTGTTATTAAGTTCGAAATGCTCAACAAACAACTGCCCCACCTGCGCTCTGTTAGCCCGCGGCTGCCGCGAGATGGTCACTCCCCATAGCGAATAGCGGGACCAGAAATAGGCCAGGACGAGCAATCCGCCCCAGAAGTAGCTCAAGTTGACAAACAGCTCTCGGCCGGTGATCAGGGCTGCTGTCACGCAGAGCAGCAATAATGAAAGGACGCCGCGCGCTCGGTTTGACATCAACCGATTTCACCGCCTGGCGCTGGAAGCTTCTCCAGCAGCTCATTGACGATGTCGCGTGCGTCGATCTCGCGAATTCGCGCAGCCGAACCTACGATCAACCGGTGGGCGAGCGTGGAAACCGCCAGGGCTTTAATATCATCCGGCAGGACATAACTGCGGCCTTCAATCGCCGCCCGTGCCTGGGCTGTGCGGTATAGCGCCAGGCTGCCGCGTGGGCTTGCCCCGAGATAGATATCCCCATGCGTACGGGTGGCATCCACCAACTCGATAATATAGTTTTCGATCTCAGGTGAGACTGTAACTTCCCTTACCGCCTGCTGGGCAGCAAGCAGTTCATTGACATCAACAACCTGCTTCAGATCGACGATCGGGTGAACAAGCTTCTGCGATTTCAGCATTCGGATTTCATCACTGTTGCTCGGGTAGCCGATATGGATCCGCATCAGGAAGCGATCCATTTGGGCCTCTGGTAGTGGAAACGTTCCTTCGTATTCGATCGGATTCTGTGTTGCCAGGACCAGGAATGGCTGCGGGAGTGGGTGCGTTACGCCATCAACGGTCAGCTGTTGTTCCTCCATCGCTTCCAGCAGAGCAGCTTGTGTTTTGGGCGTCGCCCGATTGATCTCGTCCGTCAGGACGATCTGTGCGACGATCGGACCTGGCCTGAATTCAAACTCATTCGTCTTCTGGTTGAAGATCGATACCCCAGTGACATCGCTTGGAAGCATATCCGGGGTGAATTGGATACGGTTGAAGCTGCAGCCGATCGATTTTGCCAGGCTTTTAGCAAGCATGGTCTTGCCGGTGCCGGGAACATCCTCGATCAAGATATGCCCCTGGCACAGCAAACCGGTGACCGTCAGGCTAATAGCCTCATGCTTACCGACGATTACATTTTCAACATTTGCAACCAGGCGCTCGGCGAGTGTTTTTGTTTCGTTCATTGTATCTCCTGATGCCTGCAGGAAACGGTAGGCTCGAATTGTACCGTGAAACTCCGCGTTGCTTCTGTAAGCTCCCTCTCAGAAGGAAGATCCACCCTATTCTCAAGATTGCTGGATAAGCAAGAACAGGAAAGCGATCCAGAAAAATGCATAATTGAGCACTCGTTTTTTGTCGCGATACGTCCCGTATAAAATCAATCCCAGCACCATCCCGTCGGCAAGCCTCACGATTCCGAGCGGTTCGCGAAAGGTCGAATGCGGGGCGAAAGCTATCAACAACGAATTCAGCCACATCACCAAAGTATCTCGGTGCAGGGTCCTTTCGTGCAGGAAGGATCGCGTAGTTGAGATGATGCCCCAAACCGAGGGCACGACGATGGTTGGAATGAGAATCACCGCAAAAAGCAGCAGCACTCGCCAGCCGTAAAGACCGATTCTCCACAAACCCATGTAGGGGATCAGCTCGAAGCCGGTCGCCATCTCTCCGCCGCTCCCGATGCCAGGTGAACCGAAGGTCATCCAGAGCCAGACCTGCCAGGCGAGGAACGCAAGCCCGGTAAGTGCGAGCAACAATCGGGACTTCCCCCTGCCCCTTGATGTACCTACCACGAGCAAGACCAGCCAGAAAGGCATGGTTGTTTCCTTGGCAAAGAGTGCCAAGCCTGCAGCGAGCGCAGCCGGCACTGACCTGCCTCGGCCGTGAAGATAGAAGCTTAAAATGACGAGTGCATACGCGAGCGGTTCATGCAGATCAAGGCCGACTGGAGCGATGATTCCAACCCACAACCCATAGACCAGCGCGTATCCGGGTGAAAAACCTCGCTCGATCACCAGCTCAGTAAGCAAGCGTGTTCCAATGGCTAGCGAAGCCAGATTGATAAACAGCAGCATCCAGGGAATGATGCCTGGTTGTGCGAATGATAGAAGGCGAGCTGTGATGGGCAGCAGGATGCGCTGGTAGCGATAGGCCGGTACATCGAGGTGAGATGCAACCGTACGAGGATTAGGATCCAGCGCGATGAATAATGTGAATTGTCCGTCGTACCCGGGTTCGGCATCGGGCTCAAGCTCCGCATAGCGTGGTCCAATCTCGGCCAGTGCGACCGGATCGAAACCGGCTGGTGCCATTCGAGCCCCGGCGTAGATTACTCCAACCACCAGGGCTAGCAATGCTGGCCACCAGCGCCTCATTCCTCTTTCCACCGGAAAAAAAGAACCGCCCACAAAATCCACCCCAGCACGCTGAGCGCGGCACCGGAGTAGAACGAGGTCGGGTGATAGGACATTTGTATTTCATGCGTTCCAGCAGGAACCCATGCACCACGCAGCGCGACGAAAGCAGGGTAGAGACTCCCTCGCTCCCCATCTACATCGATCTGCCAGCCGGGGTACCAACTGTCCGCCAGGACAATCCATGTCCCCTGTGGAGCTTTGAGATTGAACTTAATCCGGTTCGGTCCGTCTTCAACGATCGGCCCTGCACTTGCTGGTCCGCCAACGAGACGTTCAACAGCATCAGGCGCCTCGAGGATCGCCATCCGGGACGGATCGAACTGACCTGCTTCGATTATGGAGAGCGCCTCACCGATCGAATCGACTGCAACTGCACCTGGCATTAACCACAATCGCCTTCCATCCTGAACCTGCTGATACTGCACGCCAAGCGGACCTGTGCCGGAATCGACCGCCACCCAACCGACGTCCAAGAGTGCAAGCAGCCTGTCGCGTTGTCCCTCCGGGCTTGCTTCGATCGCCGCAGTCAGCAGCGCAAAGCGATCCGGGATGAACGGGTCAAAATTATTCAGGGAGGGAATCAATTCAAGGAGTGGTGTGTTTGGAATCCCGGCCTCCCGCACGAGGCGCCAGTCAATGCCCGCATCGAAGGTGTCGAAGCGGTGGCTGCGTTCGAAGGTAACTGTATATTCCACCTCGGTTGGCATATAGAGGCGCAGGTTTCCCTCGTTGGACGCCAGCTGCTTGAGCGCCGTCCCTCCTTGATATACGGAGGCGGGAAGCGAAGGGTTCAATCCCCAACCCGCGATGACAAGGTCCAGAAGCAGTACTCCTCCTACGAGAAGTTGACGACCAGGTGTGAGGGTCTTCGGTAAAAAGAGAGTCAGTGCGCCGGCAGCGGCAAGCCATATGCCCGCAATTGCAAATGCCCGCACGAATGTCGGTTCTACGCCATTCAGCCCGAGCGAGCCCAGGAATGCAGCCAGACCGATAACCGCCGCCCCGACCGTTCCAAGCCTGGTCCAGTAAAGACCTCGCCCGGTGGGAGTTGTCCAGCGGTCGTAGCCCAATCCGGCCAACAACGCGAGTCCGAAGACAAGCAGCAGGTTCCAGCGTGCTGGCGCCTGGAAGAGGCTGAAGGTCGGTATGTGTGTGAAGAGATACGGGTAGACCGGTGTGTTTTTACCTAATGCAAGCAGCAGCGAGATACCCGCGAGAAATAAGAGGAAGCGTACGAGCCTGCCCTCACCGTCCCTTGCACGCACCTTCTTCAGGGCAATTCCGAACGCCAGGAGCAAGGGCAGGACGCCGATGTAGATTGCATCCTCCCAGAAATTGCCATAACCCCAGAAATCACCGTAGGCGGGGGAACCAAACAGATCAGGAAGGAGTAATCCCAATGTCCGCCAAGGCCAGAATGAATAGGTCAACGCGTATTCCATGTCCAGTGCAGTGGCCCGGGGCGTCTGCTGCAGGTATTCGAGCGTCGGAATAAGCTGGACGGCAGTTAGGGCAAATGCGAGCAAACTGGCACCTGCCAGCAATCCGATCGCTTTCATCTGGCGTCCGCGATCGTGCCATTCCAGCAGCCGCCAGATCGTCCAAGCGAGGATCAGGATCAGGGTATACCAGGCAGTTTGAGCGTGCCCCGCCAGCCACTGCATGCCCAATATCAAGCTGAATACCGCCAGGGGCCGGATCCATGCTCCAATCCGCGGATCGGTCCTAATCTTGCCAAGCAATCGGTCCAGTGCGAGCACGGCCCATGGCAGCCAGGCAGCTGTGTGGTTGATGCTGATGAAGCCCGCACGAGCCACCATGTATCCCGAAAGGCTGAACGCCATAGCCGCAATCATCTGGCCAGCCGGTTTGATTCTAAGGTGCCGGGCCAGCGCGCGCATCCCCAGGCCGGCCCAGGCCAGGTGCAGGAATACAAGTAAGCCATGACCGAATTCAGGACCTGTGACGAAGAGAAGCAAGTTGGGCGGGTAAAACAGTGCAGATTGATAATTTGCCAGCAGTGGGGCTCCAGCGCCGACCAATGCATTCCACAGCGGTAGGTGCCCTTCCCGAAGCACATCTATCGCATAGCGATGCCAGGGTACAAACTGCAGCAGCGGTGTGCCCCAGTACAACACCCTGCCGCTCAGCAGCATCGGCCCGAAGAGCAGTAGTGGACCGAGAACGATCAAGCCTGGAGTGAGCAGGTCAATCCGCCGCTTCAGGATTCACCTCCAATTTGGTAAATGCGATACCCAGCTCCACTGTACCGCAGCGAGATCGTTTCGATTGAGGTCGGGTCCCAGCTTCCGAGTACTGCCTCGAGAGGGCCGAGGACGAGCCACTCGATTCCCTCACGCTCGAAGAAGGCTTCGCGTTCAGTGTTGCTCATACCGGCATCGTAGAGCGCCCTTACCTGTGGCAGTAACACTTCCTGGTTCGCACTTTCCGGTCCCAAACCGATGATCACTCGCACAGTTGCCCAGGCCGGCAATGCGTTGCTCACGGCATATGAGGCCAGGACGACACTTTGCTGTCGGACATTTTCTGCTATCCATTTGTAGACTTGTTCCTCCGCTCCGGGAATGAAGGCTGGCCTGGCAGGAGACTTTGCCACGTTGATTGAGCCAATCACAAGGGCCATCGAGCTCAACACAGAGAACCCGACCACAACCGGACGTATCCAGCCCAGTCTGGGCCTGGCTGTCAGCCACTTCGACAAACCGTCCATCGCAAGGATCGACAGAGCTACCCAGACTCCCTCTGGAAGTCGGCGCTGGACTGGATACGGGAAATAAGCCAGTAGAGGCAGGATGACCACCCAACCTGAAAGGAGCAATCCAGGTGAGGACGATTTTCTCCAGGCCTCCACAGCACCTCGGACCGCAAATGGAAGGATCAGCCCGTAAGCAAGCAGGTAGTGCAGCAGGTGCGGCGATGGAAGTTGGTTCTGGGCGGACCAGATTCGCAGGTAGGGATTCGTGAGTGAACCCGCAAAGTAATAGAGAATGAGCGGCAGTGAGGGCAGCACGAACCTCGTCAGTGCAGGCAGCCAGCGAGTACGCCAACGCTCTCGCAAGAGCCTTCCCTGGCGAATCCAGAGCAGGATTTGATGGGCACTGACAACTGCAAACGCGCTCAGTGTGCCGAGCGGTTGGATCAACGTAGCCAGGCTGAGTAAAATCCCAGCCTTCCAACTGCCGGCGCCCTGGTCGCCCTCGACCAGGTACTGTGCCAGCGCCCAGAGCATCAAGGTACGCGCCAGCACCAGATGCGGCAACGTAAGCTCTGCTAGAAAACCAAAACTTTCGGGGGAGATAAAATCGAGCGGCAGACTGCCGAGCCACTCTCCTGATCCAGTGAGGGTCAGGATCCAGCCCAGACCCCCACCGACCGTTCCCAGTATTGTCGCCCAGCGGCGGACGCTAGTGGATGTGGAGATCAGACTGGCTAGATTGTAGGTAGCTAACACGAGTAGCGGTATGGCGGCTATGCGAAAAAATTGATAGAGCAGCACGAGCTGTAGATGCTTCTCCGGTCCGAGGGCAAGTTTTCCAAGGAGAAGGAATGGCAGGAAAGCCAGGACTCCCTGCTGCGGCATCGCAGTGTAAGGTGAGCGGAAGAGCCAGGCACCTGCTGCGCCCAGGTTCATCTTTGCGATGTAGGAGTTGCCATCCTCCACCGCCAGTAGGAAGCCGGTAAAGCTCCATTCACCGCCTGCAGCCTTGAATGCGATCCAGATCGGAATCGTTGTGAGGATGATCAGCAGGAAGGCATAAGCCAGGCACCAGCGGCGTTCAGCTGCTGTCATCGACGCCTCTGCAGGTAGATGAGAGCAATCCAGGAGACAAGCGATATTCCCCAGCCTACAAAGACCGTCCAGGGGTGGAATACGAATTCCACTTCATGGGCGCCTGCAGCCAGGTCGACCCCCCGCAACAACCCGTCCTCGAGCTGCATGTCAGCGCGAGCCCCATCAACCCGAACCACCCATCCGGGATAATAGATTTCACTTAAAACCAGCTTTCCGGGGCCTTTGGCCATCAAGCGGATCAGGTTCGGTGACCAGGTATCCAACTCAACGGCCTTCCAGTCTGCTCCGGTCATGCCTGCTTCAGGCTCCAACCATGCCCGCGATCGTGGCTCGGGAAGCTGGTAAAGGAGCAATCCGTTTTGTTCTCCAGCCGGCTCCAGGCCAGTGGCATCCCATGGCGATGACGTCACGATCCATCCAATGTTCAGCTTCTCTAACTGCGACAGGACAACATTATTTCCCGGTCCAAGGGATGGCTCGCTCCCGTTGAAGGGAGGAAGCGTCACCGAATAATCATCAGCGACAAGGCCAAGCGCAGCTGCAAGATACGTTTGATAACTACGCAGCTGCAGCGGAGAAACACCCTCAGCCTGCTCCCAACCCAGCGTGGCTGCCTGGAGTTCATCAATGCTGAACGTGGGTGAGAATATCCGGGTGCGGCCATGCTCTGAAGCGATCAGGGTCGCAATCGAACTCCCAGGCTGCGGATCCGTGAGCGGCCTTGGATCGAGCAGCGCCGAATCGATCCATATCAGTTCACCAGCAACCAGCACGAGCCAGGCTATCTGGAGAGACCTGCCGCTTCGGAATATCTTAGCGCCAGCCATGAGCAGGGCAAGGCCTGCCAGAGCTGCCAGCAGCGGCACCAGTGCTATCATGGCCTCCAGGCCCCGAATTGCCAGCAGGCCACCGTTGAGCACTAGGACCATAATGCAGAACGCGAAACCGGCGAACTGCAGACGCTTCTGCGTTCTCGCTGCTGCAACCATACTGGATAACACTTCCAGGCCTTCGGCGCTAAGCTGCGCCAGCGCGAAGACTGCCAGAAACAGATAGCGCGCTGGAACACGGAGCAAGTCAGCACCCGGGATGATGCTGCGAACCCAGCCGTAAATCGGTGTTGAAGATCCTAACGCGAGCAGCAAGGAAAGCAGTGCTGCGCCAGTCCAGAATCGACCCTTGCTTTTCATCCGCAGCATTCCGATGATCGCCAGCAGCAGGGCGGCAACTCCCAGGTAAACGAACTGCTCTGGCTCTCCACTTCGAAGCACGATCGAACCCAGCAGGTCTACAGGCCGGAGTGAGAATATTTCGGGCTCTGAAGAAGCGAGTACGGCGCGTGTGCTCAGGCGGGTTAGCTCAACCAGCGGCAGCAGCAGGCTGGCTGCCAGGCCAAGGGCAAAGATCAAAATGACCGATGCCCGTTTGGCCAATTCAAAGAATGAACTCCGTCGCTCACCAGCCAGAATCTGGTGTAGCGAGTATGCGATGGTAAGTAGTGCACAAGGGATCAACCAGCGTGGGTCGGCCAGGAACGTGATCCCCAGAACGCCTCCAGCCAACGCAGCCTTCCCGCTCCAATTCCTGATCGAAGGTTCATAAACCCGCCGCCATGCGAGTAGAACCCAGGGTGTCCAGCTTACTGCACTGACCAACCCGATGTGTCCCAGGCTGATATGGGTGGCGAACTTTGTGCTGGCTGCAAAGACAATCCCGGCTGCTAATGCCGGGCCAATGCCGACTCCTTCGGCGCGGGAGAGCTGATACGCGCCCAAACCCGCCCATACCAGGTGAAGAATGAACAGCAAATTGAAGGTCAGGGTGGTCGGAAAGAGCACTGCCAGCCAATATGGCGGGTAGGTGATGCCGGCCAGGGGATCGGCCGCGAATGGAGTTCCAGAGAGAATGACAGGGTTCCACAACGGTGCCTGGTGCCAACTGAAGAGCGAATAATGCGCAATTCGTGCATTAGGTAAATGCGTAAGAATTAAATCGCTGTAGAGCGCATTGGGCCAGAACGCGATCGAACCAGGATGGATTACGATTGGTGCCGTGCTGGCCACTGCCAGCAGGAGGAAAATGATCAGCGGGATGACGGGCACCCTCGATCGTGCGCTCATGGGTCCGGCACCTGATAAATTTCGACATCATCAAAACTGGCGACCTGGTTAAGAGCTTCCAGCCAGCCAGGATGGCCAAGTTCGCGTTCATCAATTCCGTAAAAGACGTAATCCACGCCGAGAACTCGTAATGGTTCTAACTCAGACGCTGCCGAAGAAGAACGATATAGCGATTCAACCAGGTCAAGCGCCTGGTCGGCGTTGGGTGTCTCGAAGGGATGCCCGTAAAGCACATTCACATCAGCAAACGCAGGCAGCCTGTTTCCGATTCTGGCCGAAGCCAGCACGAGTGAGTTGGGTGGAGCGTGCTCATCGAGCCACGTGAACGCACTCAGCTCAGATTCCGTGTGTACAAGCTCACGATCCCCCTTCACAACGCCCAGCACACTCGCACCCACGACGAGAACATTAGAGGGCAGCGCCAACGCGACTGCTGCCAATGCCAATCGGGAAAATGAATAGCCTCGCTGGTGGAGCCACATCAGGCCGCAGGCAGCCAGCGCGCTGAGCGGGAAAAACAGCCCCAGGGACAGCCTGCGTTGAAACGCGAGTGGAGCGTAGAGCAGGAGACTCCCAGCACCCACCCAGATGAGCAATAAAGCCATGACGCTGCGAACCGGTTTAGCCCGCAGCATCCCAATAATTGCCAGCAAGAGAATAACACCGAACCCGAGGGCATAATCCCACGGTGGGGGCGATGGCGTTTGATTCTGTGCGTTCCAGGCCGCCAGCACGGGATGGGCCCGGCTTAACCAAAAATCATACAGCACCCACGGTGCAAGAAATAAGAGGAATGCCAGGTAGGGCAGCAGATTGTCAAGCTGCCAGGCTCGCTTCCTGGAAAGAGATGAACGAGCACGGATTGCGATCCTTTGATACCCAACCCAGAGTCCGAGTACAACCAGGGGTACGACGGCTGAAAATGGCAGCACGGCACCCAGCACAAAGCCCGAAAAGGCAGCCGTAGCCAACCGCAACCATCGCTGCATGCTGGGAGCCGCAACTGCGAGACAGACCGCGAGCGTTGCCAGCAGGGCGAGGGGGAAGTGGGCGTTGCTCAAGGAAGCCAGGAAAGGGATCGATTCGGGGATCAGCATATCGCTTACCGGGTGGTTAAATGCCAGGGTAGTAATCCAGCCGAAACCCGAGCCCAGCAGGGTCAGGATCCACCCGAACCTGACGGCAGAACGATCGGCAACCGTCCAATCCAGAAACAGATATGCCAGCGCAAATGCTCCACCTGCGGCGAGCATTCGGGCGGCATGGTAGACCGTCAGGAGAGGCAGGCTTGACCAATCAGAGAGGTGCCCCAGGAAGAGATGGTAAACATACAGCAAGGCACCCGGTCCAGGTTGGGCCGTGTAGGGCAGCGTGAAAAGCCAGCTTCCATCTGCTCCCTGGTTCATCTTCGATAGATAGCTGAAACCATCGATCGGATTGATCAAGAACCCGGCGAAGCGTGTCCCCGCCGGCGCCAGACGAGCCGCGAGTAGATATGGCAGCAGCGTCAAGGCTGCCGCGGCAGCCGAAATGAGCAGGATTTGCCCTTTACTGTGCTTGCGAGGCATAACCCCGCCATTGTACGTCGAGGCCAGCATGTGTGCCATGCGTACCTTGCTCTACCCTCGTCCAACCCTCTATAATCTGACTATGAGTCGTGCTTCAAGTCTATACCGATTGCAAGAGCTGGACCTCGAACTGGACCGTTCACGTGCACGCGTCGCTGAAATCGAGTCCGAACTTGCTGATGACCAGGCGGTCCAAGCGGCATCTGAGCGAGTCCGATCGCTCGAAGACAAACTCACAACTGCCCGAACGGACAATTTAAGTGCCGAGCACGCAGTCGCCTCGCAGCTGGAGAAAATACACAGCTCGGAACAATCCTTATACGGGGGTTCCGTCACAAATCCCAAAGAGCTTCAAGATTTGCAGATGGAAGTTGAATCCCTGAAACGCTACCTTGAAACGCTCGAGGATCGCCTGCTGGAAGCGATGTTGGAAATGGAGGAAGCCCAGGCCCAGTTTGACAAGGCAACTCAAGGTCTCAACGACCTGCAGGCGGAACGGATACAGGCGACAGCTCAACTGCGGGGTGAATTATCATCGCTCAAGGAGGATCTTGAACGCCTGGCGATCGAGCGCCAGGCGGCCGTCGGTGATGTCGAACCAACCGATCTCAAACGATACGAAGAGCTGCGTGAGCGCGTGGGTGGGTATGCAGTTGTCCTGATGCAGGGTGGAAGCTGCTCTGCCTGTGGCGTGGACCTTGCACATTCTCTGCAGCAGGAAGTGCGGAACAGCGAAGAACCGTTTCGCTGTCCGCAATGCAGCCGATTCCTTTATGCTGGGTGAGCTTTCATGATCAGGTTTATACGCAATATCTGGATCTCATTGTTCGGAAATTTCTTCGATGTAGGCGAGTTGATCCTTGGCCTGGCGCTGGGTATCTTCTTTTCCTATCTGTACAACCGGCTCGAACCGATTCGGGAGTGGCTGTCGAATTGGTCCACAACCCGCTTGCAGATTTCAAACCGCCGGCAGCAGCGGGTTGCATTGGATCAATACCGCTTGGATCTCATCCAGCGAACACAATCGATGCATGCAGCCGGTGCAATTTTTTCACTGGATGAAATTATCATTCCCCCCAAAGTCCTGGCTCCCCCGCTGCCTGCGGAGGGGGTTGAGAACGAACGCACACCGGAGGACACGCTCTCCGTTCTTCCCAATTTGCCGGATTGGAAGTACTTGTCGGGCATTTACCAATCACCGACATTAGACCTGCATGTTGCGCTTCGGGACGGTGCGAATTTGCTCCTCACCGGTTGGCCCGGCTCCGGGAAGACTACCGCACTGACGTACCTGGCAATGCTGACTGCAGTTAGGGACCCCGCGCTGGGAGATCTAGCCTCGCTAATGCCAGTGTTAATCCACGCCGCCGATCTGATTCTGGACCGCTCAGCCGAGAAAGATCCCCTTAAACCGATCGAGACTTCAGTTCTGGAAAGCTCGCATGACAGTGGATCGAATCGGCTGATTTCGCAGCTCCAAACCGCCTTCAAGCGTGGCGAGGCACTTCTGCTTCTGGATGGACTCGACGAGTTCAATCCCTCTGAGATTCCGCCGATCGCTGATTGGCTAAAATCGCTGCAGCGTAAATACAGCGACATCCGGATGATCATCGCGACGAATATCAATGGCTATAACGGACTGACAGAGCTTGGCCTGACACCGATCCCGATGGCGCCCTGGAGCGATCACGATCAGCTCCTGTTCCACCAGCGCTGGTCAGCAGCCTGGTCGGAACACATTCTCCCCGCCCTACCAAAGAACCGTATCTCCGAGATCGACCCAGCCTTGCTCAATGGTTGGATGGTCGGCTCGATGCGCGGTAAATCGCCGCTCGATGTCACCCTCCATACTTGGGCAGCATTTATCGGCGATGTACGCGGCAGCCGCAGTGTCGATGGGCTCGAATCCTATCTAGCCCGTTTCCTATCCATCAATGAACGGAAAGCAGCGCAAGCCTCCGCCCTGGCCTGGATTCAGAGCGGCTCGGGGTTATTTAGTGAAAGAACTTTGAAGCGCGGCACTCCGTTGGCCGAAATGGAAGAAGCCGGGATCATTCGCCGGCACATTCAAGGCCGCCTTACCTTCGCCTCAGCCAATATCGGTGCCTACCTCGCGGCTCGCGCACTGGCCGAGAATGGCGAGACTCTGGACCCAGTGCCGCTTGGTTGGGCTCCCGGAGAACTTACCTTACGCTACGCGGCTGCCATGGGCGACGTCGGACCGACGGTGAGTGCTCTGCTGCAGGGGACAAATGACCCGCTCGAGAAGCACTTGCTGGCAGCCGCCCGCTGGCTCCCCGACGCTCCCAGGAAGCAAGCCTGGCGGGGAGAGGTGCTGCGCAACCTGGCGCAAATCGCAGCGGATGGCACGCGGGCGTATGGACTACGCCTGCGCGCTGTGCACGCGCTGGCCGCCTCGCAGGAAAACTCGGTCGCCATCCTCTTCCGCCGACTCCTGGGATCAGAGAACCCAACCAGCAGAGTGCTCGGTGCACTCGGCCTGGGTGGATTGCGGGATGAGGAAAGTGTCAAACAACTGCTGGAGACCATCAACACCAAACGCAACCTGCATACCCGGCGTGCAGCCTGCCTGGCTCTGGCGGCTATCGGTACCGATGAAGCCCTGGAGGGTTTAGGCCACATCCTGCTCGAGAGCGACGAAGGGGTGCAGATTGCTGCCGCCGAGGCCTTAGCCTGCAACCCGACCGAGGGCTTCTCGATGCTGCGCGACGCGGTTGAGATGAAGAATTTGCTCACACGGCGGGCGGCCGTCTTCGGACTGGGGCGAGTTCCCGAAACGTGGGCGATTGAACTCCTGGAGACATTGCAGACTGAGGACGATCAATGGGTAGTCCGCGGAGCTGCAGCGGAGATTCTGAAACAGTGGCGCAATCCACCTTGGAGGGTGATGCCTCAGATCCGGGTCTTATCAGACCTCCCCTGGCTGCAGGCTTTCGCCAGCAAAGAAGGCATGGCAGTTGCCTCCGACCGGGCCGCGCTCGACTTAATTCGGCGGGCCCTGACCAAGGGATCCCAGGACGAACAAATCGCCGCATTGGAGGCTATCGTCTGGGCTGGCGCCGATGAATTGTCCCTTGAGCTCAATCAGGCGATAACCTCACCCCAACCTTATTTGCGAGATGCGGCTTACGAAGCTCTGTACCAAATGGATGCAGCCGGCGTGAAAGTGCGTGGACTGAGCTCTAAAACTGCCTGACCGCTGAGAATTTCGAGAAGCATTTCATAGATGGGATGAAAAAAGGCAGGTGCGCTGCACCTGCTTTTTCATGGATGGACGGGGTTATTCCTCGTTGGGCGTGATCTGATCCAGGTGAGCTTTTAATCGCTGCTCAGCTTCTTCGGCCGGGAGGCCGAGGATCGAGATAATCTTATCGAGACCGTGTTCCCCGGCAACGATTTCGATCGTGTTCTTTCGAACGTCTAAAGCATTCGCCAGGAACGCGATCAGAGCCTTATTCGCTTTGCCTTCTACGGGTGGAGCCGCAATACGAATACGAATCGTTCCGTCTTCTAGAACCCCACCGAACTCTGTCCTTCGCGCCCGCGGCGTAACCCGGATCGTCAGCGCTGCCCCTTGTTCACCGTTGTGGAGTTTGAAGGATCGAGATTTATAAGATCCGGTCATAAGAGAATGTTCCTCAAAGCCTGGCTGATCAGATCAAGCAGGATCAGCAGGACCAGCGGACTGAGGTCGAGGCCACCAACAGGTGGCAGAATGCGCTGAATAGGCACCAGCAGGGGTTGAACGATGTTATCAAGAAATCGCCGCACGGGGTGATACGGGTCGAGAATGTAGCTGACAAGCACATCGGCGATGATCACGATTGATAATATGCCTGTTACAAGCGAAATTGCAGATACCAGACTGGCCAATTCCAATATCCTTCCCGCTTCAGCTCCATCCCCAGCACATTCATAAATCCGACTTCAGCACACATTGTACCGCATCCCTATTTCCTGACTTACTCGCGCTCGCCGAAGATCGCACGCCCCACACGGATATCCGTTGCACCCTCTTCAATGGCGATTTCAAAGTCGTCCGTCATCCCCATCGAAAGATGGGGTAAGCTCTTACCTAGTTCCTGCTCGAGGAAATCACGCACGCCACGCAGTCGTGAAAACGTATCTCGCAGTATTGCTTCATCATCAACCCATGGAGCCATGGTCATCAAACCAATAACGAGGAGTTTCTTGCATTCGAAAACTGCTTTTACCTGCTGTAAGCCATCTTCCCACTGATCTCGCCGTGAGAAATTCCAACCTTCTTTCGATTCCTCCCCCGAGACGTTCATCTCCAGGTAGACGGGCAGCAAGGCATCCTGACCCGACCGGTATTGGTCAAGACGGCGGGCGATTTTTACCCGATCGACGGAATGGATCTCGTCGAAATGAAGCGCTGCCTGCTCGGCTTTCCGACTCTGGATATGACCGACCATATGCCAGGTAATGTCCGGGTAGCCCTGCAGCTTATCCTGCTTCTCAATTCCCTCCTGGACACGATTTTCGCCGAATTCCCGCTGACCGCATGCGTACGCTGTGGTAATTTTCGCGATCGGCTGTAATTTGGATATCGCGATCAACCTCACCCCGGAAGGATCGCGGCCAGCCCGTAGCGCTGCATTCGCCATGCGTTCTTGGACAGTACACAAGTTATTGGCAATCTCGGTTATTTGTTCAGGTGTAGAACTCATCCGTCCTCGTTCAGGCAGAGGAGCGCTCCGAAGCGGCCGGTAGCGCCCCCTTCTGCTCGATGGGAGTACCAATCCAACACTGCACAGGCTGTACAAATATCTGCCCGCTCAACGTATTCGACGCCGGCATCCTTGAGCAGCTCCTGGTTTGCGCCAGCCAGGTCCAGGTAGGTGTGGGAATTACTGACCCGCAGGTGGCTTTCCGCTTTCTGGCCAAAGCTTTCGCGGAACGCCGAGATAACATCACCTCCGATTTCGTAATGATCCAGCCCGATCGCGGGTCCTATGCCTGCGACGAGGTCTCCGGGCTTTGATCCAAAGTGCAAGGTCATCCCTTCAACCGCCACCCTGGCTGCCTGCTTGACCGTGCCCAACCAGCCTGCATGCGCTAACCCGATTGCATGCTTCCGGGGATCATACAGGTAGATTGGAACGCAGTCCGCGAAGCGCATGAAAAGGGCAACGCCTGGCGTTCGCGTCAAGATAATATCCGCTCGAATATGCTCTTGCCCGGCGCGCGGCGCATCAGCCGTAGCTATATCAGCCGAATGAACCTGCCACACATCAAAAGCCGAATCGGGATCCAGGTCGAGGGTGGCGAAGATCCGCCGCAGGTTTTCCGACACCCGCTCAGAATCATCCCCAACGGTTCCACCTACATTGAGGGAATGCCAGCGGGAGGGGCTCACGCCACCATGGCGCATGAAGATTCCATGAACCAGGGCAGCGTTTTGAAATGCTTTGAATTGGAAGAACTTCAGACCATCGGCTTGAATCAGTGGCATAGCGTCAGTTTATCATGCCTGATGGACCCAAAACCGCCAGAGATTACTCAGCCGAGTTCACCCGCACCTGCCAGCTTGGAGGCAACCAGGGTGCGAGTTTCCTGCATCGCCTCCTGGACATATGGATATGCCAGCCAGACGTTTGCCAGGCCGAAGAGAGTGCCGGTGAGTGTCCGCAAGAGAGGTGTGCTTTCACGAATCGGGAAGTTGAAAAAGGGCAGCAAGGAAAACAGCTGCGATCCACCATCCACCGCTATGGGCAGGATGCCGACGACAAACCAGAGCCAAATCGGGATCGGTTTGAGCCGCCGCCTGACAAGTGCGAAGATTAAACCGCCGAGCAGGATCGACCCATAAATTGCCACATCACGTTCGCACAGCGCTACTTTATATCCCATCTGAGAATCACCGGTTAGAACGCGCGCGGTGGAGAGATCATAGGGAGGGATCGTTGAGACATCCTCGAACGTCAACCCTCCTACACCGGCGGCAGACAACGGGTAAGCTGCCTGCTCACCGAACAGAAACCAGGAGCGATACGGCAACTGGTGGCATAGGGGTGAATAGATGCTGTAGATCCAACGGGCAGGGCGTTGAATGCCAGCATCCATCAACACTGGCGCCAAGAATGGCATGCCGACATAGATCAGGACCAGGAGGTTGAATAGCGCCAGCCAATGGCGCGAAATTCCATATAGAACTCGGTTCAGGAAGAGCGCCTGACGGCGCGGGACTGAAGAAATTGGTCCTTCGCTCTGAGGAGAGGCAAGCGCTGACTGGAGCGAAATCCGCAAATTCAACCCTTCGATCGGAGCTTCGAGGGTATAAGGCCCAACTTGCAGCACCGGGATCCGGTCGTGGTAGCGTTCCAAGAGAACCGGATCCGCCTCTATGTCCACTTCGACAAGATCGTGGGGATACTCGGCCTGCAGCGCATGCAGCATTTCCTTGGCCTTTTCACACAAGCCGCAGTCGCTGCGAGTGTAGAGCGTGACCTTAAGCGAGCTCAAAATCCCATTTCCTCCAGGTAACCATCAAGCTGCTCATCCGTCATCAGTCCAACCTGCACGACCTGGACCACACCATCCCCGTCGATAATTACAGATGACGGGTAACCGCGAATCCGGTATAGGTCCTGTACCACTCCACCCGGATCGAGCACAAGAGGAAAGGTCAATTCCAGAGCCTCACCGTAAATTCGAACATCTTCTGGCGGGTCGTCGAAGTTAACTCCCAATACGATAAATCCGTCGTCCTTCAGGCTTTGGTAGCGAGCTTCAAACATCGGCATCTCCACCAGGCAAGGACTGCACCAGACTGCCCAGAAGTTTAAAAGCACGACCTGCCCGTGAAAGTCACTCAAGCTGATCGATTTCCCATCCAGATCTTGTAGGGTGAAAGCCGGGGCCAATGCACCTGCTTGGGGTGCAACAGCAATGCCGCTCAATTCACCCCCAGGAGTTGCGGTGGGCGCGCTCTGGCTATCACGTTCTGGCAGTCCAAATGCGATTACCACCGTGAACGCAGCCCCGATTAATAGCCCGATGAGCAAATAATTAAGCTGCCGTTTCAAGGACGGACGATCCATCTCCGACCTATCAGAGACCGAAGTTGACAAAGAAACCGAAACGGGCCAGGCGTTCGAGAGTTCCGGTCATCAACATCACACCGACGATGACCAGAATCACCCCGGTAATGACGGAAAGAACTCGAACGGCATTGCTGTAATTACGCATGAGCTCAGCTGCGCGTCCAATGCCGAGCGCTGCAAGCAGAAAAGGAACTGCCAGGCCCACCGAATACGCTGAAAGCAGAACTACACCTTCGGTGATGCGCGCGCTGTTCAATGCTAGAGTTAGGACCGCTCCCAGAACAGGGCCGACACAAGGTGCCCAGCCGGCGGAGAAGAAAACGCCCATCAAGGCTGATGACAGATATCCAAGGGTGGGATTTGGCTGCATTTCACGGCGCGTATCGTAATCAAGGAACGGGATGCTGATCACACCCATGGTATGCAGCCCGAAGATAATGACAATCACCCCGCCGATTCGCGCCAGCCATGTGCGAACGTCATAGAGCAGAGCGCCGAGTGCTGAAGCAGCCGCTCCGAGCACGACAAAGACAACGCTGAAACCAAGCACAAAGGCGACCCCATGGCTGAAGGTCACCCAGCGGTTTTCCACAACCTGCCCTCCGGCCGTGACCGTATGCCCACCAAGATAACTGATGTACGCAGGGACTAATGCTAGAACACAGGGGGAAAGGAAGGAAAGCAAACCTGCGAGTGCCGCCAGGCCGATTCCGGCCGGATTCAAACCGAGATTGCCGAGATCCATGGATTCTATGACTCCTGTCGAGGTATGTCCCCCGGTTGAGCCGAGGTGGGTTTATGCTGCGCTCGAGAAGCATACTCGATCAGTCGCCGCTCATCAAGATTCCCCCGGCATACCGCCCGGCCGAACGCGGAATTTAAAGCCTGAGGCCACGCAAGCGTAGGCTGTTTGTAACCACAAAAATTGAACTGAAAGCCATTGCGCCAGCTGCAAGCATCGGGTTTAACAAGCCAAGAGCAGCGCTTGGGATCAGCAGTACGTTGTAGATCAAAGCCCAGAACAAATTCTGCCTAATCGTGCGCAGCGTACCACGCGAGAGGGTGATCGCCCGGGGAACTCCACGCAGGTCTCCGCTCAAGAGCGTTATGGGCGCGGCTGCGATGGCGATATCCGTTCCGGTACCAATAGCGATTCCAACATCAGCCTGAGCCAACGCCGGCGCGTCATTAATCCCATCACCGACCATGGCCACGACCAGCCCAGCCGCCTGCATATCTTTCACGACCTGCGCTTTTTCTCCGGGCAACACTTCGGCGTACACCAGTGTCTGGCCGTCGCTGCTGGTCATGTTCAAGCCAACCTTCTCTGCGATCGCACGAGCTGTTGCCAGGTTGTCGCCAGTGATCATGCCGACCTTGAGGCCCATCGCCTGGAGCTCCTGGATTGCCTGAGAAGAGCCGTCTTTCAAGGTATCTGCGATGCCGAGCACCCCGACGGATTTTCCGTCAACTGCGACAGCCACGGCGGTCTTCGCCTCGGCCTGGATTACATCCATCAGGGATACTGTCCCATCAAGCGGGATACCGTTTGATTCGAGCAAACGGGAAGTGCCGATCAGCAATGCATGACCATCCACATCCGCCCGAATTCCCTGCCCGGCCACCGCTTCAAAGCTTCCGGGATCCTGAAGTTGAATACTCCGCTCTGAGGCAGCGGCGACAATGGCATCTCCCAGTGGATGCTCGGAAGCGCGTTCGGCACTCGCGACAAGCCGCAGAAGTTCGTCCTGCCCGCCCTTCCACCCGGTCAATTCTATGTCAGTTACCGTCGGTTGCCCGCGGGTGATTGTGCCGGTCTTATCGAGAATAACGGACGACAGGCTTCCCGCCCTTTCGAGCGATTCAGATGACTTGAAGAGAATTCCCAGATTGGCTCCCCGGCCCGTGCCGACCATGACGGCCGTTGGAGTTGCCAGCCCCATCGCACAAGGACACGCGATCACCAGCACCGCCACCATGTTGATCAGCGCCCGAGTAAACACCGATTCGTCGCCGGAAGGAGCGGGAGCGATAAAATACCAGCCGAGAAATGTGAGCGCCGCGATCAAGATCACAGCCGGTACAAACACCGCCGAGACCTGGTCTGCGAGTTTCTGAATCGGTGCTTTGCTGCCCTGTGCTTCTTCCACCAGGCGGACAATTTGCGCGAGCGCAGTGTCACGCCCGACCTTGAGCGCTTCGAATTTGAGCCGGCCGAGCTTGTTGACGGTTGCACCGACAACCTGATCTCCCGGGGTCTTTTCAACCGGCATCGACTCGCCGGTCAGCATCGATTCATCAATGGTGCTGCGGCCTTCAACAACCACGCCGTCGACCGGGATCTTCTCGCCGGGTTTGACAATCACCAGGTCACCGACGCGTACCTCCGCAACCGGGACGTCCTGTTCCTGGCCATCGCGAACAATCCGAGCCGTTTTTGCCTGCAGATTGAGCAGCTTCTTAATGGCTTCGCTCGTCCGGCCCTTAGCCCGCGCTTCGAGGAATTTCCCCAGGACAATCAACGTGATAATCACAGAGGAGGTCTCAAAGTAGACATGTCCATCGATCAAACCGAACAACACCGGGATGGAGTAGAAGTACGCAGCCGATGACCCGAGGGCGATCAACACATCCATATTCGCAGATCGGTTGCGGAGTGCCTTGTATGCTCCGTCGTAGTACTGCCACCCGACATAGAACTGAACCGGCGTGGCGAGTGCAAACAACAGCCAGTTCAACCATCCTGCCCCCTGAATCACTGCAGGCAGCAGGTTAAAATCGCGCAGCATCGACAGGATAAATACCGGCAGAGCAAGCCCGATGCCTGTGATCAATAAACGTTTCTGATGCTGAATCTCATGCTCTCGAGCCTGCCGCTCAACATCCTCAACACCACTTTCAGCTGCTAAAAGCTCGAACCCGGCAGCCTGGGCATGCCGGCGGATATCCGCCTGGCTGATTACCGTTGGGATGTACTGCACGCGGGCACTCTCGCTAGCAAGATTCACCGCAACCTCGGCAACACCATCCAGGTCGCGCAGTGTATTCTCAAGGCGACTAGCGTCGTTCGCATCGCTTAATCGTCGCAGGGCGAGATCCGCTTCGCCCAGCGCAACGTCATACCCTGCCCGGCGGACTCGTTCAATCAAGGCTTCCGCATCGACACGCGCCGGGTCGAAGCTTACGCTGGCGCGTTCCGATGCCAGATTGACGCTGGCAAAGCTCACACCGTCGAGTTTCTTCAAATTGCGTTCGACCGTCGCAACACAATTGGCGCAGGTCATGCCGGTGATCGGCAGGGTCAATTCCTTCTGCAATTCAGCCACTTTTTTTCCTTTATGCAAGCACCGGCGGGTAATTAATCTCGGTCAGCACGGCAACGATTTGTTCCTCATCTGCTGGCGGCTCGAACTCCACCGTAACGCGCTTCTCGTTCTCCACGGCTTTCACCGTGCGCACACCGGCAAGATCTCCAAGTTCCATCTCGATCGTATGAACGCAGTGGCCGCAAGATATATTCGGAACTTCATAGGTAACGGTTGTCATGGTTATCTCCTTAAATTTAGAAGGTCAAGACTGGCTTGCCATTTCGTAGACTTCACTGATTTCTTTGAGCACTCGCTCCCGTTCATCCGGATCTTCGCCTCGAATGGCCGTGATCAGGCAGGAATGCAGGTGATCATCGAGTACTTTCGCACTTACCTTGTTCAACGCTGCCTGGATTGCTTGAATCTGGCGTAGAAGATCAATGCAGTAGGCATCATTTTCCACCATGCGGGCTACGCCGCGTACGTGTCCCTCAATGCTCTTCAGGCGTTTTAACGTATCTTCCCGGTCCATGTTCAAACTCCATCCCCCCCCAGGTGGGGTGGGTATATCTAATCATAACCTTTACGACCCTGCTTGTCAAGATTAGAGGAGGAAATTCTGGGCTAATTCGTGCCTTGAAGCTTCGCGGCCAGTCCCAGCAATCTTTCGAGCGACAAATAACCCGGGAGGCGATCAAGCGGTGAGGTCAGATAGCGCAGGCGGTCGGTCCAGGTTCCTAGCATAAGCAGGTCTTCTGGATATTTCTCGCGCCGGGCGCCAACGCTGTGCCAATCCCGGCCAGCCAGTGCCACCGCCCATTCATCCCACTCGACCATGTCAGGTGTGCGTGAAAGTGTGACCAGCGCGCTCAGATAAACCGGAATGTCTTCCGGGAACGAGCTGCGTTCGCGCTGCAAGAACAGAAGGCTGTCGTGAGTGTTGAAGATCAACCAGAGTGGGAGCAAGCCGCGCTCGATCGCAAGCCAGGGTGCATACTGGGTGAACATCTCGATCAGCACTCCACGCGCCTCGATGCCCTGCTCGAGGAACAGCTCACGATGGGCTAAAAAGGCCAGGCGGGAGAAATCGTGTGGATGGCCAAAACGGATCCGTTCGAAACGAAACCCCTCCCTCCCGGCGAACGATTCGAGTGCGAGATCCAGGCCTGGCTGGCTCCCCCACTCCGATTCGGAGCACCAATCAGGGCTTTGGCCGCGGAGCTCCCAGCCACCAGTGTGTTGCGAGCCCTGCCGGGAAAGGAAGCTATTGATGCGTTCGCTTCCTACTAGGAATTCCTGTGCTGGAATATCTCCCCAACCCCCTACCTGCAGCGAGAAACGATCGTTCAAGCGGTACTGAAGCCAGCGCGCGCTGCAGTCGAGATAGACAATCGCCCCACCTGGTTTGAGCTTGGCGAGGATGAAGTCCTTGTAACTTGAGGGCAAATCGATCAATTTTAGGCGAAGGTGGGCCAATCTCCTGGTCAGCCAGCCATCATGTACAGGGTCGAAGTGTGCGATCGCAGCCAGGTCCGGATTCTCACTCAAGATGGTCTCTGCGATGGGTGTTACATGCTCTAGATAAGTCTCCAGCCGGTCATCCTTCGTTCCGCCCTGGACACCGAGAATAAAGGGCTGAGGCAGGAAAGGTCCGCCCGCGACGGCGGCGAGGTGGGCTGCCGCGCCTCCAAGCGCCGAGCCGAAGAAGATCAGATCGTATTTCCCGGCCAGCCCGGCGTAATCATCCAGTCGAGCACTCACGAGCTCCTCGGTGCGAATCTGGATCAACCGCCGGGGGGGAATTGCGCCACGTGCGACCCGCCATGCAGCCAGTTCCCGGGCAAAGGACGCTGGCAACGGTTGCAGCAGCCTCAGCCCGAATCGCTCAAGCTGGCTCAGAGACAGCCCGTCGATCTCCTGCCTCTTAAGCGAACCCGCCACATGGCGCGTGATCAACGGCGAGGCGCTCTCGGCGCTCTCTAGAATCTCAACCATCGGTCTGATCCGGTGTTTCCCCCGGAACTTTTAAGGAGAGCATCAATCAGCAGCTGTGCCGCTTCTCAACTCTTGGGCGCGCTGCTCAAGCTGGCTGCGCAGCGTAGCGATGTCCCGCGGTACCCAGACCGCAGCGAAGGCAAGCACGATCGAACCGAGCAGCCAGGCGATCAGGCAGATCGATAGAATCGCAATTTGCAGCGAAGCCTGCACTGCGATCAGCCCCGCCAGCCAGGGAGCGAAAGCCGATCCAACACTTTCGATAAACTGCTCGACGGCCAGGGCCGTACTGCGTACTTCCGGCAGCGTGATGTCATAGACCGTTGAGAGCACATTGGCGGACGCGAAGGGAATAAAGAGGGCGGTGAGGATCATCATCACCATAAAGAGCGGCCGGTTTCCGAGCGGGATATTCAGCGTCACGGTGAGCAGGATTGCGCCGATCAAAACTCCGGCCATTGAAATCAGCAGTCTGCCGCGAGGTGTCCGGCGGAAGAGCGAGTCACCCAGCATCCCTCCCACGAAGTATCCTGCTGCCAGGACGAGCACGGCCGGGCCGAGCGTGATGAGAATTTCTGAGTCGGCAAAGCCGCGCTCAACCTCCAAGTAGCGGAAGAACCAGAATGTGATCACATTCCAAGGGAAGACACCGATGAAACCCTGCAGGAAGACCAGCCACATGGTGCGTTTTCGAAAGAGATCGAGCGCGATGCGGAAGTCGAACTTATACACTCCGGCCTGGACTAAGCCTTCAAGTTCTGGCTCGCTCGCTCCGCGTGGTGCATCACGCACCACGAACAGAATAACAACCGCCAGCAGCAATCCTAACGAGCCGGTCACGTAAAAAATCGTCCGCCACCCGAAACTGTTCGAGAGGAACGTCGCCGCAATCAAACCGATCATGTATCCGAGCGGCTGGGTTAGTTGAAGAAACCCGTAAATCTTGCCTCGCACCTGCGGGCCGAAGTAATCCGAGATCAGGCTGTAGAGACCCGGATAGCTCGAATCATCGATGCCGGTTGTCGCCCGGGCGGCGATAAAGGTCGGGAACGTAGGTGCGATCGCGCTCAGCCAGGTCGTTGAACCCCAGATCGCCGAGGCCAGGGCCAGCAGGCGTGAACGCGACAGCCGGTCATTAAGCACCCCCCAGATGGGGTAGAGAATGGCACTGACCAGCAGAGCGCCCGTCACTACTGCGCCCATCTGGGCTTCGTTAATCTTGAAGGTTTCCATGATCGGCGTGGTTAAAGGTGCGATTAGCAGGCGGTCCGATTGATGCAGGAGCATGAACCCGAAGAAAACAAAGAGGACGAACCATCGATAGCGGCTATGTAGCTGCATGTCGACTCCTGATTTTCAAACTGATGGAAACGGGGTTTGGAATGAATGCCCCGTTTCGGAAGATGGATCTTCCTGCATTAATTGGACGGCATGTTCCAGAACGGGCAGCACTACCGAAAAGTTCTCGCGCGCAGCACGGGTCGAACCGGGCAGGTTGATGATCAGCGTCGACTTGCGAATTCCGCATATCGCCCTTGAGAGCATCGCATGTGGTGTTACCCGCAGGCTCGCAAGACGCATCGCTTCCGCCAGACCGGGTGCCGGGCGGTCAAGAACTGCAAGCGTCGCTTCCGGTGTTCGATCGCGGGGGGAAAAACCGGTGCCGCCAGTAGTCAGAATGATGTCTGTAATCTTCGAATCGCACCAGTTCATTAACTGAGCTTCGATCTGCTCCACTTCATCCGGAAGCAGTGCATGCTCAACGAGCTCCCAGCCCTTTCCAGTAATCATCTCGATCAAAGCCGGGCCGGAGCTGTCCTCCCGCTCGCCACGCGCCGAACGGTCGGATATGGTCAGAACGCAGAACCTCACTTGATCACCTTTCCAAGCACATGCAGTGGCATCAGCTCACATCCCTGCGAGGCATAGAAATCGAGAGCAGGCTGGTTGTCTTTTGTGACGAGCAGATAGTACTTCAGGCAGCCTTTTGCCCGCAAACGCGATTCGAGTTCCTCCATCAGCAGCTGGCCAATCCCTGCACGGCGGTGTAGCGGGAGGACTGCCAGGTGATAAACCATGCCGCGCCGCCCATCAAACCCGCCCAGCACCGTTCCAACCAGCTCCCTGTTTCGCACTGCAACCAGGAATAAGTCCGGGTCGCGGGCCAGCTTCTTCATGATTTCCGCCGGTTGATCCGAATCCGAAAGCTGGATACCGGGGCCTGCGTTCTGCCATAAATTATGCACAGCCTCATAATCTGTCTCAAAATCGAACTCACGTATCTTCATCTGCATTCAGCCACCTCAACAAAATGCGCGAACCCATTGAGTTCGCGCATTTCTTACCATCGGATACTGCAGGATTCAAGCGTCATGCATGTTCGCAGTGGGTGAAGCTTTACTCACCATCACTGCCAACAAGCGTTTTCCACTCACTGTGTATTCCATCTTCCGTGACCCCGAAATACACCCGAATGCCCTCTGGCGTCCGCTGGGCAAGGTCATAGCGTGCTCGCTTGCCACGTTTTTGCTCGTCGAGAATCCCGAGATCACCATGCCACGAGATGGAGGCTTTTTCGAGACTGGCAGGCAGCTTGCGGTATTCCTCGATCGCATAGTGCCAGAGGCGGCGGGCTGAGGTCTGTGTTACATTCTTGACCATGTTGCCGTTGCGTAGATCCCGCATCGTGTAATACGTGACACCCTCACGTTCGACCACGTCCGCCACCTCAACACCGGTTCGAGGCGGTTGTAAGCCTGGATGCCCATCAGCGTGGATCTCAGCCTGCGGCTCTTCCTCTTTTATGACTGGGCTCTCGGAGCGCTGAACCAGAGCAACGATCTCGTCTCGAACGGCAAGCCCGGTCTCGGCTTCACCTCGGACGTAGATCTTGTTGTCATCGACTGCATAAGGCGGATCTTCCCCGCGCGGGACGATAATGCGCAGCACGGTTTTTCCAAGTGTTTCCATCGAATCGACCTGGTCGTCAATCGGCGGGCTGATGCGCTTATTCAATTCCTTTTGAAGTTCTTTGATCGCGGTATCGGGTTTGGGAATTCCAACGGGTTCTTTTTTGGTATCTTCAGACAGACCTATATAGAGCGTTCCCCCATTCGTGTTAGCGAATGCACAGACATCAGCGATAATGGCATACAACCTGCCTCCACGTACTGTCATGCTCTCATGAAAATCCTGGTTGATGCTGGGGCCATCCTCACGTGCTTGCTGAATATAGTCGAACTCCGTGTCTGCAGCTGGCCAGTGAGGTTGTGTTCGGGCAAAGTCATTGCTGTCAAACAGCCCCTTCAAGGCGGCAAACGATACCTCTTCCAGCGATACCTGCGTTGCCCGGTCGCCAATACCGAGGTTCTTCTTGTTATTTGGATCCGTTCGAAGCCGGTGCGCATCGGAACCCTGGATGCAGTGCATGCGCCGTGGGTACTCCGGTTTCGTGCCGCTGAAAAACGCCGCGGTCGAACGCCGCCCCTTCAGGCCAAGATCCGTGACCTCCAGAGCGTGCAGATGCGTGTCCTGGGTATAGGCAATCTTCGTCTGACCACCAAAGCCGAAACCGCGCATCGCCACCCCGTTCGTTGAGTTGGCGTGGGCGGCAATCGCCAGTCCGCCGGCGTCGTCAATCATCCGGTAGGCAGTCAGGACGTCGGCTGTTGCGCCAACTGTCGATGAGCCCTCATCGAGGGCTTCGGGCGGGATGTTTAGATTCAGAAGCAGGTGCTCAATCTCACGAACGGATTTGTCGGCCGGAAATATCCCCAAAATATGAAAGCCGAGGGTCGCGGTAAATTCAAATCCCGGCAGGACCAGGATCTTGTCCAGCAGGCGCCGGTAGATCCCCAGCCGATTCTTTTCGTCGTCGGTCAACCTGTTCAAGCGTTCCAGCAGTTCGAGTTGTTCGATATCCTCCATCATCCGCCGGAAGCCTGAGACTGTGTTGTGATCGGTGAATGCAAGAATATCCAATCCGCGTGCTTCGCCGCGCTGCAGGACGTCCAGATAGGTAGCGTCCGGCTCCTGCCAATCACTCGAAGCGGGGGTGTGAAGATGCAGATCCATCAAATACCATTGTCTCGATCCGCTTTTATGTCCTCGTTTACTTGCCACGTAGTTTAAACTCCTCTCAAATCGGCGTCAGGGGGCGCGGCACCCCCGGCCTTTTCTATTTCATGTTGGAGCACTTCATTTAAGCGCTCGGGCGGGTAGGGTTTTTGCAGGAATGCGTTCGCACCTCGTTCCAGGCAGCGCTGCTCATAATCCATGCCTGAAGTCATGACAACAACCATCTTCATCAGGTCGGCATCAGACCTGATTTGACGCAGCAGCTCGAGCCCATCCACCTCGGGCAGGATGCAGTCCATCAGGATTGCGTCTGGGCATTCACTGCGGGCGGTGCTGATAATCTGATTGAACGCTGGCGCTTCGACGACCTCAAAACCATCGAGCTGGAGCAACGTGCGAAGTAAGGACTGCATTGTTTCGTCATCGTCGACGATCATCACCTTCGCCATCTTACATCTCCATGACATACACCAGTATTGACGTACATCACGATTTGCTCTTGGGAGATTTCTTGCTGGCTTTCGAGCCGGACGATTCTGCCTTCTTGGTTGCTGCTGACTTACCATCAGCGGTTTTCTTGGCTCGTTTTCCGGAGGCCACCTTTTTTTTGCCTTTCTGGGGTGGCTTTTCCAGAGCGGCCTTGAAGACCTGGTCGACAGTGTCTACGAAGACAAAATGCATGTCCTCACGAACTTCCTCGGGAATATCCTGGAGATCAACCTCATTGCGCTTCGGGAGAATGACGGTGTGTAAACCTGAACGGTGAGCTGCAAGCACTTTTTCCTTGACCCCACCGATCGGAAGCACCTGGCCCCGCAGTGTGATCTCGCCGGTCATTCCGACATCGGAACGAACCGGTTTGCCGGTTGCCATAGAGGCCAGTGCCGTCGCCATCGTAACACCCGCCGAAGGGCCATCCTTGGGTTGTGCGCCAGCAGGTACGTGCAGATGGAGATCGTGCTTCTCCCAGTAATCATCGTCAACACCAAGCGCCGGTGAGTCCGCTCGGACAAACGAGAGGGCAGCCCGGGCTGACTCCTGCATTACCTGGCCTAACGAGCCTGTAAGCTGGAACTGTTTGTTTCCAGGCATGGCCGTCGCTTCGATGAAAAGCACATCACCTCCAGCGGCGGTATAGGCCAGGCCAGTCGCGACACCGGGGAGAGAAGTCCGCTCCGCTAATTCCTCCTGACCGTAGTAATGCGGCTTTTTAAGATATTCTCGAACTTTCCTCCCGGTCAGTTTTACTTTCTTCGTCTTCCCTTCAGCAATCTGAGTTGCAACCTTGCGGCAAATACTGCCAATCTCGCGTTCAAGATTACGCACACCCGCCTCGCGTGTATAGGAGCGTATGATGGAGAGCAAGGCTTCTTCTGTGAAGCTGATTTCGCGCTTCTTCAAACCGTTCTCACGAATTTGGCGCGGGAGCAAATAGCCTTGTGCGATCCCCACCTTTTCTTTTTCGGTATACCCCGAAAGGTGGATCACTTCCATCCGGTCCAATAGCGGTTCAGGGATCGTCTCCATCCAATTAGCCGTGGTGATGAACATGACCTGCGATAGGTCGAATGCAACTTCAAGGTAATGATCCCGGAATTCGCGATTCTGCTCAGGATCAAGGACCTCGAGCAAGGCTGAGCTGGGGTCGCCGCGAAAATCTTGACCCATCTTGTCAACCTCGTCCAACATGAAAACCGGGTTCCGTGATTCGACCCTGCGCAGAGCCTGGAGAATTCGCCCTGGCATTGCCCCAATATAGGTCCGTCGATGACCGCGAATTTCTGCTTCGTCGTGCACCCCACCGAGCGAAATGCGAATGAACTCCCTCCCCATCGCGCGGGCAATTGAACGGCCCAGCGAGGTCTTGCCTACTCCGGGTGGGCCGATGAAGCACAGGATGACGCCTTCCCGTTCACGGCGTATATGGTCAACCTGAGCATCATCATCCGTCTCGTCAGCGATGCCGCGTTCGAAGCGCAGCTTTCTCACCGCGAGGTATTCCAAAATTCTTTCCTTGACATCCTCCAATCCGTAGTGATCCTCGTCCAGAACCGAGCGGGCGTGGCCGAGATCCAGGTTATCTTTCGCGATTTGATCCCAGGGCAGCGATGCGAGCCAATCAAGATAGGTGCGGATCACGCCGTACTCGGCCGCCGCCGTTGGAAGCTTTGCCAGTCGATCCAGTTCGCGTCGGGCTTGCTTATCGGCTTCCTCGGGCATATTGGCAGCGTCAATACGCTTGCGGAATTCCTCAATCTCGATCGTTTGTTCGTCGCCTTCGCCTAGTTCGCGCTGGATAGCCTTCAGTTGTTCACGCAGGAAGTATTCCCGCTGGACTTTCTCAATCTCGGTTCGAGCCTCCTGCTGGATTTGCTGCCCGAGCGAGAGAACCTCGACCTCCCGGCTTAGGATGCCGTTCAAATACTTCAGCTTCTCGGTCGCGGAATTGATCTCAAGGATGCGCTGGCCATCGTCGAGGTCCATGCGCTGGTAGTTGGCAATGGTGTAAGCAACGTAGAGCGGCTCGTCGAGAAGGAGCACTCCCCCGATGATCTCACGCGGGAGTGTCGGACCGAGCTCAGCGATTTGCTGGAAGAGATCTTTAGCGGCCCGGACCTGGGCTTCGATCTCGACCCCTTCTTCTATTTCTTCGGGCTGCAAGTGGATTGTGGCCGAGAGGTACGGCTCGTGCGCCTTGAATTCGCCCAATTCGAAGCGGGCCAGGCCGCGCGCAATGAGCCGGATCGTGCCGTCGGGAGCTCGGAATAAGCGCTGTATTGAGGCAACCGTACCATACTTGAAAAGGTCGTTTGGACCGGGAAGTTCGAGCTCCGGATTTCGTGCCGCAACAAGCCCTATCAACCGGTGGCTGGCGACGACATCATCAACGAGCTTAATGGATCGGGTCTGGCCAATGGTCAGCGGTGTGGCAGTATGGGGGTAAACAACGACGCCGCGCAGCGGTAGAATTGGCAGCTCGTCCGGTATCTCGAGTTGTTCGATCCCGCCCTTAAGCTCATCGATCGAGCCGGAATCATCGCTCTCATCCTGAACCATGATTGTCGATGAAAAATCATCCATGAAGCCTTTGTCCTCAATGTAGCCGCACATCCCGCTCAAGGTTTCCTGATCATCAATCTTGAGGCGGAAGCCAGCCAACAGATGCTGGAATGCCGGTGTTCAATCCTCGATGCGAATCTCTTTTGGACTGGCTTTAGGCAATAGGACTCTGAGAAAGCCGTCGCTGTATGTTGCTTCGATCGCCGAGGAATCCACGGCTCCCGGTAGATGGATTTCGCTCACAAACTCTCCAAAATCGATCTCCATCTGGTGGTATGCTCGGCGTTCGCCCCCCTCCACGCGAACACCTCGAATTGTCAGGCCATCCTCAGTGTAAGTCACAGCAAACTCCGCGCCGCGCATACCCGCAATTTCGACCAGGACGATGAATGAATCTTCCGTTTCCATCACGTCGGTTGGTGGATGCCACCCATGTGAACGCCGCCCCAAGCGATAACCCAGGCCGCGCAAGGAGTTTTGACCCCAAGGATCGTCGTCGCGATTGGATTTCAAAAGTATGGAGGGAAATTCGTACTCTGGGTCCATTGCTTGCTACCTTAAAAGTGGATTAGAAACCATATTTTAAGATTCTACCACACAGGTGCCGGCGTCGATACCGAGCACGAGATGCCGAATCGGCAGGCTTACTTTACATAAGGTTCAATTGGCAGCGACTCTTTCCTGTTATACAATCTGAGGCAAATCGTGCGTCAGCTGCTATTCTCCATGATCCAACCGGAGGCTCGCATGGGCTATTTGGAGTTGCTGGGTTCCGTCGAACTCTTTGAAGGAGCGAGCGAGGAAGAACTGAAGATGCTCGCCAGTATCTGCCGTGAATTAACCTATCCCTCCGGCGAAGTCATCACAGCCCAGGGTGAAACCGGGGACGAATTATATATTGTCCAGGTTGGATTCGTTGAAGTAATCCGCGCAAGCGCTTCACCTGGTGTTGCCCCTCGAACTGTCGTCAACCTGGGGGAAGGCCAGATTTTCGGCGAAATGGCTTTAGTCGACCACGGGCCACGCTCGGCGACAATCAAAGCCGCTTCCGATCCAACCAACGTGCTGGTCATCCATCGTGAGGATTTCGAGCGTGCTTGCGAACAAAATCACCGCCTGGGGTATATCGTCATGCGGAATATTGCCGCCGATCTTTCATTCAAACTTCGGCATCGCAACCTGACCGGTCGCTGAGAGGCGAGAGATGGCAGCCATTTATAAGGTTAGCTACGTTGTTTCCGGGGGAGAACACCCAGGGGCAATCCTTAATACGGATCACAGGCCTAAAAAAGGCGATGTCGTGAAACTGGGGAGAAAGCCGTTCCAGGTAATCGAGGTATTTGACTTGATCCCGCCGCGAGGCGAATTCCGCTACCTGCACGCAACCGTCAAGCCGGCCGAGTCGAAGAATTCCTCATAGGACGATCTGCATCTCATCGTGCGCCACGACCACCTCTCCATCGAAAGTCGAGGCCGCTTCCAGTCGTAAGCTGTCTTCATCCGCCCCACTGTTCACGGTGTAATGAACCAGGTAGAGCTTTTGGACACCCGCTTCGGCGGCTATGCTCCCGGCTTGCGCTGCCGAGGAATGGCCAACGCCCTCACCTGTTGCCTCGTGGATCAAGACGGGAGCCCCCAGCGCTAGCTCCACAACTGCCGGACACGGTTCGGTATCACACGAATAAGCCAGGGCGGGTTTACCCTCGACTTCGATTCGCAGGCCGATGGTCGGAATGACGTGCCGCACGGAGGAGGCCAGGATGCGGATCGTTCCCCGTTCAAGAACAAGAACTGCGCTTTGCTCAGGTAGGCGGTGGAATGCGACCGGGAAGAAGTTCGGCCAGTTTTCCCAATGAAAAAAGCCCATCATATCTTCGACCCGCTCCAGGCAATGGTGCAGGCCGTAAATTCGGAGGGGTTTCTGCCTTCCCAGGAGCCACATATTCATTAATAGGAGCGGCACCCCCCCTACGTGATCAGGATGGAAGTGGGTCAGAATGATATCGGTGACCTCTTCCTGTGCAATTCCAGCCCGAGCCAGGTGGGGAAGTGGTGAACCACTGCAGTCGATCAGGACAACGCCTTTATCGTCCCTCAGCGCGAATTGCGTATTCTCGTGCTCCTGGTCCGGGATGGCCGCGGCTGTGCCGAGGAATATTAGTTCGGGCATCCTAGACCCCGGAGAGAAGCATCACGGCGATGCGGGGAGTGAGCAGCGCCTCGAGCAGCGCGGCTCCAATGAGTAGGGGCAGCACGATTCCAAGATTGATGCGTGCCCATTGGGCAAAGGCCTTGATCCATCCCTCACCCAGCGAGCTGCCGCGCGGCATGCTGATGACCGAAAGGCCAAGCTGCAGGATCGCTGCTCCCGAGATAATTGCGGCCGGGATTTCGAGAATCCCATGGGGAAGGATCAGGGCAACCAGGAATAAGAGCGGTTTTTGACCGGCAAGCGCCAGGTTGCCAGCAAAGTAGCCTGTCAGGCCGATCGGTACCATCAGCAGGATCACTGCCAGGACACCGAACGTGAACACTCCAAACAACGTCGCCAGGAGCAGTGCCCGCACATTAACAAATAGAATTCGCACGGCCCCAGCGGCCGAGAGCAGCCCGAACTGGGAGAGCACATCCAGCCAATCCTGGTTGAAGGCTTGGCCTTGGAACAAGCTCGCTGGCAGAGTGTAATTTCCAGCCCAGCGGTATCCCAGCAAATATGCCACCGCCAGAGCGCCAGCCATCAGAAGAAGTGAAATTCCTAGTTTGCGGAGCGATCCTTTGAGCACGCCACCATACCAGCTGCGGACTGAATTAGCCCCCGATCGGAAGGCGACGCTGAACGTTTTCCACACCCATCGCAAATCGAGGACATCCAGTTCCCGCCCGAGCAACTCCTCCCGGTTGAACAATTTCAATCCCATCCGGACCAGCACCACAACGACCAGGGCTAGCGCGAGCACAATCCACCATAGAATATGATAGCGACCCCAAAACATGATCAGGCTTTCGCCGATGATGAGTTCAGCCACCGGGATGATGATGAATGAGGCTAACAGGTTCGCGGCCCGGACCGAGGTCGTCTGGGATGAGATGACGACCGCACCGCTGACCATTACCATGGCCTGGATGGTTGTGAGCGCCAGGATCTGAAGCAGCAATTGCGGGGCTGGCGTCCAGCGCAGTCGCAGGATCAGGCCGGTCAGGTATACGCCGATGCCAAGATAGGAAGCTGACAGAGGCGGGACGAGCGAGGCAATCATCTTTCCATAGTAAAGCTGGCTATCGCTGAGGGGGGTTGCCAGAAGCGGTTCCAGTGACAGCCGTTCGCGTTCACCGGCAAAGCTTTCCAGCGCGATCACCAGGGAGATCGAGATCGGGAAAAATCCGACCACCATCAGCAGGAATGGGATCAAGCGGTCCCCGATCACGGGGGCACCATAGCGGCTCACAAAGTCGACTGCTTGCTGGGCAGTGAAGTTCATCAGGAGTGGAAAGAAGAGTGTCAGGAGCGCGATCGGGGTGAGTATCCGCCAATCCCGTAATTGATCCCGTATCTCGCGCCGGGCGACAGACCATGCACCGGCCCATTCGCTCTGCAGGCTGACTTCGCTGTTCATTCGAGGTTTTCCTGCACCTGTTCACCCCCAACAATCTGCAAATAGACCTCCTCCAGGCTCCGCTCCACCTCTGAAAGGGTGACCACCGGGATCCCGGCGTTGAGCATCGCCCGCAAAACCTGCGGATTGGTGTCCTGCGGATCGCTGGTGCGGTAGCGGACCCAGGTTTCACCCCCATCCACTAAATCCAGGGAGGGCGGGAGATACTCGCTAGCGCCATCAAGTGGGACAGCCAGTTTTAGTTCCATAATCGGGTCGCCCATCAGAAGCTGTTTGAGTTTGCGAGGAGAATCATGCGCCACAATTCGGCCGCGGCTGATGATGGCGATCCGGTCCGCTAACCCCTCTGCCTCGTGCAAATTATGGGTGCAGACGACAATCGCCCGCTCGGCGGCACGCATCTGAATGATACCCTCCCGCACAAGGTGAGCGCTGGCAGGGTCCATCGCCGAGGTCGGTTCATCGAGCAGGAGCACACTGGGATCGTGCAGCAGGGCGCGCACGAGTGCGAGCTTCTGCCGCATTCCCTTTGAGTATTGACCCAGCCGCATCTCCAAAGCTTCCTGCAGACCATAGCGCTCCAGCAGGTATTCGGCGCGTTCAACAACGAGATGCTCCGGCATCCCGTAGATATTCCCGAAAAATTTCAGGTATTCCATCGCGCGCATTCGGGTGTAAAGGCCGTGGTGTTCTGTAAGCAGGCCGACCGTTTGGCGCACCTTCTCAGCCTCATTGATGACATCAAATCCGGCGACGCTTGCCGTACCTTCGGTCGGCCGCAGGATAGAAGCCAGCATGCGGATCGTGGTTGTCTTTCCGGCTCCGTTCGGGCCCAGCAGGGCCAGGATCTCACCCGGCTCGACCGTCAGGGTGACATCATAGACGGCCGTGAAATCCCCGAAGCGTTTCAGGAGGTGATTGGCTGCAATTCGACTCATGGTTGTTGACTCGGCGCATTATAGCGTGCCGTCGCGTACTCCAACAATCATCCATCTTTCCCAGATTAAAAAAATGGGCCGCCGGCCGGCGGCCCGAAGGCACAGTCTTTACGATCAAGCGGTAGTTAGACGGCGATGGCGGAGAAAGATTGCCAGGCTGCCTGCAATTGCGACCAGCGCCATGACGCCCTGGTTGAAGTTTATTCCAAACAGCGGAACATAATCGAGGCGCAGGAATTCGAGCAAGAAACGGCCAACTGCATAGCCGATCAGGTATACCAGGAAAAGATCCCCTGACTTCAAGCGATCTCGATAGCGCCGCCAGAGCCAGAGCAGCAAGAACATGTTCAGCAGGTTCCAGATTGATTCATAAAGGAACAGCGGATGGAAGCGTTCGGCTCCAATGAATTCTGGATACAATGCCGGGCTAGGTCGGTTTTCCGGCCTGATATATATCCCCCACGGCAGATCCGTAGGTGGGCCGTATAACTCCTGATTTACGAAATTTCCCCAGCGGCCGATCGCCTGAGCCAGTGCAACCCCCGGCGCTGCAACATCGAGCAGATCGCCCAGAGCCAGTTGGTTGCGGCGAGCAAACAAGTAGAGCCCGAACACGCCGCCGATGATTGCCCCTGGCATCCCCAAGCCGCCTTCCCATGTGGTCAGGATCCGAATCGGATTGCGCAGGTAGTCCATCGTGGTAATGCCAGAGAATTTCGAGGGTGTAAAAACGTGATAGAGCCGGGCGCCTATCACCCCGAAAATGAGAACCCACACCAGCGCATCCCAGACGATCTCCGGGTCTTTGCCCATGCGTTTCAGTAACCAGCGGCCAAGAAAGGCTGCCATCAAGGCGCCAAACATCAAGATCATGCCGTAATAACGTAGATAAAGGAATCCAAGATGAATACCGTATGGGTCGAAACTCATACCTTACCCCTATCGCGCCTGCCGGCGCACAGAATAAATTCGTTGGACAGCGGTGATGTTGGAAAAAATGGCTACCAACCAGATTCCGATGCGTGGATACCCGAGGATCAGGCTTGGGACAAGCACGAAGAAGCGCTCGGCGCGAGTCAGTAAACCACCGCGGGCTTCATACCCCAGTGACTGGGCGCGCGCTCGTGCGTAGGAGACGAGCACGGATCCGGAGGCGGCCGCGAATGTAATCATTATGAGTGTTACGTCAGAGGCCAATGCATAGTGCAGGAGCAGCCCCCCGTAGATCAGCAGTTCGGAGTATCGGTCGGTGACCGAATCGATGAAGCCGCCGAATGCGGTGGGTTCACCGCGCAGGCGCGCCATCGTCCCATCCAGCGCGTCCAGCGGGCCCATCAGGAGCAGGATCAATCCACCGATCAGGAATTCTCCTCGCGCCAGGAAAATTGCACCAACCATGTTCCCGACTAACCCTGCTAGCGTAAGCGTATTGGGCGCGATACCCAGCCGGTTCAGGAATGCACCAACCGGGTCGAGCAAGCCTTTAAAGCGAACGCGCAGGATTTCTGTCAGGGTTTGAGGGGGCTGCTGGGCCGTTTCATTCACGCCGGGAGTTCTCCACCGCACGGATCAGGCTGAATGCTACCCCTGCTTCATTCGACCGTCAAGCATCTGCGTCGTCCTGGTCATCATCATCGGCTGGAGCGAGCGGATTTTCGTCTTCGCTGATCAGGACTTCCCGCGTCCGCCCCCCGCTTTGTGCCCTGCCCACGACACCGAGCTCTTCTAATTCATCCATCAATCGTGCTGCTCGCGGATAACCTACCCGCAGAGCGCGTTGGAGCAGTGAAGCACTCGCTTCGCCTCTTTCCCTAACGAGCTCAATCGCCGCCTCAAGGATTTCATCCCGGTCTTCCAGGGCGGCCTGTTTGATGAGCAGTTCTTCCCAGGGCGGCTGTTCGTCATCTTCGATCTCGTCCCCTAATTCCTTCTGCCAGTTTGATATCAGGCGTTCGATCTCCTCGTCCGTTACCAAAGCCCCCTGCAGCCTGACCGGGGCGCCGGCTTCGGGCGAAAGGTACAGCATGTCACCTTTTCCAAGCAGCGTCTCAGCCCCGGGGGTGTCGAGTATCACCCGCGAATCGATGCTGGAGGCGACTGCAAAAGAGATGCGCGCGGGGAAGTTGGCTTTGATCAAGCCCGTCACGATATCCGTGCTTGGACGCTGAGTTGCTACGACTAGGTGGATTCCCGTTGCACGCGCCATCTGTGCCAGACGGACCAACGTATGCTCGGTCTGATCAGGCGCCATCATCATCAGGTCAGCCAGTTCATCGATCAGAACAACCAGTCTTGGCAGGCGTTCGGCATCCGGTCTGCGGCGAACCCGGCGGTTGTACATCTCAATATCACGAGCCTTGGCCGCCTCCAGCAGCCGGTAACGTCGATCCATCTCAACCGTGCACCAACGCAGGACACCGATGATCCGGTCAAGATCCGTCTCCACTTTCCCAATCAGATGCGGCAAGCCGTTGAAGCGAATAAGTTCGACCATTTTCGGGTCGATCATGACCAGGCGCAGATCATCCGGGGTGTTGTTAATCGTAAGGCAGCAGGTCAGCGAAGCGATTGCAACCGATTTACCCGAACCCGTCGTCCCCGCGATCAGCAGGTGCGGCATGGCAGCCAGGTCAGCCGCCACCGCCTGTCCGGCAACATCCCGCCCCAGGGCGATGGCGAGTGGAGAGGAGACTGATTGAAATGCATCCGTTTCTAGAATTGGTCGCAAACGGACTACAGCCGGCCTGCGGTTGGGAACCTCGATTCCGACGTAGGCATGGCCGGGGACGGGTGCTTCGATCCGCACCCGAGGCGCGGATAGTGCCAGCGCAAGATCGTTCGCCAGGCTTGAAATCTGCGATACGCGCACTTTGTGGCGACGGACCTCGCCCTCCTGCCCCTCCTGCTCGAGATAACCCGGTTCAACCGCAAACTGTGTCACGACCGGACCGGTTCGAAAATCGATTACTCTTGCTGGTAGACCAAAATCAGCCAGCGTTTTCTCAATCAAGCCTGCTGCGAGGTTGATCTCCTTCGCGGTGACCGTGGCCATTCGGCCTGTTTCGAGAATCTCAAGCGGTGGAAGGCGCTCGTCCCTTGCCTGAGCTCTCTTCGAAATGTCTTCAACATGGGTTTCCACCCGAAAGTTCTTACGATATGCGCGGGGCAGGCTGCGAAGAGAACGGATGCTGGTTGGTGGTGCCTCCTGGCCAGGCAGAGTGGTTTCTTTTACAGCTCCGGGCATAGCTTCGGAGGGTTGGGTCGCCATATAAGTGGGCTCTCGTCGCCGGCGCATCAAGCTATCGATGAACCCGCCGGAAGCCAGCAGCGATCCGGCCGATGCGATGATGACCAGGATCAGTGCCGCCCCCACTTTTCCGACCAGGCTTACAAAGAGCGAAGCCAGGCCCCATCCGACGATGCCGCCCCCCTCCCCGATCTCCGCACGCGGCAGATCAAGCCCATCGAGGAGCGAGAGCAGTCCCAGCATCGCGAACAAGGCTATTTCGAGGCTGATCACGCGCAGCCAGTGAATTTCAGAACGCATACTCATCAAGCGGCTGCGGATCATGTAGATGACAATCAAAATCAGGGCAAGCGGGAAGAGATAACTCCCCCAGCCGAACCAGCCCAATAGCAGTTCAGCCGGCGGGTCGATGATCCCACCGCGGGTTAACCCGGTCAGGCCGAGCGTGAGAATCAGTGCCGCCGCGCTCAGCAGGATCACGAGCAGGTCGTCCAGATACGCGAAAAGCCTCTCAAGCAACAGCCAGCCGAAACCGGCACCGACGGTTGATCTTTCCTGATCCGATTCTGGTGGCGTCTCGTTCAGATTGTTCATGGACGCTCGCTGTACCCTTTACAAAGGAACGGCCGGGCACGCGTACATGCGCACCCGGCTCAACAACACAAGATGAGATTAACCAGCTGGATAAACCTCAGACGGTTCACCACTGGCTGTCATTTCATCCGATTCGGACTCGCTTTGCGGAACGCTGCGGAGGCTCAAGCCCAGCCTGCGTTCGCCTGCATCGATATTGATGATGCGCACCCTGACCTGGTCGCCCTCCCGGACGACGTTGCGTGGGTGCAGAAAATTACCATCGCACAGCTCTGAGACATGGATCAGGCCTTCCAGGCCATTCTCGATCCCGACGAACGCCCCGAATTTGACAACATTCGTGATCCGCCCGGTGACGATCTCACCGACCGAATAGCGTTCTTCCACCTGCCGCCAGGGATCAGGTAGGAGTTCTTTCAAGCTCAGTGCAATTCGATCGTGATCCTGGTCAACAGAAAGGACTTCGACTTCCAGGTTCTCACCACAGTGGACGACATCCGCTGGGTGCCTGACCCGCCCCCATGAGAGCTCAGATACGTGTATCAATCCTTCAATGCCGCCAAGATCGATGAAAACACCGAAGCGGGTTATGTTCGTCACGTTGCCCTGCACCCGATCACCGGGTTTCAGGTTAGAGAGTAGTTCCATCCTTCGGCCCGGTCCTGCCTGTGCAGCTCGTTCCGAAAACACCAATCGACCCCGATCAGGATCGAATTCGATCACTTTTAATCTCAATTCCTGCTCAACGAGCGATTCCATTTGCTCGTCACGTTCGGCTTCTTCGGCGGTTGGCTCAACAGCCAACAGGTGAGAAACTGGTACAAAGCCCCGTAAACTGCGCGCCTCAACCAGGACGCCGCCGCGGTTGTATCCCACGACCGGCAGCGTAATTACATCGTCGGCCTCGTACAGGTTTCGCGCCCAGGCCCAATCCTGCGGATCACCTTGTTGGAACGAACGAGGTTCGAAGTTCGGCTCGCCGTGCGGAATGGAGACAACCTGCTGCTGCTCGGCCTCTTCCATGACCGCTTCCCACCATGACTCGTCAAGCGGAGGCGGGTCTTGCCCCCCCAACCTTTGAGTAGGATCTTCTTCCATTTTCATAACTTAGACCTCTATCCCATAGCTCACATGCCAACTGAGTACCTTTTCCAGCGTGGACGTAGAATACCCAATTCCCCCCACTGTGCAAGTATTCCTGTTTCAGACTCCTCCTTCCTCATCGTCCCTGATCGCAACCGCTTCTCGTTCCATTGAGGTGATCGTTTCAGCGACGGCCTCGATGGCTACACGCTGTTTTCGATATAAATCCGCCTCCGACATAGCCAATTTGCTCGCCACATCACGCACTTTTCGACCCTGCAGGAACTTCAATTCGAGAATATTGTACAGCATCCACTCCGCGGTAAAACGCCTTTCTCCTTCCGGCCGGGTGTGGTCGATCGCACTGCGCAAAATCGCCCTCAGTGCGTTCACCGGGTTGCCATCGTGTTCGTCCAGCGCAAGGCGCACCACCCGCAACCCGAGCAGCGGACTCTGTGTCAAACGTGGCCCACCCCAGTAGTGCCCAAGCGCCTCTCGTACGAGCTCGGTAAGTTCATCCTCCGATCCTATGCCCTCTATCGCTGCTGTCAGGGCTTCCGATCCGGCATAGCGCGCCTCGGCGCGAATCTTCTGAATCGTCTCAACCTGGGGCACAAGCCGATCCACGACGGCAAAGACCTCACGCTGGAGCTTCTTCTCTGCCAAGGCAACCGCAGCCCGATCCACGAGCGTTTTTATTTGCTGCTCCTCGTCCGAAGTAAAATTCGGCGCACCATCACGCGATCGCAGCCCAAGAAATCCGATCACCTCAGTTGGGTTGGCCAGGCGCAGCGGAATCAGCCAGTAAACATCCCAGATGAAAACCGTCCCCAGGGTTTCAAATTCAACGGTCTCGTCTGTCACTAGGAGTGGGGGCAGTTCCTTCGAGCCGCGCAGCGGGTCATCGGGGCCGACCGCCACCTCTAGTTCAAGCCCCTCCGGCCCGACAACTGCGCTGAAAGCCGATGAAATCCCTACCAGGTCACAGATCGCGTTTAGTACTGATTCGAGGAATTGCCGCAGGTCACCGGTCGTCAGCAAACGTTCCTCCAGCAGCTGCAGCCGCGCCATATCATCTCGATCCTCGCCGTAAAAGAACCAGCGTTCGATCGGGCGCCGGATGAATGTAAATAGATATTGCAATAGAAGCAGGGAAGCGACCATGGTAAAGGGGACCGCGCGGCTGTTTTGGTAGCCGAGCAGCACCGCGACCCGGTTCACGACGACCGTAATCGCTAAAACAGTGGAAGCAACGATCGGGCCACGCAAGATCCACTGAAAAAGCCGGCTTTTAACCACCCTGTCCGGGTAATCAACGCCAAAATAGGCAACCGCATAAGCCATGAGAATCAACTGCACGCCCACAAAGGCATTAATGATGATCAAGATGCCCCAGAAGAATACGCCGGCGCCGACAAAGCCACTCCCCCCAAGCATTAGGAAGGGGAAAGCACCGAGAAGCGGTCCCAACGAGCCTGCCATCAAGTAGCGCATTCGCCGCCGGCTGGAGCGTGTCAGGCACCGCTTGTAAGCCCGCCAGAAATTCAAACCGGCGAATGTCAGGTCGACGATCAGGAAAAGTGTAAAGACGTAGAAATAGGCGTGGGGTTGAAGATATGCGGCAGAATCAGTGTATACGACATGACCGGCGAGTTCATGCGAGAATGCGACCATCCCCATTGCTATCCCACCAAGGACATAGCTGATCAAGACCACACGTGAACGCCTGCCTCGGGATGGACGGCCGGTGGCCGCAAGCAACGAATCAGAGAGCTGCAGGTATGCGGCCGGGACAAAGCTAATTCCAACCCACTGCAGGCGCAGCCAGATCTCGGTCTCAGCTGATGGTCCGGAGGTTGCGACCAGGACATCACCAAAATAGACCACCGTAACGCACAGCAACAGGACCGCTAAGGCGCGCGCTACCCGCTCACGCAAATTGAAGGTCAGCGCGTAGAGGAGCAGTGAGAAAGCCGTGATCGTATTGCCCGCGGTCAGAATCTGGTTCAGAACAAGCAATGGAGCAATCATGGTTGAATGGACTGTCCCTAACTCAGCTCACGAGCGAAGAAGATCACGATATCCTGGTCGGGATAGTAATGATCACTGTATCCCACGTAACTGAACCCTGATTTCTTCATCAGGCTGATGGCAGGAAAATTCTTGGATTGCATCTCGATGAAAATCCGCTCCCTGCCGCGCTCCCGGCACCAGCTTTTCGCGGCACTCAATAGCTGGGAGGCCACACCCTGTCGCCGGTAGCGCAGATCGACGACCAGATCAAGTACCCAGCCTGAACGGAAGGCTGGACCATCGATCAGCGAGAGATAACCCAATGGCGTCTCGCCGGTTTCGGCCAGGAGCAGCGCCGCCCGCTGGGTCCATACGTCGGCCAGGTCTTGAGGTTCACGGGGATAATTCACTCGCATCGGGCGCGGCAGCCTTACTTCGCGAAACACCCCCCCGACCTCACCCGAACCCCGCTGAAGAGCGAGCTGCCAGACATGATCCGTGTTCACACCATGGTCCATGGCCATTAACTTCGGGATATCACTCGATATCGCCTGTCGAATTGCACTTTGATCAATCATTACCAGCCACCATACCTCCGGCTTGCGTTCATGGTACGACCTGGAGCAGGATCTGACAGGGCAGCGGCGCGTTTCCTCGCGTATCGGTCACAACCAGCTGGACGGCGTACTGCCCGGAACGAACCAGTGTCGTATCCCAGGTCCCGAGCAGCTCAGGCTCCTGGCAGCCCTGCGCACATACGGGAATGTTGCTGGCCCAGATAGCTAACCAGGTGCTTTCGGGGCGCAAATCATGATACTCAAGCTTATAGAAGGCGAAATTTTCGATATTGGCAACACCGAGAAATTGAATTTCTCCTCGCACGGTCGAGTTCGCCTGGGGAGAGGTGATGGTTGCTTGCTCGTTAGCACAGCCGGCACTGTCGATGGCGGAGGCGACGATCGGCGTTGCGGTCATAAATGATGCATCCACTGCGTCGGGCCGGCCAAGGGGTGTCGCTAGCAGTGAGACGGTGGGCAGGGCAGTTGGTCGGGCGGAAGCCGGGATCGCCGGACTGGCGAAGGTGGAGATGACGAAGGTTGCGCTCAGCCCGGTAACGATCAGGATCAGCATCGCACCAGAGCGCGTGATGCGCCGTAGAGCCCGTTCGCGTTCCAGGCCAAATACGGATGCGCGCAGCTCCCGGTATGCACGCAGGACGGATAAGGCATAAATCAGGCCTGTCAGCCCAAGCGAAAGGTAGATCCAGGATTGGAATGCTTCGATGCTGAGAATGAATTCTTTCATCACCGACCGACTGAGCTAGACTGATTTGAGAACCCCGCGAATCAGGCTCGTAAGCCTGGGTACGATCACCTCGCCGGCTTCCAGGACTTCCTCGTGGGTGGTCACCGTCTTCCCATCAAGATTTGCCTTGTTGCTTATCCCCGAAACACCGAGGACACGCGTTCCACCGTGCCGTGCAACGATAACCTCTGGCACGGTCGACATGCCGACTGCATCAACCCCAATGCCGCGCAGGAATCGCAGATCGGCCGGAGATTCAAAAGACGGCCCGGCCAGACAGACATAAACCCCTTCCTGCATCGGAATATCATTCGATTTGGCCACTTCTCGAGCCGTTTCCCTCAGCTTGGAGTCATACGCCTGGCTCATGTCCGGGAAACGTGGCCCAAAGCTTTCCAGGTTCGGCCCCCGCAGCGGATTTAACCCGCCTATGCCGATCAGGTTGATATGATCGGAGATCAACATCAGCTCTCCTGGTTCATACTCGGGGTTTACTGCACCGGCAGCGTTCGTGACGATCAGGATCTCGATACCCAGACGCTGCATTACGCGTACCGGGAGTCCTAGCCGGGGCATGGAATAGCCTTCATAGTAATGAGCCCGGCCTTGCATAACAAAGACCTGCTGCCCTTCCAAGGTTCCAAGGACCAGCACCCCTGAGTGCCCAACTACGGTTGAAAGCGGCCAGCCAGGGATTTGTTCAGGGTCAACAATTGTGCGATCGGATACGGAGTCTGCCAGCGGACCCAGCCCCGAACCCAGTATCATGCCGATGCGCGGTTTGAAATCTGTCTGAGCTTGAAGGGCCTGGACCGCCTCATTAATATTGGCTTCGGTCAAGAACTCCATCGAATTTAATCCTCCTCAACGAAAGGCCTGGGCTTGACGCGCACACCGTTTGGACTGGCCAGGCCTAGAAATTCCTGCACCTCCCGGCGCGTACTTCCTGCGGAGAGCAAATCACGCGCACGCGTATGACGCAAGGTGTGCGGAGAGAGAGCGGGATCAAGGTCACATTCTGCCGCCCAACGCTTGACGACCAGCCATAACCCCTGCCGGCTGAGCTGCTGACCACGTAAGTTCAAGAAGAGCGTCGTTTCGGCGGGTGTGCGCAGCAGGTGTGGTCTCCCTTCAATCAAGTACTTTCGAAGCTGCGGCTCTGAATTTTCGATCGAGCGCCAAACGAGCCGCTTCGGCGGCCGCCAGATCATCCGTTCAGCGAGATCAAGGTCAGACAGTTCAAGGGCGACGACTTCGGTTGCCCGGAAGCCGGTTTCATATAGCACTGCAAGGATAGCTGCGTCACGCAGTGCGCCCGGTGAGCTCTGGTTCCTGGGGGCATGCAGCAAATCCTGCGCTTCACGCTTTGAAAGCGTTAGAGGGGGGGTCCTTTCCGGCGGGGGAGCCTCCAGCTGTGAAAGCATCCCATGAAACGCGAAGCCCTGCTCGTCAGCCAGAAAATTCAGAAATGAGCGTGTGCTGGCAATTTTGCGTGAGATTGTGGCCGGTTTGTATCCCTGTATCTTCAACCAATCGACGTAACCACCTACCAGTTCACCTGTCAGCACACTGGGATCGAGGTCGGCACTGCCACGGGTCTGCATAACACGCTGGAACTGGACTAAATCCGTGCGGTAAGCCTGAATCGTGTTATTGGAGGCGCCGCGCTCGGTGCTGAGATGCTGGAGAAATCGCTCGATCGAAGCGTGCACGTAGTCTCCCTGAAAGGTAGCTACCGGTCGTGTCCGATTATACCATTGGCGAATGTTAACTTACCATAACTGACACCCCCTTCCTGCTTATTAATTCAACCCTGCTCGATTGGAACAGTTCTTGATCTCGCCGTAAATCACTTTGAAACAGGTATGTTAGAATCACCGGGCCGCTTAAAAACGTTGAAGGACCTGCGTGAAATATTACCTGCCCGCATTGCTTCTTCTGTTAGCCATCGGATCGATCGCCGGATGCGGCATTTCCGAGGCTCCCTTCCACGGTAGCCCCTACCAGAACCCTGGTCCAGCCCCCGACTTCACCATGCCCTCGACCGACGGTGGGGATTTCACCTTGAGCGGAGAAAAAGGCCATGTGATCATGCTCTATTTCGGATATACGTTCTGTCCCGATATTTGCCCCGCCACTCTTGGCCAATTGCGGTCGGTCGTCTCGAACGCCAATATCGACCCGGCGCTGGTGCGTACTGTTTTCGTAACGGTGGATCCAGCACGGGACAGCCTGGAAGTCTTAAAGGCGTACCTGGGCCGCTTCAGCTCCGATTTCATCGGATTGCGGGCTGAACCCGAAGCGCTTGACCCGATTCTGGCCGCATACGGAGTTTATGCTGCGGTAGACCCCGATTCGGACCCCGAACAATATTTGATGACCCATACCGCACGAGTCTTCGTAATTGATAAGTCCGGAAGGTTAGTGACGAATTACAGTTTTGACACTTCATCACAGGATATCAAAGCCGATCTCGAGCGCCTGGTCGAGGAGCAGCAGTGATACGCAGGTTGGGACGAAATACTCTACTGGTCGGGGTCCTCATCCTTCTCGCAGGGTGCACTCAAGATCCAGGCGCACTGAGTGTAAATTCTCCCAGAGCCAGGCCAGCGGAGCAGGGGATGAACAGTGCGGTCTATATGCAGATTATCAATGGCTCAACAGCAGATGCGTTGATCGGCGCTTCCAGCGATGCCGCCCGGATAGTGCAGCTGCACCGGACAACGATTGATCCTGATGGCAATGCGAGCATGAAGCAGCAGGAGCGGATTGAACTCAACCCGGGTCAAACCCTCGATTTTGAGCCAGGCGGATACCACATCATGTTGATCGACCTCAACCAGGCACTGATCGCCGGTATGTCGATCGATCTCGCATTAGTCTTCGAAAATGAGGGAGAAATCCATGTCAAAGTCCCGGTTGCGGACAATTAACGGCCTGATCATCCTGCTCGCGGTTCTGCTTTCGACCTGTGCTTGCAGCCGGCGCAGTTCAGCGGGCGACCAGGCGCCAGATATCGACCTGGTGTTCAATTTGCAGCCCGATCCTGCCCAGGTTGGATCAGCTACGCTCAAAATTGCCCTTACCGATTCAAACGGGAAGCCGCTTGAGGGGGCAAACCTCTCCTTCCGGGGGGATATGACGCACGCCGGCATGATGCCCGTACTGAGTGATCTGGATGAGACCGATCCCGGCGTATATCAGGCCGATGTCGAGTGGACGATGGCGGGCGCCTGGATCCTCACCATCGATGGTACGCTGGCTGACGGGCGGATCTTACAACGCCAAATCGATCTCGAGGTCGCTCCTTGATGCGGATGTCATCATGACGACCGTCGAGCGCCCCACCCTTGGTCAAGCAGAAGCAGGGGGTATACGGTTCGATTTACTGCACCTGCCCTGGCTGGGGAGGCTGCTGCGCCGGCGCTACGGCCGCCTGCTCTTCCAGATTCCGCTCCTGCTCCTGCTGCTGCTGGTCATCTACGATGGTTTCACCGGCCCCCAACTCGCTCCAGCCAACAGTGCAACCGTACTTGCCTGGGTTCACTATCGAGGTCTGGTCATCGTTGGCTTTTTGGTTCTCGGGAATGCCTTTTGCATGGGTTGCCCATTCACACTGCCGCGAACCCTGGCTCACAAGCTCAGTTTGCATGGTGGACGCTGGCCGCGCCGCTTACGCAACAAGTGGATTGCGATCGGTGGTTTGCTGCTGATCTTCTGGCTTTACGAATGGCTCGATATCTGGGCCAGTCCCCTGCTCACGGCCTGGCTGGCTCTTGCCTACCTGGTGCTCGCCTTCGCATTGGAAGCCTTCTTCACCGAATCTCCCTTCTGCAAGTATGTTTGTCCGCTGGGGGCATTCAACTTCACCTATGCCGCGATCTCACCCTTCCAGATTCAGACTCGTTCGGCGCAGGTCTGCCGCACCTGCCAGGGTAAGGAATGTGTTCGTGGGAGCAAAGACACTCCCGGATGTGGAACTGAACTCTATGTCCCGATGATTCAGTCCAACATGGATTGCACCTTCTGCCTGGACTGTGCCCGGGCATGTCCGTATGACAACGTCGCGCTTGGGCTCCGTTCACCGATTAAAGAAAGTGCCGCATTGCGTTGGCCGCGCCGCTGGTCGCTCTCACTGATGGTGATTTGCCTGGCTTTCATGGGGCTCATGAACGCGTTTGGCATGGTGCCGCCGGTGTACGCACTGCTCGATTGGCTCGACGTAGGCCTTCGGCTTCATTCCGAGGCACTGCGCCTCGGGCTGATTTTTATCCTTGGGGATTTTCTCATCCCGGCGGGGCTGGCATATGGCGCGGCCTGGATTGGCATGCATTGGACCAGGAGCCGACCCCCGGACGGATTAAAAGACCTGACAGCACAGTACGCACCGGCATTTATTCCGGTTGGATTTGGAATCTGGCTCGCACATTACGGTTTCCATTTCGCCATCGGTGGCCTGTCGATCCTGCCAGTGATGCAGTCTTTTTTTCTCGATCATGGCTATTCATGGTTTGGAGCCCAGCCTAATTGGGAACTGAGCACCGTGATCCCCATCGAGTGGATCTTTCCGCTGCAGGTAACAGCGATCCTTGGTGGCTTTCTGATATCCTTGTACGCGCTCGCCCGCCGCGCTCTTCGGCCTAATCGGGAGCCGCTCCTGGGATTGAGGGAAATGATCCCTTGGGCGATCGTCGTCACCGTCCTGGTCCTGCTGTCTTTAGCCGTCTTTAACTTGCCGATGGAAATGCGCGGCACGCGCATGTTCGGGGTATGAATTGATGAAACACCGCCTTCTTACCGTGATGCTTTTGCTCACGCTGCTGTCCCTGCCCCTGGCAGCGGACGCCTCCGGCCCGGGGACAGGTGGCCGCCGGGTTCGGTTGGACGATTACCCCTCCGGACCTTACTTGCTGCGTGCGGTAACTTCTCCCACTCCCCCGCGCCAAGGCGATTTCAACGTTGAAGTGCGAATCCTCGATGCGGACACGCGGGAAGTGGTTACCGAAGCGCTCGTCATGATCCGCATCGACCCGGTAGATCATGAAGGGACCCCGCTCGAGAAGGAAGCCAATCACGCCTATGCCCCGCTTCCCGAAGAATATGCCGCGCACGTGCCACCCGATACAACCGGGCTGTGGCTTGTCTCCATCAAGGTAGAATCCGAGTTTGGCGTCGGGGAGGCGAGTTTCTACCAGGATATTGCAGCCCAGAATTCGATCGGTGGAGCCCTTTCTGTTGGGCTCCCGTTCGCAGGGCTGCTGCTGCTGGTGCTGTTCTTCTTCTGGTTGCAGCGCAATAGCAAACAAGCGAGTTTGTCAAAATAAAAACAGAATTGCATGATGCGATCTGCACATTTCATAGGGGCGCGGTTACCCCCTATGAAATGATTGATCTTTCAACGCCGATTGCATAGTTCCAACTGAAGCGGTGCAAACGTTTGCCCACACGGCTGCTCGCTCCGACGGGCTCCAGCATATTCCTGCGTTCTCTGTTGGGTGCGAAGATCTGAAGTGTGAAGTGCCTACTGAAATTCCAGATTTAAAGTGATACGAGCGTATCGACCACCAGCGCGACGAAGATCAGTGCCAGGTACGTGCTCGAGTAGCGGTACATATTCCACGCCAACTTGTTCGTCCCATGCCGCCAAAGCCGCCAGGCATGTATCAGAAACCCCAAGCCCAAAGCTACAGCCGATACGAGGTAAACCCCCCGGCCAAGCGTAGCCAATGGCAGCAGCAGCGTGAGCGCAACGAGCTGGATCGCGTAGAGCAGGATGTGTACGCGCGTTTCTTGCTCGCCGTACACAACCGGAAACATCGGCACGCCGGCTCGCTCGTAATCACGGTTTTTCAGCAGCGCCAATGCCCAGAAGTGCGGCGGGGTCCAGAAGAAGATCAGGGCAAAAAGAAAGAATGCCGGCATGGATAGCGAGTTCGTCGCGGCTGCCCAACCCACGAGGGGTGGAATAGCCCCCGCTCCGCCACCGACCACGATGTTCAGGGCCGTGGTTGGCTTGAGCACGATGCTGTAAAGCAGGACGTAATAGACCATACCCGCAAAGGCCATAACGGCGCTGAGAAAATTCACTCGCAGTGCGAGGATGTTGAAACCCGCAATGCACAGCAGCAAGCCAAATCCGACCGCTTGTGCGCCATTCATCCGCCCACCAGGAAGGGGTCGCTTTTGAGTCCGGCTCATCTTGCCATCGCGCTCACGATCGATGTACTGGTTGAGCGCGCTGGCACCTGCGGCCGAAAGTGCTCCGCCGAGCGCGGTCCAGAGGAAGGTCGAGATCGGCGGCATCTTCCCGGCGGCGATGATCATCGCTGCCAGTGTGGTCACCAGCAGCAGCAGCACGACAATTGGCTTGGTCAGCATCAGGTAGTCGCGCCAGCCAGCGTGTACTTCGCCGGACAGCTCGCTCGAATCTTGGACCGGCTGGCGCAGCACAGCAACCAGACTCAGCAGGCTGATGATGGAGATGACGATCTGGTAGGCAAATAAATAGCCCGATTCTGGGGTTGGAAGACGCAAGAGGTACAGTACAAAATGGGTCAGCAGCCAGATGGGAGCGGTGACGGCGAGCAGTCCGCTGCTGGATACGGTGTGCAGTTGACGCCAGAGTGCTGGGAATGAAGCAAGTGTTGCCGCATTGGCCAGAATCCCAAGGACGATCAGGATCGAGCGCGAGGGACTATGAAAGGAACCCGGAGCAATCAGCGCAGGGATAGAGTAAACGAGCCCCAGGCTCAGCGCAAGCCAGCGAACGCGTTTCACACCTCGCACGACGAACTCTCCAAGACGATCAACGCACGGTTGCAAGCAGAGCGAAGATCAACAAGAGTGCAGCCGGGAACAGGAAGACGTAGGTATAGAACCGCGTATCGCTTCTCAAGTGCATGAAGAAGGCGGCCACCAACCCTGCCTTGGCAAGCGAAAACATCAGGAACGTCGGTGTCAGTACCTGGCGCGCCACACCAACCCCCGGCTGCGAAAGCAGGATCTCGAGGATCGTGATTACGGCCAGCACCGTGAAGACCAGTGCATAGGTGCGGACGCCGCTTGAAGTTTTCGGAGTTGCTTCCATGTTCTACCTCAATCAAGTCAGGTAAATCAGTGTGAAAAGAACGATCCACACGATATCGACGAAATGCCAGTAAAGACCAAACAGCTCAACGCCCGTGTATCGCCCATCGTCATACCGGCCAATCGCGGCCTTGCGCAGTGTCAAACCAGCCCACAGGATTCCGATCAACACATGCAGGCCATGAAACCCGGTTAGCGTGAAGAAGCTGGAACCATAGACACTGCTTTTCAAGGTCATCCCGTGGCGGTACAGCGTGACAAATTCGTTTCCCTGCCCGGCGAGAAACCCAGCTCCCAGGAGCATTGTCAAGCCCAGGAACAGGACCAATCGCCGCCGGTCGCCATGCTGAATCGCATCCAGCCCAAGCACAACCGTGAAACTCGAGACAAGCAGGATGAATGTGTTTATCCCGACCAGCGTCACGTCAAGCAGGGCATGTTCAGCTGGTGAGGGGTTGTTGATCTTGTAATGCAGGAATGCAGCCAGCAAACCGCCGAAGAACATGATCTCGGAAGAGAGGAACAGCCAAACACCGAGTTTGCGGTGGTCGAGTCCTAAGGCTCTTCCGGCCTTGAATTCATCTTCGTGCATCGAGACTTCTATCGACATGGAAACGCCTCTCAATCGCCAGCAGCCGGCGCAACGCCCGGCTCTGCCAGCGGTGATTCGCCGTAGTCATAGGGCCACCTGGTCATCACGGGTGTATCTTCAAAGTTGTGTTCGGGTGGCGGCGAGCTTGTCTGCCACTCCAGTGTAAGCGCTCGCCACGGATTCGACCCTGCCTTCGGTCCGCGTACCCAGCTGACAATCGCGTTATACAGGAACGGCAGGGTCGAGATTCCGAGCAGGAAGGCTCCGATCGTGGCAAGCATGTTGTAGCTGGCGAACTCCGGCGCGTAATCCACGACCCGGCGCGGCATACCCAGCAATCCAGCCACGAACATTGGCAGGTAGGTGAGGTTCGTGCCAAGAAAATTGAGCCAGAAATGTGTTTTCCCCAGTTTTTCGTTATACATGCGGCCCGTAACCTTTGGATACCAGTAGTACAGGCCAGCATAGACCGCGGAAACCGCGCCGCCGAAGAGGACAAAGTGCAGGTGTGCGACCACAAAATAGGAGTCATGAACATGAAGGTCGACCGGGATTGAGGCCAGAAAAATGCCGGTGATCCCGCCGATCAAGAACATAGAGATAAAACCAAGTGCGAACAGCATTGGCGTTGTGAAGCTCAGTTTTCCGTCCCAGATCGTCCCCAACCACGAGAAGATCTTCACCCCGGTTGGAACGGCAATGATCATCGAGGTAATCATGTACGGGACCCGCAGGGCCGGGTTCATTCCGCTGGCAAACATGTGGTGAGCCCAGACGGTCAGACCCAGGATGCTGATTGCCAGGCTGGAGAATGCAATCGCCTTGTAACCGAAGATCGGCTTGCGCGAGAAGACCGGGAAGATTTCCGAGATGATGCCCATCCCGGGCAGGATCATGATGTAGACCGCCGGGTGGGAGTAGAACCAGAAGACGTTCTGCCAGAAGATCGGGTCACCTCCGGCAGGGACATTAAAGAACAATGTGCCCACCAGCCGATCCATCGCAATTAGCACCAGGCCGGCAGTCAACATCGGTGTGGCTACCAGGACCATCAACGCCGTGGCGAGCATACTCCATACGAAGAGCGGCAGATCCCAGAACCCCATTCCTTCGGCTCGCATAGTGAGTACGGTGGTGACGAAGTTGATAGACCCCATGATGGAGGAGGTCCCGAGCAGGATTACGCTGACCGCCCAGAGAGTTTGTCCAAAGGGGGCAGCGACAGACAGCGGCACATATGCTGTCCAGCCGCTCTCAGCCGCACCGACAAAGAAACTGGCAAGCATGATCAATCCAGCCGGGGGAATCAACCAGAAGGAGAGCGCATTCAGTTTTGGGAAAGCCATATCCCTGGCGCCGATCATGAGCGGGATAAAGTAATTCCCCATCCCAGCCCAGATTGGAATAATCCAGAGGAAGATCATCACCGAGCCATGGTTCGTCAGGAATCGGTTGTACTGGACCCCGTTTAGAATGTCGGTGCCGGGTTGCGCTAATTCGGAGCGAATAAGCATCGCCAGCGCGCCGCCGATAAGAAAGAAGAAGAAGGTCGTAACCATGTACTGGACGCCGATCACCTTGTGGTCTGTGTTCCAGGTGAAATAGCGGCGCCAGTTGGGTTTTTCCTGCGCGATCTGGGCTTCAACTGTCATTGTGTTATCTTCTCCTACCAGAACGTCGAGCGCTTATTGGGAAGCCAGGTAGGACACGAGCACGTCGAGCTGCTCCTGGCTTATTCGGGTCGAAAAATCTTGCGGCATGACACCGGGCGCGTAACCCTTTTCTACGTATGCATTGGGTTCGACGATTGAATTGCGGATGTAGGTTTGAGCATCCTGACCCTCCACCCGATCTGCCCCCCAGGTGCCAATCCCATCCAGAGCTGGTCCAACGATGCCAGCGAGGGAGGCGGCCGAGAGCGAGTGACACGCTCCGCAGCCAAATTGGACCAGCAGCTCGGGGGCGCTGGCGGTGGCTGCTGAATTGTCAGTCCCAGACCCTGCGGCTGTTGTAGCCGAAGAAACCAGCGTGCCACCCGAATCGATCCAGGCCTGAAAATCCTCTTGAGATTCGACTTTGACTTCTGTGGTCATGGCTGCGTGCCCCACCCCGCATAATTCGGCGCAGCGGACGGGAAAAGTACCGATCTCGGTCGGCGTGAGGACCAGTTCATCGATCTGGCCGGGCGTTGCATCATGCTTGACTCGAAACGCGGGAACCCAGAAGGAATGGATGACATCGCGCGATTCAATCTGGAACTGAACTGGATGATCAACGGGAAGATGAAGCACGCTTGACTTCACCCCGCTGTCGGGATATTCAAAGGACCACGCGAACTGCTGCCCGATGACCCGCACAACGAGCGGATCGGAAGGTTTCCGTTCAACATCAGTCAAGACCCGATATGAATAGATTCCGATGACTGCCACGATAACCGCCGGGATCAACGTCCAGACGATTTCGAGCGTGTTATTCCCATGGACAGGGAGGCCCTCGCGATCATCGCCAGGTTTACGGCGAAAGCGCAGGACTGCATAGACGAGGGCACCTTCAACGATCAGGAAGATTACCGCGGCGATCCCCATCATGACTCTGAACAGCCGATCGACCAGCACAGCTCGGGAGGAGGCTTGTGCCGGAAGCAGCCAGCTGAAATCGACCTGGGTCGCGACGAGATAACCGACAGTGATCAAAACCAGGCTGAGAATGATGACAGTGAAAATGGTACGCTCTTTCACGTGTAAAGCACCTCCATCGCGCGTTCAAGCAATAGGCGGTTGGCCGGATCAACCTGTGAATGCAAATTGTCAAAAACGGGTATTTCTCACCTGGCAGCGCCCCCCAACAAGGCGCCTCTGCTCGAAATGCAGATCAGCATAAGGCATGCTATTTTGCGAATTTTACCACTAACCTCTTTAGCCTGCCAATATCGGTAGTATTTGTCTTTATTAAGCCGGGGATTCGATCAGCAGGAGACCGTCGCACAAGCGACGGGGGGATTCCAGAGAAATTCGCCTGCCGGCAGTTCGTGCGTTATAGATCCGTGCAGTAGGCTAATCCCACCGTCCCGGGACCTACATGTGTCCCCACCACCGGGCTGACCTGGGAAATAATCGTTTCGATCGGGCTCAGTCGTTTTGTCGCTTCAGCCAGTAATTCTATTGCATCACTCTCTGCGGCCGCGTGCAGTGTGGCCACGCGAACATTGGGCTTTCCCTGCAGGCGTTCTTCAACGACATTCAGGAGCCGGGCATAGGCCTTCGCTTTGGTGCGGACCTTATCGAAGCTCTCCACCTGCCCATTAGCGACCTGCAGGATGGGTTTCAGGTTGATTGCGGTACCGAATAGGCGTGCCGCGCCGCCAATCCGACCGCCTTTGTGCAAGAATTCCAGGGTATCAACGACGAAAAAGACGCCTGTATACTGCCCGGCCCTCTCCGCCAGCTCGACCACTTCCTGGAATGATTTCCCTGCTTCAACCGCACGGGCGGCAGCCAGCACCTGAAAACCCAGTTCCATGGCCGCTGAGCGTGAATCGACCAGGGCGATCGTTGCGTCTGGGAACATGGCTTTGGCCTGCCTGGCAGATTGCAGCGTACCGGATAGTTTCTCTGAAATCACAATTGCCAGGATCTGCTTCCCCTCGGCGACGAGCGGTTCGAAGATTTTGTGAAACGAGGCCACCGTCGCCTGTGAGGTCGTGGGAAGCTGCTTGGCTTCCCCCAACCTCTTGTAGAACTCATCCGGGAACATATCCACGCCATCCAGATACGACTCATCACCCCAGATCAGGATCTGCGGGGCGACATAGATATGGTACTGATCGACAATTTCCTGTGGAATGTAGGCCGTGCTGTCCGTTACGATAGCAATATCCGCCATGCTTTGTTTCCTCCCGTAATGAACGAATAAGTCCTCAAAAATAAAACCCCTCCATGACTTATACGTTGCGGAAGGAGACTCAGCGTTTGCGGTCTGCTAACCAGCCTTGCAGCTTGTCCAGCGGCCAGGTGTTTAATACCGAATCAGGCGTAACCCACCCCCTGCGCGCGGTTCCAACCCCGAAGATCCTGAACTGCAAGTGTTCCGGGTGGTGTGCGTCCGTGTTGATCGCCAGCAGACAGCCCTGTTCAATCGCCAACCGGGCGTGGACATCCCGTAAATCAAGTCTTTCTGGGTTGGCGTTGATTTCCAGGGCGACATCATGCTCGGCTGCAGCCCGAAAAATGCGCTCCATGTCTAAATCGGCTGGTTCACGCTGTCCGATCAAACGGCCCGTTGGATGTCCGATGATGTCGACGTTCTGATTTGACAATGCACGCAGCAGTCTTTCAGTGACCACTTCCCGCGGCTGGCGCAGTGACATGTGGAGCGAGGCGATTACGATGTCGAGCTCTGCCAGTACCTCATCCGGAAAGTCCAGGGAGCCATCGGCCAGAATCTCAACCTCGGTTCCATGAAGGATTTTGAGCGAATCTCCGATCTCGGATTGAAGTCTCGAGATCTCGTCACGCTGCTCTCTCAAGCGCTCGATCGAGAGGCCATTCGCCACCCCCAGGCTGCGTGAATGATCCGAGACCACCAAGTATTCCAGCCCGAGCTCGAGCGCAGCCTCGGCCATCTCCCGCATACTCGCCCCTCCATCGCTCCAATCAGAATGGGCATGCAGGTCACCTTTCAGGTCATCCACCTCCACCAGTTGCGGCAGCTCACCAGCCTGCGCGGCCCGAATTTCACCGCGATCTTCACGCAGTTCCGGGGGGATCCAGGGCAGATCCAGGGCGGCGTAGACGTCAACTTCCTTTGCACAGGTGATGTCATCGTCCTGCTCAGTCTTGAAACCACGCTCTGAAAGCGAAAGGCCACGCTTTTGTGCCAGTTCTCTCAGGCGGACGTTGTGGGCTTGCGAACCAGTGGCGTACTGCCACGCACTCCCGAAATGCTCTGGCGGATGAACCCAGACCTGGACACGGGTTCCGTCGTGCAGTTCCACGCTTGCCTTTGTGTCCCCTTGCCCCAGAGTCCGGGCAACCTCAGGGAACTGGATGAAGGCTTCCAGCACGGTGCCAGAATTCTTCGCCCCGACGATGAGATCGAGATCGCCTACGGTTTCACGAAATCGCCGCAGGCTTCCTGCTGCCTCTGCCTGCACCACCCCCTTCAAGCCGCGCAAACGCTCAAGCAACTGCTCCGAAACCTGTTCCGCCTTCCCGAGCAGCATCCGATCAGTACGCTGCTCCCGCAGCGCGTGAATATTTTCGAGGATGCGGGCTTCCGACTTGGCGCCCATACCGCTCAACTCGCGTAGGCGTCCCTCCTGCGCAGCTTTTTCGAGCTCGTCGACCGAGGTGATATTTAATTCCTTCCAGAATCGAGCGGCTTTCTTCGGACCAACGTCCCCCACCGCAAGAACCTCGACCAGGCCCGGCGGCACCTCGGCCGCCAGTTTCTCGTAATACTCCAGTTTCCCGGTTCTCAGCAGTTCATCGATTTTCTCAGCGATTGCCTTCCCGACGCCGGGGATCTTCTGGAGTTCACCCTGCTCCCAGATATCATGCAGGTCACGGCCGAGTTCCTGGATGGCATCTGCTGCTCGCCGGTAAGCAAGCACGCGGTAGATTGCTTCGCCCTTGATTTCGAGCAAATAGGCAATTCGGCGGAACACATCTGCAGCCTCAAGATTGGTCAAGCTTCCTCCTATGGGCTTTCACCAGCCAGGATCATCGTCACGATCCAGCGCTGACCATCCCCCATCATCCCGATGCCTACAAAGCGGAAATCCGGGCTGAGCAAGATGAGATTGTGATCAGGATCCTGGAACCATGCAGCCACCGCAGATTGTGATAGTTCGCCGATGGGTGTTTCCGACTGAAAAAGTAGTTCAGCGACCTGTCCTCGAAAGTCCGCGGCACGAAGCAAGTCCTCTGCCACCTGGCGTCCGGTTTCAGGATCGACATGCGCAAGATACCCTCGCACTGCCATGTCGACCGAACGCTCATAGGCCACCTCGAGCAGCGCGGCCTGCTGGATAAGCGGTGGGATCCCAGCCAGGGCTCGCCGGACATTAACAGCAGCAAGGACCGCATCCGCCGCCGCCGTCATTGCCGTTGTTAGATCCGTGCCACCAGCATCCTGGTCAGTTGAAGTCGCCTGCGTCCTGGCGATTGGTGAATTCTGCATGAGCACAGGCTCATCTGCCCCCGCGGAGGAGCACCCACAACACATGACCAACAGCACGAACAGAATCGTAAACCGCTTCATCTTCACATCACGCCTGCTTTTCCGTAAGGATTCTGATTATATCCTTCCATTCGTATGCAGGCTGTATCGTTCGCGCTTGGCTGGAGACAGACTTACGATTGCCGGGCCCGGCGGCTTGTGTTAAGCTTGGATAGCTCTGAGAGGCGCCCGATGCCGACTCGATCCATCATCCAACCGATCGTCGTTTACCTGGTCGACCGGCACCCGCTCGAAATGCCCGGTACAAGCCCGCTCTTCCGCTGGCTGCACTTGAATAACGATTACAAGCGGCAGCTCGATGGTCTGATTGGACCCTTTGATCATGACCAGCTGACGGTGCTGGTGGATGATACGCCGGCTGGTGAGGCCTGGCACCTGCTGCTCGAGAACCTGCTTAAGGGTGACGTTGGAATTGTTGTTACGCACCTGGCTCCGCTCAGTTCAGCACAGAGGCAGCAGTTAATCGGCGTCTGCGCCGAAGTTGGAACCCGACTTGTTACGCCAGGCGATGCAGGGCGAAATCGCCTTGAAAATCCCATTCGGTAGTGTTAATAAACCCCCGCACCTGCACTTCTCTGAGTCTTGAATAACATGAGCTATGAATACTCTGGTAACCTCCATACCCACTCGGTGTACTCAGATGGGCATGGCCAGCACCAGGATATCGCCCATGCGGCGATCCAGGCCGGTCTCGATTTCGTCATCGTCACCGACCACAATGTATGGGTCCAGGGTATGGACGGATATCGCTACCTGGAGGGCAAACGCACCCTGCTGCTCACCGGCGAGGAGATTCACGATACACAGCGTGAGCCGCAGAAAAATCACCTGCTGGTCTATGAAACCCGCGCAGAACTGGCTTCATTCGCCACGGACCCTCAAAACCTGCTCGACGAGATCAATGCCCGGATGGGTCTGGCCTTTTTGGCTCACCCATTTGACCCTGCAGCTCCGCTTTTCCACGAGGACGATCTATCCTGGGAAGCCTGGGAGGTGCAGGGCTTCACCGGGATTGAACTCTGGAATTTTATGAGCGAATTTAAATCGAAGTTGAGCTCCCTCCCCAGGGCGTTATTCTTCGCATTCAACCCGGATTCGATCGGAGTTGGTCCATTTCCGCAGGTGCTCGAGCGTTGGGACCACTTGCTCACATCCGGCAGAAGGGTTGTTGCTATTGGTGGATCCGATGCCCATGCCCTTCCCGCCCGCATGGGGCCGCTCAAGCAAACGATCTTCCCCTACGAGTACCTATTCCGGACGGTTAACACCCACGTTCTGCTAGACGAACCCCTTTCCGGCGAAACGGCGCGCGATCGAAAAGCCATTTTCACAGCCCTGAGGGATGGCAGCGCCTTCGTCGGGTACGACCTACCAGCACCTACTCGTGGATTTCGGTTTCAGGCTCTGGGGGAGTCGGAACAGATCGGAATGGGAGGAGAGCTTGCGGTCAAGCTCGGCGTTACTCTCCAAATCCATATCCCCGCCCCGGCCGTGGTCCGCTTATTTCGTTCCGGGGAAGAAATTGCCAGCTGGCAGGGTATCGAGACTGCAGTACAGACCGTCCGCGAACCCGGTGTCTACCGGGTAGAGGTCCACCTCCCCTTTCGCGGCCGAATGCGCGGCTGGATCTACAGCAACCCGATCTACCTGTCAAACTGATTCCCCCTGCTGATCGGGGTACATTTTCACCGGTTCGAGATGTTATACTATAAGATCATTTGTTCGATATGAGGTTAACGGATGGACCGGTTCAATCTGCAGGCACCCTACCAGCCAATGGGTGATCAACCGGAAGCGATCGAAAAGCTAATTGCAGGATTGGAGCGTGCCGACCAGCACCAGGTGCTGCTCGGCGCTACCGGGACCGGCAAGACCTTTACGATGGCAAATGTGATCGCCCGGACCCAACGCCCGGCGCTGATTCTGGCTCACAACAAAACGCTTGCAGCCCAGCTTTATGCCGAGTTCAAGTCCTTCTTTCCGGAAAATGCGGTTGAGTACTTTGTCTCCTACTACGACTACTACCAGCCTGAGGCCTACGTGCCGAAGCATGATCTCTACATTGAGAAGGAAACCGAAATCAATGAGGAGATCGACCGCTTACGGCTCTCAACTACTGCTTCCGTGCTCTCACGCCGTGACGTCATCGTCGTCGCATCCGTCTCATGCATCTATGGCATTGGGAATCCCGAGGCTTACGGCCGGGTCGTAATCAAGCTGGAGGTTGGAAGCCAATATCGGCGCAACAGCCTGCTGAGACAACTCGTGCAAAGCCACTACGAGCGCAACGACCTTGAACTGCGCCCAGGGACGTTTCGCGTCCGGGGTGATACGCTCGAGGTCCTGCCAGCATACGAAGAGCAGGGATTCCGAATGAGCTTCTTCGGGGACGAACTGGAGCGCATCGCCCAATTCGATCCCCTTACCGGTGAACTGCTCGCGGAACGAAAGGACGTCAGCATTTTCCCTGCCAAGCATTTCATTACCGAAGAAGAGAAACTGCGGGCTGCGATCACCGATATCGAGGCCGAACTTAACGAGCGATTGGCTGACCTGAAGAAACACGAAAAACTGCTCGAAGCCCAACGGCTGGAGCAGCGTACGTTTTACGACCTTGAGATGCTGCGTGAGGTCGGCTACTGCTCAGGTATCGAAAACTACTCACGGCATCTCGATCAGCGTTCGGCAGGATCGCCCCCATGGACGTTGATCGATTACTTCCCATCGGATTTTCTGCTCATCGTCGACGAGAGCCATATGACAATCCCGCAGGTACGGGGCATGTACGCCGGCGACCGCTCCCGCAAGGAAGTCCTGGTCGAATTTGGTTTCCGCCTTCCTTCTGCGCTTGATAACCGGCCTCTGTCATTCGATGAATTTGAAGCCCGGATCGGCCAGGCAATCTATACCACGGCCACGCCTGGACCTTACGAGCTGCGGCACGCCAGCCAGGTAGTGGATCAAATCATTCGCCCAACCGGTTTGGTTGATCCTCAGGTCGAGGTTCGACCGGTTGAAGGCCAGGTCGATGACCTGGTGGCCGAGATTAGGAAACGAGTCGATATCGGCCAGCGGGCGCTTGTTACGACGCTTACGAAACGGATGTCAGAGGATCTCTCAGAATATTTGCGTGAGCTCGGGGTCAAGGTTCACTATTTGCATTCTGAAATCGACACGATCGAACGGGTCGAGATCCTGCGCGATCTGCGGTTGGGTGTCTATGATGTGGTGGTTGGAATTAACCTGCTGCGTGAAGGCCTGGACCTTCCAGAGGTCTCATTGGTGGCAATCCTGGACGCAGACAAAGAAGGGTTCTTGCGCTCGGACACCGCATTAATCCAGACCATCGGCCGCGCCGCCCGGCACGTGAACGGTCGGGTCATCATGTACGCCGATAAAGTCACGGATTCGATGCAGCGTGCCCTGGACGAGACCGACCGCCGGCGTTCGAAGCAGGTGGCATACAATGAGGAGCACGGCATTGAACCTTTGAGCATCATGAAGGAAGTGCGCGACCTCACGGAGCAGTTTGCTTCCCACGCCCTCGCCGAAGAGGGTGCCAGTTACAGGTCATCTCCTGGGCTCGATATGCCCAAAGACGAACTTCAGCGTTTGATCCAGGAACTTGAGAAGCAAATGCGGGCTGCGGCCGAAGGACTTGAATTTGAAAAAGCAGCTGCCTTGCGTGATCAGATCTTTGAAATGCGTGAAGTGCTTGCGGAAAAAGAGGACTTGCCGCCCTGGAAGCGGGCCCGCTTGCTGGCGGGCGAGAACGGCAGCTAAGCCTCGGTAGAATTTACATCATCACCGTCAGGCGCAGCAATCGGAAGTTCGAAGCTGAAACGCGCTCCGCCCAATTCGCTGTCTTCAACCCAGATACGCCCGGAATGCGCTTCAACCAATTTCTTTGCCACGGACAGTCCAAGCCCAGATCCGCCACGGTGTCGTGAGCGGCTGCTGTCGAGACGGTAAAACCTTTCGAAGATCATCACACGGGCGGCTTTCTCGACCCCCTCTCCTGAGTCCTCGACCGAGATTCGAATTCCCTCCGTACCGATCTTCTCGCCGACAACCCGAATCGTGCCACCATACGGGGTATGACGTAGGGCATTGCTGAGCAAGTTGCCAAGTACCTGCTCGATGCGGGCAGCATCGACCCTGGCTTCCAGCTCACCCTGCCCCAGGCCAATACCCTCCATACTGAGACCCTGTGATCCAGCTGCAGAGGCAAAGGTTTGCAGAGAACGTGCGGCGAGATCCCCAAGGTCTGTCCGTGTCTTGATCAACGAAAGAGCACCTGCATCGGCCATGGAGAGCGTATGCAAATCCTCCACCAAGCGGTTCATGAGTTGAGTCTGGTTCAGGATCGAGGTCAGATTGTCTTCGGATGCCTGGTGCACTCCATCGATAATCGCTTCCAGGCGGGCTTGCATGACGGCTAATGGTGTCCGCAGCTCGTGAGCTATATCAGCCGTGGTTTCACGCCGGCGCTGTTCGAGCTTTTGAAGCGATTCGGCCATTGTATTGAATGCACGCGAGAGCTCACCTACTTCGTCCGAAGTTCTCACCGGCACCCTGTGCTCCCACTCTCCTCGCGCGAATGCTTTCGTTGCCTCCGTGAGTTCCCTCACCGGTCGCAACAGGCTGATGACCGCGATCCCACCGACAAGAAGTGCTGCCAGGACGGCAACCGTCGCTGCCAGCAGGAAGCTTCGCTGAAGGCGATCGAGCAGTTCGACTTCCGGGCGGATGAAGGAGCTTGCCGGATCAGCAAGGTAGCCAATCACCTTCCCATCGATATCGATCGGAGTTGCGCTGCCGATCTCCGACGGCGAAAGCGTGGAGTCATTGTGGGACGGGGGACCGACGAGTATGCGCCCGGATTCGTCAGCCAGGACCAGCGCGGGAATGCCCATCATTCCGCCTATGCCGTTAAAGTTATGACCCCCTCCTCCTATCCGGCGGGCTAATAGGAGCGGAAACACCTCTTCTACGCCCGCCCAGCTGCCACGGCCGCGGTAGTAACCGGCCAGTTCCTGAGTCAGGTTATCCAGGGTATTGATCCCACCGCGCATCATCAAACCGCGCACCTCGGTTTGCGCACGGGTGCTCGTTATCCAGGCCATCGAGCCAACACCAATCAACGAGACAACGACCAGCGCCAGGAAGAGCTTCCAGATAAGGCTGATGCCGCGATGGGACTTCTGTTCAGTCTCCATGGAAGCGGTACCCTACACCGAATACTGTCTCAACCAATAGGGGATTTCTTGGATCTGCTTCGATCTTCGAGCGTAGATTTTTGATGTGCGCGTCGATCGTCCGCTCATAGCCCTCGTAGGCTTCATCTTGCGTCGCTTCGAGCAGCTGCATACGGCTAAAGGCCCGGCCTGGCTGAGCGACCATCACCGCCAGCAAGTCGAACTCTGTTGGCGTGAGTGCAACCGGTTTGCCCGCGATTTCAACCTGATGCCGGGCGAGGTCTACCACCACGCTCCCCGCCTGTAAGGTTTCAGGCATATTCGGAAGAGCATGCGCCCGACGCAGCACCGCCCTCACGCGGGCGACAACCTCACGTGGGCTGAAGGGTTTTGTCACATAATCGTCCGCGCCAAGCTCGAGACCGATCAGCTTGTCAGCTTCCTCTACCCGGGCCGTGACCATAATGATCGGGACTTCCGAACTGCGACGGATCTGACGGGCAACATCCAGCCCATCCACTCCCGGCAAATTCAGATCAAGCAGAATCAAGTCTGGCGTGTGCTGTTTGACGCTCGCCAGAGCTGCTGGACCATTGGTCTGTGCCTCGACGATGAAACCGGCTTTCTCGAGGTAGTCCCGCAGCACCTGCACCAGGTCTAATTCATCTTCAACGATGAGTATTTTCTGTCCCACGCGGCTCATTATAGCCTCAACCGATCTCTCACTCGAACCTGCATTTTCAAGGCAGGATCGGCTGGCCTCCAGCGCAGGGCGCCAGAGGCCAGCCTGGTCATCGAGATTAAACCTGCTTATTGGGATTTACTCACGCCCCCAAAGCCGCGCATGCCCATCCTGCCACGAGCTGCTGGGCCACTCCCGTCCATCAGGCAATCACCGTCCTGTGTCCCGCGTAGGACCCCGCCCCCGGTACCAACCGGGAGCTCGACTCCATCGGCCTGGGCTACATCTATGGCTGCCTGATGAGCATCCATGATCGCCTCCCTGGCCTCGTCCTGGCTCAAGCCAGTGCTGAGGGCAATGTCCATCATGCTTTCGCCTGATTCCAGCCGGCTCTCCAGGTCGCTTTCACTCATACCGAAGGCTTCAGAGAACGACGCCACCAGATAATCGTGAAGCGGATGCTCTCCATCAGCGGGCAACATTCCGCCATCAGGCCCCCGTCCAAGAAACGGGCGGCCGGGGATGGTTGGGTCGGCGGCAGGTGGACCGCCACCCTGGGCATATGCCGTCCCGGCAAAAAACCCTGTTCCAATCACCAAACCAAGGGCGAGCACGAGCAAACCTGCTTTCGTAGTTTTCATCTTCTTCCTCCTGTCATCAAGTGTGTTCGAGGTTTCGATCCTCAATCTGGTGGAAGGATAACGGTTAGCTGTGAAGATCGTGTGAACACCCTCCGCAGATTGTTTGAATGTCAGGCTGGCGATTAAACGCACAAGGCCGCCCGAAGGCGACCAAGGCGGAGGGATGTACGGGCGGAGGTTGCCCGTGTTAAGGTACGCCCGCATTATGCCATTGATTTTTCTTCGTGTGGTGGGATTGAAAGGTTCCTGTAAGGTGGCGTTAGGGGAAGCCGAGGAGAATGATTGGAACGAGGTGGATACTCTCCGGCACCCACCTCGCTATCCCATAGCCTGGCTTAGATCCGGCCGTAGCTCTGGAGCAGTTTCACGTATCCAGCCCGTTCGTAGGCCGTCGGTTCAACCTGCTCCACCAGGCTCAGCGAGCCTCGGATTTCAGCCAGTGTGGCTACGCCCATCTCCTCCAACTCACGATTGAGATCGGTGATAATTTCAGCCAAGAAAGGAATCCCCTTCGAGAGCAGCACCGAGCATACCTGGGCAATGTCTGCGCCGGCAAGAATCGCTTTCAGGGCGTTATTTGCGGAATGAACACCCGTCGTCAGGGCAAGCGATGCTTCGATCTGTCCATAAAGTATGGCGATCCAGCGCAGCGGAAGCAGAATGTCCTCCTCCCGGCTGAGGGAGAGGCGTGGGACCAGCTGCCGGCTCTTGACATCGATATCGGGTTGATAGAAGCGGTTAAACAGAACCAGGGCGTCCGCCCCTGAATCCACCAACCTGCTGGCAAACTCAGGCAAAGCGCTGAAAAAGGGGCTTAACTTAACCGCGACCGGGATATCCACGGATTCCTTAACTGATTTCAGGACGTCAAAGTAGAGATTCTCAATATCCATCCCCATGAACGTATCCGAAGCCGGGAGGATGTAGAGATTGATTTCCAATCCATCTGCGCCCGCCTCTGAAATCATCTTTGCATACTTTAACCAGCCGCCTTTGCTGGTGCCGTTCATGCTGGCAATGATCGGGATCTCAAGTGCTTCCTTTGCCTTGCGCACATGCTCAACGTAGGCTAATGGGTCGCGCGGGTACTCATTCTGCTGCGGGAAATAGGCACTGATCTCCGCTGTGCTCAGCTTCCCACTCTGGAAAAGCTGGGAGAACTCCCCGCTCTCAAGTGAAACCTGTTCTTCAAAGAGAGAATACAGGACGACCGCGGAAGCCCCGGCATCTTCAAGCTGCTTCAAACTGTCGAGTTCACGCGAGAGAGGGGACGCTGAAGGGACGATCGGGTGTTTTAGTTCGAGCCCGAGGTAGGATGTTCGCAGATCTGCCATGTTCGCCTCCGTAGCTTAAGAATTTGCCGATTCAGGGATTCAAAGCGCCGCTCGATCGATTTTAGCCTACGCAGCTCGGCTATTGCAAATGGGGCGAAGCACGCCTGTCAGGCCATCCTCCGTCACCTGAGCCGAAGTGGATTTGAATCGGCCTTTCGTTGAGGGTTCTTACGGACGATGAGGCGCCTCTGGTGCGATTCGAACGCACAACCGTCGGATTAGAAGGTCGACCGAGGTTCGAATCGATTCAAGGCCAAAGGACTATCAATCGAAGCGAATTCGTTGGGCGATTCCTCCCTTGTTACAATCGACTTCCTATTTCCACTGAGTCAACGGCTCTCTTGATTTAGAGTGTTTCGATCCAATAGTTAGCGTGTTAAAGCCGGAAGCTTTGGCCCGTCTGGTCGGGTTCTCAAGGATGGCTTTTCGATATGCGGTGTTCGTGAAACCTGCCTGGTTTAGCTCGATCTATTCTAACTCAACTGTTTCAATCCAGTAAGCAGTTCAACCTGCACATACGTCCATTGAAATGCAGATATAAAAGGGCTTCATTCGGTATTCGATTTTAAGAGAATGCCCTGTGTCCGTTTCCTGATTTTACCTATACAGCTGGACCGGCTTATAAGAGGCATGTCAAGTTGGGTAACGAGCTGCGTTCCCTCTTGCAGGAAATCACTCTCTGGATCCGCGCCCACCTTGCGGATGTACACGATGACCACTTTTTCGGTCTGCTTCTACACCACGCTATGAGACATCATCTCCCAATCCACTTAATAACCGATCAAGTTCCAGACAAACTTCCATGGATAAGGTCGGAGGGCCCTGGACTAGTTTGTTATAATTGCTTGTGAATTACCCCGTAATCTACAAGAGTGATCAACTTTTCTCAGGAGGCACCATGTCCAAAGCCATTGCTGACCAGCTCAACACCTTGATTGCAGATTTCACCGTTTTTTATCAGAAGATGCGCCATTACCACTGGAATGTGAAGGGCGAGAACTTTTACATGCTCCATGAGAAGTTTGAGGAGATGTATACAGAAATCGGCGATGTGATTGACGAACTAGCGGAGCGAGTCGTGGGCCTGGAGAGCATCCCGCTGCATACCCTGGGGCATATGCTAGAGACAGCATCGATCGAAGAAGATGGCGAGCTGCCCAAGCCCGCTACAATGATAGCAAGAGTTGTAGGTGACGTTGAATTCTTAACCCAGAAGCTTCTTGCCTCAATCACAACCGCTGAAGAGGCAGACGATCGTACGACGGTGAACTTGCTTGATGAAATCCATGATAGCCTGGAAGGGCATCTCTGGATGTTGAAAGCATGGCAAGCCAAATAGATTCATAATGTTCGAGTGAATGCTCGTCATGGGATCCTGCCAGCTGGTCTGCACTCTATAACGATTAAATCTTAGGACCTTCGGTCAACCTGCGGTGACGTTTATCAATACGCACCCAAGCATTGCCTTGAGCATACGCGCAGCGAGACTCGGTGGAGTCTTGCTGCGCTTAGGTATAGCTGTCAGAGGCGCCCAGCGGAAGTTCGAGCTCCCGGCCAAGTAATTGGAGCCAATCTGAAGCTTTTAATCCGATCCAAGTACCTGACAGCTATAAGGTTAGGCCTTCATGGGCGACCTGCTAATATAAAATCGCTTGTACCCCTACCAATGCTTAGGCGCCGATTCTCGTTCAACCCAAATTCATGCTTTTATTGCAAGGTGTCCCGAACAGCAGAAAACGCAGTCAGAGGAGAAGTTCCCATACCTAAACTGGTTGCACTCCGGAGCGAGTACCAAGGAGTTTCATTGCGAAGCTGAGTCAAATCATCCGTTTGGGCTTCAACTTACCAGAGACAGATCACCTTCTGCCCATCCCTCATCTGGCCGCGAATCTTTTCCATGTGGCGCAACGTGGCAAACTCCCGCCCCAGTTCGGGTAGGCTCATCGCAAGCTCCTGCGCGAGAGTCTCCGCAGTCGCCCCGCCGGTTTCCCTCAAAACCTGCAGGATTTTCGATTGCGTCTCGGTCAGGCTTGCATAGTCCTCGTCGAGTTGAGAAAGTGTTTGTGCGCTGCGTACCGCCCAAGGATCACAAGCCTGGGCTGGTGAGAGAGCCTGCATATAGCACTCCTCGCATAAGACCTGCCCGTAATAATCCATTTCGTCTCCCTCATGAATCCTTTCACCGCAACGTTCGCATTTCACCATGCCGACTCCTCCGGACAATTCTATAGATCTTCATTTCTTTGGTTTTTAGGCAACGATCAGGCTTGAACCGACCGAGGCTGGAAGATTATTTTCTTGAGGCGCGAGAAACCCGGCATATTCTAGCCATTCCACCCAATCTGCACGCGTGTCAAGACCCCCAGTCTTAGTTGCCAGCAGCATTTGTAAAGCGAAGATGGTAGCCTCAGGTAGCCCGGCCCGATTGGGATCGAGCACGAAGTGGCGCAGCACAATCTGGCCGCCAAGCTTCAAGGCCGCAAACACCTTGCGGATCAGGACCGGGCAGCCTCCTAACGGCTCACCGTTGAGTACCCCAAAAACAAGGGTCAAATCATAGTCCTGCCCTAAGCCCTCTTTTTGAAAATCGCCTTCCTGAACGGTCACGCGCTCCGCTATGCCAACCTTGGCGATGATTTGGCGCGCCATCGGTACAACAAGCGGTTGTTTGAAAACGGTGGCATGCAAACGCGGGTAGCGCCTTGCCAATGCCATGCTGTAGGTACCATGACATCCACCCACATCGATCAGTCGCAGCGGCCAGTTCTCTGGCAACGCCATGCTCTCGGCAATTACCCGTGCGATGGGCCATGCCATATTGTAGAGTCCTTAGACGAAATTCTCGATTCAGGATTCGGGCTTTTCGTCGCGGCGGTTATTTCCAGGGCTTGTTCCGGTGCGCACGGCCTCCACCAGATGACCCCATCGCGGGTAGAAAGCAGCTGGCAACTGGAAGCTGCACGCCAGGGTACCAGGCGTTCCCAGCAACAGACATGCTGCGACCAAGGGCTTATTGGTGAAACGATCCTCGTCCTTCTCCACCAGTCCGAGGGCGGCGGCATTGAGCAGCAGCTCCGTCCCGCGCAGGCTGGCTCCAACCGTCTCCCCCTCCTCCCCCAGCCGTGACCAACCCCCGCTGCAAGGCCTCAAAAACCCCCAGCTCGACACAGGCCAGCAGGATCTGGGATCTCCGGAAGCCCTGGCCGATCTCCCGCAGCTGCTGTCGCTGCTTCAGTAGAGCGTGGTCAGGAAAATCCGTCATGTTGCGCCTGCCTCACGGATTGTCCAGGTTCAGCACCTCAAATCCTCCAAATGTCTCGGCCATCTGAGAATAGACAGGGCGGCCGAGCAGGGCTTGATAGATTTCGTCGGCTTTCTGTTCGGGATCAATGTCCGCAAAAGCATTCGGATACATCACCTTTCCGATGAAATACGCGTCGGCGATGGCGGTGTCGAGGTTGGTGTTGTAGTAATTGAATGGTAGTTGAGCATAAATCTGGCCGTCCTTCACTGCCGAGAGGGATTCGTAAAAAACAGGGTTCTTCTGGTAATCCTCCAGCACGGCGGCAATACCGCCCAGATCGATGAAAATCATATCGGGATCCCAGGCTAGCAGTTTTTCCTTATCGATCATGATCGAGCCGCTCTTCCCAGTTTCATCGACCACGTTTCGGGCATGGATCACATCCAGCAGTGAGTACCGGCCCTGGGTGCTCTCGATTCCGTGCGTTCCCCTCGAGCCCAACCCGCCCACATACACCGTCGGCTTGTTGTCTTCAGGGATGTCTGCTGTGCGGGATTCCAGATCCTGCCTGGCCCCCTGGAGGAAATCCACCGCAGTCTGGGCTTTTTCGTTTTGCCCGGAGATTTCCCCGATCAGGCGCAGCGAATTCTGCACCACGTCGTCAAAAATCGCCGTGGTGCCAAAGCCGCCGGGACCGTAACTGATCACGACCACCGGGATGCCGGTTTTGGCCTGCAACTCATCGGCAGCGGATGCATCTGTGGCATAGGTGCTGAAGATCACATCCGGTGAGACCATCAGGATTTTCTCGGGATCAGGAGCATTATTGGGACCTCCCTGCCCAATGATGGGGAGTGTCGCCAGAGCCGGATTGGCAAGCATATATGGTTTGCCGCTCACATCGCCGGTCTCCATCTGTTCCACTCCGAACACGAAATCCAGGTTTCCTGCGTAGACATACAGGCGCAGCGCGCCAGGGCCTATCGCCACCACGCGCTGAACAGCGGCAGGGATCGTAACGTCCCGGCCTAACAAATCAGTCACGGTGGTATTTTCACCACCAATCTGAGCCGCCGATCGGCACCCGCCGAGGAGGAACAAGGGCAGAACGGATAAAACAAAAAGGGCACGGGGTTTCATGGGGTATCTCCTGAGTTCTCAGCGTGGGATGACGACCCGGCAGCCCTTGTGAGCGGCAATATCCACCAGAACAGCGTAGACGGTTTCGATGTTCTCCGGCGTGATCACTTCCGGCCCGCCGGCAGCATAGATGGTTTTGTCCTTGATCAAGATAAACAGATCCGCGAAACGCAGCGCCAGGTTGAGATCATGCATCGCTACCACGGCAGCAATACCCCGCTCGCGGCTGACCTGGCGTATCAGGGTCAGCACCTCCAATTGATTCTTTAGATCCAAGCTGTTGGTGGGCTCATCCATCAGCAGCACTTCCGGCTCCTGAGCCAGGGCGCGTGCTAGGACGACTTTTTGCAGCTCCCCGCCGCTCAGTTCGTCCAGGCAGCGCAGGGCGTATTCGGCTAGGTCCAGAACCTCCAAAGCCTGGCTGGCAACCTCCATATCGGTTTGTGTGATATCCCAACGAATGTAGGGCTTACGTCCCAAGAGCACGGTGTTGAATACCGTCGCTCGAGACCCGATGCGCTGCTGTTCCACATAGCCGAGCTTTTGGGCGAGGGCGTTCCGGCTGAGGCTGGCGATCGGATCATCGCCGATGAAAATACCTCCCGCTGAAGGGGAAAGGATGCGGTTAATACACTTGAGCAATGTGGTTTTACCAGCCCCGTTGGTGCCCAGAATGGCCACAAACTGTCCCTTCTCAACCGCAAGGCTAACGCCCTCCAACACCGGGCGACCAGGGTATTCGAAGCGAAGATCCTGGATCTCGAGAATCATCGCCTGGAATACCCTTTGGTCAAAATGAAGAGGAAAAGCGGCGCACCGAAGAAGGATGTGATCGCGCCCACTGGGAGGACAACCGGGGAAATCAGCGTGCGTGCCAGGGTATCGGAGAACAGCAATAAGGCTGCGCCGGTCACCGCCGAAGCCGGGATCAGAAACCGGTGGTCGATGCCCAGCACCCGACGCATCATCTGCGGCGCGATCAGCCCGATAAAGCCGATGATGCCCATGAAGGCCACCGCCGCTGCTGTGACCAGCGAGGCAGCCAACAAGCTGCGCAGGCGTGTCTGCTCCACGTGAACACCCAGGCTCTTGGCGGCATCCTCGCCGCTTTCCAGGGCGTTGTAATTCCAGCGCTGCAGCAGGAAATAGATCAGGGCGGTCATGGTGAGGGCGGAAAGGATCGCCACCTCCTGCCATGAGACGCGGCCCAGATCGCCGAAGGTCCAGAACACCATGGCGGCCACCTGTACATCCTCGGCGAAGTACTGCACCAGGGCGGAACCGGCGGCAAACAGCGAACCGAAGGCCACGCCTGCCAGCACCACGGATTCGGGTGAAAGGCCTCGCAGGCGAGCCAGGAGCAAAATCAGGACCATGGCAGCGACTGAAAAGAAGAACGCGCTGAGTGTGACAGTATAGGGGTTGGCGATGAAAACCGCATCGTGCGTGTTGCTGTGCAGTACTCCGGCGCCCAGAAACACGATCGCCAAGTTGGCGCCAAAAGAAGCAGCACTGGAGATGCCCAGGGTGAACGGAGAGGCCAGCGGGTTGCGCAGGCACGTTTGCATCACGCCGCCGGCCATCGCCAATCCCGCCCCAGCTACCAATCCTACGATGACTCGCGGCATCCGGATGTTCCAGATCACCACGCTGGACGTTCCGCCTTCCAGGCCCAGCAGCGCCCGCAGCACCTGCACAGGATGAGTGTCCGCTGCGCCGGCGTTGATGGCGACGGCGGCCAGCAGCACGGTCAGCACCGCCAGCGCCAAGATCTGGATTTTCTTTCGTGATGACTCGTGCTGGAAGGCCGCAATGGCCGGGTTCAGCGGATCCCTACTGGAGGAAATACGCTTACGCATCCGGCTTTCTCCCGTTTGAGATCTCGCGCAGGGTGCCGGGGATGTGACCCGTGGTGGCCTGGGGGATGGAATCAAGAGCCGGGGCATAGGGTTTGATATCCAGCAGCGGGCTGCCATCCAGGGCATCGACCCCACGTACCACGAGAGATTGGCCCTCGCGACGGATCAAATCGGCCATGCATATGGCGATCGGGTTCGGGCGGTTTGGAGAGCGGCTGGAGAAAACCCCCACCGACATCTCGCTGAACGGCGTGCGGGATTGCAGGATCTCCCGGTCGGCCCTGTCACCCCAGTAAAGCACGATCAGGTGCGAGCAACACTGGATTTCTTTGAGAGCACCAGTAAATGGGCGGAAAACCTCCAGGATGATTTCGTCCTCCGACAACCTGCCCTGGCGAGGCGCATCGCCGCACTTCTTATAGGGGCTGTGGATCACACCAATTGGCGTCAGTTGTATCAATGGGTCTCCTAGAAGAGCAATTTCACCAGCCTCAACGCCTGTTGCTTCCACGGTAAACGATGGGTCACGCCAGGGTCCTTGGAGAGGCGGTCTCTGTTATCCAAATACCAGTTAAAGTTGCGTAACAAGGCCTCACGATTGGAATAGCGCGGGAGATACTCCAGGATGTGCTGCGCTTTTTCAATCGAAACGAAGGAATCCGTCGAAGCGGTTTCATAAATCCAGGGATACAGCGGCGACAGCTTTAGCGCCTCCAGAAACCGCAAGATCAGGACCACCAGGCCGGCTGGAAACGGAATGATGTGTTTCCCGAAGCCCGCTTCATCCATCACCACCTGGTAATCCTGCCGCATGGTGGTAAACACCGACGCGGCGATATTGAAGGTTTCGTTGGCCAGCGTCTCTTCCAGCGTCATACAAGCTAGGATCGCCTGGCACAGGTCCTCGACATCCAGTAGTTGGTAGCGGTTCTTGCCGGACCCAATCATCGGAAAATTGTGCCCTTCGCTGGCCCATTCATAAAAGATCGCGAAGACGCCCAGGCGTTCCGGGCCGACGAAGGATTTGGGCCTCAGGATAGGGACGCACAAACCATTCTTTCGAAATTCCTGACAAACCTCCTCCGCCTGGATTTTCGCTTTTCCGTAGGGTCCTACCCCGCTGACCGGATCTGACTCGTAGATGGGATGGTGGTCCGGTACACCGTAGACTGCAGTCGTCGATATGTGGATAACGCGCCGGATGCCATACGCCATCGCCTGCTGCAGGACGATCCGGGTGCCCTCGACCTCCGTTGTGTAGATATCTTCAGGCGGGTATAGGGGCAGGGCAGCCGCGGTGTGAATCACAATGTCGGCGCCGGCCATGCTCCGGCGGACATCGTCCGGGTTGCGTATATCGCCTTGTAGGAACTCGATCTGGCTACGTTCTGGATAGGAGAAATCCACCAGGTCGATGCCGGCCAGTTGGTCGTAGCCACGTTCCAGCAGGTAGCGGACCAGGTTGATACTTAAAAAGCCGCTGATCCCGGTGATGTAGATTTTCATCTGGTATCAATCCGCAGGTTTCCTCTTGCGCCTGCGACAGCCTTCGCAAACACCGACCAGCGAGAGGTGTTCGAGATCGAGTTCGAATGCAAATCGATCTCTGACAAACGCTGCGAAAGGTTCGATTGAGGTAATATCAACACCTTGGACCGAACCGCATTTGCTACAAACTAAATGAACATGAGGACCATCGAGACCGACGAACTCATAGACGCGAGTGCCATCACCCGGATCAATGGTCATGACAATACCGAACTCTTTGAGCAGATCCAACGTACGGTAAACCGTGGAAATATCAATCGCCTCGCTGATCCCCTGGACCTGTTGATATACATGGTCTGCGGATGCAGGTCCGTTCAATTGATGCAGCACAGAAAGGACAATCTCGCGCTGGGGAGTTATTCTGAAACCACGCTCGCGCAGCTTCTTGTAAACAATTTCTTCGCAGGACATGAGCTCACTCCAAGACTAAACGCTCGGTGTACGATCGATCAATGGGCAGTTCTCTCGAGTCATTCGCCAGACGCGGCCCCGATGTATTCTTACGGATACCTATTTGCGAATTGATGCAATTGTTAGTAAATGCTATTGCAACTTATTGCAATAAAATTATACTTATTATGGTAGCTGACTCAATGGAGACTTATTACCTATGGAGTGTTTGGAATGTCATATGTTGAGAGAACAACCAGGTGTCATCACTCAGCTCTGTGAATTAGCTCTAACGTGAAGTAGAACCTGCAGAGAACCTTCACTGCCCATGGCATGGGTTGTCAATATCTCAGAGTAGGAGATGACCGCAGCGGTGGATAATCAGAATCCCTTTGCGGATCCTACCTTCGTGGAAGGCTATGAAGATTGGTACAGCACGCTTGGCCAGCGAGCGGACCGCCTTGAAAAGAAGTTGCTTGCGTGGTTGCTCGATGCTTTCAACGACGCGCATACGATCCTGGAAGTCGGTTGCGGCACAGGACATTTCACTCGCTGGTTTGAATCTCGCGGCATGTTCCCTGTTTCGCTCGATCTTTCACGCATGATGCTGAGGAAGGCCAGCCGATGGAGCATGCTTCTAGCTGTGGAGGGCGACGCGGTTCATCTCCCCTTCAAGGATGATGCCGTTGACTTGGTCGCGATGATCACAACGCTTGAGTTCATCGAAGCGCCAATGGCCGCCCTGCAGGAGGCGAGACGTGTGGCAAGCCAGGGCATGCTCCTCGGCGTGATTAACCGCGAAGGTTGGGTGGGGAGGAGCTATCGTCGTAAAGGAGGTGCTCCGTGGACTTCTGCTCATTTCTACACACCGGGTGAGCTTATCAGGATGCTGAATGCGCTCAATAGACCCACTTCTGCCCCCTTTTGGCAGACAACATTGTGGCCATTCCTCCCTTGGGCCTTGCCGCTCCCCGGGGGTGGCTTTATTGGAATGGGCATTAAGTTCGAGGAGCAAGAGCAATAAGGGTATCTACGCCTCCTGATACAGGCCAGCGTAGAAGATGGAAGTATCAGGGCTTTTAAGACGAAAAGTTGTTTCGTGCAATCGAGGGGATGTGGAAGATGCCAACCGATTCGAAGAGGCTGACGCGTTTTGAGTGTTTTCGCGATCTCAGCGATGACCAATGCTCGGCCGTTGCCGAGCTGACTAACGAAGCATGTTTCTACCCGCAAACCGAACTCTTTGCCGAGGGAGCTGAGGGCAGTCGTATCTACCTGCTTTCCGACGGTGAGGTGGAAATCCTTTACAATATCGGCGAGGAGGGTCCAACGCATGTTGACACCGTCGGCGCTGGAGAGATTCTGGGGTGTTCCTCACTTCTTCCACCGTATGTTTATACCTCGTCGGCTCGCAGCCTCAGCCCAATTGAGACATTAATCATCGACAGTTTTGCATTGCGTAAGTTAATGGAGGAGGACTGCAACCTTGGATTCGCGATCCAAGGTCAGTTGATCCAGATGCTGCTTGACCGAATCGTCGACCTGCGCCTTGAACTATGATGCTATGCTTAATAAAGCTTTCCACCCTCAACGTTGGCGGAGAACAAGGATTTTCATCGCTTCCAATCCCTTTCTTCGCAGCGCGTCTCACTTTACAGCAGCCTGATTGAATCCCAGGTATCCAGGGAAAGAGATCTTAAGTGCATAGGAACTCAATGAAAACTAACATAGAGAAAATTGAATCGATTCAAGAACAAATCGCAGCTTTAAAGAAGCATTGGCCTGCACATTCGGTCCCACCCGGATTGATGCAGCAGTTGGACGAACTCGAGGAAGCACTGGCGCAAGCGATGCAGGAGAATGTTGGCCCAAAGAACCGCGAGGCCTAGCACGACCGGATCAGTGGGTGGGAAAGGTCAGGTGCCAGAACATGGATATAAAAATCAGCCAGAATGTGGATGCAGAATCTCTTGAGGACGGGTCAGGAGTTGCCGTCCGCTGGCTGTGGTCTGCAGTGCAATCGCTATCAGGGTTTACCGTCGTACTCTTCGAGATCCCAGCAGGGACAGCCACACCACAATTTGACGACCCCTTCGAACGTGCCATATACGTCCTCACGGGTGAAGGACGCTTGCAAGCCGAGTCGCAGGAATGCCAGCTGCTACCCGACGTGACGATCATGATCCTGCCGCACGAACTGCACCACATCACAAACACGGGCGAGGATACTCTGCGTATCCTTGCCTTCAATCTCCAGGACATCAACGCCATCCTGACGTCCGCCCAAGTCAGCCTGTATCCCTTACGTCAGCGAGCTTTGGCGCCAGCGATCCATGACGCTCTTGGAGTATTCCGGCAATTTGGTCTGGATGTCACAGTGGGCTCGATGAGCAGCCTTATCACGGGAGACAGCACTGGCATCTTCGGTGCTTTAAAACGGGCTTTCGAACATGCCGCCGAACAGGGAGAAGTGGTGATGGCCACCACATTATCCAACGCGTGCCCCGTGCCGGACAGGAGCGCTATGAACAGCATCTCTTTTCGGCCGATCGGGGTTGTGAAGAACGAATTCTCCAGGCCTGTTGATCCCGACACGCTGAAAGCGGCAGTTTCCCGGATCGTGATCGACCCTGAACTCACAACCGGCCTGACGGGATTGACCGCGGGCGGCAAGGCGCTGGTCCTCTTCCATCTCCACGAGAGTGAAGGGGGTGAACTCCTCCAACATCCTCACGGCGATCGTAGTCTGCCTCACAAGGGCGTGTTTGCCTTGCGCAGTCCGCTCCGCCCCAACCCCATCGGGGTGACTGAAGTGGAGCTGCTCGCCGTAGAGGAGAACGTGCTCACCGTGCGGGGGCTGGATGCCATCGATGGAACGCCGGTGCTCGATCTAAAATCTGCATGAGCCAGCTGGTCGCTCGTAGTAGAACGAACACCCGTAACTCGTCACTATGAGGGCTATCCATCTTGATTTTCAACCATTTAAACCCGGTTGACAGATTCAATTCCCTCTCCTTCATCCTCCACTGGAACTCGCCCCCGACGTTAACGTTTTCCCATTGGATGAACTGGAAAGGCCGCGAATTCTCGCGAAGAGCGGTGAACTCGATGAGATCAACGCTGTGATCTTCATCAAAATCTGATAGTTCGATATGAGGACACCTTTGTGATCCATCCCGAACCTTAGCCAGGTCGATTAGGGAATGAGGTTTGTTAAACAGGAAAACCTCACCCAAAGAGGAGAAAAGATGTCTGTTTGTCGCGTACGCCTTATCCTTTGGTTGACCTTCACAGGAATCGCCGTCGCAGGGGGGATCCTCACGGACGTTATCCTGCGAACCAGTCCCTTTCCAGTGTGGCTTCGGATGGTCGGTCTCGCCGGGATGCTTCTGGCGCACTTCCCATTGAAAAGAACGGGGAGGTTGCTCGGACGATTGGCGGATCCGAAGCAATGGGGTTGCACCAACAAGCTTGTCACAAAGGATCTCTACAGCTGCCTCCGACATCCACATCACCTTTTCATTGGCATTTTTGTGACGGCCCTCGGCCTGGCCATTGGACATATTGTGTCATTTCTCCTCATTACAGTGCTTGAATGGCTGTGGATTCTCAGCTTTTTGCTCTTGGTGGAGGAGAAGGAATTGCTAGGCAAGTTCGGGCAGGAATATGCCAGGTACCAACAGAATGTCCCGATGCTTGTTGCGAATCCCGCATGTCTGTTTAAAGTGCTATCATCACCCGTAGTAAAACCCTAGGAGGCGAAGGTCGGATCTGCCCGCTACACGGCTGTATGCCTGTGTGTATATTAAGGAGATGGAATCATGAATGAACAACCGACCAAGGTGGGCATCATCATCTGCGATCGCTACAGACGCTGCGCCGGCGGAAAATGCCTCCGGGCGATGAGGAACAGAGAAGGCGCCTTCAGTGTCTACTCCAACAGAGATGTAGAACTTGTCGGCTACACGACCTGTGATGGTTGCCCCGGCGGAAATATCGAATATGCGGGCGAAGAAATGGTGCAAAATGGTGCAGAGGTCATCCATCTGGCAACCGGCCTGGTAGTGGGCTACCCTCCCTGCCCTTACATCCGAACCTTCAAGGCATTTCTCCACGAACGATATAGCGTTGCGGTTGTAGTAGGCACCCATCCCATTCCGGAGAAATACCTAGAGATGCACACACGGCTGGGCACCTGGGAAGATCCATCATGGAAATCCTTGATCGAGACCACGATGGCGGATGAGGCGACACGGAGGGCATATAATTGAAGCGCTCGATTCCCCTCCGGAAAGGGTGTGCCAAGCTGGGCCAGGCGCGTTCTTAGGCAATAATCCGGAGGTAATGATGCGCCTGTATTGAAACGGCACATCCCTGGAAATCGGTCGCAGTTGAGGAAGCGGCCATTGATCGATCCATCGTTTCAACGGACGATTCTCCTATCAGTCCATGCCCCACATATCCGCCACTGCCGCCCCGGTTCTGGGAGACCTTGCAGACCCCCAGCCTCCCATCCCGGATCAAGCAGCGATGGGCGCAGAGATGACAGCGAATGCTACCGTCTTCGAGTTTCTCATTAACAAGGGCTTTATGATCCGAGGAGTTCATTTTCGTTGAGCCTCGTTCCTTCAGGCGGTTTGCCCGACCGAAATGATCGGCCGCGAATCTCCACATGAGGTGTATAAAGCAGGGTTCCTCCCGAAGGATGAGCACCTTTCACCTGCGCGGTAGGTTTAGAGTTTCTCCGGTCATGGCTAAAAGCGGCAGGCGCACAAAGGCGTCGATGGCTATGGCGGCCAAGAACACATACTGCGGGCCGATGCGCTCCCAGAGGAACCCTCCCAACATCGGTGCGGGAACTCCCAACATACCCCGAAATAGTGTGACCGCACCGATCCATCGGCCCATTTGCTTCAAGGGCATGACTTCCGCTGCCATAGAGGACATGAGAGCCATGCTGGTGGAGTTGAAGCCAAACAATACGCCATGGAACATCAGGGAGAGGGAGGCTCCGGAGCCCGATGGAGGTGCGTAGATCAGGCATAGGTTGGCTATGTAAGTCAAAGGGGCGATGGCAAAGAGCAGCTTCTTACGGCCATAGCGGTCGGCCAGGCGGCCCAAGGGAACCGAGGCAAGCATCGGAACCAGGGCAGACGCCATGCCGATGGCGCCAAGCAGGTATTCATTGGCGCCCTTGAACTCATGGGCATAAAGCGGCATGAACGGCCGCGCCAAAGTCCAGGGCACCTCCATCAACCCCATCAAGATCATCGTGCGTACAATGCCTTTGCCCTGCCTAAAAACCTGAATAAAATCAACGAGGATCCGGCGACGCTCCTGTGGTTCAGGGTGAAGACGGACGGGGGAAAATTTCACCCACAGCAGCAGGAGAATCCCTAAAAAAACAAGGGCTTGGAGGGCGTAGAGGGGGCGAATCCCCTTTATGGTGAGACCACCGAACCGGGTGATGAGCCAACCCGCCAAGAATGGGGCGATGATTGCAGCGGGCGAAGACAGCGCCTGACAGAAACCACGCCCTGTTGCCCTGTCCTCATTGGACAGTTCTTTCGCACATGTTACGGTGCAAGATGTACAGGTGATGCGCGCTCCGAAGTAGTAGAGGATGATGGCAACATAGAGCCACGTCCAATCAGGTACGAACAGATAGAGGAATCGGGAGCCGATCAATATCACTGTGCCCAGCAGAAACACAGCCTTTAGCGTGTAATAATCGATGAACCACCCAGTCGGCAGGGCTGCCAGGGTGCTGAAGGCGTTGCCGACGCTTTGCAGTGAGCCCAATTGCAGGGGGTCAGCACCCAACAGCACGGCATAGATCGAATCGTATTGAACGGATAAGTTGGTCGCGAATCCATGGAGTGCCCGCCGTACAAGCATAAGCTTGAAATCGTGCGTTTGACGTTGCGCAAAGTAAAGACTCCGTCGAGCAAGATTGGATAGTTGCATGGCAAGTACGTTTAATTTCCCTGATTCATCGTCCGATCGTGCTGGTTTCGTTCAATCTATCGATTGGTGCCTGTTCGAAAGCAGCGTCAAAGCCTGATCAATTTTGTGTGCACGACTTTGTTGTCCTTTGAATCGAATGTTGACCAAACCGGACCACCCGTTCGGTCATGGATGCCTGTGCCTCGTTCCACACTATGATGACTTCACCATCCATCGCCGCCTTCATTCTTGGGCGGGATCAGAGCGTCCTGCAGCAGACCGGTAAAACGATCTAGCGTAATGGGCTGAAACTCGACAACAAGCCCGGTCCAATCGAACAGCTCTAGAATGTCCTCGGCATGGTCAGACATGTAAGTGTCTGCGTATCCCAGCCCGTCCAGGACCACAATCTTGTCGTAATACCCTGGGAAGTTCGCATTGGCATCCGCCCGATCCCAGCCAAAGTAGTTCTGGTATACGGCTTTCCAACTCCTCAGCCAGCCGGGGGTGAACCACAGGATCTTATCCTGCCGCCCATCGCTAATCCGCTGGCGGTCTTCGTAGCTGGCAAGCATGTCATATCCATATTCGCCCTGTACCCGGACAACCTCCGGGCTCACTTCCTGCAGGATGGCATCAACCCGCCGACCCGGATCATCGGCGTTTACGTAACACTTCTTCCCATATACGACAACGATCTTGTCGTCCGGACATCGCCGCTTCGCTTGAGACAGCTTATCGAGGAGAGCATCCTCCAGCCTCACTGGCAGAGCATGCAGCCCCGGCGGTGTGAAGTAAACCTGCCTCGAATTCAAGAAACCCGTCGCCGCCAGATGGGTTATCTCACGGTGGAGCATGCCGCACGAGACCAGACAGCGATCCGAAAAGTCAGGCTGAGCCCCTTCAAGCATGATGATCTTCCTCCCAGACTTCGCTCACTCGCGGATGAACCTCATTGTCCACGACTTCAAGGAGTCGCAACCTTTCTTCCAGCTTTTTTCCATCCCTGATCTTCAATGCTTGCACAAAGGTAGATCGCTTGAACGAAGCACCTTCACGCGAAACAATGCGCTACCCCGCAGAATACATTCAACACAGTCATCCAGTATTTACGAGCACTCCGCACAGCTCCTTCTCCCTCCCCGCCATGATGTCTTTTACACAAGGGAAGACGCCAGGGTTGACGTTCCATGGATTGTTCTCATCTCGTGTCTCGGGTAAAAACCTCGTCAATCTCTCTGGGTTCGGAGCGCTTAGTAGAACCGTCATTAAGCAGCCAGGACGGCAACCAAACAACAAGCTTTATCGCAATTTCGCCCTTCCCTTACCGCTCTGACGCAACAATGACAGGAGATCGTTCACCTCGAGGAAAGTTCGCACTGCTACTCCATGCGATAGCAAGGCAAGATAGGGAAGCCACGTTGTGTCAGTCTCTCCCCCAAGCCGGTTACATCTATCCTTCCCGCGGATAAATCTGCCACATCCGCGCAAGCTCATCCTCCTCGGGTGTTGGATCGTAAAGTACGCGCACCTCATCCTCGTATCGTAGCTGGACGCCCCCTCCCTCAATCACGCGGCCCACATCCTGGATTCGAACATCCACACCTTCGACGGCTTGCATCGCAGCCTTTACATGTGCCTCCGGCACCGTCGCTGCGAGCGTTCCGGAGGAAATCATACGCAGCGGATCGAAATCAAAAGCTTGTGTAAAACGCAGGACTTCTACAGGAACCGGGATGCGGTCGACCTCCACGTCCATGCCAACTCCGGATCGGAAGGCAATCTCCAGGAGTGCCTCAACGAGCCCCCCGCGTGTGACATCATGCATCGCGGAAGCCCCATAATCCGCAAGCAGGAGCGCCTCAGGGAGCACACTCACCTTTTCCGCCAGCGCACATGCATCCTCGAGCGCTTCCTGATCTAGGCCAAGTTTTCGCGCTACATCGGCAAAATCTGAGGCAAGGATCGCCGTACCTTCCAACCCTACACCTTTCGTGACTAACACGTGATCCCCTGGCTTGGCACCGGCCGTACCCAGCACGTGCCGTCCGCCGGCGATGCCCATTGCTGTTGCGGCAACGAGGGGTCGTGTGATCCCCGAGGAGTATCCTGTATGACCGCCGATGATCGACGCCCCGACCTCCTCAGCCGCTTGACTGGCATCTTTCATGATCGCCTCAAGTCGCCAAGCATCCTCTGGTCCGGGGAGCATCACGAGCAACAGGATCCACCGGGGCGGCACGCCGCTTGCGGCAATATCATTGCATGCGACATGAACGGCCAACCTGCTGATCCCTTTCATCGCGCCGACGATTGGATCCATGTGGGAAGCCAAAATATCCCCACCCACCCTTGTCAGGGCGACATCTTCTCCAAACTCGGCTCCCCGAATCACCTCGGGGTCGTCGGTGCCGGTGAAGGGGTAAACCCACTTGCGGAGCACATCCAGCCCGAACTTTGACATCGCTTTCCACGCATCTTCCTGTGTACTCGAATGTAGATCCCCGGATTCAATCTCCGTCTGATCTTCCTCTGCGTTGTAGGTGCTCCTGTTCGCGGTCGCAGCTACCCTGGATAGTTCATCTCGTTCTTCCTACCCTGTTCCAGTGACCATTCCTCTGACCTGGATTCAGGGCAATCGATTAACGGCAGGGGGAACGTAGATAGCATCGCTAATAGAGCCTGGGCAACCCGTTCGGCGATCCCAAGCGGGCTACCCGCTGACACATGCACCACGGTCGTGCCTCGCCTCGTGCTATATGGGCAGGAGGGAGTCACCTGACACCCATGGGCAAGCCTCGATGACGAAGCAAAAAGCCGCCCACCCGAAGCGAGGACCCGTCCCAGTATCCAGGGACGGCGCGGTTGACGTCAGGGCAGCACGAGGCATGATCGTATCTCCCCATTTCCTGCACCTATGATCCCCCTCGCGTCGGCTCATGCCTTTTTACGACCATCACTCTCGGGTCATTTTCGTGCCGCATTTCGGACAGTTGATGTCCATGCAACGGTCGCCAATTTCATGCGGCATCCGATGGCCGCAACTCGGACAAACGCATTGGCCACTTGGCCCGCTCCCCGGTTTTGCGCCCCGACCCAACCCACGATTACCAAAGCCCATACCTCCCCCTTGTCCGCGCCCCTCGACACCACGCCCCCGCCCCTTTGCTCTGTCTCTACGCAACATCGATCCACTCCTTCCAGAGTCCTCGCCTTTCCGCTCGCTGTGCGAAGGACTTCACTTACCTGTAGGCCCTCAATCCAAAACAATCCTTTCTGGTGACTTGTTGGGCCGTCTCCTCATCAATTCAGCATGAGCCACTGCTTCGTGCGAATGACCCGGCCGGCTCCGGCCATCCAATGAGGCGTTCGGATCATTCTTGCAGCGACATCTCTCCCCGCTTGTGGCTGGAGAGAACTGACTTTCACGCCTGACGGCCCGCGGAAGATGGTGCTCGCAAATCGCAGGTGATGCATTCCTACCTTGAGAAGCGCCCTACCCTGGTGCCGGCACCCAGCTTTTCCGGTTGGGTTGCCGGGAAATGACATAAAATGCGGCCTCGTCCTGTCGCCATGACCGACTTCTACTTACGAACTTGTCGGTTCCGAGCTCCCCAGATACAGATGCTGATGTTGCGATAGCTGGACCGTCCCTCCCGCGGGTAGAATAACGATCAACACAACCGAAGTTTCGAGACTCGTATTCCGGCATAAATGAGGCTGCTGCGACTGGAAAATTAGGCTGTCTCCCGCCTCCAAGCGGTGCCACTCCTGGTCCACGAGATATTCAATTTCACCTTCGTCGCAATAAACGAACTCTTCCCCGGAATGTGAGATAGGTTCCTCTCCACATACAGCACCGGGAGACAACTTGATCAGGAAAGGCTCGAGCATCTGTCCGGGCAATCCGCTGCCAAGGTTTTCGATGAGTACGCCCTCCCCCCGGGTGCGTAGACGACGGTTCTTCCTCACGAGAACGGTTGCGAGCTGCTCTCCATTCTCAAAGAAGCTCACAATGGGGACGTCGAGCGCCGTGGCAAGTTGGTGGAGCGAGGAGACAGTTGGCGAATTCTCGCCTCGTTCGATGCGGCTGATAGCATTCGTCGATAGGCCGGCACGGTTGGCCAAATCCCTCTGTGAATAACCGCGTTGTTCACGGATCTCCCGCATCCGTCTCCCGATATCCGAACTCTGTTTTCCGACCATCGGCCACCGCTCCATCCTTTAGAAGGCGTTCTTCAATAACATTACCACATTTTTTATGTGACGCTATCCTAATATGTCTTACTACCCACTATATTATACACTTAATACCTATTTAGTTGACGCTGTTCGGTTTGTCGGTTATCATCGTTTTTAAGGTAGAGCAGGTTCCTGCGAAGTAGAGAAAGGAAGCCAGACGAACGGGTTTGTTCGATGAAACGACGAGGATTCCTAGAGAAAAGGTCATGGAGGACAATCTCATATCAAAGGATAGCCCGGATTCCGTATCCACGGAGGGGCAGATTGATTCACTCGCTTCCGCTCTTCAAAATGCATAGGCTGGCTTGAATCACCCCGAATTTCCGCAGCACAAGATCGCCGATTGCATAAGCCCGCGCTGCCATGTTGCATTTGCGTGAAGACACAGCACCGGATTGGGTTGTAGCAAAGTCCTCCACCCAATCTGAGGGCTCAATCTCTACCAGGAATACTGAATGAGAAGGAAGAAACGTCACCACGATAGCATTATGCCCAAGAAGAGGTATTCCTGGATGCGCCTTGGGGATTTACCCTCCGGTAGAAAGGGCATTGTACGTCGGTTGAGAGGTGGTGGGGCCTTGACAAGCCGCCTGACTGCCATGGGGATTTCGCTTGGCGCGGAACTGGTGGTCGTTCAGAACTTCGGCCAGGGCCCGATCATCATCAAGGTGCGCAATACGCGTGTTGCGCTTGGACGCGGCGAAGCTGCCCACATAAGGGTGGAAGCCATCGATGAATGAGCGGGGAACCTCCAAGGCCGCAGGAAGTCAAGAGCCCATCATGATTGCCTTAGCTGGGCAGCCGAATGTTGGGAAATCGACGGTACTCAATATGCTCACGGGACTACGACAGCATGTGGGGAACTGGCCGGGGAAAACGATTGAGAAGAAAACAGGCATCTATCATCATAACGGCACTTCGATCCAGATTGTCGATCTCCCCGGCACCTACAGCTTGACCGCCAACTCCTTAGAAGAGCGTATCGCCCGCGACTTCATCATCAAAGAAAAACCAGACGTTGTTGTGGCCATCGCCGATGCATCAGCCCTGGAGAGAAACCTCTATCTCATCGCCGAATTGCTCTCCCTGCCAGCCCCGGTGGTCCTGGGTTTGAACATGATGGATGTGGCCGAGCAGCAAGGGATGCACATCGAGCCTCATGTGCTGGAGGCAGCCCTCGGCCTTCCGGTGGTTCCCATGGTGGCGAGCAAGAACCAGGGTGTACACGAACTCATGGATGCTGTGATGCGTATGGCCAGGAATCCCGCATCCTATAATCCGAATCGGCCGGCTATCGAGAAGGATCAGCAGGCTTTAGTAGACAGCATACAGGCACTGATCGCCAACGAGGTGGAGAGCCCCTATTCCGAGGCATGGGCATCTACCAAGCTGCTGGAAGGTGATCAGGAGATCACCGCGATAGTAAGTGATTGCCTGCCACCCGAGAAGTGGGAGCAGCTCCACGAAATTCTGATGAGCCATGAGGATGCTGGATTGACCATAGCCAGCAGCCGCTATCAATGGATCGGCCGGATGGTCAGGGCGGCGGTGATACGCCCCGGCGTTGGCCAGGTTACGTTCACCGATCGAGCGGACCAGGTTGTCACTCATCCCTTCTGGGGCTTGCTGATCCTGTTGGGAATGCTGGGGTCAGTCTTCTGGTTGACTTTTACAATAGGCCAACCCTTACAGGAGGTGCTCGACACCTTCCTGGTGCAGGCCGGCGCACAATGGGTGCGCTCCTCTTTGAGTGGTGCACCGGATTGGTTATCCGGTCTCCTTGCAGACGGCATCATCGGTGGAGCAGGGATGGTAGCAACCTTCCTGCCGATTTTGGCGATCTTTTTCGCCGCCCTGTCCTTCCTGGAAGACATCGGATACATGGCACGGGCAGCATTTATCGTAGATCGACTCATGCACCTCATGGGCCTGCATGGGAAGAGCTTTCTGCCCCTCTTCCTTGGATTTGGCTGTAATGTGCCGGCAGTTATGGGAGCCCGAATTATCGATTCACCCAGAGCAAGGTTATTAACCATCTTGGTTGCCCCTCTGGTGCCCTGTGCTGGCCGTATGGCTGTTCTCGCCGTCCTGGCACCCATCTTCTTCGGGGAATATGCGACACTCGTTTCATGGGCCTTGGTGGGACTCAACCTGTCGATCATCGTTCTTGTTGGCGTCTTCCTTCACAAGGTGGTGCTGCGAAGTGAACGGGGGGCATTCATTATGGAACTGCCCCTCTACCATATGCCCAACTTTCGAACCATTGGGCTTTCGATATGGCAGAATCTTGTGGCCTTTCTCGAGAAGGCAGGAACGATCATCATCCTGGTCTCGGTGGTGATCTGGGCTCTCTCAACCTTCCCCCATGGAAACATCGAAACGAGCTACCTGGCGCAGCTTGGTCGGCTGCTTGTGCCAGCAGGGAGGTTGATGGGTCTGGGATGGAAAACGATGGTGGCCCTCTTGACCAGCTTCATTGCAAAAGAAAACACGATTGCCACGCTTGGCGTTCTTTATGGCGCGGGTAAGATCCACGGAGACCTTTCGGTGATTATGGGAACTGTCCTCGCGCCTGCGGCAGCCCTATCGTTCCTAGCCATGCAAATGCTCTTCATTCCGTGTGTTGCAACCGTTGCAATAATCCGGCAGGAAACCGCCAGTTGGCGTTGGACCGCATTCAGTGTGGGACTGCTCCTGGTGATCTCCTTCGCCGCGGGAATCACAATTTACCAGATCGCCGCGCTGGTCGGATGGGGAATGTGAAGTGTTGAAGGGCTTGCTGCAAGGGTTCACCGATGGGGATATCCATAGTGTGGCTGAACTGGCGCGCAGTTTAGATATGGGCGGGGCGCTAACATTGCAGATCATCGAGGATCTGGTTCATCGAGGATACCTACAGTCGATGGATCTTTGCCTTGACGCTCCATGCGCCACCTGTCCCATGATAGGGATCTGTGGTGTTAGTGGTCGGTTGCGCGTCTGGGCGTTGTCGGAGAAGGGGAAAAAGATGGTGACGTATTTCTAATTCCGATCATTCCTTTTCCCCCAGAAGTCGCAGAAGGGTCAATTGAGTTCCCTTTCCTTCTTTTTAATCGATCACATCATGATTTATAACGTAGTTCAATCCAAGTGAGCAAATAAGATCAAAGAAAATCTAAAATACCATTGCTCGAGCTCGAGCGTTTTGCATTAGTACTCCAGAATACGTGGAAGTGTGAGTTGCATGCTTGCCCCTCCTTGCCACCAGATGTCCTCGCGCATCATATTCCTCCTCGTTAGGCTTTTGGTTGACGGGCGTTGACTCTTGTTGACAGTCGACCCGACGGATCGAAAAAGTCCGTTGGAATGATTCGGTTGACTCAACAAATGCAGGAAGTCAGAAGTAGGGGAAAGAGAACGGCCTGCCGCTTCAGACAGGCCTTTGGTGGGGGGATCATGCCATTTCAAATCCCGATTATCCCGTGCAGTGGGAGAAGCGGGGTTGATTGGCGCCCCTGGTGCGATTCGAACGCACAACCGTCGGATTAGAAGTTCATCCGAGGTTTGGGTCGAAACACGACCAAAGGACTATCATTTGAAGCGATTCTGTTGGACAGCTCTTCCCTTTGTCTATTCGACTTCCAGACTTCAGAGAGTCAACACTTTCTCATACTACAGACTACCTCAAACTCGTTTACGATTAGCTATTGAACTCAAGAACCAGATCTGACCCTAAATTCTGGACTTCGACTGAATGAGTACTTCGAATTGTCTTCATTCAATCCTTTCTTTGAACTCGAACTAGGGACTGTCGGGTTATTGGATGGAATACGAAAACAGGAGGCTTGGTTCGTCAGGTTGTGTTCCTAAGGGTAGCCTTCTGGTTTTCGATTCCTTGAAGTCCAGCCAGTTCAATTTTTCAAAATTGATTCTAGATTAAAAACCCCTTTAAAGTAAGTGGAATTGTACTTCTATTTATTATGCTTACCGAAAGTATGAATTCCTTGAATCACACTG
>DAOUEL010000091.1:0-30022 GCA_034430595.1 Anaerolineales bacterium | reverse complement strand
AACAGCTGCTTGAACGCCGTGAGCGTGTCGTCAACAACCTCGGCCGTTGGCGATCCCGCAGCTTGAACAGCCACCGTGAAGATCTCGATCCAACCCTTGCCAGCGCTGACGCGTTGATCAGTCATCTTCAGCACTGCACTGCCTGCTGGGACACACTGGAAGCCCACTGCCCGACGTTTGACGAGCAAGTCCTGCTCGCATCAGATGAGCACGACGCGCTTCTCGACTGGCTCTCGTCCTGCGGAGGGTGCGGCATGTGCGCCAGCTCCTGTCCGGACGGGTACCCGCTCTTTGAGGTCATCGTCGCCCTGCGAAGCACCAGTCAGGGCTCGAGCCCACCTGATCCCCACATACTCTAACGGCAACCGGGATAACACATCTGAACTCGAACGCCTCCAGGCTTGATCATCCGGCACTCCCGAATAGAATAAGATAAGAGAAGTCCTGAATATAGGTGGGGTTGAGACGCCTTGGACCCCTTTTTATTCGGCTTTTCCCAGGCAAAAAGGTAACCGGCCGCGGAGGGCCAATCCGCATGAAACGTCCGCTGTCTACTTTCGAACGGTCAGAGGCAAGCTTCGTGTTTGGAGGTTCGATCATCTACGAGCGTGTGGTCGTTGTAGAAGGTGCTGGCTGGCCGGACACGCTCGCCCGGCTTTCAGCACGGATCTCGGGCGTGCAACCACCCAGTCACAACGCCATCACGCTGGGCAATCATATCTACTTCCCTGTCCAGCTTCGCACGGGAGCCCAGCCGCTGGATCCGGAGGGGACCTCCGATATGGCCTGGCTTGTCCACGAGCTCACCCATGTGTGGCAGTATCAGCACAGCGGTCCAATTTATCTCGGTCAGGCGTTGTGGGCTCAGATCCGGCTTGGTCCGCAGGCGTACAGCTACGGCTGGGAACAGGGATTACGCCAGGCTCTTCAGGACGGGCTGTCACTATCCGATTTCAACCGCGAGCAGCAAGGCGAGATCGCTCGCCACTTCTACTTCCGCTCCCGCCAAGCTCAAGATGTCAGTGCCTGGGAGCCTTTTGTCGCGCAATTCCAGCTTTCAGTGTGAGCAGCACGAAAATCTCCTTAATGGCGTTTTGACAGCTGTTCTCCTACTGCTGTACCAGCACTGACCTGCTAACCTGATCCTGCGGGAGCAACCTGGGTATAAATTCCACGTTTAAAACAAAAGACGGCGGGAGGACCTGCCGTCCTCGAACTACCTGCTGTTACTCGTTAAAAAGCTCGCCAACCGAGCGACCCTCGTGAGCCCGATTGATCACTTCACCAAGCAGAGGCGCAACCGAAAGGATGGTCAGGTTCGGCAGTCGCTTCTCCTTTGGAATCGGAAGTGTGTTCGTAGTGACGATCTCCTTGATCGGTTTCTCGCTAAGTTCTTCGATCGCACTGGACATGAGCAAGGCATGCGTAAACGAAAGGTAAATATCCTTGGCGCCATGATCGAGCAGAATATCGACCGCCTCGCAGACCGAACCGCCGGTCAGGACTTCATCATCGACCAGGATGACATTCTTCCCGGCAACCTCCCCGATCACGGTATGAGCCTCAGCCCGGCCATGATCCCGGCTTCGTCTTTTTTCAACGAAAGCCAACGGCACACCAAGTTTGGCCGCGAAATTGCGGCCTTTTTTCGCAAAGCCAAGATCGGCCGTCGCTACGACTGCATTGGTTAATTTCTTCTGGAGAAAGTAATCACTCAGCATGTGGAACGCAGTCAGCACATCTCCCGGGATCGAGAAGAACCCCTGGATCTGGCCGGCATGGAGGTCGATCGTTATATAGCGGTCAGCGCCAGCCACCTCGATCATATCTGCCATCAAGCGTGCGGTGATTGGCACACGCGGCTGATCCTTCTTGTCCGAACGGGCGTAGGCCATGTATGGAAAGACAGCAGTGATCCGTCCTGCTGAATCACGTTTTAAGGTATCGATCATGATCAGCATTTCCATGATGTTGCGGTGAACTGGAGGACCCATCGATTGGACGAGATAGACATCCTGGCCGCGGATGCTTCCCCGCAGTTTGATGAACAGATTTTCATTCGAGAATTCAACCAGGTCATACTCTTCCAACGGCACATCGAGATAGTCACCGATCTCTCGGGCAAGGTCAGGAGATCCAGAACCTGCAAAGAGCTTGATATCGCCGTAGCCATATAGATTGCTCATCGCTGCACCATCCAGGTTTTCCTGCGATCGTAGCTGAACCTCTCACGAGTCTAGCGTGGGTGTCTTACCTAACGCAAGGCGGTTTTCAGCCTTGTGGACCCTCCAGCATGCGCTCGATGGCCTGCTGCGGCGAGATGCGCCGTTCTGCAACCTCGTCGACGATGAGTTCAAATCTGTCTTCGCCGGCGCGCTCAAGCAGGTCCACCCACAATGCGGCGAGCAGTTCCTGCCGCAACTCCATTTGGGCTCGAACATGCTGGCGTGCCTTCCATTCACCGCTGTCAATCAGGTACTGCCGGTGGGCGATAACCTTTGCAGCCAAATCGCCGATACCATCTCCCTCCAGCGCACTGGTTGCCAGGACCGGTGTTTCCCAGGGTGCCAGGTCACCGTCTTGAAAAGAGACCTGAGCCATGTGAAGCGCCAGTTCAAGCGTGTGCAGCGTCCGCTCAGCACCGGGTAGGTCTGATTTGTTGACCACCAGGATATCGGCTATCTCCAGGATGCCGGCTTTATTTGCCTGCACATCATCTCCAAGGCCTGGGGCATCGATCACAATGGTCGTATGTGCTGCGGACGCCACGTCTACTTCAGCCTGCCCTGCCCCTACGGTCTCAATCAGGATCAGGTCAAACCCAGCAGCGTCGAGAACCTGCGTAAAGGCACCTGTTGCGCGCGCCAGGCCACCCAGGGCGCCTCTGCTGGCCATGCTTCGAATGAATACTCCTCGATCGCCAGCCAGGTCACGCATGCGAATCCGGTCGCCGAGTATCGCCCCGCCGCTGAAGGGACTGCTCGGGTCGACGGCGACAACTGCTATGCGGGGAGGCGGTTGTCCAGGATCAAGGCTCTGCTGGCGCAGCTGCAAAACCAGCCGATTGACGAGCGTTGATTTTCCAGTTCCGGGTGGTCCGGTAATTCCGAGAATATGCGCTTTTCCAGTGTGGGGGTAGAGCTCATCAAGAATGTCAACGCCTTGTGGGGATTGATTTTCGATTTGTGTTAGCGCCCTGGCAAGGGCCAGCCGATCGCCCTCGAGGATGCGTTCAGTGATCGTCATTCGGGCTTGTAGCCTGCTGGATTACATCTACGATCTCGTTAGTCCTGGTCCCCGGTCCAAAGATCGCGGTCACACCGAGCGACTTTAACGGCTGTACATCGTCATCCGGGATGATGCCGCCGACCAACACCGCGACCCCTTCCTGTCCCTGTTCACGCAGCAGCTCGAGAATACGCGGTACGAGCGCCATGTGGGCTCCTGAGAGGATCGAGAGACCAACTGCGTCGACGTCTTCCTGGAGTGCCGACTCAGCCACCATCTCCGGGGTCTGGCGCAGACCAGTGTAGATGACTTCCATCCCGGCATCGCGCAGCGCTCGGGCCACAACCATTGCGCCACGATCGTGGCCATCCAGCCCTGGTTTCGCAATCAGCACCCGGATTTTCTTCATCGGTTATCTCTAGGCTCGTTGGATATGTTGAAGCGAGGGCGATTATACACCAGCTCATATAGGGCGAAAGCGATCCCTACGAGCCTCGCATGAGCTAATCAGCGGGGCGATACAAACCCATCGCGTCTCGGACCATGGCCATCGTCGCTTCGGCTTCATGGCGCATGCGCTTCGTCCCTTCGACCAGGTAAGAAATCACCAGGTCGGGGTCTTGCTCAAGCTCTGCCCGGCGGGTGCGGATTGGATCGAGAAAGTTGTTGATCGCACGCGCCAGCTTCACTTTAACCTCGACGTCCCCTACTTTGCCGAGCTTGTAGCGTTGTTTCAGGTCTTCCACCTCTTCTCGATCCGGGTTGAATGCATCGTGATAAACAAAAACCGGATTGCCTTCCACCCGGCCGGGTATATCCGCCCGCACCCGGTTCGGATCGGTATACATCCCGCGCACTTTCTCCTCAACGGTCTTAGCATCGTCGGCCAGGAAGATTGCGTTATCGAGTGATTTGCTCATCTTTGCCTGTCCGTCCGTGCCAACCAGCGTGGGAACCTCACCGATCATGACATCCGGCACGGGAAAAACTTCCCCGTACAGGTAGTTGAAACGGCGAGCGATTTCACGCGTCACCTCAACGTGCGCTTCGTTGTCCTTTCCAACCGGCACCAGGTGTGCGCGCGGCAGCAGGATGTCAGCTGCCTGCAGCACCGGGTAGCCAAGCAAACCGAACGGCATGCGGTCGAGGTGCGCTGCATCCGCCATATCCTTCAAGCTCGGAACGCGCTCCAGGCGGGGTACAGTGACCAGCATTTCAAAGTACAAGTTCAACTCGAACGTCTCCGGGACCGCCGATTGCAGGAAAACGGTGCTTTTTTGGGGATCGATGCCCGAAGCAAAATAATCGAGCAGCATCTCGTGCACATTGCTCTCGATTTGGTCAATCGACTCCCGCTCTGGTTTGGTCGTTAGCGTGTGCAGATCGGCAATGATGAAATAGCACTCGTACTCATCCTGCAGCTGGACTCGATTCTTGATCGAGCCCCCGTAATGACCGAGGTGCATATGACCGGTGGGACGGTCACCCGTTAACAGCCGTTTCTTCGTTTTGGACATCGAATCCTCCTGCATCAGATCGGCTCACAAATGAGCCTAATTACTTAAACGAAAACCCGTCCCTCTCAGGGACGGGCTAATAAACGCCCGCGGTGCCACCCCGCTTAGGATGCACAGCGTAAAGCATCCTCAACTCACCCGCTTTCGTAACCAGCGGTCGCCTGTTAACGGTGGCGACCCGGCGAGGGCTACTGGAGCGGGCTGGCTTGTTCACCCTGCAGCTCAAAGGTCCATTCCGCGTCGCCGTGCGGGCGAGTTTCCAGCCTCCTCGCTCTCTGTTCCGCCGCTTCGGCGCGTACTCGTCCTCGTCGCAGCCTTTTTTTTATCGCTCAATTGTCTTCGACAGTATAGGCCTCCGAGAACCCCTGGTCAATAGCGCGTTCATCTACCAAGGTGTGCAGCGACCATCGCTTCAATTTTCTTCCGGGGTTTGAAACCCATCATCCGCTCGACCGGTTCCCCGTCGACGAACAGGATCAGCGTAGGCAGTCCCATGACCGTGAACCTGGTGGTGACATCGACATTCGCATCGCTATCAAGCTTCACAACCTTCACTCGTTTTCCCCACTCCTGGGCTAATTCCTCAACGATCGGATCGAGCTGCTTGCACGGTTTACACCACTCGGCGCCGAAATCCACCAGCACAGCCCCCGGGGCTTTAAGAACTTCCTGCTCGAATGTCGCATCCGAGATCTCGAGAATATCTGCCATCGATAACCGCCTTCCCGGTGGTTGAGCGGGCATACTAATGGGCATTGTATGAAATGTCAACCCTGGGAAATTAAAAGTGTCTGTCGCGCCCGTTTTCAGCCCAGATGCACCGTTAAACAGCCCTTACCAGGGCACTGCTTGACGCTCATTTGAGCGTTATGGTACCATTGATGGGTGTCCTTAGCACTCTCTCGACGAGAGTGCTAATAATTGCAGGGGTAGCGCGTGATGAGTGATTTAACAGACCGCCAGGAAACAATCCTCGCATTGATCGTGCGCGAGTATAACGAAACGGCTGAACCGATCGGATCAAAGAGCCTGGTCGAGCAGTACAACCTGAATGTTAGTTCGGCAACTATTCGTAATGAGATGTCGGCGCTGACCGATCAAGGGTTGCTCGGCCAACCTTACACGTCCGCCGGCCGCGTTCCGACGATGGAAGGGTATCGGTACTTTGTTCGCAAGCTGCTGGGCGAGACCGAACTCCCTTCCGCCGAGAAACGGATGATCAGCCATCAATTTCACCAGGCTCCGGCTGAAGTGGAGGAATGGGTGCGGCTTTCGGCTTCAATCCTCGCACAGCATTCCCAGGTTGCATCGCTTGTAACAAGCCCCCGTCCTGAGCGGGCCATATTCAAATATCTTGAGCTGATCGCTACCCAGGGCCGGCAGGTCTTGATGGTGCTCGTTCTCCAGGGTGGAGAAGTACGTCAGCAGATGCTTACCCTGGCCGAAACCGTGCAGCAAGGCCAGCTGGGCGCGATCGCCGACGAGATCAATAAGCGCTGTGCCGGAAAGCTGAGCGAAGCCATCGAGCCGATGATCGACGAGTTCAGCGATCTGGCCCAGGATGTAACCCGACTTTGCGGTGAGATGATGGCGCGCGCCGATGCGTTTTGGACCGGCGAGATCTATCGCGATGGTTTGACCAACGTGCTGGCGCAACCAGAATTCGCAGATGCAGGCTCCGCCCGGCAGGCGCTGCGAGTATTCGAAGAGCGCAGCCTGCTTGAGGAAGTGCTGGCAAACGTGTTAACACCCAATGTAGGTGGTGTGCAGGTTGTCATCGGTGGTGAAGGTGGCTGGGAAGAACTCAAAGACTGCAGCATGGTTCTCACCCGCTACGGCGCTCCCGGTTTTGCAACCGGCGCACTGGGTGTTCTCGGACCAACCCGGATGGCCTATGGAAGGACCATTTCGGCTGTCCGGTATGTTGCAGGCCTTTTGAGCGACCTGGTTATTGAAAGCTTCGCAGGCTGAAATCACAGACCGGGAGCATGCATCTCGGGTGAAGGAGCAAACGTGGCAAAAGAAGATCATAAAAACCAAGAGCCAGAAGAGGAAGAACTGCTTCCCGCAGAAGACCAGGGTGCGGAAGCTGCCGATCAAGCTGACGTCGAACAGGAAGTAGAGGAATCGTCGGAGCAGGACGAATTTGAAAAGGTAAAAGCGGAAGCAGCCGAATACCTCGATGGCTGGCAGCGAGCCCGGGCTGAATTTGCGAATTACAAGAAGCGCACCGACCGGGAAAACGAAGAAGCCCGGGAACGGATCACGGGCGAAATCATAACCCGCTACCTGGGCGTCGTTGATGATTTCGAACGCGCCCTGTCGCGGGCACCAGAAGACCAGGTCTGCCAGGAGTGGATCACGGGGATCGAACTGATTTATCAAAAACTATGGGCAATCCTGGAAGCCGAAGGCGTCGAGTCGATCGAGGCCGAAGGCGAGCGATTCGACCCCAATCTTCATGAGGCTATCTCGTACGAAGAGAGCGAAGAGCATGAAGAAGGCACCGTCATCGAAGTAACCCAACGTGGCTACCGGCTCGGCGAACGGATCCTGCGCCCGGCGATGGTCCGAGTAGCCCGCTAGGAGGCATTCATCATGGGTAGAATCATCGGGATCGACCTGGGTACAACCAACTCCGTCGTTGCAATCATGGAAGGCGGCGAGCCAACAGTCATCCCCTCCTCAGAAGGTGGGCGCCTGATCCCCTCGGTTGTAGGTCAGAACCCGAAGACGGGCGAACGCATGGTGGGCCAGGTTGCTCGACGGCAGGCGATCGTCAACCCCGAGAACACCGTCTTCTCGATCAAGCGCTTCATGGGACGCAAGTATTCCGATCCGGAAGTGCAGCACGCGCTCGAGTTCGTCCCTTACAAGGTCTCCGAGGCGCCTAACGGTGATGTCCGGGTGACGATCGGGGATCGGGATTACTCTCCGCCCGAAATCTCGGCCATGATCCTGGCCAAAATCAAGGCCGACGCCGAGGCTTTCACCGGGGAGGGCATCACGCAGGCTGTGATCACGGTCCCGGCGTATTTCAACGATGCCCAGCGCAACGCCACCAAGGATGCCGGTAAAATTGCCGGACTTGAAGTTTTGCGAATTATCAACGAACCGACAGCCTCCTCGCTGGCCTATGGGCTGGACAAGAAAACCGAGCAGACGATCGCTGTCTACGATCTGGGTGGAGGCACATTCGATATTTCAATCCTCGATGTAGGCGAAGGTGTATTCGAGGTCAAATCCACCAACGGAGATACTTACCTCGGTGGGGATGATTTTGACCAACGCATTATCGACTTCGTGGCCGACGAATTTGCTCGCGACCAGGGCATCGATATACGTAACGACCGCCAGGCGCTCCAGCGTTTGAAGGAAGCGGCCGAGAAGGCGAAGATTGAGCTCTCGACCGTCGCCCAATCCGAGATCAACCTGCCCTTCGTTACGGCCGATGCCACTGGACCAAAACACCTCAACGTCACGCTCACTCGCGCCAAGCTCGAGCAGCTGACCGAGGATCTGATCGAGCGTTCGGTTGAACCCTGCAAGCGAGCCCTGAAGGACGCCGGGCTCTCACCGTCGGATATCGACGAGGTGATCCTGGTCGGCGGCATGACCCGCATGCCCGCCGTGCAGGAAGCTGTCCGGAAGATCTTCGGCCGCGAGCCACATAAGGGTGTAAATCCCGACGAAGTTGTCGCCGTCGGTGCTGCAATTCAAGCCGGCGTCCTGGGTGGTGAGGTGAAGGACGTACTGCTGCTCGACGTCACCCCGCTCAGCCTGTCCATCGAGACCCTGGGTGGTGTGGCAACAGCTTTAATCGAACGAAATACCACGATCCCAACCCGCAAGAGTCAGGTATTTTCGACCGCCTCGGATAATCAATCCGAAGTCGAGATCCATGTGGTCCAAGGCGAGCGCCCGATGGCAGCCGATAACAAATCGCTCGGCAGGTTCACGTTGGAAGGCGTTCCCCCTGCACCACGCGGCGTCCCCCAGATCGAAGTGACCTTTGATATCGATGCCGACGGCATCCTGAAGGTGAGCGCCACGGACAAGGCGACTGGGAAGAGTCAGCAAATTACCATCCATGCCTCCTCTGGCTTGTCCGATGATGAAGTCGAGCGCATGCGGGGAGAAGCGGAGACCCACGCCGAATTGGATCGAAAACGACGCGAGGTCGCTGAGACCAAGAATCGCGCAGACCAGGCTGTCTACACATCCGAGAAGTTCCTGCGGGATTACGGCACGAAACTGCCCGAGGCAACAGCAGCCGACCTGAAGGCGAAATCGTCGGCGTTACAGTCCGCGCTGGAAAATGAGGAGCCACCTGCCAACCTGTCAGCGCTGACCGACACACTACTGGCCGCGGTACAGCAGGCTGGGGCCACGATCCATAAGGGTGATGGTCCCACGCCCGGTGAGCAACAAGCAACCGGCGATGGCGTGGTGGATGGCGAATTTAAAGAACTCTAAAGACCATAGATAAGCCGTTGGGCAAAGCATAAGGGCGCCCAAGGGCGCCTTTATGATTGCAGGGAATATGGCAGAAAAACGCGACTACTATGAAGCCCTCGGTGTAAATCGAGACGCGTCGGCGGATGATGTCCGCCGGGCGTACCGCAACCTGGCGAAGCAGTACCACCCGGATGTTAATAAAGACGGTGGCGCCGAGGAACGCTTCAAGGAGATCAACGAGGCTTACGCTGTCCTGAGCGATGCCGAACGCCGGTCGGCCTATGACCGCTTCGGTCACGAAGGGCTGCGTGGCATGAATATCGATTTCGATTTCGGCTTCGCGGATATCTTCGAGGAGTTCTTCGGCTTTGGCATGGGTGGCCGGCGCAGCCGCAACACGCCTCGCCGGGGGAATGACCTGCGCTACGACCTGACTCTCGAATTCGAAGAGGCAGCCTTCGGCGTCGAGCGCGAAATTGAATTCAGCCGGAATGAGACCTGCTCCCGCTGTCAGGGTTCAGGAGCTGAGCCAGGAACAAGCCCCATCCGCTGTGAGACCTGTAATGGTAGTGGTGAAGTCCGCCAGGTCCGCCAGACATTTCTCGGTTCGATGGTGAACGTAAGCCCCTGCCCTACCTGCGGTGGCCGAGGCGAGACGATTGGTACGCCTTGCAAGAACTGCAGCGGGCGCGGCTTGGAACGAAAACAGGTAACGAAGGTTATCCCGGTCCCGGCCGGTGTTGATGACGGTACCCAGATCAGGCTGGGTGGTGAGGGTGAGCCGGGCATCAACGGCGGACCGCAGGGCAATATGTACGTGGTGATTCACGTCAAAGCCCACCGCTTCTTCCGGCGCCGAGCTGATGACGTACTGCTTGATCTGGCCGTAAACATCGCCCAGGCGACGCTTGGAGCGGACGTGAAGGTACCAACGCTAGATGGCGATGAAACCTTGAGCATCCCTGCTGGAACTCAACCAGGTAAGGTCCTGCGTCTGCGGGGCAAGGGCATCCACCGCTTGAATCGAAACGGCCGGGGTGATCAGTTGGTGGTAATTTCGGTCGAGATTCCCCGTCGGGTAAGCGCCGAGCAGCGTGAACTGCTTGAACAACTGGCAGATACTCTGGGGACAGACGTCAAGCCGCAGGAGCGCAGCTTTCTCGACAGCTTGAAGGAACTGCTGGGAGGTCTGGCGGATTGAACTGGATCGAGCTCTCAATGAGCGTTACAGGAGAGCTGGCTGAAGCGGTGTCCGAACTGCTCTCACGTTACGTTCCCGGGGGCGTGGCCGTTGAGTCGGAGATCGAGCCGGACCAACCCGAGCCGTCCGGAATGGTAACCGTCCGGGGCTACCTCCCGGCTGACGAAAACCTGGCAAACGCGAAAGAGGCGATCGAACGTGGCCTCTGGCACCTGGGTCAAATTAGACCTCTCCCCGCACCGCACTACCGGGAACTGGAAGCGACGGATTGGGAAAATGCCTGGCGCAAGCGCTATCATCCGATCCCTATTGGGAGCTCACTGCTGATCCTTCCCCCATGGTACGAAGTTGAAACCGGCGATCGTAAGCCGCTAGTCATCGAACCGGGCATGGCGTTCGGAACCGGCACTCATCCAACGACGCAGCTCTGCCTCAGCTTAATAGAGACCCATCTGATTCCGGGATCAACGGTCGTCGACCTGGGTTGCGGGTCCGGGATTTTAAGCATTGCTGCAGCCTTGTTAGGCGCCTCACACATCATCGCGCTCGATATCGATCAAAAGGCAATTGAGATCACGAGCGCGAATGCCGAACGCAACCACGTGGCAGAGAAGCTCTCCGTGCGCCAGGGCAGCCTGAAAGAGGCTGCTCAATTTACGCAGGAATCTGGCAAACCGCCTTCCCTGCTCGTCGCAAATATCCTGGCTACGGTACTTACCAGGATGATCAAAGATGGCCTGGCCGCATGCGTGGAGCAGGATGGAGTGCTGATCCTCTCCGGAATTCTCGAAGAGCAGCTGCCCGATTTCCTGGCAGTGGCGCGGGAGGCCGGGCTGATTGTGAGGCAGGTTCGAGGGGACGGGGACTGGCGGGCGGTCGTTCTCGAGCACAACCGTGAATAAAACGAGCCCCTGGATAGTCCGGGGGCTCGTTGCTGATCTAATGAACAGGCTGCGTCATTCTTCACTCTGTGAGGCGGTTTGTTTGCGGAAGCGGTATGTGATCCGGCCCCGGGTAAGGTCATAAGGGGATAGTTCCACTCGAACCCGATCTCCCAGCAGGATGCGGATGTAGTAGCGCCGCATTTTACCGGAGAGATATGCCAATACCGTGTGCCCATTTTCCAGCTCCACCCGGAACTGGGTTCCCGGCAGTGCCTCGATAATGGTCCCCTCCATGACGATTTTCTCTTCTTTCTTACCCATGTACACCTCCGCAGGTTTGTAGCCGGGAATGAACTCCTCCCCAGCACTGCCTGCAACCGCTAACGACCGCGTGAAGCGACCTTCCTCTGTCGACGCTTCAGGCGACGGATCGCCTTCTTGCGTTGAATCCTACGTAGTTCACTTTTCGAAACGAACCAGCGCTTGCGACGAACGGTGCTCAGGATGCCGCTCTTTGCCACCTTTTTACGGAAGCGTTTAAGGAGCTGCTCCTCAGATTCATTCGGTCGAAGTACAACCGTTGGCAATGTAACTCACCTCCTCCCGTGCGCAAGCTTTATTCAGATACTTCTGCGCGTACCAGTTCCAGGTCCAGGCGTTCTTTTTCCGGATCAAAATCCAGAACACGGACCCTTACTTCCTGCCCGGGCCCAATCGCGCTCTGGGTATCTGGTGTTTTTAACAATCCTTCCAGGTTTTCAGCAACCTGGATGAAGGCTCCCACGGACGATATCACCGTGACCACGCCATCAATTTCCTGATCGGGTACGAATGGTTCTTCCAATGCCTGCCAGGGGTTTTCCTGCAGGCGTTTCAAGCTCAGACCAATACGGTTATTCTTTTGATCGAGCCGAACGACCAACGCTTCAACTTCCTGCCCGATCTCCAACACGCTCGCTGGATCTTCGATTCGCATCCACGAAAGCTCGGAGATGTGAATCAGTCCGTCAGCCCCACCGATGTCAACGAATGCTCCAAACTCACGCAAGCTTGTGACGACACCCTTCCGGATTTCGCCTTCCTGCAGTGTTTGGATGACCTCAGCTTTTTGCGTCTGGCGCCACTGGCGGATGGCTTTTCGTTCCGATAGGACGAGCCGCCTGCGCTGGGGATCTACCTCAATGATCTTAAAGGGCAGGCATTCTCCTACCAGCGACTTCAGATGACTCAAACGTGCTTCTTCATCCAGGCCGCGCGGCAGGCTGCTCAGGTGCGAAGCCGGGACAAATCCAAGCAAATGGCCGAAAGGAACCAGCAAGCCGCCTTGATTAAAGCCGCTTGGAACCGCTTCGATGATTTCCTCTGATTCAACCAGGCGCCGGGCGTCGATCCAATCACCACTTTCCCGGGCCTGTGCAATTGAAACAAGCAGATTGCCGTCCGAATCGACGGGGTCGATCACCATGACCGAGATCGTGTCACCAACCTCGAACCAGGTATCTTCCCGGGCTAATTTTTCTAGGTCCGAACGGGCTACGACCCCATCTCGTTTGAGCCCCAGGTCAATGATGATTCCGTTGGAATCTCTGGCGATGACCACCCCTTCAAGCAGGTCTCCCCGTTCAGGGGTAGCGAGAAGCTCTTCGCCAGCGAGCAATGCTGCAAGGTCATCCCCTGCGTTGTCCATCCCCGGTACCCCCCGATAAAAAAATCCCTGGCCAGCGCATTCTCAGGCCGGCCAGGCAATCTAGCTCATCCGACGGTTACGAATTAGATCGGATACCTGCTTCGGCTCACTCCTCTTCGTCCATTCGCAACGACGCAATCAACTGTCCTGCGAGCGCAAGCTCATTATACTCAGGCCAAATTTGCTTGTCAAACACCGTCACCTGGCTGGGGATTATTACGGTTCATCCAGCAGGACGCGATCCGGTCCCGGGTTGCCCTCCCACGGGTAGATGATGTAGGCATCGGTGATCGCGGCGTAAAAGTCCGGACGGAGTTGTCCGAACAAATTTCGATAAGGGTTATAGTGCAGGACACAGGTCTGAGGATATCCCCCGGCTGCTGCAACTCGCCCGCGTACAGCTGTAATCGTTCGACCCGAACCCCAGACGTCGTCAACGATCAGAATCTGGCGACCACGTAGTTGTTCATCATCCGGGAATTGAATAAATTTCGGCCATGCGAGCAGCTTGGCACTCTGGCGCGCCATCTCGGAGGGAAAGTCGACCGCTGCGGTAAGCACATCTTCCAGTTCCAACGCCTCACAAAGCAAACCGCCGGGAATGATCCCGCCGCGGGTGACGATTACCATCCCGTCGAAAGCGATCGTGAACTGTGGGATAAGATGGTCGATCAATCTCATCACCTCATCCCAGGTGACCAGTTCCTGTCGTTGTGCCATTACCCCTCGAAAACCTGACCGTCGATGGCTGAAAGTTAAGTCTAGCACCAGTACCGCAGGCAGACAATCAAAAAACGCATCCCGGGTCGGTGCACCCCTGGTCGGGGATGGTGGATGGCGCTGGGTTCCGCGTGTTTCGGTCAGCCCTTAAACTTACAGCGCCTTCATTAGCTCGAGGAATTCGTCCCATTCCTCTTTGAAGAAGTGAAGCGTAACGGTCCCTAGTTCAATATGAAAAGTGTGTTCCCCGTCTGGTTCTTCCGCTTTCCAGATAAGAAAACGAGGCGTTTCAGCGAGCGTTTCGGTCGAGACATCATCGTTATCCGTCATCAGCTTTCGCTCCTGGTCCAGCTCAGCCTATTGCCTCCAGCACTTCTTTCAAGCAGGCCAGGCTCTCGCCGGAATAGTGGCCCTCTCCGAGGGCTTTCAAAGGATAGGTTCGTCGATACGGGTTGCGGGCAAAGGAACTCTGCGCCAATAATCCCTGCAGCTCTTGCTGCACACGAGCTCGCATTTCCGGATTCCATGTCATGGCCGTCTTTGTCCAATAAATCTTATACGAAAATGTCGGCGAAACATCATCCATCGCCGTACGCGAAAATATCCGCTTCCACATCCGGTGAAAAACCTTCATCTCCGCCTTTCAAAGATCAGCAGGTCTTCTTCCGGATCTAACTCCCATCCGGCCTCGATCCAGAATGCATTCTGGGCTAAATCCATCTGGGTGAAAAGCCGCACTCCAGGTTTTCCAAGCTGATGGGTCAAAGCTCGAATTTCTGAAAAGAATTCGGGAGCGTACCTATCAGGCGCATCATAAGCCTGCAGCAGGATATCTTCCCTTATATCTTGAGCGGGCTGATGGAGTATCACCCAGCCTTCAAGCCCTCGCCAGGACCAGAATGAATTCCGGGACCCCTCCCCGATTCGCTCACGACGCAGGCAGGCCCACGCCCAATCCAAATTCATCAGTCGATTGCAAAATGGTGAGGCTTTAATGCCTTCCCTTGAACTCTCTGCCTCGGGTAGCTGCAAACGATCCGCTCGATGAAAGCTGTGTTCACCTTCCCGGGCGTGAGCGTGGAGATCTCCCAGGCGCGCTATGTGCTGAAAACCAGTCCGCTCACAAAGATGCCGCACGGCCTGCCGGCGCGCATGGGTCCCCAGTCGCAAGACGATGCCATCTGTTTCCAGCCACCGATCAAGCAAGTATTCATGGATGTGAGAGGCGATACCATGTCCTTGGAGCTGGGGTGCTACCCGCAGCCCTTCAAGCCACCACTCGCCCCACCCCAGGTCGCGCAGACGGCCCAGGCCCGCTGTCCGCTGATTGAATTCTGCGACGACCAGCAACCCGGTCTTCGAAGTAAGCCATTCCTCCCAGACCCCTGGAACATAATCCTCGCCATCCCAGATCGAGCGTAGAAATTCCTGGACCGCCAGTGTGTCAGATGATCGCGCAGGACGGCAGCTGATCTCTCGGCTGCCCTCGCTCAATGTTTTATCCGTCCGATGAACCCTTGCAGCCAGTGCCACAGGCGCAGCAAAACTGGCTCGTGGATCGTATGAGGCTTCTGGATATCGATAGGCGGATTCCAGGCTGGCAAATCGAACATTTTGCGGTAGGTATACCGGCTGAGCAAGATGAGTGAAGCGATCGTGGGAGACGACAGCAGCAGCCCAAGCACACCAGCCACCGACGCTCCTACAAGCACTCCAACTAGAATCACCACAGGATGCAAATTAAGGGAAGTCCCCATGATGCGGGGGATCAGCAGGTAGTCGATTGCTTGATCGATCAGGATCACACTTCCGATGACCAGCAAGGCATGGACAAGCGGCGTCAGGCCGAGCCAATTTCCAGCTTGAAACAGCGCTACCAGGGCTGCCACCAGGCCAGCCGTGGTGGGCCCAACAATGGGCGCAAATTTCGCGATGCCGCCCAGCACTCCCAAGCCAAGCGAGAAGCGCAAACCTAGCAGCGACATCAAGGTCCACGTGATCAAGCCTGTAAGAAATACAACCAGCAGCTGACCACGTAGAAAGGCACGCCAGATGCGGGAAAGGGAGAGCCGCAGTCGGCGGAAGTCCTTCTCATATCCCGGCAGCGATACGCTGATCAGGGCGGTGCGGATTCTGCGGTAGTCGAGCGTCATGAAGTAGGCGATGGCCAGGGTGAAGACAACGCGCGTGACGGATTCGATGGCGCCGGTTGCGAAGGAGGCGATGAAACCGCTCAAATCGCTTAGCAGCGGCCTCACTCCCGCCAGCAGCTGCTCACCAACAGCCTGCAGGTCAAACTGCGAAAAGTCGATTGCCCAGGGACCAATCGTATAATGCTGCGTGCTTAACGTCGCCAGCCATTCAGGGAGATTCCCCAGGAAGCGCAGGACGATCAACACTAGCGCTTGAAGCTGGCCGAAGACTGCCAGCCCGGTTGCGGTTGATGCGCCCAGAATGAGCAAGATAACGACGAGCATGACCAGATTCGCTGCCAGACCCCACGGCATTCGAAGGCGCACGTTCAGGAATTGAACAAGCGGTACGACGAGAAATGTAATAATCGCGGCGATCACTAGAAGTGGGATGAGATGATTGAACCGCCAGAAGAGGAAACCCAGCACAATCATCAGCGCAAATGCTACCAGAGCTTTGGTAGCAGTTCCCCAGTGAGGCGAGCCTACTTCTGAGCCCTGCTCACTCATCCGCACCATCCCGTGAACGACTATTTCGCAACCTGTTTACGAATGAACTGGTACTGGCACGCAGCCGTTCCAGCCGGCTTGAAGGCGGGCGCATCTCGACAACCGGCGAAGGCCGGCCTTCCAGATCTGCAACCTTATTATAAACATAACTCAAGTACAGCCGCAGAGTCGCGACGGTGGGCGACGCGAGCAGGATGCCGAAAAAGCCGGCCAGGGCACCGCCGGCGATCACCGCCATAAAGACAACCAGCGGCGGCAGGTTCAGGTTTTCTCCCAGGATCCGCGGCACGAGAATCGTGTTTTCGAGCTGTTGAATCACCAGGAAAATGGCCGCGATGATCAGGCCGTACACCAGGGGGGTGACTCCGAATGGATTCATCGGCTGGAAGAGTCCAACCAGAACTGCGATGATGGCGCTGATGACCGGTCCGAACATCGGCACCAGCTCCAACACACCTGATATCAGTCCAATGATGATTGGGAAATCAAGGCCGATGATGAACATCGAACCGCCGCTCATCACTCCGATCACGACGCCAAGTAAAACCTGTCCCCGTAGAAACGCGCGCCAGACACGGTTCGTCTCTCCCAATAAAAATGAAACATCCTGGCGGTATACAGGAGGTGCCAGTTTTTCCACTGCAGGGCGGATATGATCGAAGTCCTTCAGCAGATAGAAGGTGACCACCAGGATCAGCAGAAAGCTCGAGACCGCCGAGGCCGCAGCAATAGCTACGTTTCCAAGGAGCGTGCCAGCCTGCGCCAGAAGTGGGCTCAGAGAAGAGGCCAGGTTGTTCAAGAGCGGGCTGATCCCTTGCGAACCGAGATCGAAGGTCCAGGGACCAATGCTCAGCTTGAAATTCACCAGGCTCTGGATCTGCGATGGCAGCTGCTCGGCTAAATTAGATAAATAGGTTGCCAGATCGACAACCCTCTGGGAGAGGGTCAGCCCGAGGCCAGTTGTTGCACCGAGAATGAGGAGCAGGAAGAGCAGCAGGATTAGAAAGGCGGTCAAGCCCCGTGGGAGCTTGCTTCTCGAAGTAACCCAAATGAGAAGTGGGTAGAACATATAAGCGAATAAGAAGGCGATCGTGAACCCTACGACCAGGCTGCGGAGCTGATAGAGCAGCAGCAGGCCAAACAGCACGATCAGCACGCCGGCCACGAGCCGCGTCCCGGACTTCCAGGGAGGCGATTGAATATCCTCGGGTCGGATCGGTTCAGCCATATTTCCCCTCGTTCGCTGTACGGTGAAACACTGGATGCATCCACATGGATGCGTTTAAGGGATCGCCCCTATTCTAACCAATCAAGCCTCGTCAGACCAGCAGCCCAACGCGCAGGTGCTCCCGGAAATCCGGGAGCACCTGTTTAAATCTCACGAAAAGGCTCGGTTCAGCGGTTGTGGGACTGTCCGCCACTACCCCGCCGAACACTGCCGCTGCGAGGGGAGCGTTTCTTGGGGCGATCGCGTTCCATCGCCTCTTCTGGTGTCCAGCCCTCAAGCACGGCCTGGCGAGATAGGCGGATCTTACCGGCCGGATCGATATTCGTCACCATGACCGTGATCTCATCGCCAACCTTCACGAGATCCTCCACCTTCTCTACATGTTCCGTATCAAGCTGCGAGATGTGCACCATGCCATCGATGCGCGGCAGAATCTCGACGAAGGCTCCGAAGTCCGTTGTACGGACGACCTTGCCGGTGTAAATACGGCCCACAACAGCCTCTTCCGTCAAGCTCTCGACCATATCACGCGCCATTTGGGCGCTGTCGCGATCGACAGCTGAGATGAAGACCGTGCCATCATCTTCAATGTCGATCCGTGTTTCTGTCTCTTCCTGGATGCTGCGGATAACCTTTCCACCGGGCCCGATCACCGCCCCGATCTTCTCGGGATCGATCTTGAGCACCGTCATACGCGGGGCGTGGGATTTCAACTCAGCCCGCGGAGCGGGCATGACTTCCAGAATCTTGCCCAGGATATACAGCCGAGCTTCACGTGCCTGCCCGAGAGCCTCGGACATAATCTCGGAGGTAATTCCCTTGGTTTTGATATCCATCTGGAGTGCAGTGATGCCCTGTTTGGTCCCGGCGACTTTGAAGTCCATGTCACCGAGGTGGTCTTCCATGCCCTGAATATCTGTCAGCACAGCATAACGGTCGCCGTCTTTGATCAGCCCCATGGCGATCCCGGCGACTGGTTCGCGAATCGGCACGCCGGTGTCCATCAAGGCCAGGGTCGAACCGCATACTGAAGCCATGGAGGTCGATCCGTTCGAGGAAAGGACCTCCGAAACAAGCCGCATCGTATACGGGAATTCATCCGGGGCAGGCAAGACGGGCATCAGAGCTCGTTCCGCCAGCGCGCCGTGACCGATCTCCCGGCGTGAGGCGCCCCGCAGGAAGCGTGTCTCGCCGGTGGAGAAGGGCGGGAAATTGTAATGGTGCATATAGCGCTTTTCTTCATGGGGGGAAAGCCCGTCCAGTTCCTGGCGTTCGCGCGGCGTACCGAGCGTCGCCAGTGTCAGGACCTGGGTCTCGCCCCGGGTGAAAAGCCCCGAACCATGCGCGCGTGGGCTGATATCGACTTCGGCGCTGATCGGCCGGATATCCTTCAAGCCACGGCCATCAGGCCGGTTGTTAGATTCAATGATGCGTTTCCGGACTGCAGTTCGGTGCAGGTCTTCAAAGGCTTCACGCACGTCCGAGGCGGCCAGACCGCTTTCTTCTGTCGCCAGCGCTTCGAGCGTTTCCGTCCGCAGGGCATTTAGCGAATCATCCTGTTCAGATTTGGTAAAGTCCTGGGCGGCCAGCTCATGCATGCGGTTTCCAAGCCACTCGTCCACGCGCTGAATGATGTCCTGCTCAAGCGCAAAGGATGGGTAGCTGCGCTTTTCCTTGCCAACTTCATTCCGCATCTGATCCTGCAGGTCGATGAATGCCTGATAAGCGTCCTGAGCTGCCTCTAGAGCCGCAACGACGGTCGCTTCGTCGACTTCGTTCGCGCCGCATTCCACCATCAGCAGTGCCTCGCGAGTGCCTGCCACACGCAAGTCCAGATCTGAACTTTCAGCGACCTGGTAGGTCGGGTTGAAGACGAACTTGCCATCAATGCGAGCTACGCGGACAGCGCCCACAGGGCCGCCAAAGGGTACATCCGAGATCGTCAATGCGGCGGATGCGCCCAGCAGGCCAAGCATGTCAAGTGGCGTTTCGCCGTCTGAGGAGAACGCATAGAGGATGATCTGGACGTCATTACGCATATCTTTCGGGAAGAGCGGCCGGATGGAGCGGTCCGTCAGGCGTGCCATCAGGATCGCCTCTTCCGTGGGTCGTCCTTCTCGCCGGAAGAAGGAACCGGGGATACGGCCGCCGGCGTAGAGTCGTTCTTCGTAGTCTACGGTCAGCGGAAAGAACCCGATCCCCTCGCGCGTCTCCTTACTCATGGTTGCCGTAGCCAGGAGCAAGCTATCTCCCTGCTGTACGGTGACGGCGCCGCCGGCCTGGCCGGCGAGTTTGCCTGTGGAAACGATATATTCTTTCCCATCCAGGCTGGTGCGGAACTTATGTTCCTCGTTCATGTACTTACCTCCCGCGCCCACCAGCTGTGGGTCAGGGACTGGAGATCGCTCTCCATTTCACCCCGGAAATGAAGCGCACTCTCCAATACCTAACCCTGCGTCAGCGGTGAGCGCCGAAACGATTGGGGACGTTCGCAGTCCCCCCGCAAAATCAAAAGGGACGAGCAAGTGAGTGAGAACCAGCCACTCGCTCGTCCCGACACTCTGCTTATTTGCGCCGGATGCTGAGTTGTTCCGTGATCGTCAGGTACGCATGGGCATCCTTGCGTTTCAGGTAGCTGAGCAGCTTCCTGCGCTGTCCAACGAGTTTTAACAATCCCCGGCGCGAAGATTCATCATGCTTGTGTTCACGAAGATGATCCGTTAGCTGGTTGATTCGCGTGGAGAGAATTGCAATTTGAACCTCCGGCGAACCGGTATCAGAATCATGCCGGTGGAACTCGGTGATCAGTTTGTCCTTTTCTTCCTTTGTCAAAGTCATGACATCTGCTCCTCTGCAGGTCGCCCAGTTCGCAGTTTTCTGCAGCATAACCGCGAGCCGGTCTAGTCATTCGGATCGGACCGATTATACCAGAAGGGTTCCTGCATGAGAGGTTAAAGGGCACTTTCGAGCTCCTCCCTTAAATTCGGAGTGAATTCAGCGCTGCAATCACGAACCAGGCGCCGGCTGCCGGGCGTGCCGCGTTTGATTTCATCCAGCAGAAAACGGACCGTCTCCTGCGGTGAACGGCGAGCGAGGGCCTGTACGAGCTCGATCAGGGTTGAATAGCCATCACTGCGCAGGTTCACAACAGCACCCTTTAACAACTGGAAAATCTTCGGAAGCAGTGAGTCGCTAGATCCGCTTTCCAGACCGTACAAGGCTCCTAGTAATGCCAGGTGCCGCACCCGGTAATCATCACCTGCCATCCAATTGCGCAGAACTCGCCAGGGATCAAACCCGGATACGCTCCACCAATCTGCCATCCCCTCTTCAGCCATCCAGGAAAGAACCTCCCGGTCATCACAGCTGGCCGTCCATCCCTCGAAAATCACACCCAGCTCAGCCGGTTCCAAACCGCGCACAAGACAAACTGCAATATGGCGGGTCTCGCGAAACTCCATCTCCCACAGGCTTTGCGCAGCCGGCAGGTTATCGCGCGGAGAAATTTCGCTGTGCGCATGGATTGCCGCGCATATTGCACTGAGCACGGGGCCGGGAACCCGCAGGACATTGCTCAGTATGAGCGCTTCGGAGGCTGTGGCCGATCGCTTCGTCCGGTCGGCGTAGTATTCGACAATCGCCCGCAGCGACCTGGCAAACTGGGCGCTGTTCGCGGCCAGGGCCATCGCTTCCTCAACCTGACGATTAAGTTGGGATGGATTTATGGCTGGCATAGCGTGTATCTGGTCGGGGCAGGTATCACGTTCATCGCGACCATCCAGCCAGGCCTACAAGCGTTCTAAGGCTCGGCTAAGAGGATCGAGCCATATCCACTCAAGCTGCCGGGCACGTGTCTCGAGCAGCGGTCCTGGTGTTGCCGCGATCAGATCAAGCCACTCCTGCAGGAACCTCCACATCAGGGCATGATCCCACAGACGGTTCCACTCTGCTGCGCTCCAGGATTGTCCTGTCCTCTGCTTAAGGTCTTTTCGGTAGCTCTTAACCATTTCCTGCGGCTCGAGCGGAAGGTCATCGAACCACCATTCGCTCTTCACAACCATCGTCAGCAAATCGAGTATCCCTGGACCAACAGCTGCCAGCTGCCAGTCATAAACAACCTGCGCTCCATCTTCTACAATCGCGATGTTTCCTGGCCAATAGTCTCCATGAAGGAGCGTCGCTGGTTCATCCCGCAGGGGTTCAGCAATTTGCTCGGCGTGTGCAATTAATGCCTCCAGCAGCACCATCCTCTCCGGGTCTCCGGTCAGGGCAGCCGGGCTGCCTGAGCTCACCAGGCGCTCAATAGCCTGGGCAGCGGCTGTGAGATGGACTTCGAAATCGACATCGTGTGGACGGCTTAGCCAGGCGAACGCATCCAGGTCCTGCCCCAAGTCCCAGAAGCGATCGTGCAGGCCGGCCAGGCTCTCGATCGCTTTTAAGTAATCTCGACTCTTCCACTCCCTGGGATTGACTGCAGTCGAAATCAGCTCCATGATCAGCCAATCGCCATAGGGAGATCCGGCGATCAAAGCGGGAGTTCGCAGCGGCAGGTGGCTCGCCAGTGATTGATACACGCCGACCTCGCGCCGGCCTGCTCCGGCCAAGCCGACCCTGGTAGTGCCCAGCGGTTCTTTCAACACCAATCGGATGCTTCCGTTGCCGCGCTGGCTGGCGTAGGAAACGAGCAGCCCGCGAATCCGCCCGATGGACGGCGACCGGTGCGGGAGCGGAAAACTCTCCACTTCGAGGACCTGCAAGCCCGTATCTTCGAGATGCCGTCTCAGACCCGCTGTTATGGTGGATAGGCTGAAAGGCCAGGTCCATTCGGTGGGGAGACCCTCCGGTTTACGCAACATTTCTAACCTCCCCCACTGGTCTCGATTCGGATTCGATCTCCAGTTGGACCAGTCGCTGCGGAAAGACATTGATGATTCGGCAATGGTGGAAGTCAGTCTCGGTGATCTCCAGGTTGCGTTGTATATGCGCGTGGCCGTGGAGCATCAAGCGCGGTCGGACAAGCTGGATCAAACTCCTGAAAACGGTAAAACCCCTGTGAGCCCAGTCGTCGGCATCATGGATGAAACGCGGTGGAGAATGGGTCTGCAGAATATCCAATCCATGTCCTCGTACCAGGCGACGGATAAACATGCGCGGCAGCCAGCGAATAAATCTCGACCCCATCTCCAGCTCAGTATACTGGTGTCTCCCGACCCTTTTATAGCGGCGGCTGCCGCCAAGGCCGGCCATCCACAAGCCCGCGATTCGCTCTACCTGGCCATCCAGGGCGATCCCTCCCTGGACTTCAAGATCATCGCGATCGTGATTTCCGGGAACATAGGTTAGCGGCTTGTTCAGCATGCTGACAACATACTCGAGGTATTGCGCTGGCAGATCCCCACAGCTGGCGATCAAATCTACCTGGCCGAATTTATCGAGCACGATCGGGCTTTGTACAAAGCTCACAATCTGGTCGCTCAAACACAGAATTTGCATCATCTACCAGGTTCGATCCTGGTTCGCAGCTAATTTATCGAGCACGGCATTCTCCAGGTCAATTCCGGCCACGCTGGCCAATTGCAGCAGGTAGAGCAGAACGTCAGCCAGCTCGCCCGCCAACAGCGGCCGTTCAACGCCCGAGCCTTTCCATTGGTAAAGCTCGAGCACTTCTGCCGCTTCAAGCACAAGTGAGATCGCCAGGTTGCGCTCGTTCTGCTCTTTGGGGGAATCATCTTCATACCAGCCTTTACTGGCAACAAATTTGTTCATCTCCTCTGTCAGTTGATGAAGATTCATGGTTTGACTTCCTCTGCTCTCCGGACGTCAAGATAGAAGTATGCCCCGGCAATCTGGAACCTTGCTGGATTATAAAGTCTTGACCACACACCGGCAAAGAAAAAGGTCCGTACAAGCTGTACGGACCCTGAAACGGAGCGTGGTTCGGAGGTCGGCTAGACCTCCACCACCTGGCTGGCGGCTTCTTTCAACGCCTCCAGCTTGGTCAGGCGCTCCCAGGGAAGATCCAGATCGCTGCGGCCGAAATGGCCGTACGCCGCGACCTGACGATAGATCGGGCGACGCAGCTTAAACTCACGGATGATCGCACCTGGGCGCAGGTCGAAGACTTCGCTGATCAGCTTGCTGATCTCCTCATCCGGAATTTGTCCTGTACCAAAAGTTTCCACGAAGACCGAGAGCGGGTGAGCGACACCGATGGCGTAAGCCACCTGGATCTCGCATCGCTCAGCCAGGCCAGCGGCGACGATATGCTTGGCAACCCAACGGGCGGCGTAGGCTCCTGATCGATCGACTTTCGTCGGGTCCTTGCCGCTGAAGCAGCCACCACCGTGCCGGCCCATGCCTCCATACGTGTCGACGATGATCTTCCGACCGGTTACGCCGGAGTCCCCAAGCGGTCCGCCGACAACGAAGCGTCCGGTCGGGTTGACAAATACCTTCATCCTGTCGTCAACCATCGATTCCGGCAGAACGGGTCGAATCACATGTTCGAGAATGCCGGCCTTAATCTCCTCTTGCGAGACATCCGGTGCGTGCTGGGTGCTGATCAGGACCGTGTCGACGCGGGCCGGCTTGCCGTAGTTGTATTCGACCGTCACCTGGGATTTTCCATCAGGCCGGACCCACGGCAGGATGCCTTCCTTGCGCACCTGGGCCAGGCGGCGCGTGAGTTGATGCGCAAGGTCGATGGGCATCGGCATGAGCGATTCGGTTTCATTACAGGCATAACCAAACATCATACCCTGGTCGCCGGCTCCCAGTGTTTCGACTTCCTCATCACTCACATCACCATCTCGAACTTCCAGCGATTGATCGACGCCCCGGGCGATGTCACCGCTCTGCTTGGCGATTGCCACCTGGACGCCGCAGGTGTTGCCATCGAAACCCTTCTCACTGCTGTCATAGCCGATATCGGTGACTACCTTGCGGACCAGTTCATCGTAGTTGAGTTGGGCTTTGGTCGTAATCTCACCCAGAAGCAGCACAAACCCGGTTTTGGTCGCGGCCTCGCAGGCGACGCGCGAGCGCGGATCCTGTTCGAGACAGGCGTCCAGGACGGCATCCGAGATCTGGTCGCAGAGCTTGTCGGGATGGCCTTCGGTAACCGACTCAGAGGTGAAGAACGTTTTTGCTGCGGACATGAACGTCAGGGCCATCAAGATCCTCCTGAAGTAAATTTGCCCCTTCAAAGTGAGAAGGGGCAATCAAACGTTCAAGGCCGCCCTCTCATCTTCCAGTATTCCGTCTGGCGGACTTGGCACCACGCCGTCGCTTGTTGACCGCAGGTTGCCGAGGCTTCACAGGGCCGATCCCTCCACCTCTCTGGATAAGAGTGCCATCAGGGGCATTTAGTTGTGAAAAACATCCTACCACGCCGGGCTGTGTGTGTCAATTCGGAGCAATTCAACCCGATATGACCCATGACCCCTTGACAGAACTCCCAATCCCGAGAAGACTCTAGGGGTGCTATTTCAACACTTCAAGCCTTCACCCGCCTCACTCGCGGGACGGTATCTGCACGCCCTGCGGTCAGGCATCCCGCACGGTCGTTCAATCACCTTCAACTCCTGGCAGCTTCTATCAGGTCTTCTTCTCCTGCTAGCTTGCAGTTTCGCCTATCTGAGGATTCAGGCCGCCAGCAGCGCTGCCGTGCAGGGAACTGTGATCGACAGCGCCACGGGCGAAGCGGTCCAAAACGCATCCGTTGAAATTGTCGAGCTGGGCTTGAGCACAACAACCGACAACCGCGGCCGCTTCGACTGGGGTTCGATTGCCCTCAGTGAAGAAATCATTGAGGTGACTGTTATCGTTCAGGCCGATGGCTACGGTCTCTGGACGCTGCAGGGTGTACGTTTGATCCAGGACGAGACGCTGATCCTGGAGGTGGAACTCAGCGATGAGCCCCAAACGATCATCGTTCCCCCACTCTCGTCGGAACGTCCGGCTGGATTTGCGGCCGATTCGGAGATGGATTTGATGCTCTCCATGCTCGGCGGAGCGGAAGACATCGGTCTCCCGGCCACCGTACGGGTTCGTGTGACGGGACTCGCACTCTGCGATACATCGGCTGCCTATACCATTGAAACAATCGATTTCAAAGACTACGTCAAGCATGTTCTGCCGAACGAATGGATCCCGAGCTGGCCCTGGGAATCGCTGCGCTCCGGCGCAATGGCGGCCAAGATGTACGCCTGGTACTGGATCGCGCTGGGCGGCAAATGGGATGATGCCGATGTCTATGACAGCACCTGCGACCAGGTTTACAACCCGGCTGTTTCCTATACCAGTACAAACCAGGCGGTCGACGATACCTGGAACTGGCGGCTGACACGGAATGACCAGCTGATCCAGACCCAATACCGGGCTTTTACAAGCCAGTGCGGCAGCGCTGACTGCATGGGTCAGTGGGATTCGCGCGATCAGGCGCTGAATGGCTGGACGTGGGATGAGATCCTTTTCTACTTCTATGACAACACCGTCTTGACGGAAGTATGGGATCCCCCGGGTGGATATTCACTGCGCTTTGATGGCGTTTATAACGATGAGGAAAACCGTGTCCTGATCGCCGTCGATGACCCAGCGGACAGCGACCCCGGCCCGCCGGTCGACGTTGGCGCCGGCGATTTCACGCTCGAGTTCTGGCTGAAGGCCAGCGCCGGCGAAAATGCAGCCCAGGCTGTAACGTGCGGCGCCAATCAAGCCTGGATCAACGGCAACATGCTCTTCGATCGAGACCGCTTCGGCGTCGACCGTAATTACGGCTTGTCGCTGGCTGGTGGGCTTGTGGTCTTCGGCGTATCCGGCGATGGAACAGGCGATCTGACCATCTGCGGCACAACGAACCTGGCTGATTCAGCCTGGCACCATATCGCCGTTCAGCGGCGAGCCTCCGATGGTTGGATGTGGCTTTTCGTCGATGGCATGCTTGAGGCCGAGGCGGATGGCCCGAATGGGGATATCTCCTATCCGGATGATTACTCCCCACCCAGCACCTGCGGGCCCAGCGGCACCGCCGCGTGTATACCCTTCGATCCAAATCTTGCGATCGGTTCGGAAAAGCACCGCAAGGTGACCACCTCGCCTTCCTTCAAAGGCTGGTTGGATGAGATCCGTTATTCAAGCAGCCTGCGCTACAGCGAGGACTTCACTCGGCCAGATCTTCCCTTTTCAGCGGATGCCGACACGGTCGCCCTCTACCATTTTGACGAGGGCGTCGGCAACGTGATCCACGACACCTCCGGGGCTGTGGGCGGGCCGAGCAACGGCAACCGGATCTACGGCGGCAGTATTAATGGCCCGGAGTGGAGCTTCGATACACGCTGGTATGTACCTCCGCCGACCCCGACTCCCACGCCTACGAACACCCCGACACCGACCGGGACACCCGTGCCGACCGGTACTCCCACGCCAACCTACGGCAGCCAGACCTGGTTCCTGGCGGAAGGCTTTACCGGCGCCGGGTTCAATACCTTCATCCTGATCCAGAACCCCAATCCTGACCCGGCCTCCGTCACCGCCACCTACATGCTCGACGACGGCACCAACCTCGTCCGCACGCACACTGTTCCGGCGAACAGCCGCTACACCATCGCCGCCCACGACCCGGCCGAAGTCGGGCCAGACCAGACTTTCGCCACCCGCATCGACTCCGACCAGCCGGTCATCGTTGAGCGCGCCATGTACTGGGCGGGGGATGGGCACGCCACAATCGGGTACAAACCGTGAAAGTTTTATCCGGCAGCGACGGCACGAAAGATGCATACTTAGACAGGTTGCTTTCCATGGAAGATGGACACACAAGACTGACGAATCTGAAGAGGATCTCTTGGCGAAGGTGACTGCGCCGTAAAGCTATGCGTTCAATACTTATGAGAATTACTTCACGGATTCGATGCAGCACAGTAAACCGCTGGCGGTTATTTGCAGCTGGCCTGGGGGTGCTCCTCATCCTGAGCCTGGCATTCGTATTTACAACAACCTCTGCCTATGCTCGTCTCGTCTTCCCGACCGAAGGGACGCTGAACAGTCGTGATGGGTTGTCAGTCCGGCTGCAATCTCCATCGCCACTGCTTTCTGACGGCCAATTTGTCTGGGGTCCAAATGTCGGATCATTTGACGTGGCCGTATTCTTGAAGAGCATCAATTCGCCACTCCTGCCATATGCGGCAGACATCGATAGCTGGGCGCACTTCTCAACCATAAACCCGCGTGTGCTGCTTGCAGTACTTGAGATCAATGACGGCTACGTCACCCGGCTGGATCCTGCACTCAAGCCGGAGGAGATCCGCCAGGTGATCGAAGACACAAGCATGGATCTTTCGCTCGCCTTCTACCAGCACCTGTACAATGTTGGCGAGCGTCGCAAAGGAGGGCCATCCTTGCGCGCTCAGGCTGCCCAGAGCTTCGAGTTCGAGGATGGTGTCCAGGCAGATTTAATCTGGAGTCCCTCCTCGGGCACCTATGCAATTGCGGCTCTGGAAGCCAAAGGCCATCTGCAGGGTGCGAAAGCAGATCTGCAGGCGCTCGGTGCGGCCGAATCATCGGATTCATTCGAGACAGTTTTTGGCTACTTCTTCCCGGATACCGATCCTCTCGATCTCTCTAACGACCTGGAGCCGGATACTCCGCCGCCGGATGATTTCTTCCAGCTGCCGTTCCCACTCGATGCCACCTGGACCTTCTCGGGCGTACATGCCTGGTCGGGCGGAGCCAGCTACCCGGATCGTTCATCGATGGACTTCTCCACGCCATGGTCGAACTATCCCGATTCTCCGTACAAGAACACCGTTGCCGCTGCCCCAGGTGACGCCATCGTACACGTCCCGGCTGCCGGGAATGCTCCCTGCTGGGTTGAAATCGACCATGGTGGTGGCTGGAGCACCCATTATTACCACCTGGTCAACATCGGTTCGAGCGGCCAGATTGGGCCGAAGAGCAGGAACCAGCTTGTCGGTGGCATTGGAATGCAGCTGTGCAACGGCGGATTCGCCACTGGCCCTCACGTTCACTTTGCGCTCTTCTACAATGGGGCGCCTTATGATCTCGAAGGCTTGAAGCTTTCGGGCTGGACTATCCACGAGGGACCACGAGATTCCAACCCTTACAACACCGGTTACATCGAGCGCGATGGGACGACACTCACACCCTGGAATTGGATTACCAATGATTACAACACCTATTTCGGCACGGGCGGAGATACAAGCCTCTTCTTCCAGGGCAACGCCTCTTCCGATGTCGACCGCTTAAAAATCCCAATCGATGACCCGGCCCGCACGAACCCTGGCCCGCCGCTCGATCTTGGTGCTTCCGATTTCGTGCTTGAGTGGTGGATGAAGGCCGAGCCTGGCGACAATAATTCGCCGATCGTAACCTGCGGCGCAAATACAGATTGGAAGGCTGGCAATATTCTCTTCGATCGAAGCCGTTCCAATGGTGGTGCACAATGGGGGATCTCAATTGCGAACGGCCATATTGTCTTTGGGGTCACCAACAGCTCTGGTCAAAGCCGTACACTTTGCAGCACATCGGCCGTCGATGACGGCGCATGGCATCATATCGCCATACAGCGCAACCGCTGGGATTCGTCAACCGGCGCATACGCTGATGGCCAGCTATGGCTCTTTATCGACGGTGCACTTCAGGCTACGTTTGTAGGTCCAGTCGGTGATATAAGCTACCCTGACGGCGCGGCCCCTGGGGCTACCTGCGGAGCTTCCGGAAACCAGACCTGCAAGGACGATTCCTATCTGGTTGTAGGCGGAGGAAAGAACGGGACAGGTCTACCCTTCCGGGGCTGGATCGATGATGTGCGTGCCTCCTGGTGGCTGCGCTACCTGGAAAATTATTCCCCACCAACTGCACCCCATCCTGCCGACGATAAAACCGTTGCACTGCTGCGGTTCGATTTTGGGTCAGGGAACGTTGCCTACGACACCGGTGGATATGATGGTGGAACAAGCAACGGCTGGCTCTATCAGGGGGGATCACCAGCGGGACCGCTGTGGTCCTTAGAAAACCCATTCGGCGGGGTTGATCCAACCGAGACCCCGACTCCCACCCCGACACCGACCGAGACACCCGTGCCGACCGGTACTCCCATGCCAACCTACGGCAGCCGGACCTGGTTCCTGGCGGAAGGCTTCACCGGCGCCGGGTTCAATACCTTCATCCTGATCCAGAACCCCAACCCCGACCCGGCCTCCGTCACAGCCACCTACATGCTCGACGACGGCACCAACCTCGTCCGCACGCACACCGTCCCGGCGAACAGCCGCTACACCATCGCCGCCCACGACCCGGCCGAAGTCGGGCCAGACCAGGCTTTCGCCACCCGCATCGACTCCGACCAGCCGGTCATCGTCGAGCGCGCCATGTACTGGGC
>DAOUEL010000090.1:0-110018 GCA_034430595.1 Anaerolineales bacterium | reverse complement strand
AGGCGGAATCATTCGACTACGAGCAGCGCACGCTCACCTCTTCGGGGACTTCCTACATCAACGGCTACGGCGTTGTGCCGGTCATCGGGGACCGCACGCGCGTGCTCTGCCACCCGGAAAACCTGCCTGCGGGGCCATACGACCTCTTCATGAATTACTATCTCGTCCGGTGAAGGGTAGGATCATGCCAACGGCGCCTGGCGCCTGCAACATGGACCAACGGAGAGTGCAATGAATTTGATACCGCGGCTGCCGCGCTGCCTCTGGCGCTTTTTCCACTTCCCGCCGCAGCTTGCTTATGCGCTCGGGTTGGGACCACTGGTCGGGCGTATGGTCCTGCTGCTCACAACTCGGGGCAGGCGATCAGGGCAGGCACGCGTTACCCCTCTGCAGTATGAGGAGATTGATGGCAGTTTCTATGTCGCCGCAGCACGTGGTGAGAGAACCGACTGGCTGCGAAACATCGCGGTGAATCCACGAGTTGAACTGCGTGTCGGCCGGCGCAGTTTGAAGGGTGAGGCGGAGGCCATTCGCGATCCGGCGATCATCGCCGATTTCCTCGAGCTCCGCCTTCAACGGCATCCACGCATGATTCGCGCCATCATGCGCACGGCGGGTTTGCCAGGCGCCCCAACGCGCGCGGACCTGGAGGAGTATGCGCTCGGCCGGCCGCTGGTTGTGATCCATCCCCTGGAACCGGGCACCTGATCCAGCCAAGGACGGCCAGGTGTGCTAGATACGGCGATCCTTCCAGATTCGACCACCTGCCAGTCGCCGTATCACCCCCTCGGTGTTGACCACTGCAATCAGCACATAGGAGAGCGGAAGCAGAAGTAAATACTGCAGCGGCACCTTGTGCCGGCGAAGTTCGACGGCGTGAGCTGTATACCAGAGCAGGGATCCGCAGACGGCGAGGATGAAGGGCGCCCACAGCTCCGGCCTAGCTATAAGCCGCACACCCAGCCAGCAAGGGAAGACGAACGGAAAGAACCCAAACACGATGGAATTCAAGATAGCCGCGGTTGTCAGCGGGACGCCGAAAAGCTCCGATCCGCTGCGCGCCAGCCCCTGCCATAGTGCGCGTAAATCCCGGTACATGCGGGTCTGGATCAAATCCCCTCCGCCCAGCAGCTGAATTCGAAATCCTGCGCCTTTCACCAACTCGGCCAGGCGGACATCATCGAGTACCGCAGACCGAAGCGCTTGATGGCCGCCGACCGCATCATAAGCACCCCGTCGTACTAGAATAAACTGTCCGTTCGCCATCGCCCGCCGGCTGTCAGGGTCGTTGATCGCGCCGGCGTCCATCAGGAGCATGAGTGTCATGAAAGGAACCGGCATCAGCAGCCGTTCCCAGAAGGTGAGCATGCGCTGCTGCGGATGTAGTGAGAGCAGGTCTATGCCGCAAGCCTGAGCCTGTGTCACGGAAAACTTGAGCAGGTCCGGGTCGAGGCGGGTATCGGCATCGAGAAAACAGAGCCATTCCCCGCGCGCAGCTTCAGCACCGACCCAACAAGCGTGAGGTTTCCCAAGCCACCCCTCCGGCAGCGGACCCGCCCGGACGACGTGCAGATTTGGGTTCTTTGCAGCAACCTGCAGTGCGCGCTGATACGTGTCATCTGTCGAGCTGTCATCAACAATCAACACTTCGTACTTCGCGTCAGGATAGGTCTGCCTGGCCAGGTCACCCAGGCAGTGCTCGATGTTGTCGGCTTCATTCCTGGCCGGAACGATCACTCTTAGCTCTGGCCAGGGCGTGGGCAGGGGAGCTTGATTTTTAAGCGGTTTCAAAGCCCGATGGCGCAGCACGAGAAGTATCATCACCGATCCGGCCACAGCCATCCAAGCGGCAGAGAATAGCAAGAAGTTCAGCACGGGATAGGTCTCGGGATCTCCATGTTCCGTTCATACCAAACCGAGAGTACATTCGGCAGGCCGGATCTTGAACGAACGGGCTCAGCGCGCAAGCGACATGACAAGCAGCGCCGCCATTCTTCCAGTCATTGCCAGACGCTCAGGCTGGACTTCATCTGCCTCGCTTTCAGGTAGATTTGCTTCGCTCGCCCCACGCCAGGTCAGCAAAACCGAAGGCACGCCTTGACTTCGGAACGGGAGATGATCGCTCGTTTCTTCATTCGTAGGGAGAGGCCACGTTAGCCAGCGTGCCTTTTCAGCTGATTGAAAGTCGCTCGAGTTAAGACTCTTCCGGACCAGGCTGAGGCGCACGTCAGCAATACCCTCCAGCAAGCTTGCGCTCTCAGTTAGTAAACCATCCTGCTCGGGAGTCCCGTGCACTTCCAGGTAGTACCCGCGACCTCCGGCAACCGAATCGAGTTGAATCATGGCTACCGTATCTGCCAGCGGGATAATCGGATTTTCACTGTAGTACTCCGAACCATATTGACCCGGCTCCTGCGCGCCCCACGCGGCGAACAGCACGCTTCGAGCTGGCCGATAGCCAGTCACCTGCCACAGCCGGGCAATTTCGAGTAGCACGGCAAGGCCGGAGGCATCGTCGTTCGCTCCCGGGTAGCGTATGCCTTCCAGGACGCGGCACTCACCGGATGCAAGCGCCTCTTCAGAAGGCTGTGTGTTTGGATCACAAATCCAAGTATCCGGATCATCCCCTACATGATCGTAGTGCGCACCCAGTATAACTACCTCATCAGCCAGGTCTGGATCTGAACCGCGCAGCAAACCGAGCACATTCGCCGTTTGAATTTCCCGTGGCGGGAGAAGGGGCAAGTCGAGCCTGACCGTGATTCCCAATTTGGCTGCCGGGGGACCTGCCAGTAGCTCGGGCTCTGTTCTACCCGCCTCCCGGAGCAAATCCTGATAAACACCCTGGTTAATACGAAATACCGGAATCCCCACGCTCTCCGGAACTTCAACGGGCACGGGGGATTTCATGAAGAAAGAATCAACCAGATTACGCCGGGAAACAAGGATCAGGCCGGCGGCGTTCTTCTCAACAGCCTGAAGTGCATCTGTGGCCGGATCGCCCACCTCGATCTGTATCACGATCTTCCCATCAAGACCAGCCTCGGGATAACCGCGCGCGCTATCAACCCAGATCAGATCGCCTCGGACTGGTCCAGCATAGTCGTATGACTGCGGTAGATCGATGAACTCCTCCCGGTAGGCAAGTGTCCGGACGCTGCCTGTATTGGTAAAAGTCATCTGAAGCGCTGGCGCACGCTGATACGGTACACGGTATATCGAGAACTGTTGGAAGTAGCTCGATTCAGATTCTGAATCTAGCACTTCGGCGTTTCCTTGACTGGCGCCATCACTTCGATCGGGAGCGGCACCCTCAACCGGCTCAGAATTGTTCACCTGCTCGATGGGGACTGGCGGAAGCAGTCCAAAATGTTGAAATTGGGCCTGAATTTCGTGCGCAGCCGCATCGGCTCCCGGCGTCCCGGTGCCCCGTCCTTCATAGGTCGAAGCGGTTAACTCAGCGAGGAACGCCATCGCTTCCTGGGGGTTAAATCCTGCCGCAAGGTCGGGCCAGGAAGGATCGAGATGGGCTAGCAAATAGGACTTCATCCAGATCGTTTCAAACTGCACGGGCGTAACGCCGGTTGCACGATTGAAGGCTTCGTCGAATTCAGTTCCCCTCGAGATCTGCTGCAGCACCTCCCGCAACACATCCGGGCCATAGCTCTCAATGAGTGTCCGGACGGCATCCCAGGCTTGCGCGTCAGCCAATGCTCGCGAATCATCGTCGAGCTGTTCATCACCTGGAAGATCCTCCAACCGCGGAAGTTCGTGATGGGACAATGCAGTTGCCAGCGAGCGCAGATCGCGGGTTGCGCTGAACATGCGCGCACGGCCGTCAAGTTCGGGCGCAAGGTACAGGCTTACACCCCGTACCAGCCACTCCACATCCAGGCCAGCGTCCGTGAGAATGGAACGTATGAGAGCCTCGGCCAGCCTCGACCGCAAGGCATCATCCTCGTCAGGCGAGAGCTCTAAGAGTCCAATTTTTATCGACCCTCCGGGTGTCACCCACAGATCAGGGCTTGCATTTGCCGTCAGAATAGGAATCGAATTCGATATAGCGTCGCGTCCGTCGTAGATTTTCAATGTCAGCGGCCGGGATGATAGAATACCGAGCGTGTTTTGAAGCTGCGCATAAGCGAGCTCAACATACTCCAGCAGGTCTTCAGCGACGGTCTTGTAGCCCGAAGGGAAGAAAATACTCGTTCGACCGTGCCTCAACTCCTGAAGCGGAAAGCCAGCCCAACGCAACCCTGCGTCCCCCGGTGTGAATAGGACATACGATTTTTGGCCCGTCTGCAAGCCGTCCGGGCCCTGGCTTTCGCTGGAAAAATCTGTAAGCCCAACCATGGCCAACACGCGGCCATCCGGGTAGAGCAGCCGCGGTTCCGCGCTCCATTGCAAGCTGGATGGCGAAGTCGCCCTGATCCGGAGGTAGTACTGTTGCTGCTCATAACGCAGGTCCTTGATGGATGGGTCGACGGTACGAAGGAATGTATTCATTTCGGCGTTTAATACTGCCTGAGTGCGGCGATCAAGCGTGGCCTGAAGTTCTCTCTCGACAGCCTCAAAACGACCAATCCATGACTCCCACCATGCAGTTTCAAACTCCTCCTTTGTCATCCCCAGTGCAGCCGAGAGCACCTGCGACTGTACCTCCGGGAGTGTGCAATCGTTTCGCTCGCAGCTCAATCCCAGAGTCTCTACGAACCGTCCAATCCCAGTCCAACCCAGCCTATCTTTCAGGTATTCAGCTGCGGCCCAGGATGCCACTCCGACAACGGTTGGCCGCTCCTCCGACAGGCTTTCGTACATTGCGGTGTAGTAACTCTCGCCTTGATCTGGATTTTCCAGAAGCCGGAATGCAATCGGCAGCCCATTCCACAACCATGGAGCGATGTCCTCACGCAGACCATTCTCGAACAGCAGCCATCGTGCCAGGGTGTTCTCAAGCTCGTTCGTACCGGTGCGGAAAACCCAATCGGTCAGCCGAATAGTGCCTGGCCCTATCCAGACGGACCTGGTGCAGTCTGGTTCCGGCACCGAAAATGCGCATAATTCATTCTGATTGGAGAAGATTTCAATCTTCAACCCCCCGTTCGGAATCTGCAGCTCAAGCCGGGAACTGAAGCGGCCCAGCCACTCCAGCGAGGGTTGGAGAGTGTCCAATCCGGTCAAACCATCCGGCTGCGTGGCTAATACTTGCACATCCAATCCAGAGGTTAACTGTGGGGCGGTTTCTGCCTGGTCGAGTGATGTCACTGCCATGACATCGGGTCCGGACCAGCGCCAGGTTTGCTCAAACCGTGTAAAACGTACGACGATGTGATGAATCTCTCGCTGGACCACATTCTCCCCTTCCCTCTGAGAGTAGGCCAGCGTCACTTTGACGTCGCCATAGGCTCCATCCCCTGTCAGGACTAGGTCCGAGAGTTCCAATTGAAAATCAGAGAGTCCTTCTGCTTTTGCCGTCGCGTACCAGGATCGATCGAGAACGGCCTGGGCTGGGTCGCTCGTCGCGAGATACGCTGATAGATCTCCCGCCAGCATTGCCGAAGACCGTTGGTCAAGGAGTGACTGGATTGTGGGCTCGCCATCGACCAGTGAAAGTAAGGCAAGGTGAGCTACGGTTCCAGCCTGGCGTAGCCTTTCTAGGTCAATATGTGCTGCAGTATCGACAGGTCGGTGGTAATCCGTATATTGGTCCGCCGGGTCATACCAGATGAGCAGTGCGGCATCCAGCCCATGCTCCATGAAACTGATGTGATCACTCCCGCCAAACTCGCCCATGACGGACTCCACGCCGTTGGCTTCTGCCGCACCTTCCAGAAGCTCACCCAGGCGGCCATCACCGCTGATGGCCAGGGTTGAACCTCCGGCACCGATCATGTCCAGTTGGATATCCGCCACGATCGAATCGAGCGGAATCGTCGGGGCTGCCAGGTATGCCCTCGAGCCAAGCAAACCCAATTCCTCCGCATCCCAAGCAGCGAAAAGTACGCTTCGTTTCGGCGTGTAACCTTGCTCCTGCCAGATCCTTGCGATCTCCAGCAACGCTGCCACACCGGAAGCATCATCGTTCGCACCAGGCCAGATCGTTCCGTCTGGCGACGAACCCATATGATCGTAATGAGCACTTAGCACGACAACCTGATCCGAATACACCGGATCACTACCCAGCAACAAGCCAAGCACGTTCCGGCCCTGGCACGCTCCACCCTCACATCCTTCGCTGCCCTGAAGGAAGACCTTCATAAGGACCTCAGATTTGAGAAGGCGGGGGGTCGAACTCAACTTTAGGTCCTGGAGCGAGATCCCGCTGCCTGCGAGCAGTGCGGTGGCAACTCTTTCACCAACCAGCATTGTCGGAATCGGTTCCGGGACGAGCGGCTCGAAGCGGGGATAAGCAAAGTCGAAGGGTCGATCATCCTCTTCATTCAGAAGCATCAATCCTGCCGCACCATGTTCGATCGCATTCCGGTCTGCATCTATCCCTTGTGTGCGTTGGCAGAATACGACCATTCCAACGACGTCTGTCCGATTGAAATCTTCCGGGCCGCAATCATCCACCCAGATAACGGAGGCGCTTATTTCACCCGCGCCCGAATACCCACCGGCAACTACCGCATAATCCTGCTCCAGGCGGAATTCCGTCTGGTTTTCTGTGTCCAGGCTCAGCACAGCCAGCTTAGGCATTTCGCTCTGGACCGAATAGGGAACGATGAAGGATTGGAAATATGTATCTTCTTCGCCCGCCGGGATCAATCCTAGTTCTGCGAAGCGCTCAGCCAGGAAAGCCCCGGCTGCTTCACCTCCCGGAGCGCCGGCTTGCCGACCGGCAAACTGCGCGCTCGTAAGAGTTACCACGTCAGCGAGAGTCCGGTCTGCGTTGAATGCGGCCGCGAGCGCGCCCAGTTCTCCCGACGCGACTAGGGGTTCTGGATTCCGTGGAATTGCTACTGCCCGCTCGAGCAAGGTCGGCTGGATCTCGCCCTCTTCACGGTTAGCTTTAGATAGAGCGGTATCACTCTCAAGATCCGGCGCCACGGACCGTATCGCGCTGTACAGGCTCTGCGAATTGACAAGTTCACCCGAAAGCGACCGACCCCATGTGATTAAGCCAGCGCACCAAATTATCAGGAACGCGCTAATGGAAATCAGAATCCATCGAGTTTGCAAAGATTTACGGGCTCGGGCGGGCCTTACTGCCTTGTCTTCGAAGGGGTAGCGGCGGCGCAGAACCGGCGCCTCTCCGTACGTCAATATCCGCCAGATCCATTCCATGGGGCCATATTGGTAGCGCTCTAACCACCACGAACTGAGCCTGAGTTGTAGGGCGTATATTGCCAGGGTAAGGACAAGCCCTCCCATCGGTTTCAAACTGCCATAATAACCTAATCCATAACCATAAAAAATAAGCGTGCAAAGGACCGATTGAAGGATGTAATTACTGAGAGCTGTCCGCCCGACCGGAGCCAGCAGATCCAAGGTCCTCCGCCAGCGCGGACGCTGGTAAAGGAGCGTAATCCCTATCATATACGTCATGGTCAGCAGTGGAGCCCCGATCGTGCGCGCCCCGACCCGGATGCTGTCTTGATAATCCAGGGGAAAACGGTCTGGTTGGAGGATAGCCAGAACAAAAATGGCGTTAAAGAGCAACCCCAGCAAGAATACTGGAACCAGCGCCCGTCGAATGCTCGGCAAGCTCTCGCCAAGCTGCGCAAACACCCTGGCTTTCCCAGCGGCCAGTCCTAGCAGGAACATACCGAAGACATTCCCCAGCGCGAAGAAGGAGTACACCATCCCGGTCATGAAATCCTGTACCCTCAAGCGCGTGATCTCAAGGAATGAGCCGTTGGCATAGAGCGCCTGACTGTAGCGGTTCAGGAGATGGGGTGAGACAAGTTCCTGGAATGAGTTGCGGAATGATTCAATGGGTTCCCACGGCAGTCTCAGTACGATTGCCAGCGCAAAGGCCAAGATGCTTGACAGGAGTAGAAAGCGGATCGACCGCCGGCGGAACAGGAGCAGGAGGAAGCCGAGCAATGCATATAAGGTGAGAATATCGCCTGTCCAGATCAAGGTCCCATGTACGATTCCAAAAAGCAGCAGTGCCAGCAATCGCCGCAGATAGGTGGGGAAAAATCCAACCTGGCGCAATTCCATCCTGCGCATCTGCACCGCGAACCCCCATCCGAACAGAAAGGAGAAGAGCGTGTAGAACTTGGCTTCGACGAAGAATCGGATGAGGACGAAAACGATCTGATCGAGCGACTGGTACCGGACTTGAAGACCACTCTGCATGCCAGAAAAGGCAGCCATATTCGCCACGAGAATTCCGAAAACGGCAAAGCCACGCAGCACGTCAATCAGATCGATGCGTTCGGATCGGATCGTTGGGCCTACCCGTCCTGGGGCCATGCTTTGGGGGCTATCTGACATGGTCCGTCTCTCAGTCGCCAGTCTCGAGCCGGTCGAGCGGTACCCAACCGGTCTCCCCGCTTGCCTCAATGCGCACCCAACCAGGGTTTCTCACCGGGTCATATTCGAGGACATTGATCCAGCGGTTGCCCGGAAGCAAGCCAGCTATTCCAGAACTAGCCTCGGGTGCTGAATGCAGCACGACGATCTGCTGGTCACTCACCAGGAAGGCCTGTACCTGAGACCGATTGCTTTCATCCGATTCCAGGACGTAGACGAGTGTCAGGATCATCAACGCCAGTCCGAGTAAAAGGAGCAGAGTCCAAATCAAGCCCTGCCACCGGATCGCCCTGCGCGGGTTCTGCATCGGTTAGAAGTCCGTCTGCCGGAGAATTTTCGCCAGCGTCAAAGTCAGCAGCTCTCCCATGCGGTTAAAGTGACCGGCATCAAGGTTCTCAACCCGGTCGTTCTGCGGCGGCACCGTACTCCCTACCCACCCAACTCGAATCCAGGGAACCCGGGTTCCAGTTGTCGTACGCAACATTTCGTCTCCTTCACCAACCCTTACGAGGTTCAGGCTGAGCTCGCTGGCGGTACCCTCCAACACGTCCAGGAAATCTCCTTCCTGCCCGGAAACTGTTACGAGATCGCCTCCCGACCCCACCCCCTCCATCTGAAAGATGACCTTGGGTTCGACATGCGCTTGGTTGTTTGCCGTCAGTAAATGCCGGAAATTAAACCGATCACGCAGGAATTCTCGAGCGCCAGCCTCCTCGAGAGTTCCGGTACCCCAGAAGACGAAAAGTACCGAACGGCGGGGCTGCAGACCCTCCCGCTGCCAGAGCCGGGCAAGTTCTAAGAGCAAGGCAACCCCTGAGCCATCGTTATTGGCACCTGGAAATACGGTACCATCCGGGTCTGCACCGGGGCCATCATAATTGGCAAACAGCACAACCATTTCATCCGCGTGATCGATATCCGACCCTTGCATGTAGCCGAGAATATTCCGTACTTCGTAGGGCTCTGCTTCGTGAAGCATCAGTGACATCCGAACCTTCGCATCGAGCTCACGCTCAAACCAGATCGTTGGCGGATCCGATCGCTCTCCATCAATCTCGAACAAATCCGCCAGAGCCAGACTCTCTGGCGCGAGAAACGCTCGCGCAGTGGAAGGCCGGACGCGGAAGATCGGAATCTGGGGCAGAAGCAGCGCGTTAGGATCGCTGGACAACCTCAATACCTGAGACCGAAGTTCGGTCTCTTCCTGTCTTGTAATCCAGATCACACCTTTCGCGCCACGAATGAGCGCTTCGGTCGGAAAATCGGCCGGGGCGTTTCCTTCCTGCAGCAGAACGATCTTCCCGCGCAGATCCAGGCCTGCATACGCCTCTTGACTTTGCCTATCAGGATGTAGAAAGCCCAGGAAGGTCAGGTTCCCCTCAACCTCGCCGCTTCCGCCATGGCCCTCGATGAGATAGGCGAAATCAGTTTGATGGATGAATTGTGCTCCGCCAGAGCCGCCAGAAGCGAGAAGTTCGAGAGCGGGCTGCTGAACTGGCCGCACGAGCTGGGCTGGCAAGGAGAAGATGTACGTGTCATCCTGCCACCCGGGTTCCAATCCATATTCCTGAACGGCCGCCAGAATGTCAGTGACAGCCTGCTCGCTGCCCGGTTGCCCGTGTCCGCGCCCATCGAGAGCAGCCAGCGTACGGGCTTGTTCCAAGGCTTTTTCACCATCGTATGCGTGTGCAACCCGTTCGAACCAGGGAGCTGGCCCCGTCCGATTGATGATGAAGACCGTTGCCGCACCGATCGCAGCAAAGACGAGCAGTGATCGCTTTCGGAGCATGGCCCCGGTATTGAGGCCATAGCTCTCGATATGGCGGCGTAATCCATCGCCAAAGGTGTTGAAACCGACGACAGAGATGAAGAACGCCGTAGCCGGAGGAAGGACCACAAAAGGCTTTGAGCGAAGGTAACGGAAACCTTCTGCCAGCATGGCTCCCCATTCCGGCGTTTCGACCAGTTGGAAGACCTGTTGCTGATAAGCGGCTGCTGTATTCACGGCAACATCAACACCAATCCGGCTTCCACCGCCAATGTAAACGCCAATGAACCCTAATTCCCCCAGCAGCATCATGACGGCACCCATTTCGAGGAAACTCAATACAAGCAGGTTGGGAAGCAGGTTGGGCAGAACCTGACGTACGGCGATTGAAAATGAACCCATGCCTGAGGCTCTGGCACCTTCAATAAAGGGCATCTTTCGAAGGACGAGGAACTCCCCGCGGATGTATTGCGCAATTTCAGTCCAGCCCACGAAAGAAAGAGCCAAAATAAACGTTACCAACCCGCGCCGAATATCAAGGGCGAAAATGAGAAAGACGCTGCTGATCAGCGCTGGTACTGCCGTCACAATCCCTACTGCTCCCATGGTGACCTGGTCCACGAGACGGCCTTCGTTCCAGCCGGCGAGGCCCCCGATGAGCACACCCAGCAGGACTCGCACGGACGCGATGAACAAACAAGCAACCAACGTATTGCGTGCGCCGTGAAGCAGCAGGCTTAAAAGATCCATCCCCCAGCGATCGGTACCTAACGGGAAATCAGGCGAAGGTGGCAGGGGGGGATCGACGAGCACCTGCTGCGCTGTGTCGTAGTAGCGCGATATCGGTTGGCTAGAAAGGTACGGATTTTGAGGTGCCCAGGTAGGGCCAAACAGCGTAATCGCGAACAGCACTAGCATGATTAACGCGCCGATGAGCAGCGGCGGGTTGCCCAGCAAGACCCGTTGCGCCTCTTTCCAGCCATTTCCAGGTCGATCAGAGGCCTGATCGCCTGCCGAATGACTTGAGCTCGGCCGAGGTAGGCGAATTCGCGGGTCGAGCAAGCGCATCAACCAGCTAAAGCGTGGCTTCATTTTCGACTCGCAGACGCGGATCAATCAAGCGATACATGATGTCCAGCAGTAAGTTGGTTCCCAGGATTGTGAGCCCGAGTGCCAAAGAGAGCGAAACGGCAAGCACAGTCTGGTGCTCGTTGACAGCTCCGAGAAGCGCCCGCCCCAAGCCTGGCCAGCCGAAGAAAATTTCAACGATTGGCAAGCTTCCGAGGCTGAACCGAAGCGAAACGCCCAACGCAGTTAAGACCGGAACTGCAACATTGCGGAGTGCGTGCACATTGATTACGCGGAGTGATGAGAGCCCCTTGGAACGCGCAGTACGTACAAAATCCTCCCCCATGACCCGTCTCAGATTGAGATATGCCGCCCGTGTTAAGTATGCAAGTGGTCTTGCGATCAGCACCAATAGTGGAAGCAGCATATACTCGAAGCTCCACCCGAAACCCACGACCCGTACCAACCTGATTCCGGTCTTGTTCAAGAAGAATATTTCCCCTTGTTGCAGCAGTAAGGCGGCAAAGAAAGAGGGGGTGGAGATTCCGAGCACGGTGAATGTCAAGACCGGTGTCGTAAGTCGTCGTAGACGGGTCAACGCCAGGAGACCTCCTAAAAAACCTCCTAGCAATGCGGCAATCGTGAGTGCGGTCAGCAAGAGCCCCATACTGTTCACATAGGCCTGAAGCACAAGCGACCTCACAGGAATCAGCGCACCACTCTGGCTGACTACCCCCAGCTGTCCGGTCGAAAGCAGGCGTAGGAAGGATCTCGATTCAGCCCAGGCGATCTTCGTTTGGGAGCTTAGATCAAAGCTTGGCACGACCGCCGATGAATTTGCAGCCATGCGCATCCCCATATGGACGAAGAATATGATCAGGAGCACCGATAGCACCAGAAAAGCGGAGCGCCGGAGGAGGAAACGGATCATCGGTCAATTTTGCCCATGGAGTTGATCTGGATAAGTTGGCCGGGTATGCGTGCAATCATGAACGCTATTACCTCATGTATTCCAGGTTTGATGGGCTAAGTTTCCAATTTAGACTGCCTCGGTATCTGACCCGGGACGGCTCACAATAATATCCTATAACTACAACCCGGGTCTGAGTGAAGTTCATCAAGCCTAACAATGATCATGTTCGAATCTGATGGTATCCACAATCACAAAGGCTGCATGCTCAGCGATGCCGGGAATCTCCTGTACAATCGGAAACATGAGCACGGATGGCTTCCATAAGGCGACCTCGCAGCGTGACATTAATACCGGCATATCGTGGCTGGCTCAGGCTGAGACCTGTGTAGATAAGACCCTCGAAGCGTTCGGCATAGACCGCCTCAGCCCACTCGAAACCATCCAAATCCGACCCTGGTCGGCCATCGCCCGCTGCGCCAGCAATAGCGGGGATCTGTACTTCAAAGCATGTGGGGAACGATCTCGATATGAGGTCAGTCTCGTCGAGCTGCTCGTAGAACGGCATGCGGACTGTACTCCGGAGATTCTGGCGGCAGACCACGAACACGGCTGGCTGCTGATGAAAGATGCGGGCCCGCGTTTACGCGACCAGCTGGATGAGGAGAACTGGCTTTCCCACTGGAAACGCATCCTCGCCCGCTACGCTGAGCTCCAAATTGATCTTGCCCAGCTTCAACCGGAACTGTTCCAGCTTGGAGTGCCGGATCGGCGTCTGCCGCTGCTAACCGAGAGGATTGAGGCGATCCTAGATGAGCCCGACCTCCTGTTGGCAGGCGAACCAGACGGCTTGACCCAACTCCAACGGGGTCAATTGGTGGATCTTCTGCCCCTGATTCATTCACGCTGCAGTGAGCTGCAGGCTGCGGGCATCCCGCATTCCATTAACCACGGTGATTTTCACGATGCAAACATTTTCGTTCGCGGCGGGAACTATGTCTTCCTCGACTGGGGCGATGCCAGCCTGGCCCATCCCTTCTTTTCCTTGCGCACGGTCTTCGTGAGCCTGGAACATACGCTTGGACTGGAGGAAAACGCACCGATCTCCACCAGCCTGCGGGATAGCTATCTCGAAAGCTTCAGCGAATATGGGACCGCGGATCAGCTGATCAGCGCGTTTGATCTCGCCAGCCGGCTCTGGCCGATCGGCTCACTCCTGTCCTGGCATCGTTCGCTCAGTGCCTGGCCAACCGAAAACCGAAACGAATACCGGGAGGTCATCCCATCGCTGCTGCTCGAGCTGCTCGAAGCCAACCGCGATTGATCATGGACACTTCAACGACGTTCAGTACATTCTCCCCTCTTCTGCAAGGCCTGGTGCTCGGCTTCTCAATTGCCGCCCCCGTCGGACCAATCGGAGTACTGTGCATTCGCCAGACATTGGAGCGCGGCTGGCGAACAGGCTTGCTGACCGGTCTGGGCGCGGCCACCGCCGACATGCTCTATGGGGCTATAGCCGCTTTTGGGATTACCTTTATCTCGAATGCGCTGCTTGCGGGGCAATCCTGGCTGCGACTCGCCGGGGGGTTGTTCCTGCTCTACCTGGGCGCGAAGACGTTTTTTCGTAAAGTGGAAGCGGTTCCCCAGGAAAGCGGGACACAGCCCGATCGAACCGCGTTTCTAACGACCTTCGCTCTCACGCTGACAAACCCGGTTACGATTTTCGCTTTTGCGGCGATCATCGCCGGCCTTGGCCCGGGTCACCTGGGTACCGGATACCTGCCGGCCCTCCTGCTGGTACTAGGAGTATTTCTTGGCTCCAGCGCATGGTGGCTTCTCCTGAGCTCAAGCGTTAATCTGCTCCGGCACAGGGTCGGGCCACAAACATTGGCCTGGATCAACCGCCTCTCGGGGCTGACGGTTTTCATTTTCGGGTTGCTGGCTCTGCGCCTCGTCGTGAGCTGAAGGCAATTCCTCCATTCCTTACCTTCACCCATCGAATCATCCAAGATGGGGATGACGCGACCTCAGTGGATCTGCTATCGTATAGTTAAATGAGAGAGCTTCACGGTCAGGGGAGATGACGTTCAGCTGGACTCGTCATTTCTGCGATCCAGGGGAGAACAAATGAAGTTAAAACGGTTTCCACTTCTGCGCGCGCTGTTCGGTGTCACGGTCGGTCTGGTCCTGGTCGGCCTGGTCCGTATTCTTCAGCCGATCGTCCGGCACGCGCTGCGTGTCTCAGGCTACCAGCACTGGATCTCTTCCGAGTCCTGAATGATCTCATGGCTTGATTACAGCCTGAAGCCTTTTTAGGCGTTCTTCGCTCAGCCGGTCACACGAATTTGCGCTGGTTTGCGCCTCCTCCACACAACCTGAGGTCCGAACATCCTGCAAACCCCGTTAACATGAGTACCCTGCTCTTCAGTGCCCGATGCTGGTGGGATTCGAACGAACTAGAGAAGATAGCTGCAAAAAGCTCTCGGAAGGAGCCCTCGCATGGAGAATCATCCAGGAAGGTTTCAAGATCATTTAGAGCACTACCTTTCAGGCCCCTCAATGCTGTCCGAAAAAATAGCTGCATGCCCCCAGAAAGCACTGGATTTTGAACTGCCCGACCGCTGCATGTAAACTAACACGACCCTTGACTATGGAGTGAATCACCAGATTGGAGTGACAGATGAGCAGTACACGAGAATTTACTATGGAACAAGCACGTGAGATCGGCGATCGCATCGGGGTGGATTGGGAGACTATTCCCATGGAGGAGTTCCGCATGGGTCTGGCGGTTGAGCTCGAGCACGGCACGCATGACCCTGAGACGGATGTGACCGGCGATGACGAGACCGTTACCGGCAAGATCGCTCTTGCCCATCTGCGCGAATTCCCGGATTATTACACTCGCTTGGAAAAGCTGGAAGACGAGGCTGAAGAGTACTGGAAAGCGAAGGGCGAGTAAGATCGTCAGGTGATCCCGGCTTGAGCAGTTGCCAGTACGATTGCCACTCCTGGAGGTTCAATGTGATTATCTCCCCCAAAACAAGCTTCATGGACATTGGCTCTGCTGCTGGGCTTGGTGGGCAATGATGTCCAGCGGGTCACAATTCCATTGGCGAGTCAGAATGACTTCTGGATGGTGGCATTCGCCTTCCTGCATCTACTCTTCGCCACCTTGTTAAAGGGATTATAGGCCTGGACTTTTGAATTACCGGGAGCAGCCGGCGCGAAGAATGTCCGTCGCATTTAAGAGCCGAGGCGTACATGGCTGACGCCAAGTACCTGCTTGCACTGTTCATTGTCGCGATCGCGGCCTCGCTGGTCCTGCTTATGATCCGACACGATCGCCGGGAGCGTCTTAAAAAGAGTGGGCTCGCGGTCCAGCTGGGGTTCACTCCTTACGATAAGAATAATTCAGAACTTGAGGGGCAAATTGTCGCGCTGCATACGGCCACGAGCCGTCAGCGCCTCGAACTCGATCATACGTTCATCCGGTTGGAGGGCGAGGTCAAATACCTGCTCTTCGATCTGATCGATACCACTGACGATGTCAGCATACTGCAAGAGGGCGGGCTGGCCGTCATTTCCTCCCAGTTAGACTTGCCGCGCTTCTCAATTTTCCCCAAGATCATCGAAGGCGGCCGACTTTCAGATTGGGGCAACCGCTTCCTGCAGGCTTTGATTGAACGCCGGGGTGGCTTGGTTGAAATGAATGACAACCCACGTTTTGATGAACGTTATTTTCTCATCGCCCCCGATCCAGTTCCCGTCCTGGTTTTTCTGGATACCTACCGGCTCAGCCATCTCAGTTCACAGTCTTACCAATCGATTGAAGCAGGTGGCAGGATCTTTACCTATGCCCGCTTCCCGTTTGAACACGCCGGATGGGATACTGAACAACATCTTCGTGAAGGGTTGGCACAGGCCAGGAACCTTTACCAGATCTTCCAAACAGGCTGACCTGTCTGGTCGCCGTAAGATCATCTCCGCACCGTGGAGGCACCATGATGACGCAAGCGATCGAACTTCTTCTAATGGATGAGGGGCAGTATGAAAAATACCTTGAAGCCGACCTGCCACGCTATGCGGCCGAGAACGTGCGAGCCGGGTTTTGGTCCGAAGCGGAAGCCCTGGGAAAAGCAAAGGAGACGTACGCCCGCTATCTACCACAGGGAATCGAAACGCCGGGACAGTACCTCTACCTTATCCGCAACCGGGACGAAGGTCAGGAGGTGGGGATCGTCTGGATTGGCGCTCAACCGGGAGAGGTTGCACGAGCTGGATTTATCTACAACCTCTACATCGAAGAGGGATTCCGGCGCCGGGGGTATGCCCGCGCGACCATGCTGGCCATCGAGGGTGTGGCGTGTGAGATGGGCTGGTCTTCGCTCGGTCTGCACGTCTTTGGCCACAACCGTGCCGCCCGTGCTCTATATGAATCGCTGGGTTACGAAGTCCGCAGCATGAACATGATAAAGTCGATTGAACAGGCCTCGGAAGGAACCGCTCCGGGGTAGGATAATTGCATGGAATTGGTTGATCCATTATCCCTGATTCACGGAAGGAACCTAAAAGCATGCCCAACATCGTCATCACCGGCAGCACATGTGGCATAGGTCTCGGCCTGGCTCGAGGCTTTCTTCAGCGAGGGAGCAGCGTCTTCGTAAGCGGGCGAGAAGGGGAGACCGTCACCTCGATCGAGGCTTCACTTGCACGGGAATTCGATCTAGCCCGGATATGTGGCATCCCATGCAATGTGCGCGATCCAGAACAGATCGAAGAGCTTTGGTCCCGGGCAGCAGCTCGCTACGGAACGATTGATATCTGGGTAAATAACGCCGGCTTTGCCAATCATCCGGCGCCGGTGTGGGAGCTCGATCCAGCTCAAGTCCATGGAACGATCGAAACCAACCTAATGGGGGTCGTTTACGGTTCACAAACTGCTGCGCGAGGCATGCTGGCTCAAGGTCGGGGTGCGATCTACAACATGGAGGGTATGGATGGTGATGGCCGAATGCACAACGGACTGACAATGTACGGCACCAGCAAGTACGCCGTGCACTATTTCACCCTCGCCCTTGCGAAGGAACTTGAAGGAACCAGAGTAATTGTCGCCTCGCTCCGCCCGGGCATGGTCGCAACCGACATGATCATCGAGCCCTACCGCGGCAAGCCCGAGGAGTGGCAGCGGGTGAAGCGCATCTTCAACATCATCGCCGAACGACCGGAGGTCGTTACGACGTGGCTGGTGGAGCGGATGCTGTCCAACGAGAAGTCCGGGATTCTTTCCTACAGCTCGACCTGGAAGTTGATGCTGCGCGCTCTGGCTGCGCCTTTCACCCGGCGTGAACTCTTTGATGATGTCGAGATCTCTGAGCCTGATGACGGGACGAGCGGCTCATGATCGACAGGCCTATCACTGATATCGAATTCACCATCTGCGGCGAGGCCCGGACCTTCATCTTTCGACCATTCTCCATCAGTAACTTCAAAGCCCGGCAATCAACAAACACCGATGGTGCAGTCCGGCGGGAGGGAAGAATATGACAAACAGCGATGAACATATCGTGCGTGAGCAGCTGTTAGCACTGCTGCGCGGCGGTAACGCCCATATGAATTTTGACCAGGCTGTGGCTGACTTTCCAATGGATCGAATCAACGAGCATCCGCCGAACGTGGAGTACACCCCCTGGCACCTGGTGGAACATCTGCGCATTGCCCAGTGGGATATTCTCAACTTCATCATCGACCCAGAGCATAAGTCGCCAGAATGGCCTAAGGGCTACTGGCCAGCTGTGGATGCCTGGGCTAGCGGGGCAGAGTGGGATCGAACGCTGGCCAGCTTTCGGCAAGATCTTGCCTCGCTGCAGGAGCTGGCTGCGAATGCAACGCAGAGTCTTACGGCTGACCTTCCGCATGCACCGGGCTACACCCTGGTGCGGGAGTTGCTTCTGGTCGCTGATCATAACGCCTACCACATCGGTGAGCTCGGAATCCTGCGCCAGGTGATGGGCGCCTGGTAGTACGCGAGTCCAATCTTCCGGCATCCTTATCGCCTCACGAAATCCTCCCCTAAAGGATTCCTATCCTTGCGTCAGGAAGCAGCCAGAGTTCCCACAGTCTTCCGTCAGGCAGGCTGCTCCCTGGCATGCTAGAAAAGTATTGTGCATGCCCTGGATCGAGATGTGGTCCAACCTGCGTACGATCCTTTGCCGGAAGGCGGACTACATGCGTAAACCCGATGTGACCGATTACCAGGCGCAAATTGGCTTGACCCGCCACCTGGGCGGGCAGGCAGCAACGGATGAATTGATCCAGCTTTCAGGGCTGGAGGGCGGAGAACGTCTGCTGGAGGTGGGCTGCGGGGTGGGTGTCACGACCGCGCTGCTCGCCGGGCGCTGGGTTTGTCACCTGGATGCGCTCGATCGCTCCGAGCGCATGATCGCCCGCACCCGGGAACGGCTTGCGGCCGCAGGTCTCAGCCACCGAGCTCGAAGCCGGCGCGGGGAGATCGAGGAACTCCCCTATGCAGCCGACCTGTTCGATGTGGTCATCGGGGAGTCAGCAACGGTTTGTGTGGAAGCCAAGCAAGAGGCACTGCGCGAATACCTGCGCGTGCTGCGACCCGGGGGCATCCTGGCATTGAACGAACCTACCTGGCTTCATGCTGGGCCGCCAGCGGACGTGCTGAACTGGGTTCTCGCCAGTCGAGACCATTCCGGCGCCCTACCCGTTGCTGCCTGGGGCGCGCTGCTGTCAAATGCCGGTTTCGAATCATCCCGGATCGTGCTGCGCAGGACTAATAAGCGGTCCGAACAACTCGGATTGATCAAACGCTACCACCTGTATGGGATTCTGAAAGCACTAGCCCGCTGCTCGGGCTTATGGGTTCGCAGTCCAGGTTATCGGGAATATTTGCACGAAACGAGATCGATGGGCCGTCTGCCGGATGGTTTGTATGACTACCTCGGGTACGGCCTCTATATCTGTCGTAAACCCAAACTCGCGTGATGGCTATTCCGGAGGATTTGAACTAGCTCCCGACTTCCAGCATCGCCCCCGCCGCCTGTCGGGCGATCTTAACGGCGAAATTCGTTCCGCGATCCCAGGGATAGACCTGGCTCATGCTGGCAAACCATAAGCCCGGAATCGGTGTCCTTAGCTCAGGAATTGCGTGCGAGTGATCCACCGGTGGGACGGGCTGGGCGTATGCCGTGCGGAAAAGCCAGGATTTGCGCACCCAATGCGGTTCAAACTCGGGATTGATGCGTTTCAACGAGGGCAGGAAGCGCTCAAGCAGCTCTTCTTTGGTCAGCGAGAAATATTCGTGGCCGGCATCCAGGTAGTCACCCATGTAGACGATGTGATCCCCTCCGAAGTGCTCAGGCGGGAGGTAGTTGGTATGTTCGACCAACGAGAGGAAGGGGAAACCAGCTGATTTTGGCATGTTATGCCAGTAATAACCCTGCTTCGAAAGCTGCTCCTTGAGCGCCACAATCAGGACAACCGCTCCCATCGACTTCAGCTCCAGCAGCTGTGACAGATAGCCTTCTGGTAGTGCCGGTGCCAGCTTCGCCAACAGCCCGGGGGAGGTCGTAACCAGGCAAGAGTCGAAGATCTGGTTTTCACCGCCGACCGTCACTGCCAGACCACCGCCGGGACGCGGCTCAATCGCTTCGACCGCGGTCTTTAATTTCAGATCCACACCCAGGGATTGAATATACTCGGCAAAATCATCCATGAAAGCCTGGAACCCCCCGATGAACGTACCCAGGCGCGGGGTGCGGGCCTTGAAACGAGCCCAGAACCAGGCCATGTTCACTTCCTTGTAGTGGGGTCCGAACTTTCCCACCAGGAGCGGCTCCCACAGGATTTCATAGGCGCGGCTGCCGACCCAACGCCGCATCCACGAATCGGCTGTCACGTGCTCGAGCGGCTCCCACCGGGCGAGGTACTTCAGGTAGGCTACGACCATCCCGAGCCGTACGCGGTCGATAAACGGTAGAGCCGGGAAGCGCAGCACGGCCAGGGCAGAATCGAGCGGATAGAATTTCCCATCGTGGTAGACCGCCGTCACGGGTCGCGGGAAGAGCACCCTGTCGCTCCACCCCAATTCATCGATCAATCCCAGAATAGCGGCATCGGATGCGAACCAGTGGTGATAATAGCGTTCAACCGTCCAATCCCAGTCCGGATCCTTAAAGCCCGCAGCCAGCCCACCGACATGGTCGGAAGCTTCATAAAGCGTGACCCGCGCTCCGGCTCGCGCCAGGTCGTAGGCCGCGGCAAGTCCACCGGCGCCTGCCCCGACGATAGCAACCTTCATCTGGTCTCCTCCTGCGCCTGCGAGGCCCGCATTTCAGCTTGAACCGCGTCCCAGCTCAGGCTCTCGCGGGCCATGTAGTACATTCCCAGGGCTGTGATCGGCACCAGCAGCGCAGCATGCAGCACGAGAGTATAGCCTGCAGCCAGGGCGCTCGGGACGTTATATGCCTCCAGCACGGCGATGCCAGGCGCATCAAAGGTCCCGATATACCCCGGGGCAGAGGGGATCGTCGTTGCCAGGTTGACGATACCGTTCATCAGCATCAGGGCGAAGAAGCTGACCTGGAAGTCGAAGGCATGCATCACAAACCAGTACTTGCCGGTTTCCAACAGCCAGATCACGACCGATGTCAGGAATACCATGCCGACGTCAATCGGCGAGCGCAACGAGGCCAGGCCATCCAGAAATCGATCACTGAACCCGCGCAGCGCCGGCCTGAAGCGCCCGGGCGTAAGCCGGTCAATGAGCAGGTGGAGCAGCTTTTGCGCTGGGCGCGGAAAGACGGCCATTGAAAGGAAGACAGCGACCGCCGCCAGGAATACCACTGCGCCGATGAGTGACAGCGAACGAATGCTGCCGACAAAGCCCGACCCGCTGGTCAGCGAGGTCAGCTCGGACAGGTTCAGGAACACGAAACCGAGCATCACCACGCCATCAAAGACACGTTCCACGATAATCGTCGCTAATGAAGCAGAAATTGGTACCGCCTCTTTACGGCGCAGCACATAGGCTCGCAGCAGCTCACCAGCGCGTGCCGGATAGATGTTGTTTCCCATATAGCCGATCGTGACGATCGGAAACATAGTCCTGGTGGTGATCTTCTTCAACGGTCGGAGCAGGTAGTGCCAGCGCCATGCCCGGGCCCAGACAGCGACGAAGTAAACCGCGACCCCGGGAATTAACCAGCCATAGCGCGCTCCCTGCAGGGCGTTCAGCACTTCATTCAGCTGCAGGCCACGCAAGGCAAGCCAGAGGAAGACTGCGCTAATGATCAAACCGAGCCAGAACTGCCAGCGTCTCAGCATTTCTTTTCCTGTGCTGATCGGGGGGTAACCGGGTTTGGCAGGTTGAAGCCGTGCCCGCGGATCAGCGCCCGTCGATCGTTCGCCATTCTACCATGCTCAATTAAAGCAACTCGGGCGTAGATCGTTGATCTACGCCCGGGCTTTTCTATTCAATTAGGGGTTAAACCGGGCGGACGGCTTCCAGAAGCATGCCTTCCAGGATCCGTTCAAGCGCCATCGTATGGCTGCAGACGTTGCGGGTCAGGAAGAAGTCACAGTCACAGCGCCAGGTGCCATCGACATATTCAACCGTATGCGGGTTGTTTTCCCCATCGAAAGTCGCACGAAATTGCTCGAAGATAATGCGTTCACGCTCTTCAGCGTAGCGCTTCGCTTTTTCGATTTTACCGATCATCCCATAATCCATTGCGCCTCCTCTTTAATCTGTGGAAACAAAAAGGCACGTGGGTTACGCGCCCAGGTGCCGGGTCCGGTTACAACTTCTATGTGCATCAACTCCGCTCATAGCGGTTTTCTCCGGTGAATCTAGTGCGCTAAGTATAAATTGGCGCACCGCGCGAGTCAATGCACGCTTGTACTACTTTTATCATACGCTCGAACGTAGTTTTCTCCCCCTCCGCTCGCGCTCGTCAGCAGCCCTCGATCCAGGTCCGCAGTTCGCCAACGGCTCGAATGCGAACGCAGTCAATTACCTGGTAGAGATCACGTGGGTCATACAGCACCGGGGTCATCCCGGCCGCGCTCGCACCGAGAACATCGGCATGAAAGTTATCCCCGACATACATCACCCCTGCGGGATCCTGATCCAGTTCACCGGCGGCATGCTGCAGAATGCGCGGGTCGGGCTTGTACCAGCCGACTTCGCCGGCTGCCAGGATCAGGTCGACGTGCCGCGACAGCCCCAGTTCATCTACCCGTTCCTGGAATGGCTCGCTGCGGTTGGAAACGATCGCCACCTTCCGTCCAGCCTGGCGTAGAAAATCGAAGGTCGGAAGGACATCATCTTCCATACAGTCGACCGGCTCGTACTCGCTTCTCATTCGCAGCGTGATTTCCGAAGCCAGGGTGTCAGCCTCATTCTCGGGCACCCCCAGGATGAGCAGGTGGCGCCGGGCGTGGTTGGTCCAGAATTCGCCGTTCTCGCGCCAAGCCCCAAAGCGGTCGATATCTTCCTTCAACTCGCTTGAGTCAGCCCAGTACTCGTTCACCCAGCGTTCACCAGTACGCTGCAGCCCAGGATCTGTGACCACCCCCAGGTCGGCCGCGATGCGGTAGAACACCTCCAGTGCCGGGGGATGGTTATGGCGCAGCGTTCCGTCGAAATCAAAGAATATTCCAGAGAAATCGTTGGGATTAAAACGGTTCAACTTCATTTCACTTCCTGTAATCTGAAGAATTTCGAATTTCGTGAGGCCTGTTTATACCCGGGTTATCCACCGATATAGGACATTTCGATTTTCGGTAGGTCAGGGGTTGCCTCCGAGCGCAGGTCGGAGTAACGATCATCACGTTGGGCCCAATGGGCACTGACGGCCGCACCGAGCTCTTCGTCACTGGCGCCGCCCCGCAGCAGGCTCTTCAGGTCCATGCCTTCAATGGCGAATAAGCAGGTGAACAGCGAACCGTCTGCTGAGAGGCGGGCACGAGTGCATCCACCGCAGAATGGCCTGGTAACCGAAGCGATAACACCGATCTCGCCGGCGCCGTCGCGATAGCGGAACCGCCGGGCGACCTCGCCCGGATAGTTGGGCTTGATCGCTTCCAGCGGGAATACCTCGTTCACGCGCTCAAGGATCTCCGCCGCCGGGACGACATCCGCCAGGCGCCAGCCGTTGGTCGAACCCACATCCATGTACTCGATAAAGCGCAGGATTCGATTTCGCCCGCGGAAAAAGCGTGCCATGGGCAGGATGCTGTCCTCGTTCACGCCGCGCTGTACGACCATGTTCACCTTGACCGGATTGAAACCAGCTGCTTCGGCAGCATCCATCCCTGCCAGGACACGCTGGACCGGAAAATCGATATCATTCATTGCCGAGAAAACGCGGTCATCGAGCGAATCCAGGCTGACTGAGACCCGGTCCAGGCCGGCAGCACGCAGTGCCTGCGCCTTGCGTTCCAACAGGGCTCCATTGGTGGTCATCGTCAATTCAACCTTGGGCAGTGTGCGCAGGATGGCGACCAGTCGTTCAAGTTCCCGGCGTAAAAGCGGCTCACCGCCAGTCAGGCGGATCTTCTTCACTCCAAATCGGACAAAGATCGACGCCAGGCGACCGATTTCTTCGAAGCTCAGCAACTGCTCGTGCGGCATGAACGGGTAATCGACACCGAAAATATCCTTCGGCATGCAGTACGTGCAGCGGAAGTTGCAGCGATCTGTCACCGAGATGCGCAGATCGCGCAGATTACGACCGAAGGTATCTTTTACGTCCAGCGCTTGATCAGACATCACATCCTTACCGGCTTCAGTGAGCACAGCCTGCGGGATTTTCAGCGGAATCGCTGGCTAGCTGCTTGCGGATGGATTCTATCATACGGGTATTTTGCACCGGCGGATGCAGGTTTAGATGCGGATGAGCTGATCCGAACTGGAGATCGTGTTTCCCGTAAGATCGTAGGGCATGGCTCCGGTAATATGGGCCGTGACCATCTCCCCACTCTGAATTTCGCCTTCGAGGATGACCAGGCCATCGATCTCGGGCGCATCCCGGTAGGAACGGCCGAAGGAAAGACCATCTCCCTGGCCTTCGATCAGAACCTTCAGCTCACGTCCGATGAAGCCCTGGTTGATTTCGAGCGAAATCTCCTGCTGCAGTTCCATCAACCTCGCCCGCCGCTCTTCCTTGAGCGGCTGCGGAACCGGATCCCCCAGCGGCTCGCTCTCCGTTCCCTCCTCAAAGGAAAAGGTGAAAGCCCCAACCCGGTCGAACCTTGTGGAACGAACGAACTCGAGCAGGTGATCAAACGCAGCCTCAGTCTCGCCTGGATAACCGACAATGAATGTCGTCCGCAGTGCCAGCTCCGGCATACTCTGGCGCATCGTGGCCAATGTGCGCTGAACCCATTCAAGGTTGGCCGGACGCCGCATTGCGCGCAGAACGCCGATATCAGCATGCTGCAAGGGCATATCCAGGTAGGGCAAGATCTGCTGATTTTTCGCCATAACCTCGATCAAGCGCGGGGTGACATAACCCGGGTAGGCATAAAGCAGGCGGATCCAATTGATGTCCGGAACCTCTTGGACGAGCTGTTCAAGCAGGGTTGCCAATCCGTCCTTCAGCCCCAGGTCATGGCCGTAATCGGTGGTATCCTGAGCGATCAAAATCAATTCACGCACGCCCTGGTCACGCAGCTCACGTGCTTCACTCAGAATACGTTCAGGAGGCCGGCTGACGGCCGTCCCCTTTATCAGCGGAATAGCGCAGAAGGCGCACGGCCGGCGGCATCCATCGGCGATTTTCAAGTAAGCGCTTCCGCCCTGGCGGGCAGCCCGCAACACCTGGCGCTCGTCGGTTCCAACGGTGGGGCTTGCGGGTAAATGATAAAGCGGAGCGGGAGGTCCGTCCGCACGCAGTTCCCGAATCACGTTGACGATGTCCATCCAGCGGCGTGTGCCGAGAATGCCATCGATACCAGGCACCTGGCGCACGATTTCGGCGCCGTAGCGTTGGGTCAGGCAGCCGGCTGCGATCAACAGCTGGCCGGGTTGTTTGATGCCAGCCAACTCACGCAGCACATCGAGCGACTCCTGCTTTGCAGGTCCGATGAAACCACAGGTGTTCACAATCAGGACCTGCGCTCCCTCAGCTGTTGGGCTGGGGGTATATCCCTCCCGGGCCAGCAGTTCAGCCATCGATTCCGAATCGACGGTGTTCTTGGCGCAGCCGAGTGAGACCAGGTGGAAACGGGTATCCATCGGTCAGGGGACCTGTGTCGTCACAGCCGTCTGGCTTGGAGTCGGCGTGGCGCTGATAAACGGTGAGGCGGTCGGTGTCACGGTGATGGTAGGCGTTGGCGTCTGGGCGCCGCGCGGCGTCCAGATGCGGACCATGACCTGCCCGATCTCTCCCAGCAGGCCCTCGTCGCGATCGTTGAAGAAAATACGCAGCCCTCCGGCATTACCGGTTGTGATCTCAATCGCGGTGTCCCCCGTATAGTTCAACTGTTCACCAGCTTGCAGCCGTCCACGATAAGCCTGCTCTCCATCCACCACTACTTCGGCGAAAGAATCTGTTTCGGCCACAATGCGTAAATTGACTCGGTCGAGGACATTCAGAATCAGGGTAGCGGTGGGGGTTATCTGGGTCGGCTCAACCAGCGAAACGTCGCCAGGTAAATTTGAGATCGTTGCCGGTGGGGCAACAGTTGCGGTGGGGGTCACATCGGAATCCGGTAGGACCGCCTGCTCAGTGATTGCAGCCTGATCTCCACTTAGCGCCTCCATCAATTGGCCGCTGCCCCAGACCAGGATTGCAATCACTGCCAGCGCTACCAGCGTTGTCAGCACCAGTTCCGAAGATGACCGGCTGTTTCGCCGGGTGACGGCACCTTCAACAGAGCTTTGCGTGCTGGCCGGAGATTTTATTCGACCACGTGATTCATCGTAGCGGGAGAGCAGCACAAGCGGGTCCAGCCCGAGCGCCTCAGCGTAATTTCTAAGGAAGCCGCGTGCCTGGGCCTGGGAGGGCATGCTCTCCAGCTCACCCCGCTCAAGCGCTTCCAGGCGTGCAGCCCGGATGTGGGTCGTGCGCTCGATTTCCTCGAGCGTGAGGCCAAGCCGCTCGCGCGTCTCTCTCAGGGTTTGACCGATCTCTTCCATCGAGATCACCGTGAAAAGCAAACCACCGGCCTGGGCGGGAATGCCTGCTGCCGGTGGTTGGGGGATACTTCAGTCAGCTTTCGTCCGCTTCGTCGCTTGGTTCTTGTTCGAGTTCAGGCATGGCGTCAGGTAGCTCCAGTGCTTGCACGTCCTGCAGAACTTCACCCATCTCAGCCTCGGCCTCTTCCAGGGCGACATCGAACTCGGCTTCCAGTTCAGCCTGGAGATCGATGAACTGACCTGCCTGTTCGGCCTCCTCCACCAGTTCTTCTTCGAGACCGTAAGCCGTTTCAGGCGCTTCGCCTTCGCGGTGGACGACCACGGTCAGCTCCGGCACCAGATCGATCGTCAAACGCACTTCCACCTGGTGCACGCCGAGGGTCTTGATCGGCTGGGCGTCCAGCTGCCGCTTGTCGAGTGCGATGCCTTTTTCGGCCTCGATAGCCTCGATGACCATGGCCGGTGTGATCGAACCGTACAGTTTGCCTGTTTCGCCTGCCTTCACCGGGAACGTCAGGGTCATGCCGTTCAACTGCTCGGCAACGGCGCCTAATTCCTCGTTCAAGCGGGAGCGTTCCTTGGTCGCTGTTTCGCGAATTCGTTCAGCCTGCTTCATCGCACCCGGCGTGGCCAGTGTGGCCAGGCGCTGTGGAAGAAGGAAATTGCGCCCGTAGCCATCGGCAACACGCTTTACATCGCCGGCTCGACCTAGTTTGTAGACGTCCTTCAGGAGTAATACTTTCATCGTGGCTCAAGCCCTTTCATCGAGAAAATTTGAGCGCCGCGAACGGCGCCCCGGGCGAAGGGTACTACGCCCTGCAGGCGGGTATTGTACCAGAGTGGGGCTGACCGGTCAAAATGGACTACCCGGGCTAACCAGCTATGATCTTCTCCATCACCAACCCATCCTCGCCATCGCGAAATTATCCCTGCTGCCGTTAGCGCTGGAACGCAAGCGAATTCGAAGCGAGTTGGCTTTTGAAATCTATCGCGAAGGTGTATACGCTGCTGCTACCAGGTTGCGACTGTCAGCACAGGCAAGCCGCACCTGGATTGTAGGGCTCCAGAGGTTGCCCCCTGATTTCGCTATCTCTTTCAGGCTTTTGTGATCAAATTTATTTTGCTTGACAAGCATCTTCAATTCATCGTATCATCGCATCATCCTCGAAGGGTCATCCCTTAATATAACCAACTGATACGGAGTCCATGATGCCCACTCGCCACAGAGCAACATCACATCTTCTTCGCGTATCCCTTGTTTTCATGACTCTGGGGTTCATCTTCTCAGCGTGCACCGCCTCATCACCTACGGAGGCCACCCTTCAGGCAACAGCCACGCAACCACTGCCGACGGCTTCACCGGTCCCCCCTTCACCGACTCCGCGCCCGACGAAGGTGCCGATACCGACCGTGACGCCAACGCCCGAGCTCAGTCCCGAAGTTCGCGCCACCTCGGTTGAGCAGGTGGTCGGGAAATGGACCATGTATCTGGCAGGTGGAGGTGAGGGCGATCCGGCAGTTCTCGCCCTCGCCGCTGACGGCACGTTCAGCATGGACGCAATTGGCGGATACCACAAGGGCATGAATCTTGGCTTCGGGACGTTCAGATTCGAAGACGATAACCTCGTACTCGAGAGCGATAACTGCGATGGCATATCAGGTATTTTCACCTGCACAGCCACGTACCGTGTATATCTTTCCATGGTGGGCGACGAACCGGGAGCTCTGCGATTTACCGTCATCGACGATCCCCATATCGACCGGAAGGATAGCCTGAACAAGAAGATCCTTTTCGCGTTCGTAGAATGATCCCTCGATCCCAACGGTTCCTCTAGAATCACGCCGGACCAAATAGCATAGGCATGCTAGAGAGCCCGGCAGGGTGCATACCGATTGCCCAGGAAAGATTGCGCGCACGACTGCAACACGCCGACGGCCTGCGCGAGATCATGCAATCGACCCCACCGGTCTTCCAACGCAGATGGCCAGGGTACTTAACGATTGGATATATAGGGTTTGGAACCAAGGAAAAGTTGCACCTTGGTTAACTGGAAGAAACGATGAGTCGGGAATTTGCTAATGGGATCCCGAACGCAAGTATGAGGATTCGGGCCCCCTAGGAAAAGACGACGCTTGATTCCTGGCCTATATAAAACCGGACAAGTGACTTTCCCTTGCGAACTATCCTGACACTCACTGCTTTCCCTGGCCCAAAAACCGGGGGCCTTCCTGTAACTCACCTGGAACCTGGACTCTCTGGATCCTTACCAGGCTCTATATGGTGGTCTTCAGCGAAACCCTAAATGCAATAGATTCCCCCCCTCGAAGCTCTGCCCTGGAGGGGGTAAAGGCTACTAAAAGCGAGCAATGCTTGTACTTCTCGGCTATCCGTGTCGAGTTTAAACTGCGCAGGCTAGCGAGTGATGTTCTTCTCCATCACCAGCGCATCTTCACCGCCACGGTAGTAGCGCGGCCAGCGATCGACTTCAATGTAGCCCTGCTTTTGGTAAAGCTTCAGCGCGGCTTGATTGGAGAGGCGCAGGCTGAGGCGGACCCTGGCCATATTTAATCCATGCTCGCAATAATCGAGCAGCTTTGTCCCGATCTTTCGGCCGCGATAATCGGGGTGGACACCAATGGTGGCAATCCACCCTACGCCTTCCCGCTGGCGGCGGTCACCCACCACAAAACCGACGATGCGCTCGTCACACACGGCGACGAAGCGCACCGTCTCGGGGAACGTCAGCGCAGCCAGCACATCGATCCAGGGCCACGCGTCTTTCTTGAAGCAAGCTTTCTCAAGGCGATGAACGGGGAGGAAATCGCGCCAGCTTGCGGCGCGAATTTCCACCCCGCCGGGTGCGGATTCCGCAGCCGTCGTCGTATTACTCCTCGCCCTTGCGGAAATTATCCAGCAGGCTGGTGAATTCCATCGGGAAAATGAACTTCGTCGCTGGACCAGTTCCCATCGTCTTCAGGGTTTCGAAGTACTGCAGCGTCATCGTCTTTTGATCGATTCCCTTCGCAACGCCGTAAATCCGCTCCAGCGCGCTCGAGAAACCTTCGGCCCGCAGCAGTTGAGCCTCTCGATCACCCTCGGCGCGCAGGATGTTGGCCTGCTTGTCACCTTCAGCCCGCAGGATTGCAGCCTGCTTCTCACCGTCGGCGACGTTTACCGCAGCTTCCCGCTGGCCGGTCGATTCCGTTACCACCGCACGGCGCACGCGCTCGGCGGTCATCTGGCGGTTCATCGCGTCCTGGACTTCCTTGGGCGGGATGATCTCGCGAATCTCGACATTGGTGACTTTCACACCCCAGCGCTCGGTCACCTCATCCAGCTTGACCCGCAGCAGCTGGTTAATATGATCTCGCTGCGAGAGCACATCATCCAGGGCGATGCCGCCGATGACAGAACGCAGCGTCGTGGTGGCCATACCCTGGGCAGCGGCCTCAAAATTTCCGACCTGGATCACGCTCTGCATCGCATCGATCACCTTGAAGTACCAGATGAAGTCGATCGCGATCGGGGCATTGTCGAGCGTGATGGAAGTCTGGTGCGGAATCTCACGTACCAACTCCCGCAACTCGACCTTGACCCCCCGTTCGATAAACGGGATCAGCAGCACCAGGCCGGGGCCGCGTTCGCCCACACAGCGGCCAAGCCGGAAGACTACTAATCGTTCGTACTCCTGGACGATGCGGACCGCGCTGCCGAGCACAGCCAGGGCAATCAGCCCAACCGTTCCTACAAGACATGCAAGGACTGTAACGTTCATGCCTCTAACCTCCTTTTATCCGATCAATGAGTCTTTTCGTGTTCAGACGGTTCTACCGACAAGATCAAACCTTCACGGGCCAGCACCCGCACATGCTCACCGGGCTGGACCGGCGTGTCACTATGCGCCGTCCAGAGCTCTCCCAGGGCATAGATCGAACCCTGCGGGTCGAGCGGCGTCCGCACCTCCCCGATCGCACCGATCACGCGCGAGAGGTCAATCGTCGGGCGCGAACGCTGCGCCAGGAGCGTATTTCGGACGGCCAGCCAGAAGTATCCGATCGTGAGCAGCGATACGACCAACGCCAGGACCGGATGGACCGCCACGATGCCCTCTGCCGGTTGAAACAAAAAGGTCGACCCGATGCTGAAGGCCAGCGCGGACAGGAGCAAACCAATTTCCGGCTTGATGAAGCGCAGCGAGAGCACAAAAAATACAGCGCCTGCAGTCAGCAGCAGGAGTGCCCACGAATTGAGCGGTGCGACCAGAGTCCCCAGCCCGGCCGCTCCCAGCGTCACCAACGCCAGCAGTTCCAACACGCCCGTACCCGGGCTGACGACTGCAAGAGCTGCAATCCAGATCCCGGCTACAAGGACCAGGTAGAGCAGATTCGGAAACAATGCTGATTCGAACACCCAGGGCTCCTTTCTCCTCCACACTTTCGATTGATTTGAGGATAGGGCAGGAACGTTATTTCATCATGCCGGAAAACAGACAACCAGCAGACATTCAGCACAAACCGCTGAATGTCCGATCCTTGGACTCACCCAGGCGCTTCAGCGGACTGGCTTTTCGAACATGCGGTAGGTTTTATAGACTTCGCCACCGAGCATGCGGATGGAGCGGTTCATCATTTGGTTCGTCTCAAGAATCCAGCTCATCTCAGCCCGCTTATAGCCCTTGGGAGCCGCCCGCTTGGCCGTTTCCAGATACATCAACGCATCGACACCCTTCGCCCGGTACTGCGGCAGCACGCCCAAAGCTACCACCCGCAGCCACTCGACCTTATGCCGCACTTTCCAGTTCCAGAACAACTGCGCCATGGTCAGCGCCTCCGGCTTTCCGGGGCGTGGATAGGCAGGGAGCAGGGCCTGATTCATGTCCGGAATGGATAGCGAGCTTCCAACCACTTTCCCGTCTACCTCGACCATCAGCACTAGGTCGGGGTCGATGATCGGTTTCAAGCTCGCCGCCAGGTGATCGATCTCCGCATCCGTCATCGGTACAAAGCCCCAGTTACGCTCCCATGAGCTGTTGTAGACTACCTTGAAGCGCTCGACCTCGGCCTCGAATTCTTTCATCCGGATCGGGCGGATATGCAGGTTGAAGCGTTCGCGCACTTTCTCGGCCACTCGAACCAATTTCTCGGGAACGTTCTGCATAAAGTCCGGCACGCTGATCGAGTAAGCCCAGACATCCATCGCCTTCTTCAACCCCGCCGCCTCGATATAGTCCTTGTAGTAGGGCGGGTTGTAGGTCATCAAAGCGCGCGGCGGGTCATCAAACCCGTCGATGAGCAGGAACGACTCATCATTCGTTGAAAACTGCGCCGGTCCCAGGATTGAGTTATGTCCGGCCTCCCTGACCCAACCCTCGGCCGCACTCAGCAAAGCTTGCGCCGCTTCGGGGTCCTCAAGTACCTCGAAGAAACCGAAGAAACCAAGGTTCACGTCCTGGAATTCGTTGTACTTCTCATTTGTGAAGGCCGCGATCGTACCTACCGACTCACCGCCCCGACGTGCGATGAAATATTTGGCACGCGCGTGCTCAAAAAACGCATTCTTCTCGGGATCGAGGAAGACTTTACGTTCCGAGATCAGAGGTGGAACCCAGTAGGGATTCCCCTTGTAAACCTTCCACGGGAAGCTGATGAACTCCATCAATTCATCAGGAGAAGAAACTGCACTAATCATTAGCTCAGACATATCCGCCATCTCCTCGTTTGGGTAGCCGATTATACATTCGCCCGGGTACGAATGAAATATACAAGGAGTGCAAACCGCCGCTCGATCGGATTGATGTGCCTCGCGCGGCGGTGTATGATTGCTTGCTGCACGGAGGTGCCGACATCACGTACCCATGGGTTTTCACGGCCGGTGTGCTGCTTGGGATGCTGTGGTTGATCCTTCAAAACCCGGACCGCCAGGCTCCGTCGCAAGCATCCCACGACCTGCTGCCTGCAGCCGCACTGGCGCTTGCGATCGGCCTGGCCCTGGCCCGGCTTAGCTTCGCGGCGACGTTCAGCAGGTATTATCTCGAACATCCCTTCGAACTGCTCTGGCTCTGGCAGGGCGGCTTAAGCGGGAGCGGCGGGTTGATCGGCGGTCTGCTCGGAATCTGGTTGTACACGCGTATTTCGAAAGAGCCCCTGCTTATAACCGTCGACCAGTTTGCCCTACCTGCCTTGATCGTGGGCATGAGCTGCTGGACCGGCTGTTGGCTGGATGGGTGTGCGTATGGCCAGCCGCTGCAGGCTTCGCTTGCGCTCTTCACGACGGCAGATATGTTCGGCACGCGAATAGCACGCTGGCCGGCCGCACTGCTCGGTTTGCTGCCGCTCCTGGCAGCCTTCGCACTTCTCAATCACACAGTATCGAGCCGATTGCCGAACGGCCGGCGCGCGGCAATGAGCTTTACCGCACTCGCGCTCGGCATCCTGCTCGCCAGCCTGGTGCGGGCCGACCCGGTACCGGTCATCACCAACCTGCGGCTTGATACCCTGGCCGGGCTGGTCCTGACCATTGTCGGAGCCTCGGCTTTGCTGATATCCTTCCATAGAGGTGACCGCTGACAGCGGGTGAAAAAAACACGCCCGCCTGCCCGCCGCGATCGACCCCAATCGCAATCAGCCCTGAGGAGTTGCATGTCAAAACTCAAACTTGGCCTAGCTCAAATCAACACGGTACTTGGAGACCTCGATGCGAACTTGGCCCAGCACCTGGTATTGATTCAGCGTGCGCGCGAGGAAAAAACCGACCTGCTGGTCTTCCCCGAGCTCTCGCTGACCGGGTACGTACTGCAGGACCTTACGCCTGAAGTCGCCCTGCGGCCGAGCAACGACGATCCCGTTTTTAATCAACTGCTGCAGGCAAGCATGGAGCTCGATCTGGTTGTCGGCTTTGTCGAGGCGGAACGACGGCATCGTTTCTACATCGCGGCTGCTTACCTTTCCCGGGGAGCGGTAGTCCATGTCCACCGCAAGGTCTACCTGCCAACCTATGGGCTCTTCGATGAGGGACGGTTCTTCGCCTGGGGAGACTCGGTGCGAGCGTTTGAAACCCGCTTTGGCCGGGTCGGCATGCTGATCTGCGAGGACTTCTGGCATGCTTCCCCTCCTTATCTGCTCTGGCTCGATGGCGCGGAATTGTTGGTTCTCATATCCGCCTCACCCGGCCGCGGCCTCTCAAATGCCGGCCGGCTGGAATCAGCACACTGGGTTGAGCGTATCAATCAAGCCTATGCCAGCTTATTTACCGTATTCGTTGCTCATACCAACCGGGTTGGATACGAAGATGGCCTGAATTTCTGGGGTGGAGCGACAGTTTTCGACCCGGATGGCGCGCTGCTCGTACGGGGTCCAGATTTCGAACCTGCGCTCACGTTTGCCGAGCTTGATCTGGCTCAGCTGCACCGGACGCGCGCCCGCCTGCCGCTACTGCGGGATGAGCGCACAAACTTGATGTCGAAGGAACTGGCGCGTATTCTCGATTCGACACATCTGCTGCATGACCGGTCCGAAGCGCAGTAGCGGCCGGAAGGAGCAGTTCATGGCGGAAAACCAGGATCCACTTGCCATCAACCCTGAACTCACCACCCGCATTCTGACCGGATTCATCCGCTCAGAAGTCCAGAGGGCCGGATTTGAGCGCGGCGTCATCGGAGTCTCAGGCGGCGTTGATTCGGCACTTTCCTGTCTCCTTGCCGCCGAGGCGCTGGGATCCGAAAATGTCCTTGCGTTAACCCTGCCGTATGCAGCCTCGAGCCCGGAAGCCACCGGACACGCACAGCTTGTGATCGAGAAATCAGGCGTCCAGACGAAATCCTATGACATCACACCAATGGTTGAGCCTTACTTCGAAGCTCATCCGGAGATGGATCAAATCCGGCGCGGCAACGTGATGGCCCGGGCGCGCATGATCGTGCTTTATGACCACTCGGCTGCCTTCGATGGCCTGGTGGTCGGAACCGGCAACAAGACCGAACTCCTGCTCGGCTATACAACGCTCTTTGGCGACAGCGCCAGTGCTCTCAATCCACTTGGCGACCTCTATAAGACTCAGGTCCGGCAGTTGGCACGTGCGATCGGAGTCCCCGACGTGATTGTCCAGAAGCCGCCCTCAGCCGATCTGTGGGTTGGTCAAACCGACGAAGGCGAGCTGGGATTCACCTATGCCGATGTCGATCTCCTGCTCCATAAGTTGGTCGATCAACGCTACTCACTGCAGGCGTGTATCGAGGCCGGTTTTGATCAAGTCTTCGTACAAAATGTCGTCGAGCGCATCCGCCAGACGCAGTACAAACGTGTGCTCCCACCGATCGCGAAATTGAGCAACCGCACAGTGGGCTACGATTTTCTCTACCTGCGGGATTGGGGAACCTGATCAGCATGGCAGCGGGAGGCGCTGTGAGACGAGCAGTCAGCATTAGCATTGGCTCATCGAAGCGGGATAAATCGGTCCAGGTTGAACTGCTCGGACAGCAAGTCCGAATCGAGCGCATCGGCACTGACGGTGACATGCAGCGCGCCGCCCAATTGTTCCGGGAATTGGACGGGGTGGTAGATGCCTTCGGGGTTGGCGGGACGGACCTATCGCTGCAGGTCGAGGATCGTGTTTACCCGCTCTACACGGTCCAGCACCTGGTGCGCGACGTAACCCGTACCCCGATTGCAGATGGTTCCGGGTTGAAGAACACGCTTGAATCGCGACTGGCCGGATTCATTGATGAGCATATTGACCTCGCTGACAGACCCCGGCGGGCACTCATCACCAGCGGCGCTGACCGCTGGGGGATGGCTCACAGCTTCCTGGCCGGGGGGTATGAGTGCGTCATCGGCGACCTGATGTTCGGCCTGGGGCTGCCAATCCCGCTGCATAGCCAGCGCGCGGTGTCTATATTGGCCCGACTGCTGCTGCCTATTGTCGGCCGAGTGCCCTTTGAATGGCTCTATCCAACCGGCGAGAAACAGGAGCAAAGCCGACCGCGCTGGGGCCGGTACTACCGCTGGGCAACCGTCATCGCCGGCGACTGCCACTACATCCGCCGCTACATGCCGGCCGAACTTCCAGCCAAGATCATCGTTACCAATACGACGACCGAGGACGATGTCGAACGTTTCAGGCAGGCCGGCGCCGCAACCCTGGTCACATCGACGCCAGTCATTGATGGCCGTACATTTGGCACGAACATGATGGAGGCGGCGCTGATCGCCGCCTCCGGTAAAAACCGTCGGCTCACGCAGAGTGAGCTGGAAGAACTTATTGTTCGCTTGGATCTCAAACCACAGCTGCGTAAACTTAACGAATGATGCCTGGAGCCACGACCGAGATGCCTTCCAAGCCGCGCGCCGAGTTTGATCCCCAAGTTTACCAACTCTGCTGTGAGATTCCAGCCGGGCGGGTCAGCACCTATGGGCGGCTGGCGGCGATGATTCCACCCCCCGCCGGAATCGATCCGCTGGCCTACGAACGTGTCAGGGCCCGCTGGGTCGGTTACGCGCTCTCGAGCTGTCCCCCGGATGTTCCCTGGCACCGTGTGCTCAATGCACGCGGTGAGAGCAGCTTACGCCCAGGACGCGAAATCCAAAGGGCTTTGCTGGAGCAGGAGGGCGTGCAGTTCGACGCACATGGCCGGGTCGATCTGGAAAGCTGCTTATGGGAAGCGGATAAGGCCGGGCCAGAAGCCACTCTACGGCCTGCCAGACCCAGACCGAATACGGAGTGAGGGAGACCATGGACGCGATTGTCCTGGCTGGAGGTCATCCGACCATCGAGGATCCGCTTTACGAGATCGCGGGTGGAAAGAACAAGGCCCTGATCAAGGTTGGCGGACGGCCGATGGTCCAATGGGTGATCGACGCGCTTTCAAATGCCCGGCGGGTGGAACAGATCGTTCTCGTTGGCCTGCAGCCCGGAACCAGCCTGCAGAGCGCAAAAACGATCGAGTACATCCCGGAGGGGATGGGAATGCTGGCCAACATCAAGGCGGCCCTGGAATTCGTCCGCCGCGTTCGACCAGCGGGCGAACATGTACTGCTCGCTTCATGTGACATTCCATCCATCACGCCTGAGATCGTGGACTGGCGGATTGGGGCTGCGGAGCAGGTGAATGCCGACCTGGATTACGCCGTGGTCACACGCGAGGTGATGGAGCAGCGCTTTCCGGGCTCAAACCGCTCCTATCTGCGAATTCGAAGTGGTGAGTATTGCGGCGGGGACTTGAATGTGTTGCGGGTTGACCTCGCTGAGCGAGAGGCGTTCTGGGAACGTCTTATCGCCGCCCGTAAAAGCGTTTTTCGCCAGGCTTCACTCCTGGGCTGGGACTTGCTCCTCCTGGCTCTGACCCGCCAGCTGACCCTGGAGGACGCCGAACGGAAGGTCAGCACACGATTGAAACTAAAAGGCCATGCCACGGTTTCTCCTTACGCCGAGCTGGCGATGGACGCCGATAAGCCGGTGCAGGTTGAGCTTCTTGATCGTGAGCTATCCCGGGATACAACTGCGAAATGAATTCTGAGCGCTGGAACGAATTCGATCAACGCTGGCTGAAGCGGCTTGGTGTGGCTGATCGCCCCGGGAACCGGCGTCGCGTGGCGATCCTGCTGGCTCACTCAGGCGATTCGTGGTTCTGGCTTGCCGGCCTGGGTTTGCTCTGGCTCAGCGCCCCTGAGCCCTGGAAAAGTCTGGCAGCCAGAGTCACGCTGGCGGTTTTGGCTCTGGCAGTGATCGTGCTATTAATTAAATTCCGGATCCGCCGTGAGCGCCCGGCCGGCGAGTGGGGCGCCATTTACCGCCGCTCAGATCCACACTCATTCCCCTCTGGACATGCCGCCCGGGCGATGATGCTGGCTGTGCTCGCTATTGGCTGGGGGCCGGCCTGGCTGGCGGTTCTGCTTGTGTTCTGGGCACCGCTCGTCTCGCTGGCGCGCGTCCTGATGGGTCTGCACTATCCGACTGACGTCATCGCCGGCGGATTGATCGGCCTGCTGGCCGGCCTGGCGGCCGTGTTGATCTTCCCCTGAGATCGATGGACATATCTTTCAAACCGGCGAAATGAAAAAGACCGCCGTTTTCGACGGTCCAGCGAAGCGAATCCTGAAGGCTCGCTGCTAGTTTTGAGCAGCCGTCAGCTTGGCGAACAGCTCCTGCCAATCGTAGCCGACCACCAGAGCAAGGTCGACCTCATTGTCAGGCTGGGTCTGAAAGAGAACCTGGGATTGGGTCAGATCCATCAAATCAACCAGGTACTGTGCCGTATAGGGATTACCGGTGTAATCGACGATGCGCGTCGTGGGGTAATCCATGCGATCTGCATTGCCAATCTCCGTGACGGTGAAACCTAGCGCCTGCAGGGCATCCGCGAAGCGGCTTGCCAGGCCTTCTTCCCCGGCTCCGTTCAGCACGGCCACCTTGGCGTTTTCGCTCTTTGCGGCGACGGCTGGATCCTCAACAGATATCGAAGGGCCGATAGCGCTCGTCGCGGCAAAGACCTGGTCGCGCAGCAGCCGGATTTGATCGGGCACCGGTTTGAGCACCTGAGCTTGCTCGCCGCCATAGGTCACTGATTCGAGCGTGACCATATCCGGAGGTGCGATGACGCCCTGGCTGACCTTCTCGGGGGAAATTTGAAGAGCCAGAAGGCCAAGCGAGATCATCTGGTTCAGAGTCAGATTGGTACGGATACCCTCCGCCAGGTCGTTGTACAGTGCCGGGGCTTTGGCGATCATCGTTGGAAGCATGTTCAGGCGCAGGATTTGAGACCGGATCGCCAGCGCAACCTGCTGTTGACGCTGGGCGCGGTCGAAATCGCCGCCATCGGTATGGCGGTTGCGGGCATAAGCCAGTGCTTCCGGTCCAGTCAGAGTCTGGACACCGGGTTCGAGCGTAACCGTGTTGTGAGGTCCAATCGGATCGACCGTGATCTCGGACGGCACGTTGATTTCGACGCCGCCCATCTCGTCCACCATGCGCTCAAAGGCCGTAAAATCAATCTGCACGAAGTAATTGATCGGCACGCCAAGAAAATTCTCAACAGTTTTCACGGCCAGTTCCGGACCACCACCAGGCAAGCGATCCCGCTCACCGAGGAAGTAAGCCGTGTTGATGCGCCCGTGGCTGTAGCCCGGGATCTCGACCCACAGGTCGCGTGGGATCGAGAGCATGCCGGCGGTCTCCGAGACCGGATCGATGGTAGCCAGCATCATCGAATCGGTGCGCGGCGGACCTTCACCGCTCTCCCAATCCCGGTAGTCGAGCCCCATCAGGAGAACCGTTACCCGTTCGTTCCCCTTCCAGGGATCCGGCAGCTGCTCCAGTGGGGCGACGGTCGCGGTTGCTCCGGCTTCACCGGAGGTCTCCGTGCCCGAGCCGCGCGAGATCGAAAAAGACGGCAGGCCACTGCCCGACCAGCTGGCAGCAAGATCACGAACCGCGCTGTAGACCAGATAAATGGAGAGCAGACCCGCAACCACAAACGCCCCGGCCAGCACCTTGATCAGTGCCGGGGGGATATTTATGCTCTTGCGATTCCCGCGTTTGACTCCACTCATACTGAATACTTTCGAAAACGGCTATTTCTGTTACTTTGACCGGCGGATTATATCACGCTGAATTTGCCTGATGCGCAACCTGCTCCCATAGCTTGAGCTTGGCGTCCAGTGTTTCTTGAAGCGCACTGTAGCGTTCGCCCAGCTTCATTACCCGGTCCACATCCGTTCCGGCTAGCTCGATCTCGCTCGAGATCTGCTCCAGCTCAGCTTCAAGTGCGGAAATGTTCGCTTCCAGGCCGTCGAGGTCGATTTTTTCGGATTTCGGAGCTCGCTTTCGTGGTGTTGATTGCTCTTGTTCGACGGCATGAGCTATAGCTGCCTGTCTTGCATCTCGGCGAGACTGCTCATATTCCGCATAGCCACCGAGATGAACCTCGAGCCGGCCTTCATCCGGCGTAACCACCCAGACCTGGCTTGCTAGAGCTCGAATCAGGTAGCGGTCATGGGAAACAAGCAGGATCGTGCCGTTGAACGCTTCAAGCGCGGCTTGAAGCGTCTCCTGAGACGGAATGTCGAGATGGTTGGTTGGCTCGTCGAGCAGGAGCAAGTTCGCACCTTGCAGTACGAGCTTGAGCAGCGCCAACCGGCCGCGCTCGCCGCCCGACAGCACCCGGACCTGTTTCTTTACTTCATCCCCGCTGAAGGCAAACCGGCCAAGCAGGTTGCGGGCTTGCGAGATTCGCAAGCTGGGATCAGCCTCCAGTACTTCTTCCAGCAGCGTCTTCTCGGGCTGCAGGCCGGCATGCGCTTGCTCGAAGTATCCGCACTGCAGGCTAGCCCCCAGCGTCACCTCACCTTGAAATGGCGCCAGCTCTCCCAGCAGGGTCTTCAAAAAGGTCGTCTTGCCTGCGCCGTTGGGACCGATCAATGCCACACACTCACCGCGCAGCAGCGTCAAATCAGGCACCTCGAAGAGCGCAGCGTCTGCGTCAGAGTATCCGATCGCAAGCCCTGAGGTCTGGAGCACAATATCCCCCGACCGTTTGGCTTCGGCGAACCGGATCTGTGCTGTCCGGGTGGAATCGGGCAGGACAATCGCTTCATCCCGCAGCATGCGCTCCAGGCGTTTCCGCCGTCCCTGGGCCTGGCGAGTATTCTGTCCAGCGATGTTCCGTTGAATGAAATCCTGCTCTTTTCGAATGTGCTCCTGCTGTGACTGGAAGCGGGCTTCCAATAGCGCCAGCCGCTGCGACCGCTGCTCGAGGTAGGATGAGTAGTCGCCTCGAAAATGGTTGATGCCACCCGGTCCTAATTCCCAGACCTGATCTACGACCCGGTCGAGGAAATAGCGATCATGCGATACGATTACCGCCGCACCGGGAAAATCGCGCAGCCAGGATTCGAGCCACTCGATCGCTCCCAGGTCAAGGTGATTGGTAGGCTCATCCAGGATCAGCAAATCGGGGTCTTCCAGCAGCAGCCGGGCGAGCAGGGCACGCGTCTTCTCTCCCCCCGAGAGGCGACCCAGGGGTGCCTCAAGCTCATCCGCTGCAAACCCAAGCCCGCCCAGGATCTGCCGGATGCGCGCTTCGTAGGTGTACCCGCCAGCAAGCTCGAAGGTCTCCTGCAGAGCCCCATAGCGTAACATTGCCTCATCCACCTGGCGTGGGTCGGCCATCGCCTGCTCTAACTCGCGCAGCGACCGCTCACTGCGCAGCAGGTCCCCGAAAGCATTCTGGCAGAGTTCCCAGACCGTCCCGCCCGAAGTGCTCTTCACGGCGTAGGACGACTCCTGGGGCAGAAAACCGATCTCCAGGCCGCGCGCCAGCTGCAAGCTGCCGCTGTCGGGTTGTTCGACCCCGGCCAGCAGGTGCAGCAGCGTGCTCTTCCCAACCCCGTTTGGACCGATTAACGCCACGCGTGCCTGGCGGGGGACCGTCAGGTTCACGCCGGACAGAACATCCTGCGCACCGTAGGATTTGGAGAGGTCAGTGGCTTGAATGAGCGACATGGGGTCTCGCGGCGGATTATACCCCAGCCCGGTCCACAGCTCCCGGGCGGCTGTTTTCCAAGCCAGCGGGCGCTGGACTATAATTCCAACGAAGTCGATGAGAGCCGCATTGAATGTTTGATCAGCCATCTTCACCCTACCGCAGCCTGATGATCAGCGCCGCCATCATGGCCGGATTCGGCTGGCTTGGGCTGATCCTGCTGCTCTTTGGCACGGTGCCCACAGTCGGCCCACGCTGGCTTTTCTTCTTCCTGCTCGCCATCGCACTGACCGGGACGGCACTGCCCTTTGTCTGGCTGCTTCACCACCGCTTTGACGGTGAGCGCAGCGCACCATCTTCCACTTTGCTCCGCCAGGCGCTGCTCTTCGCCCTGTTCGGAGAAATCTGCTCCTGGCTGCAGATCAACCGGAGCCTCACGCTTTCCCTGGCGGTCCTTCTGGCGCTCGGGCTGACCGCAGTCGAGTGGTTCCTGCGGGTGCTCGAACGCGGTGCCCGAAGAGCAAATCGGTGAGTTTGCGCGACCTGCCGTCTGTCGATCGCCTGATCGGTCATGAATCAGCCGCAGACTTGATCGGCGATTTCGGACGATCACTCTCTCTTCAGGCTCTGCGTGCACAGCTCGAGCGCGAACGTGAAGCGATTCGCGCCGGAAGTGCCAACCCCACGACCGAACAGATCCTGGTGCGCGCTCATCAGCTTGCGTCAGGCTGGCTGCTCGCATCGCTCCATCCTGTGATCAACGCTACCGGCGTCATCATTCATACCAACCTCGGTCGCGCCCCGCTCAGCCGGGCAGCCCGTGAGGCCATGCTTTCGGTGGCCAGCGGCTACAGCACGCTCGAGTACGATCTGGCATCGGGCAAGCGCGGCAAACGCGATCAGCATGCCGATTCACTCCTGGCCCGCATCACTGGCGCCGAATCTGCGTTGGTCGTCAACAACAACGCCGGCGCCATTTTGCTAGCCCTGACCGCGTTTGCTCGCCGCAAAGAAGTCCTCATCTCACGCACCCAGTTGATCGAGATCGGCGGCGGTTTCCGCATTCCGGAGGTGTTGAAGCAGTCCGGGGCGAAGCTGGTTGAAGTGGGAACCACCAACCGCACTCACCTGGCCGACTTCGAAAACGCGATCAGCGACAAGACCGCCGCGATCATGCGTGCCCATCATTCAAATTTCAAACTCGTCGGGTTCACGACCGAACCCGCACTGCCCGAATTGGTCGAACTCAGCAAAGCGCATAACCTGATCACCCTCGACGACCTGGGATCCGGCGCTCTGCTCGACACAGCAGCCTTTGGACTCGGGCATGAACCAACCGTGCAAGAATCGCTCCAGGCGGGGGCCCCGCTGGTAGCCTTTTCGGGGGATAAACTGCTTGGCGGACCACAGGCAGGCCTGCTTGTAGGAGAAAAATCACTCATCGAAAGACTCCGCAAGCATCCGTTGGCTCGCGCCCTGCGGCCCGATAAACTGTGCCTGGCGGCTTTGAGCGCTACCCTGCAGCACTATCTGCGTGACGAAGCGCTGGAAGAAGTCCCCGTCTGGCAGATGATCGCTTCACCCCTGGATCAGCTCGAGCGGCGGGCAGCGAGCTGGCGGGAAGAACTGAAACAGGGCAAACTGATACATGGACAGTCCACCGTGGGCGGTGGTAGCCTGCCGGAGGAAAGCCTCCCGACCTGGCTTCTCGCACTCGATAGCGAACAGCCAGATAGGCTGGCAGCCCGTTTACGGCATTTGGAACTGCCAATCATCGCCCGGATCGAGTCGGGCCAACTCGTACTTGACCCCCGCACCGTGCTGCCCGACCAGGATCAGGCCTTGCTGCATGGCCTGAAAACGGCAGTCAAGGTTTGAGAGCATCTGACCAGGGTTTCTCAGGAGAAATCGCATGAAATCCGACCTCGACCGAGTTATGGAAGAAGCCAATATCGATGCCATCCTTGTGCGCGGCCCCGCTACTCACAACCCGGGCATGTCCTATTTCATGGGACTAGCGCATGTCTCGCACGGCTACCTGCTGAAGGCGCGCGGCGCCGACCCGGTCCACTTTCATGATCCAATGGAACGCGAGGAGGCCGCAGCCAGCGGGTTGAGGACTGAGAGCCTCTACGATTACGGTGGGTGGGAGTTCTACGAGCAGACCGGCGGTGATGTCAACCTGACCGACGCCATGCTGCTCGAACGGATCTTTACCAGCTTCAAGATTTCAGGAAGAGTTGCAGTCTACGGACAAGTGGAGCTCGGACCCGCCTTGAGCACCATGCGGCTGCTCGAGGAGCGCATGCCCGGGCTCGAACTTATCGGCGAAGACTACAACCACTCGGTTCTGATGAAGGCCAGGTTGACAAAGGACGAAAGCGAGATCGAGCGCATTCGCACCATGGGAAAGACCACGGTGTCTGTGGTTGCTGATGTAGCCGGGTTTCTAACATCGCATGCCGTCAAGGACGGGTTTCTTGTCGATCGGAATGGAGAGCAGCTGACCGTCGGATTGGTTAAGCAGAAAATCAATTTATGGCTGGCGATGCGCGGAGCGGAGAATCCGGAAGGGACGATCTTCGCCATCGGCCGTGACGCCGGCATCCCCCACAGCGCCGGGACCGATAGTGACCCGGTGCCGGTCGGTGTTCCAATCGTCTTCGACATCTTCCCCTGCGAAGCAGGCGGCGGGTATTTCTATGATTTCACCCGCACCTGGTGCCTGGGTTTCGCTCCGGATGAGGTTGCGCAGCTTCATGCCGATGTGCTCGATGTGTTCAATGCCGTATCGAAATCGATCAGGGCTGATACACTCTGCCGCGAGCATCAGAAGCAAACCTGCGAGCTGTTCGAGGCCATGGGGCATCCGACCGTGCTCTCGGACTCGAAGACGAAATCCGGCTACGTCCACTCCCTTGCTCACGGTCTTGGTTTGAACGTGCATGAAGCGCCCTCCTTTTCAAACATCGAGGGCAACGAAGATCGACTGCAGCCCGGGATGGTGTTCACAGTTGAACCGGGCCTTTATTATCCAGAGCGCGGCATGGGCGTCCGGATCGAGGATACTGTCTGGATCCGTCCGGATGGCCAGGTCGAGACGATGATCGACTTCCCCAAGGACCTGGTGCTGAAGGTTCCAGGGATGTAGCGCTCTCGCTCGGGAGTTAAACTGATGGACGAAACCACGCGCATACTGGGTATCGAAACCTCCTGCGACGAGACGGCTGCAGCGGTGGTCGAAAATGGCCGACACATCTTGAGCAGCATCGTTGCCTCCCAAATTGAGTTGCATGCACCCTATGGGGGTGTCTTCCCGGAGGTCGCCTCGCGGGCGCACATCGAGCGCATCGAGAGTGTGGTTTCGCAAGCCCTTTCGCAGGCTCATGTCGGCCTGGATTCGCTCGATGCAGTCGCCGTTACGCGCGGCCCCGGATTAGCTGGCTCGCTTGTTGTCGGGGTTAACATGGCCAAGGGTCTAGCGATGGGCGCCAGTCTCCCGCTGCTCGGAGTAAATCACCTCGAGGCGCATTTGTACTCACTCTGGTTGATCGAGGATGAAGCGGAACCCGAATTTCCACTGCTGGGATTGATCGTCTCCGGTGGCCATAGCGAACTCGTGCTGATGCGGGATCATTTGAGTTACGAGCGTCTCGGAGGGACCCTTGACGATGCTGCCGGTGAGGCTTTCGATAAAGTTGCCCGTTTGCTCGGGCTTGGCTACCCCGGCGGTCCGGCAATTGAGGCTGCAGCTGAAGGCGGTGACCCGGCGGCATTTGATTTTCCGCGCGCCTGGTTGGAGGGCAGTTGGGACTTCTCCTTCAGCGGCTTGAAGACTGCCGTCCTGCGAGAAGTACGTGAGCTAGAACCGGACCTGGAGGCAGGCGTCGAGCCTCCCACCAGCGACCTTCCCATCGCGGATCTGGCGGCTTCGTTCCAGGCCGCAGTCGTTGATGTCCTGGTGGGCAAGACGCTTTCCGCGGCGGATGAGCTGGACGCACGGCAGCTTCTCGTCGCGGGTGGCGTCTCTGCCAACCGGTCGCTGCGGACATCATTCCTCGCCCGTTCCAAGATCCCGGTCCACGTGCCGCCGATCCAGCTCTGCACCGACAATGCCGCCATGATCGCGGCCGTTGGTCATCGACGCTTCTTGTCCGGCCAGCGCGACGCGCTCGACATCGATGTGCTACCCAATTGGCCGATTGCCTGACCCAAGCAGATAAACCCGGAAATTCTGTGCTGCCTGCCTAATGCTCGTGGTGGTGACCCTCGTGATCATGTCCACCCTGGCAGGCTTCCGCCTCCGGGAGTTCTCCCGAGAGGTAGGCTCGAATTGCGGCCTCAGTCTCTCCCTGTGCGCCGACTCCGATCTTGATCCCATATTAATCGATCGCTTTACGGCCCATACCCCCGCAGATCATGACCTGCGCACCCAGCGAATGGATATAGGCGGGAATCCGCCCCGGTTCATGACGCTCGAGGTAGGGATTGGGTTCAATCTTCCACTCTCCAATCTCATTCGAGTCCACCTCGGCCAGCAAGTATAAAGGCGCATGGCCAAAATGGGAGCTAACCTGACTCGCCAAACCGTTTAAGTTTTCGATTGCCACTGCGATAAGCATCTGCTGCTTCGCTTCCTCATAAGCAAATCGGAATGTATACGTTTTCTCGGTCCTGGTAATGGCCTAGAATCAGCATAATTGAGCCGCCACCAGCGCGTAAGCGATGAAGTGACCACGGGCAAGATGATATTCATCCCTGGTCACGCCTGCCCACCGGGTGACAAGGAAGGAGGGTGCCGCTATACTTTGTTTGTGAACAATCGCACAAGATCCGCCCGGAACGGGATACTGATGTAGCGGGAGAGCCGATCATGGTTGAAGTTGCCCTAGCCCGATGGCAGTTTGCCATAACCTCCACTTATCATTTTTTCTTCGTCCCCCTGACCCTCGGACTTTCCATCCTGGTGGCATTGATGGAGACCGTTTACGTACGCACCGGGGATGAGACCTATCTGCGCATGGCCAAGTTCTGGGGCAAGCTGTTCTTGATTAACTTCGCCATGGGTGTTGTCACGGGAATCGTGATGGAATTCCAGTTCGGCATGAATTGGTCAGAGTATTCGCGCTTCGTGGGTGATATCTTCGGTGCGCCGCTCGCGATTGAAGCGCTGCTGGCTTTCTTCCTCGAATCGACCTTCCTTGGGATCTGGATATTTGGTTGGGAGCGTTTATCGAAGAAACTGCATGCAGCCACAATCTGGTTGGTGGCGATCGGATCCAATCTCTCTGCGCTCTGGATTCTGATTGCCAACTCGTTCATGCAGGAACCTATCGGTTATGCAATCCGTGCCGGGAGGCCGGTAATGGTCAACTTCTTCGCCCTCCTTGGGAACCCACACGTCTGGGTTCAATTTCCGCACGTGCTGGCTTCTGCTATGACTACGGCCGCCTTCTTTGTCCTGGGAATCAGCGCCCTCAATTTGCTGCGCGGCGATCGAGGTGACCCCCTCTTTCGGCGTTCCTTCCGCTGGTCAAGCGTCTACGCGACGATAGCTGTGGCGCTGGTCATCCTGATTGGCCATTCACAAGCCCAGCACATGGTCGAGGCTCAACCGATGAAAATGGCAGCCGCTGAAGCGCTGTGGGAGACCTCAGATCCTGCTCCTCTTTCCCTGCTCACTATCGGGGATTTGTCTGGAACGCGTGAAGTCTGGTCTTTCCGCATCCCCCGTGCCTTGAGTTTTCTCGCTTACAACCGGCTCGATGGACAGATCCTCGGCCTGAACGACCTGCAGCAAGCCTACGAAATACGCTACGGACCGGGGAACTACATCCCGCTCCTGCCGGTCACATACTGGTCGTTCCGTTTGATGGTCGGAGCCGGGTTCTTAATGCTGGCACTCGCCGGATATGCGCTCGTGCTGGCTTTGCGTGAGCGTTTCCCTCAAACGGGTCGACTCTTCCGCTGGCTACCACTTGCCATCACACTTCCATACCTGGCAAACACAACTGGCTGGCTCTTAACCGAGCTAGGCCGCCAGCCCTGGATCGTGTTTGGCCTGCAGAAGACAAACGAAGCGGCTTCTCCCAACGTAAGCACTGGCATGCTGGTTTTCTCGATCGTTGTCTTTACCCTGATTTACGGTTTGCTGATGGCGCTGGACATTTTCTTGCTTGCCCGCAATGCACGGCCTTCTACAGATGAAGATGCAGGCCTATCGGCGCATGCGGCTTGAACGGCCACACCCTGGAGGGACATCATGGACCTCAATAACCTGTGGTTTATTCTGATCAATATCTTGTTTATCGGCTTCTTCTTCCTGGAAGGATTTGACTACGGGGTCGGTATCCTGCTTCCCTTCCTGGCTCGGAATGATAAGGAACGCCGCATGGTGATCAATACCATCGGCCCTTTCTGGGACGGGAACGAGGTCTGGTTAATCACGGCGGGCGGTGCGATGTTCGCCGCCTTTCCTGACTGGTACGCCACCATGTTCAGTGCGCTATATATTCCGCTCGTGATCATGCTGCTGGCGTTGATCCTGCGGGGAGTGGCCTTTGAATTCCGCAGCAAAGTCGAAGACCCCCGCTGGCGGCGAACCTGGGATTGGATGCTTTGCGCCGGCAGCGCCATCCCGGCCTTGCTCTGGGGTGTGGCCATGAGCAACTTGATGCAGGGGCTGCCAATCAATGCCTCGATGGTCTACACAGGCGGGGTCTGGAATCTTCTCAATCCGCATGCGCTCATCTCCGGTCTCGCTTCGCTTGTCATCTTTGCGCTTCACGGAGCGTTATTTCTCGCATTGAAGCTTGATGAGCCGCTTCGCACGCGTGCATTTAACTCCGCCTGGCGGCTATGGCCGGTTGCGTTGGTGGTTGGTATGTTCGCGGTTGGCGGCGGATACTTCGTATCCGACATGTACGAAAGACTCGGCCTTAACCCCGGTGTGATCCCGCTCAGCGCCGGTGCTGCCATGCTCAGCGCAGGCTGGTTTATTCGTCAACGCCAGGGCAGTTGGGCTTTCATCATGACGGGCGTGTGCATTGTCTTCTCCGCACTGACCATCTTCCGCGGGCTTTACCCGCGAGTGTTAATATCAAGCCTCAATCCGGATTGGAGCCTGACAATCTACAGCGCGGCATCATACGCTTACACCTTGCGAACGATGTCGATCGTTGCATTGATTTTTCTCCCCCTGGTCCTGGCATACCAGGGCTGGTCGTATTATGTTTTTCGAGGCCGCATCTCACACGAGTCCACCCTGGAGTATTAAATGCCGGGTGCGATCTCCTGTCATACTAGACGGCTGATTACCGTGCAGGTCCAGCTTTGAGAATTGAACGCCGATTGTCAGGGTCGGTCCGGCCAGCCGTGCCGAATCTCATCCTGACAATCGGGCTGGGTTTGGTTGGGGCGCTGATCACGATCCTGCTGGCACTCCTGTTAAGCCGAATGGTCACGGGAATCTACCTCGGCGGACTCTCAACGCCTGCGATCCTCCCAACACTCTTCTGCTGGACTGCCCTAGCCTTGCTGCGAGTCCCGGTCCACATCGCTCGCTCCAACCGGGCCCAGGCTGCCGCGAGTGAGGTCAAGGGCGTATTGCGAGCCCAGCTCACATCAACGCTCATACGATTCGGTCCGCAGTGGGTCTCGGATCAGCGCAGCGGTGAACTCCTGAACTCGCTGACAGCAGGCATCGAAGCATTGGATACATATATCGGCGGGTACCTGCCGCAGATCGTATTGGCTGCGGTCATTCCACTGCTGATGCTCGTCATCCTGGCCCCGATCGACCTGATCTCAGCACTGGTGCTGTTGTTAACCACACCGCTGATTCCCCTTTTTATGATCTTGATCGGCGATATGGGTGAGCGTTTGACACGCCGCAGGTGGCGCTCCCTTGGCCAACTTAGCGCCATTTTGCTCGACACGCTTCAAGGCCTTTCGACGCTAAAACTGCTCGGTCAAGCCCGGTTGCAGCGCGAGCGGATCGCCACTGCCGGAGAAGGATTCCGGCGTTCCACTATGGATGTTCTGCGGGTGACATTCCTCTCGGCGCTGATTCTGGAATGGGTTGCGATGCTTGGAACGGCCATCTTAGCGGTTGAGATCGGATTGCGGCTGCTCCAAGGAGGGCTTGGTTTTGAGGCGGCACTCTTCATTTTGCTGCTCGCCCCGGAGTTCTACTCACCCCTCCGTATGCTCGGCGCGCGTTTCCATGCCGGTATGTCTGGCTACGAAGCCTCCCGGCGAATCTACGACCTGATCGAAGCCGTCCCGCCGCGCCAGGTCCGGGCGTATCAGGTTCCTCCTGCGTTTTCGCGTGGGATAACCTTTGAAGGCGTCTGCTTCAGCTACCCCGAACGGAGCGAGGAAGCGCTCAATGGAATTCAATTCAACCTGCAGGTTGGCGAGAATCTGGTGGTCCTCGGTCCCAGCGGCTGTGGAAAAACCACTTTGACGAAACTGCTGCTGCGCTTCATTGAACCCATGGCCGGATCCATCCACGTGGATGGCCAGCTCCTGGGCGAGCTGGACCCTGATCTTTGGCGTGAACAGATTGCCTGGGTGCCGCAAATTCCGCATCTCTTTTCGGGCAGCGCACTTGAGAATATCCGGCTTGGACGGCCTGAGGCATCCTTCGAACAGGTTCAACAGGCCGCACGGGCGGCAGGCCTGCATCAAGACCTGCTTACCCTGCCTGACGGATATGACACACCGCTGGGTGAGAGGGGGTCGCGCTTGAGCGCTGGCCAGGCGCAGCGTGTTGCGCTCGCCAGAGCTTTCCTTAAAGATGCCCCGCTCTTGATTCTTGATGAAGCTACGGCCAGGCTCGATCCGCTGCTGGAGCAGTCGCTGCTCACGAATCTACGGCGCCTGATGGCCGGCCGGACGACTCTCATCATCACCCACCGTCTTGCGGCTGCCCGGCTGGCGGAGAGGGTGATGGTGATGAATGCCGGTCGCATCGTGCAGATCGGCACCCATGCCTCGCTGCAGGCGGTTGATGGGCCTTACGCACGCATCATGGGCTCTAATGGGAGCAGCCCGTGAAGACCTTCCGCCAGCTGCTCTATCTCAGCCTGCCCTACAGCGGTCGAATGCTGCTTTCTGTTCTGCTAGGAATCGCAACCGTAGCTGCCGGAGTAGGCCTGCTCTCTACCTCGGCGTATTTGATCGCCCGCGCAGCGCTGCAACCTTCGATTGCTGAATTACAGGTTGCGATTGTCGCCGTACGAGCGTTCGGCCTGGCGCGCGGCGGTCTGCGCTACCTCGAGCGCCTGACGACCCATTCGGCTGCGTTTCGGTTGCTCACACGGCTGCGCCTGTGGTTCTACGAGCGGCTCGAACCGCTGGCCCCGGCTGGTTTGACAGGCATCCATTCTGGCGACTTGCTGGCGCGTATCATAGGAGACATCGAGGCCCTGGATGACTTTTTCGTGCGCGGCTTAGCCCCGATTGGAGTAGCTCTCGGCAGCGCATCCTTGGGCGCACTATTCCTGGCTCAGTTTGATGCTCATCTAGGGTGGGAATTGGCAGGTTTCTTCCTGCTTGGAGGTTTGCTCTTTCCCACTATTACCTTTGCACTTGGTCGCCCGGGAGGACGGAAATTGGTTTCACTTCGTTCACGGATTCATATCCTGGAGTTGGACACGATCCAGGGGCTGCCTGATCTACTCCTGGCAGGTGGGACCGATCAACAGCAGGCTGACCTGGCTGCACTGGAGCAGGCACTTGCCACCCAGCAAACGCATGACGCCAATCAGCGCGGCCTCGCCAGCGCACTGCCAGCCCTGCTGATGGATCTTACCGTCGTCGCCATCATTCTTACACTGGCACCGCGCATCCATAGCGGATCGCTCCCGGGATATATGCTGCCGGTGCTGCTGCTTGCTGCAATCGGGATCTTTGAAGCGATTTCCCCCCTGCCTGAAACATCCCGGCGTCTCGAGAGCCAGCTGGCGGCGGCTCAGCGCTTGTTTGAACTGACCGATCGCCCGATCCCAGTTCAATCGCCGCCCTCGCCGCAACCACTGCCTGACCGGGTTGACCTTGAGTTGTCAAACGTGAGCTTCAGGTACCGGCAGAACGAGCCATCGGTACTCTCACGGATCAGCTTCAAACTGCCGATGGGAAGTTCGCTCGGGCTGGTTGGTCCGAGCGGCGCAGGCAAATCCACGCTGATCCAACTCATCACGCGGCTCTGGCCCTACTCGGAGGGCACGATCAAGCTCGGTGGGATTGATCTGCGTTCGCTCGACCCGGCAGGAGTTCGCGCCTGCATGGCGGTTATCTCGCAATCTACTGACTTATTCTCCGGTACTCTGCGGGAAAATCTGCTGCTTGCCAGGCCGCATGCCACCGAGAGCGAACTGCAGCGCGCGCTGGACCGGGCTCAGCTCACGGAATTTATTGCCACGCTTCCGATGGGGTTGGAAACCAGTGTCGGCGAACGTGGGCTGAAGCTGAGTGGAGGTGAGAGGCAGCGGGTTGCAATCGCACGGGCAATACTGCGTGAGGCACCGATCCTGATCCTGGATGAGTTCGATGCCCATCTTGACCTGCCAACGAGAAGCGCATTGATGGGGGTAGTGCGAGAGATGATTGCCTCACGAACGACCTTGATTGCAACCCATCGCCTGCTGGGATTTGAATATCTTGATCATTTCATCGTGCTTGAGGGAGGCCGGATGACCTCCAGCGGTACGCATCAGGATCTGCTTCAGGCCAGCGGCTGGTACGCGGCTTCGTACGCTGTCCAGGTTCATGAGCTGGCGGTTGAAGAGATGTAGATTAAAAGCCAGGATAGGACTGCTCCACGATAGCGTACAATTGGACACAATCCAACGATACGAAAGGTAAAGCCGGATTTGTCGCAAACACCACCCCCTGCAAGAGAGCCAGGTGTGACGGAAGATTCGCGCTCAACCCCGCCAGCTGTTGGGTATCTCCAACTGACACGAAGCAACCACAGATTCCGCAACCTGTGGTTCGGCCAGATCATCAGCTTGCTCGGAGACTGGTTCAATCTGATCGCCTCCGCCGCCCTCGTTGGTCAGCTAACTGGATCGGGTCTTGCCATCGGGGGACTGTTCGTCATCCGCATGCTGGCGCCCTTCTTGATCAGTCCAATTGGAGGTGTGCTTGCCGATCGCTACAACCGCAAGTACATCCTGATACTCAGTGACCTATCGCGCGCGCTGGTTGTGCTTGGTTTTCTGCTGGTTCGGACCGCTGGTGATGTGTGGCTGCTGTACCTGCTGACCGCAGTTCAACTCGCCATCACAGGCATATTCTTCCCCACCCGCAACGCCATCCTGCCCGACCTCGTTTCGCGCGCGGAACTGGGAGCAGCCAATACACTCACGTCGGTCACCTGGTCCGTCATGCTTGCACTGGGCGCGGCCCTGGGAGGCCTGGTCGCGGGCGGCTGGGGATTTAAGCCTGCCTTTGTCATCGACAGCCTCTCCTTCCTGCTCTCGGCATTGTTCATCAGCCGCGTCATATATCAACACATCCCCGGAGAGGGGCAAGCTGATCTAAGGCCCGGTCAAATCCTGGGCGAGTACATCGACGGCCTGCGCTATCTGGGCGCCAACCCGGTGATCATGCTGGTCGCCCTGCATAAAGCTGCGATCAGCCTGATGTCGAACGGCGCCTACCAGGTTATCCAGGTCAGGATTGCGGAAAAGATCTTCGTGCTGGGCGAAGGTGGCGGCATCAGCCTGGGACTGCTCTACACTGCGGCCGGAATAGGTACCGGTCTCGGTCCGGTACTCGCCCGGCGGCTTACCGGCGACCGGAAACGCCCGCTGGCGATCGCGATCGCGGTGGGTTATGCAATCACCGGTGCCGGCCTACTGATGAGTGCGCCGCTGGGAAGCTTCGCCCTCGTCCTGCTGGGCAACGTGCTGCGAACGTTCGGCGGCGGCATCAACTGGGTGTTTTCAACACAGCTGCTGTTCCAGCTTGCGCCGGACAAGGTGCGCGGGCGGGTTTTTTCAACCGAATTTGCGCTCTTCACGTTGGCTAGCGCTATCGGCGCTGCCGCGGGTGGCTGGGCAATGGACGGCTCCGGGCTGTCGCTCGGGTGGCTGCTGGGCTTATTAGGGGCGTTCACCCTGCTGCCCGGGTTACTCTGGACTTTCTGGCTGCGCCGGCACCAAATCGATTTGACCTGAGAATGCCGACGAATATTCCCCCCAACAGCATCTAGTCGCAGATGCAGGTCGGAGGGAATATTTCGTATCCGGATAAGACAGGGGTCGCCTTTTTATTCGTGATCAGGGAAGATTGGTGCGCCCAGGCACTGAATTCACAGGTCTGACATCGCGTAGGGGCACAGCGGCGCTGTGCCCCTACGGTTTTGACGATAGTCGAGTCTCTTCGGATCCCCATGTACTGCTCGATTGGGAACGCAAACGGGCAGCAGCGGAATCAAGGTCAGCGCGGCTCGAAGGCGGGAAGCTCGAAGTGTTCCTCTCCCACCTGAATCTGCCAGAAAGGCTTCCAGGCAACGCCAAATAATTCAACCCGGATGTCCTTCTTATAAGGTGTGATAACGGTCTCCTCCACTTCGCTCGCGACCTCCGCCCAACGGGCCTTGATCTCCTCGATCTCAGCCCGCAGTTCTGCCTCCATCTCTCCCAATTCCTTCTGCAGGTCCGCAATCACCTGATGGGATTCCTCGACGTTAGCCTTGGCTTTGGAAGTCATGCGCCGCTTGGTGAGCGACGAGGAAACTCTGCGGCTGCTGCGTGAACCGCCAAATAAGCCCAGGATGTTCTCAGCGTGAGTCGCCAACTCCTCCATCTTCCGTGCCGACAGCTCGGATTCATCCTCCGACAGCTCCCGCTCTTCTTTCGTCAGACGCTCCTGCACGCGATCGATCTTGGTCTCGTATTTGTCTTTTAAAGAATCGATCTCCTCATCACGCGCCTTGCTGGCAGCTTCACTGAGCTGCTGCCTGAATTCTCCTTCGGTCGTACGGGGCGCAGCCAGAATCTCGAGTGTTTTATTGGTAAAGAGTTTGAGGCCCTGGCTGTGGTAGATGAAATCCTTGAAATCGGCTTCGAGGGATCGCAGTTGGGTGGATTCATTGAGCGGTGCATTAAGATCGCCGAAGAGCGCTTCAGCTGCTGGAGCTTGATCGAGCTCATCCACACTGACATTCGGGCAGACCCAGTCCTCCCAGCGTACAACGCCAGCCCGGTCTGCTTCCTCAACCATGGCCGCCGGGTACTCCACTTGGTCGATGCCGGACTTCCGGTCGAGGTAGCGAACGGCGGCCTGCGCGAGCAGGACCGGCCGGTAGAGCGGCCTACCCACCTCCGCATCTTCCACACTGCGATCGGCTGCCTTCAAAGCTTCGGAGGTCGTCAGGTTAGTTGGAAGGAAATATTCCGGGATGCCCTGGGGGACAGATGGGTGCGTGGCGCTGGCCGTCGATTCAGAGCGTGCACGAGCCCCATCCGCTGCCTTAGCCAGTCCTCCGGCCATCGTTCCTGCCCCCACTTCGGCGGATACGAGATCATTCAAAGGCCGGATTTGATCGCGCGTGATCGGTCCTCGCAAATAGGCCATCGCCCAGCGGGTATGAAAGACCAGCGGGGCTTTTTCGTGCACGTTATGCAGCAGGAAAACGCGCTTGTCCAGCGCTGAGATCAAACGATCTATCTCCGCCCGTTTTAACCCGGCGCCACTCTCGGCCGATTCGAGCCCATCCAATAAGCGCGCCTTATCCTGCTCAGTCTGCAGCTTTCCGATGAACCACGTGCCAGCGTTACCCAGGCCTTTGTAGTCGAGGTCGACCGGATTCTGCGTTGTCAGCAGCAATCCGATACCAAAGGCACGCGCCTGCTTCAACAACCGCAGCAGCGGTGGTTTGGACGGCGGGTTGGCGACCGGCGGCAAGTAACCGAGAACCTCATCGATGTAGATCAGCGCCCGCAGTGACGCTGTTCCGGATTGGCCTCGCATCCAGCTTTCAACGGCCGTCATGAGTAGCGTGACGAAGAACATCCGCTCGCTCTCGGGCAGATGAGCAAGATAGAACACGCTGTGGCGTGGCTTGCCATTTTCGGTCCATAGTAAGCGCTCAATATCGAGCGGCACGCCCTCAACCCATGCTTCGAATGTCGGCGAGGCCAGCAAGTTGTTGAGCTGCATGGCCAATTCAAAGCGATCATCCTCGGGGTAGAACTTCTCAAGTTCGAACGCACCCAACCGTTCCATCGGGGGTGATTGGATCTGGCGGATCAGCTCCATCAGCTCCATATCCTGCCCGGCCTTCCAACCGGTCTCGAAAAGGTTAGCCAGCAAGATATGTTCGCGTGAACGCACCGGATCAGCCTCGATACCCACTAATCCGAGCAGCGCCGTCACCGTGCTGGCGATCTTCTCACGCAGCAGCTCGCGATTCTCATCCCACGCGATCCCGGGTGCCTTCAGGGAGGCGAGAATGCTGACGGGAATTCCAGCGTCCGAGCCAGGTGTAAAGACGGCATATTCGACGGCATCACAAACCTGCCTGATTTTTTCGCCGTCGATATTCCAGCGCGCCAGGCCCTCGCGCCAGGTAGCGGCGGTCTTTTCAGCCAGCGTCTCAACGCTGACCTCGGAGCGACGAGCTTCATCCGGATCGACCCAGGGTTGAAAATCAGCCGGCGCCAGGTTTGGAAAATGCAGCAGCAGATTGGCGATATCGCCCTTCGGATCGACGATCAATGCTGGCAATCCCTGCAGCGCCGCTTCTTCGAGAATATCGACGCACAGACCGGTCTTGCCAGAGCCAGTCATCCCAACCACAACCCCATGTGTCGTCAGATCGTTGGGATCATAGGTGACATCGTCCGAGCCCAGCTTCCCCGTCTTGAGATCATAATTGCGGCCGATGAAAAAACGAGATCCATCACTCATACGTGCTTTCCTCCGTGTTCAAACTCAGGGCGCTGCCGCCTCGTACAGCCGGCTGAATTCTATCAAGTATTGCTCGGCAATGTCAGGACTGTAGATCAGGAGCAGATTTTCGTCATTCTCCTCCTGGGCGGCGCGGCTGAAATTGTAGGACCCGGTAATAACCAGCGTTCCGTCAATCACGATCACCTTATGGTGCATGTCATTCGGGTTGCGGTCAAGGCGCATATCCGCACCGGCGGATCGCAGGCGGTCGAACTCCCCACCGCTGTTCGAGGCTTGAGTGCTCTCAAACACGCCGGCGACATGCACGCCAGCCTGCATTCGATCGATCAGCCGCTTGGCCAGCGTATCACTGGTGAAATTGAAGACTAGCAAGTCGATTTCGCTCCGGGCGGATGCAAGCCACGGATCCAGCGCCCGGGCTACGTCGTAATCAGGCGCAAAGTAAACCATCACCCAGCCACCATCCAGATCTATCTCCTGCGGTGCGAGGTCCGGGGCTGAAAGCGCTCCAAACCGCCGTTCGCTGAACATCTCCTCGAATTCACTTACATACGCCGTCGCTAACTGCCTGGATTGGATGCGGATCAGGTTATTGTTGTTTCGATAGGCGCCGTTCAAGGTAAAGTTCATGGACCCGGACCACACCTCATATAGATCGATCACGACGAACTTGTGATGCATCAGTGGTGCACGCTGGTCAGCGACGACTTCAATGCCAGCCTGTCGGATAGATTCCACCTCGGGCTCATGCGCGTTATCGCCCTCCAGGACCAACCGCACACGCACACCTCGCCGGGCGGCATCGATCAAAGCATCACGTATGCTCCACAGATCCAACCGGTACACAGCCATGTCGACCGAATAACGCGCGGCGTCGATTGCATCGGCCAGCGCCGCATCCGGCCCATCGCGCAGTGACCGGGAGGCCGGTGAACCAGGCTCACTGAAATGCACGGCCACCGGGATCGCTCCGCCTTCCGGGCTTTCGGTCACCTTGATCGCCGGGCGTGACTGCTGGAGGAAGAAGAGGAATACGGCCGCGATGAAGAGCAGCATGAGAGCCGCGCCCACATGCGTACGGATTGACCTACGCTGATCCGAATTCATCGGGAATCCCCCTTGCTCATAGCGACGCGCAAAATGAAGCCGCTCAAACAGGAAGATACGGCACATGGCCCGGCCAGGCAAATGTCTCCGCCCGGCAGAGAGCGGCCGCCCGGGGTTACATTCGCAGGAGCTGCTCCAGGATCGATTTCACCAGCCGCGGGCCCTGGTACACAAGACCGGTATACAACTGCACCAGGCTGGCACCGGCATCGAGCTTCTCCTGCACATCGCGCGCTCCGAACACCCCCCCGGTTGCGATAATCGGCAAACTGCCAGATGTCAGGCGTTGAATGTCCCGTATCATTGCCGTAGAGCGTGCCCTTAGCGGAGCTCCGCTCAATCCCCCGCTTTCGACGCGTCGCGGGTCGTGCAAGCCTGCCCGGTCGACCGTGGTATTGGCAGCAATCACCCCATCGAATCCGTTGTCCAGAATCGCCGAGAGCGCATCGGACAATTCCCCCTGTGACAGGTCGGGGGCAAGCTTCACGAGGAGCGGCCTGCGAGGTGCGCCCGCCTGCAACCGTTCCCCTCGGGCACGTTGGAGTTCCGCCAGAAGCACACCCAAAGCCTGCCGCGCCTGCAGCCGGCGCAACCCGAGGGTGTTCGGGGAAGAAACGTTAACCACCAGGTAGTCAGCAATATCGTAGAACGTGTGAAAGAGAGCCAGGTAATCCGAGCCTGCCTGTTCCAGTGGCGTCTCCGCACCCTTCCCAATGTTCACCCCCAGTATGAAGCTGCGATTCGCTGCGCGCGGCAAGCGCTGCAGCAGTGCCTTGGCACCAGAATTCGGAAACCCCATCCGGTTGATCAGGGCTTGATCGCCAGGCAGGCGGAAAACGCGCGGCCGCGGGTTCCCTACCTGGGGTTCGGGCGTGACAGTGCCCAGCTCAAGGTGCCCGAAACCCAGGCACGCCAGGCCATCGATCGCCCGGCCATCCTTGTCATAACCAGCCGCCAGCCCGAGCGGGTTGGCGAATTTCAAGCCGAAAACCTGTACCTCGTTCCCGGGTGGAGCTGCAAAGTACCAACGCAGAAGTGCGGGCATCCCGGGCAGCGCGGTCGCCAGCTGTAATGCGTCAAGAGTCAGGCGGTGGGCTCGCTCGGGGTCGAGCCGGAAGAGAAGCGGTCGCAGGATGCGGGTATAGAGAGTCATGGGTCCGGCGGCAGCGAGAGCCCGGAAGGCTCGATCCAGCGCAAGCGCTGTACGAGATAGATGCCACCGACCACCAGCAGCAGGCCAAAGATCTGCACCGGTTGGAGCTGCTCATGTAGGAAGATCACCGCCAGGATCGGAATCTGGATCATCATGCTGCTGTTGATCATGCTCGATTCGAGCGCGCTCAACGTCCGCAGCGTGCGGTTCCAGAGTGTGAAAGCGAAGGCCGTGTTGATCAGCGCCAGCCAGACAATGAAGAGCCAATTCTTGATGCTCAGCGGCGGCAAGCCTGCCACCGGGAGTGCAACGGCCAGCATGATGACCGCCCCGATACTCATACTGATCGCGGTCACACCTTCGGGATCAAGCGTCCCTTCCCGGTTCACCGACCGGCTGAGCAGGGTCGCTGTCGCGTTGGATATCAGGCCGATGACAGCAGCCATAATCCCCACCCAGCTGCCCGTCACACCCCCGCCTTTCACCGCGAAGAAATAGAGACACGCTCCAGCTAAAGCCAGGCCTACGCCTCCTGCCTGGCCGCGCGTGAAGCGCTCGCCTAATGTCGGCACGGCTGCCAGGCCTACCAGAACAGAGGTGAAACTCAAGATCAGGTTTACGGAGACTGCCGGGAGATAGGCCAGGGCGACAAAGAGCGACCCCTGCGCCATGGCATAGTAGAAGATCCCTAGCAGGACCAGCCGTACACGCATCGACCGGCTTATCGGCACCAGCCGGCCGCGGAACTTGAACACCAGCCAGGCGAGCATGATCAGAGCGGCCAGTGCGTACCGGAGTGCGACGAATGTTAGCGGTGGAATTTCAACCAGGCCCCACTTGATCAGCACCCAGGAACTGGACCAGAGCAGGGTCACGAAACCGGCTTGCAGCACGCTTCGCCGGTGATCACCTTCTGGATCGATCATGTTTCTCGCCAATCGATGCTAGATTTATACAATTCCGGCATCGTTTTCCATGCCAACCCTCACCCGCTGGGTCCCCCTGCCAGGAACTTCCTCACAGCATCTGCGTGCTCAACCGAAACGAGGCCGTCTTGCTCCCAGTGATCAAGCATTTCGCTCAACCTGAATACGGCATGGAAGCGCATCCCTCTCCGTTCCAGATCCTCGCGCGCACCGCTCTCGCGATCGATCAATACTACGACGTCCTCTACCCGCAGCCCAACCCGCTCCAGCTGCTCAATCGCTTCAATCTTGCTGGCCCCGGTCGTCGCCAGGTCATCGATCAAGGCGACCCGCTCGCCGGGTTGGAATTCGCCCTCAACCGGTGCGCGTGTGCCGTAATCCTTGATCTCCTTGCGCGGGTAAATCATCGGCCAATCGCTGGCGAGAGCGATGGCGGTAATAATTGGCAGCGCGGCATAGGGTAGCCCAGCCAGTCGATCGAAGGCCAGGCTTTCGAGAATCGGAAGGTAAGCCCGGGCGACCAGCCTCAGCAAGCGGGGATGTGATACCAGCCGGCGTAAATCGAAGTAGATTGGGGACTGCAAGCCAGACTTCAAGGTGAAGCTCCCGAATTGAACGCAGCCGGCCGCCAGCAGGGTATCCGCTAGTTGCAGGCGCGCATCACTTACCTTGAAGGGTGGACCACCCTCTCGTCGGCGACAGGCGTTAATCTTTTTCCGCGTCTCACTCGCAGCTGCACATGGATCTGCGGCGCCGGCGATTGCTCGCGAGACCGGGATGATTATCCCGCTCCCATCCGCACGTAAACCGGCCATAAGCGCTCGCTCGAGATCCCCACCCTGCGCGCCAACACCGGGTGCGAGAAGCCACATCTCGGGTACATCCAACCGCACCTGAGTTAGAGCTGATGTATCGGTCGCGCCGACGACCAGGCCGATGTTGTCACGGACATTCCAGGTTTGGGCCAGTTGGCTGACGGTCCGATAAAGCGGTCCCGACCCGGCGGTGGGCAGTGACTGCAGGTCATCTGCCCCCGGGTTGGAGGTCTTGCAAAGCAGGAAGACTCCTTTTTCCGGATCTTCAAGGAAAGGCTGGATCGAATCACCCCCCAGGTAGGGGCTGAGCGTGATTGCATCGGCTCCGAGCCTTGTAAAGGCCGACTGCGCATAGGCTTTGGCAGTGGAGGCAATATCGCCGCGCTTGGCATCGAGAATAACCGGTATGCCTCCCGGAACAGCCCGAATAACCTGTTCAAGCGCATCCCATCCCGCTCCACCGTAGGCTTCGAAGAAGGCAGCATTCGGCTTGAATGCACAGACATGATCGGCGGTCGCTTCAATCAAGCGCAAACAGAACTCGGCCGCCGCGCTTGCGCTGGCTTCCGGCAGCAGCTCGGGATGCGGATCTAGCCCGACGCAGAGCAGTGAATCAACCTGGTCGACCCGGGCCTGCAGGCGCTGGAAGAAGCTCATGCCTTCCCCAGCACCATCGCCAGCAGTGCCATGCGCAGGTACAGGCCGTATTCCATCTGGCGGAAATACGCGGCGCGCGGGTCTGAGTCGAGCTCCATGCTGATCTCCCCCACCCGCGGCAGCGGGTGCATCACGATCATCTCATCTTTGGCCTTCTTCATCGTTGACGGCCCGATGACATAGGAGCCTTTCACATTTTCATACTGCTCCATGTCCTCAAAGCGTTCCTTCTGAACCCGCGTGACATAGAGCACATCTGTTTCGGCCAGCACAGGCTCGAGAGTCGTGAACGAAGCCTGGGAGATGTTCTTTCCTTCCAGCTCCTCAACCAGCTCAGCCGGCATGGCCAGGATATCAGGTGCGACGTAGCGCAGCTGCACGTCGTAGAGCGAGAGCAGCCGGGCAAGCGAATGCACAGTGCGGCCGTATTTCAAGTCTCCCAGCATCGTGACGGTCAGCCCGTCCGCATGGCCCAACTCTTCCGTGATGGTGAACAGGTCGAGCAGCGCCTGAGTTGGATGCTCACCGGTACCGTCACCACCGTTGATGATCGGCTTGCGCGCGTACTGGGCAGCAAGTTTGGCCGAGCCGACCTCGGGATGCCGCAATACGATCACATCGGCATAGCACTCCAGCGTCCGGATGGTATCCGGAAGCGACTCCCCTTTTGCCACCGATGAGTAGTGCACCTCGTTGATCGGGATTACGCTCCCGCCCAGGCGTTCCATGGCAGCTGTAAATGATGACGAGGTGCGGGTGGAAGGCTCGTAAAAAAGGTTGGCCAGGATTTTCCCCTTCAGCAGATCGAAGGTGCCGATGCGTTCGACCATCGCCCGCATCTCTCTCGCCACGCCGAAGATGTACTCGAGGTCCTCCCGGCCAAATTGGGAAACCGAGAGGATGTCGTGACCGTAGAAAGGCGCCGTGCGGTGATCTCCGAGCGGAAGATGAGGGCTCGGTGTGCTGCGTTCTGTCGGTGGAACAAAGGTAGCCATTTATCTCTCCTTGGGCGTATCCTTGGGCGTATCCTACGCCCGCAATACTTTAAAGAGGTTCCTGCCGCTCCCTGGTTCGGCCAGGACCTCGCCTTCACGATAGACAGTGCTTGCGCGTAATCGAACTTCACGTACCCGCCCGTACAGCTGCATTCCCTCAAACGGCGTCCAGCCGCAGCGGCTGAAAAATCGTTTTCCGTCCACCGTCCAGCGCGCTTCGGGATCGATCAGAATTTCTGTTTCCAGTTGTGAAGGAACACCGAAGATGCGCGCTGGTCGAGTGTGCATGCGCTCGATGACGTCCTCCATGGTCAGCCGTCCTTCTCGGACTGCGGTGAGCATAATCGCCAGTGAAGTCTCCAACCCTGGAAACCCGGGCGGCGGCTGCGCGCCGTCTTTTTCAGCCAGGGTATGGGGGGCATGATCGGTGGCGATGACATCGATCGCGTCCAGGTTGTCCCATAGCGCCTGGCGATCGCGGCGGGTTGCCAGGCGTGGGCGCACCTCGCCACGACCAGCGCCCAGGCGGGGCAAATCATCCTCGGTCAAGGTCAGGTGGTGCGGGGTGACCTCGCAGGTCACACGCTGGCCTTTCTCCTTCGCCCGTCGAATGAGCAGAATTTCATCCCGGCGGCTTACGTGGCAGATATGGACGGAACGTTCGTACAATCCGGTCAGGAACAGCAGCGCCGCCAGGCTACGCCCTTCTGCATGGGCCGCAATCATCTTCGACCGCGGCCAGGCTGCCACATGCGCTTCAAGCTGCTCAAGCGATTCGATTTTCAACGGTCCGTAGGTCTGATCCAGGTAGAGTTTTAAACCGCAGGTCCGGTCCGCAAGTTCGAACGCGTGCCCTGCGTTCTCAGCTCCGGCCCCGAGGAAGATGCCGTAATCACAGCGTGCTTTAAGCGCTGCGGCCCGCTCGGCTTGCTCCAGGGAGGCCGAGTCGACGATCGGTGGGGATGTGTTGGGCATCGCAAGAACAACGGTGAAACCGCCGGCCAGAGCGGCCTGTGTCCCACTGTCGAAGTCTTCCTTGTGAGTCGCACCCGGATCGCGCAGATGTACATGCGGGTCGATCAACCCTGGCAATTGGATCATCCGCACCTCCGTGAGCTGGCAAAAAAAGAGAGCCTTTCGGCTCTTGATCTTGAAAAAAGGGATGCCCGTCGAGAGGCACTTGCCTCAGGAGGGGCAGCTGGACGAGACAATGGATGATTGAAATCCGGCATATCGTATTCTTGGACATTTTAGGCCAAAGATCGAGACTGTCAAGTGGCGCTTCACTTAAAGTGTTCCCTGTTCACTCCCCAGCCGTCAGCCGGAGAAACGGTGACATGAACGCAGGTGATCATCGACGATTCCAACCGCCTGCATGAATGCATAGCAGATTGTTGTGCCGACAAATTTGAAGCCGCGCTCTTTTAAAGCCGCCGACATGGCATCAGACTCGGGCGTCGAGCTCGGGACATCTGTCCAGCTACGTGGGGCTGACTTCAACGTACGGCCGCCGGTGAAGGACCACAGGAAATCGGAGAAAGAACCCTCCTCCTTGAGCAGGTCAAGATAAGCCCTGGCGTTGGTAATCGCCGCCTCAATTTTCAAGCGATTGCGGATGATGCCTGCATCGTTGAGCAAACGCCCCCGTTCAAAGTCACCGTACCGCGCCATTTGCTGCGGATCGAAGCGGTCGAAGGCCTGGCGGAAGTTTTCCCGTTTGTGCAGCACGGTGCGCCAGGACAAGCCGGCCTGGAAACCATCGAGCACCAGCTTCTCGAACAGCATCCGGTCGTCGTGAACCGGCACACCCCACTCCGCATCATGGTACTGCTCCATCAGCGGGTCACCGCTGCCAAAGCAACGAACGATGCTCCCCATCAAGCCAGGCCTCCGGAAGCCAACTCAGTGCTCTTGCATCTGCGCCTGGTGTGCGGCGCGTGCCTGCAGTTCCTGCTTCTTGTAACTGATGATCTTCAACAGGTCGTTCAGCCATTTCGTGCCGCTCGAGATGAGCAGCGCTGTCAGGATTGCATCCAGCCAGGCAGCTCTTATCAACCCAAACGGGCGCAGCACCCGCAGGCCGAGAACGAGCGTGATCCCAAGGCCCAGCAGGAGTGCCAATGCACTTAAAAGCCATGCTTTCTGCGGCTTTAGTACTCGTTCGAGGACTGGATCCAGCAGTTCGAGCAGCTGCTGGAGGGCAAATCCGGCGATAAAAACCGGGCCGAGCGATTCAACCCATGGATTCATGGACAGCTCCCCTGAGAATTCTTAGGTAAACTTTGCATTTGTGGTGATCATACTTTAGGAGCGCTGGTCGGCAAAGCCCCCCGGGGTTCAGAGTGATCGATGCGCAGGCGAATCAAATCGGCTGACTAACTGGGGGTTTCGAGTTGCGGGGTCGTAGACTGTCCCCCCCGGGATTGGAGATATCGCTGTGAGGTTGGATTAACGAGCGACTGCCATCAGCCGGTTTTGACCCGGACGACGGTGACTCCATCGCCTCCTTCAGCCGGCGTACCCGCTTCGAATGCTTCAACATAGCGGTTCGAACGCAGCCATTCGCGAATCACCTGCCTCAGCTTGCCCGTACCTTTACCGTGTATGACTCTCACGTAGGGCATACCCGCCAGGTAGGCAGCATCAAGCCGGCGCTCGAGTTCCTCCAGGGCACCTTCGGTTGTTCGGCCGCGCAGGTCGAGTTCAAGGGGTGGAGCCCCACCGGGCATCGGGGAACCCCGCGTTGGCTCAGGTTCCGCGGCCTCGGGTTGCGCATCCCCTCGCAGCCTGAGTTCATCCAGCCGGGCGCGCACGCGCAAGCGACCGACCTGCACCTCAGCTTGATCCTCACTTAAGCCGGTGATCACCCCCTCGGTGTTGATCGATACTAATTGGACGCGGTCACCGAGGCGCAGCGGGCGGCGGTTGATTTCACGCTCCGGTGCTGCGCGCACGAGCGGCTCATTCGCACCTTCCGCTAGCGCCTGCGCTTCTTCCTCCAACGGTTCGAGCACGGTCAGCGGCTGGCCGGCGATCGCCAGCTTACGCCGCAGCTGGGCAATCTCCTCCTGCAGCGATTCCAATTCGGCCTGAGCCTCGCGGCGGGCTTCACCAATCACGTGCAGCCGTTCATCCTCAATTTTCTCCAGGCGCTGATCGAGTTCGAGATCCTTGGCATGAGCTCGTTTGCGCGCTTCCTCAGCCTGGGTGCGATCCTGGCGCGCAAGATCTCGTTGAGCGTAGATTTCATTCAACAGGGTGTCTGCCTGTAGTTCCTCTGGTGCTACCATTGCTCGAGCGCGGGCGATGATCCCATCCTCCAGGCCGAGCCGGCCGGCGATCGCCAGCGCATTCGATCTGCCCGGCAGGCCAATCGCAAGATGATAGGTCGGGCGCAGGCTCTCAAGGTCAAATTCCACGCTGGCGTTGCTCACCCCTGGCCGGTTGTGAGCGAAGATCTTCAAGCCTGAATAATGGGTTGCCACGAGTGTCGTCGCCCCTCGCTCGAGAAATGCCTCCAGCAACGCCTGGGCCAGCGCAGCTCCCTCCTGCGGGTCGGTGCCGGCTCCGAGTTCGTCCAGCAGCACAAGTGAACGAGGGCCGGCTTGCTCCAGGATGTGGATGATGTTCGATATATGGGACGAGAAGGTCGAGAGAGACTGTTCGATGGATTGCTCATCGCCAATGTCAGCAAAGACATCCCGGAAGGGCGAGAAGCTCGAACCTGATTCGACCGGTATATGCAGGCCACATTCAGCCATCAGGACCAGCAAGCCTGCTGTTTTTAGGGCAACCGTCTTGCCGCCGGTGTTGGGACCGGTGATCACCAACGCGTAGATATCACCTTCAAGTACCAGATCAACCGGGACAACATGCTCCGGGTCGAGCAGCGGGTGGCGGGCCTGGATGAAGCGCAGCGTGGATCCGGGATGCGAATCGCTTCGCTCCCGGAATGGGCTCAGCTGCGGTTCCTGGGCATCCAGCTGATCGGCGTAACGGGCTTTGGCAATCGCCAGGTCCAACTGCGCCAGGGCGGTGACCGTGGCTCGAATCGACTCAGCCTGCTGGGCGACCTGGCCGGAGATTTCTACCAGCAGGCGGCGAATTTCATCCCGCTCTGCCAGCTCCAGTTCGCGTACCCGGTTGTTGAGCTCGACCACCTGCAGAGGCTCAACAAAGAGCGTCGCGCCGGAGGACGATTGATCATGGACAACCGCTTTGATCCGCCCTTTGTATTCCGCCCGCAGCGGCAAGACGAAGCGGCCATCGCGCTGGGTGATGATCGGTTCCTGCAGCATCGAAGCCAGCTTGCTGTCCATGATCAGACTCTGGAGTTTGCCTGTCAGGCGGTCATGTGCGACCCGCTGTTCAGCCCGGATCGAAGCCAGGGCCGGTGAAGCCCGGTCTGGCACTTGCCCGCGGTCATCGACGATGGTTGAGATCTGGTCGATGAGGCCTTCGGCTGGCTCTAGCTGCAGGGCGATCTCTACCAACGCCGGATAGCGATCCTCTTTTTCAAGGCGGCGGCGCAGGCTGCGAGCCGAGATCAAGGTGTGCTTGATATCAAGCAGCTGCCCGGGCTCGAGCACCGCCCCGCGCTCGGCTGCGCCGACCTCCGGGCGAACGTCGTGTGCTCCGCCAACGGTAATATCGTCGGTGACGCTCAGCAGCACGCGTGCTTCGGTTGTCTCCTGCAGCCTGCGCTCGATCACACCTACATCGGCGGTTGGTTCCAGTTCGCGCGCCAACGCCTTCGAGGCTGAGAAGGCCGCGAAGGAGGATAACCGCTCGAGTACGAGCGGTAGTTCCAGTTTCTGAAGTGTCTTGCTGTTCATCGCCAGCAGTTTAACATGCTTTCAGCGGGCGGTGGTTGAAAGAGAGTATCCAGAACATGCAGGTCAGGGCGTGAATCAGATCACGTATAATGATCATATTGGCAGGACGATAGACAGAAACAGCGAAACCCCCGGAGGGTAGGGCGGTACCGATGGATGAAGCAAACAAGCGCTTTCCGGCAGGTGATCCTTCGCTCCAGCCGCTGATTCGCAGCCTGCTGGCCGAACTGTTAATTTACACACCGCTGGTCATCCTGTACTTCTTGTTCATTCTACGTATTGCGGAAAGATACCTGGCAGATCTCTACTACCAGGCTCCGCTTCCATATGCGGCGGGCTCCCTGCTCGCCATCGTCGGCCAGGGCGTGCTGCTGGATTGGTTGACGTCATGGCTGCTGCGCAGGTTCGGGTTAAGAAAGTAAGCGATGTTTTTCCCGATCTCTGGTGTTTTCATTCATCCGCTCATCCTGGCCGGGATCGGTTTTATCGTAGGTATCCTGGGCGGTTTCTTCGGCGTCGGCGGAGGCTTTATTGCCGGGCCGCTCATGATCTGGGCCGGCGTCCCAATCAACTTCGTCGTAGGCACGGACCTGGCGCACATGACAGGGAAATCGATCGTCGCTGCGCGCCGTCACCGCGCACTTGGAAACGTCGATTTACGCCTTGCGTTGTTCATGGTCATCGGCACGATCCCCGGCATCGAGCTCGGAGCTCAATTACTTGAACACCTGAAGGTGCTTGGAAACATCGAGCATGTCGTCGGTTACAGCTATGTCGCGATTCTGACCGCGATCGGGCTTTTCACCGGCCGGGAAAGTCTGCGCGCCCTGCGCACGAAAAGAACCGATCAGCTGGAGGCAAAAGGCGTTTCCGATGTCAAGGAACTCAGCGTCACCGCGCGACTGCTGCGATTGCCCCCTTTGGTCCGCCTGCCGGTCTCGGGCGTACGCGAGGTCTCAATCTGGGCTGTCATCCTGGTCGGCATGCTGACCGGATTTCTGGCCGGGTTTCTCGGCGTCGGGGGTGGGTTTCTGCGCCTGCCACTGCTGGTCTATGTGCTGGGTATTCCAACCCACGTCGCGGTCGGCACCGACCTGTTTGAAATCATCATCTCAGCCGGATACGGGACGGTCAGCCACGCCCTGAAGGGCAATGTCGACATTATGATCGCGCTGACAATGCACACCGGCGCCGCCATCGGAGCCCAGATCGGCGCCGTTGGCACCCGCTACTTCTCAGGCCCGACGATCCGGCTGATGTTCTCGATTCTCCCGCTCATCGCAGCAATCATGGTGTTGCTGCGAATAGGCGTGTAACCGGGGAGGTATTGATAGATATGGTTGATTCTGCTATAGGGACCGGTCGCTCGATCATCTGTATTGGCAAGCGCGGCCCTGACGCTTCTGCAGTGCGCTTCGCAGAACTTGTCACGCGTGCGCTGGGCATGCAGCTGACCCTGATGCATGTACGGAAGAAGGAATCGGACAGCGAGGACATGATTGCAACCACTCGCCAGTATTTACGAAATGAGCCCGACCAGGTGATTCGTGTTCGCGGCAATTTTGAAAAGATCATCCAGCAGGAACTGGATCCACGAGAACACGAACTGGTCGTGCTGGGAACTTCACGCAGCATGGGAGACCGGGTTGCGACCCGACTCAGCCAGCGTCTGGCTGAGCGGATTGCCGATTCCGTTCTCCTGATTCGCAATCCACCGGAGAAGCTGCAGCGCATTCTGATCTGCACTGGCGGCATTGATGCCTCCGATATCGTGATCGAACGCGGGCTTTCGCTGGCAGCAGCCACCGGGGCCAAAGCCACGATTTTGCACGTCGTCAGCAGCTCGCCCTGGATGTATACCGGACTTGATGCTTTGGATGAAACCTTGCCAGACGTCCTGGCGCGCGAGACTCCGCTTGCAAAGCACCTGCGCCGGGCTGCTGAACGGGCGGAACAAGCCGGCGTTGACGCACAGCTCGAGCTGCGCCACGGCGTGGTGGCAGAGGAAATCCTGCGCGCGGAGGAGATCGGGAAGTACGATTTGATTGTCATCGGCGCGCCGGAACCTAAACATATTTTCAACCGTCTGGCCTTGGGCAGCATCGGCCCGCAGTTGTTTTCGAGTGCGACAGGTTCGATCCTGGTCGCCCGGACGGATCCCCGACTCTAACCACTTCACTCGCCGGGGTGGAATAGCGAAATCCGGCGTCCCAGGAAGCGCGCTTCATCACTACTCGTCCCTTTCCAGGAGGAGAAGAATGATTCCAAGAACTCCACTCCGAGCTCCATCAGCATAGAAAGAGGGGATGGTATGCAGGACCTACGGGATGCGCTGCTGGAATTAATTCGCCGCACCTCAACCGACTTACCCGCCGATGTTCAGGCTGCCATCGAGCAGGCACGCGAGGTCGAATCGGGAGGATCGGCGGCCCAGGGTGCGTTGGACAGCATCCTTGAGAATGTCGCCCTCGCCCGCGAAAACAGCACACCGATCTGCCAGGACACCGGCACGCCTATCTTCTATGTTCAATATCCCCCGGGATGGAGCACGCGCGAGTTAAAGACCCAGATCAGGGATGCCGTTGTCGCAGCCACCGAGCAGGCTTACCTGCGTCCAAACGCCGTTGATGCCGTACGCGGCACAAACAGCGGCAACAACCTGGGGGACGACGCTTTTCCGACAATTCACTTCGAGGAGGTCCGGGGCAGCGAATTGATCGTGGACCTGATCCTGAAGGGAGGTGGCTGCGAAAATGTCGGTGCGCAGTACTCTCTGCCCGACAGCCGCCTAGGGGCTGGCCGCGATCTGGAAGGCGTGCGAAAGGTCGTGCTGGACGCCGTCCAACGCGCCCAAGGTAAAGGCTGCGCACCGGGGGTGCTCGGGGTCGCTATCGGCGGTGATCGCGGCTCTTCGTATTACGCTTCGAAGGAGGCTCTCTTCCGGCCAATGGTGGACGACAACCCGGACCCGGAACTTGGAGCTCTCGAGCAACGCCTGTACGAAGAAGCCAACCAGCTTGGAATCGGGCCGATGGGATTTGGCGGCGAGACGACCGTCCTGGGCGTAAAACTGCGCGGCATGCACCGCCTGCCGGCAAGCTATTTCGTTTCCGTCTCCTACATGTGCTGGGCTCATCGCCGGCGCCGCATGACTGTTCAAGCCGATTCGATCCATTACAGCTAAAGGGGCCAGGCCATGGAAAAACTTCAACTCCCGCTAACGGCTGAAAGCGTACGTTCGCTCAAGGTCGGCGATCCGGTCTCTATTTCTGGTGTGATGCTCACCGGGCGGGATGCAGCGCATAAATGGATGATTGATACCTTCATCCGGAAGACACGCCAACCCGAAGGTGATGATCTTCAGGTCTACGAGGCAATCAAACCGCTCATGGCTGGCGGAGCAATTTATCATTGCGGACCGGTTGTGGCTGGCCTGGAGGATAAACATTACCGCTTCGTCGCGGCCGGCCCTACGACGAGCACGCGTGAAGAGCCCTACCAGAGCGAGGTCATGGAGCATTTTAGCCTGCGGGCGGTGATTGGCAAAGGCGGCATGGGACCGAAGACGCTGGCCGCCTGCGAAAAGGTTCCTGCGGTATACCTGCACGCCATCGGAGGTGCAGCTTCGCTCATCGCCCAGAGCGTGCGTAAAGTGCTTAACGTCCATAAATTGAATTTTGGCGTTCCGGAGGCAATGTGGGTGATCGAGGTGGAGGATTTCCCGGCCGTAGTGACGATGGATTCGCACGGCGAAAGCCTGCATGCCGAGATCGAAACCCGGTCCGCACAAAAACTCGAAGCGCTGCTCAGGACATAAAGGTTTCACGTCAATTCGAAAAAGGACCGCAGCTTCTCGCTGCGGTCCTTTGGTATCTATCGCTTCAAGTGAAGGGCTACCCACCTTCTGGCAGGATGTTGTCCTGTGCAAAGGTGAACTCAGCCTGGACGCCGTTCACGTCGACCGAATAGTCGCCAGCCGGCAGGCCGTAGACATCGAGCGGGATCGATTTCTCAAAGGGCTGGACTATTTGAGCGCACATTTCCTGGGCCGGACGGCGAGTCGTGATTTCGACCTTGAAGCGGTGGTCTGCACGATCAATACTAACTTCGTCGATGGTGGTGCAGGAGTCGGCCAAGTAACCTTTCGCTTGTACATGAACCTGAAGGGGAAAGGACTCCAAGAAGACCACCTCGATCTCTTCGACGGTCGCTTTTCCGAAGAGGATCTCATCATCTGTCGGTAATGCCGGGAAAGGGGTGGAGCTCCCACCGGTACACGCCGCCAGCAGCAAGCTCGCCCACAACATGAATGCCAATGCGATCTTTCTCATGCTCTACCTCCGCGCGTTCTTTACTGGATTAACGTCTCAAGCCACTTCCTGGTTCCAGGCCTTCGCCGGCTAAAAACCCCGCCGCTGACCTTCCCAGGGGGGCGGCGCGCCCTCCTTGAATTCCTCCACGCTAGGGCCGCCCAGTAGGCGCAAACGCCAGGTGCCATACAGGTAGCTCAGGGCCAACAGTACAACCGTCGCCGGCCAACCAGAGATGAAGTTCAACGATGCGAGCAGCAGACCGGAATCCTGCCGGTAAAGCGCGTATTGCAGCCCGGTGCGCAGCCCGAAAAATGCCGCCCAGGCAAGGGTCACCTCGGAGTAGGCCGGCCGCACCGCCGGGTGCCAGTACCAGGCGAGCGGCCAGCGCCGTGCTACATAGCTCGTCCAGGCGACCAGCGGCCGCCGGAATAAGACACTGATCAAGCAAAGCAACGCGGTTAATCCGCTGGATACGATTCCGGGCAGATAGTAGCCTGCTTCTGAGCCAGTGTAGCGGGAGATAAACGCTGCCAGCAGAACGCCCAGCACCCCTCCCAGCGCAAACCAGATCGGCTGCCCCCGGCGCAGACGGAGGGTGCCAACGATCAGTGCCAGGAACAAGGCTGCTGCAATAGCAAAGTTAAATCCCAGGGTGGCCCGGATGGCGAGGTAGGCGACTGGCGGTAAAGCAGCATCGAGAACGCCCGGGCGGGAAAGCACCACCCGGCGGAACTCTTCACTCAGCTCGCTGGCTCGATCCATGCTTATGGCTCTCTTTCCTTCCGGGACAGGCGGCATCCCTGTATGCGAGCCCTTACAGTCATAGCAGGGAGAGACCTTGCTCCAAGGTAGGATAGGCTAACCGCTCAATCAGGTCGGCTTTCATGCGGGAGATATCGCTGCTGTACGATGCATGACCAATACGGACGAAATCGCGCGTCAGTGGAGCGGGTTTGTGGATTGCCGCAGCAGCAAGCTCGACCAGCAATCCAGCCAGCGGGAAAAGCGGCCATGGCAGCCGCAGCGGGCGGCGGCAGCCCCAGTGCTCAGCGAGCCGGTCAAGGAATGATTGCAGCGTAAGCGGCGACTCGTCTCCGAGCGTGTAAATGCCACGGATGCCTGGCTTGAGGATGGCAGCCTGGGCGCAGGCCAGGAAGTCCGGCAGCGCCAGCAGGTGGATCCAGGTTGGCTCACGCCAAACCGGTAACAGGCGGCGCTCCATCAACCACCGGGCCGCATCAAGCATCAAGACCCCGCGCGCGTAAATCATCCCTGGCCTGAGAACAACCGCCGTCATCGTAGAAGCCTGGCTCGCTTCGAGCAAGGCGTGCTCGGCAGACAGGCGGGTGCGGGCGTGGATCGAGCCCGGATTGCCATCCAGCCGGCCGGATGCTGGATGCGCTGGGTCTGTCTCACCTTCCACATGGGGAAAACTGACCAGGATCCAGCGCTCCACGCCGGCTTCGTTACTGGCCGCCAGCAAGTTGCGCACATACGTGACGTTGGTCCGCTGGAGAAAGCGACCCGGCCACGGTTTGAACAGCACTCCGGCGAAGTGAAGCACAGCCTGGACGCCGTCGACTGCCGCCGGCAAGGTCTGCGGGTGATTCAGGTCCGCCTGAACTACTTCCAGGTTCCGATGTCGGCTTAGAATCTCAGGAAGAGGCTTCTCGTGGATCATCAAACGCAGTGTTAGCTGCGGCAGGCCGTACAGATAATCAGCAAGCAGTGAACCCAGGTTCCCGGCGGCGCCGGTGATTAATACGCGCATCACAAATTCTCACTCAGCTTTGAGGGATTATAGCTGGTTGAAGATCCTTTGTAGCAGAGAGCGTTCTAGTTCGAGGAGGGTTGATAACGCAGCCGCGTCAGGACCGCGGCGTGATCGGAGTGTGGTCGAACCGGTGTACTGACATGCCGGGTTTCGACGATCTGCCAGCCTGGATCCTGGCGGTGAAAGAATACATAATCGAGCCGTTCCCGCCGTATCAGGCCGCCCCAGGGCCAGCGCAGGCTGTGAGTAGGAGCCTCACCTTCGGGATTGACCGACCGGTACGTGTCAACCCACGTACGCTGGGTTATTTTGATCCCTTCGCTGCGCTCGCTGGCGTTGAAATCGCCCCCGATCAGCGCACTCGCTCCCCCGCTGATATCGCTGATCCATCGCCGCAGTGCCTGCAGCTGGGGCTGGTTGTGGCTGCGCATCAGGCTCAGGTGGGTCGAGAACGCCCACAGGTCACAACCCGGGAGATCCAGGCGAGCTCCAAGCGCAATGCGGCTCACAAAGCGTGAAACGGAAGGCAGCAGTGTAGTCTGCTGAAGCTCAAGCAGCGGATATTTCGAGAGAACGGCGCTGCCTTCCTCGAAGCCGATCGCACCCGCATTCCCATTTGCGCGGGCATAGGCATAGGCCATGCCCAGGCGGTCCGCAAGCCAGGTATCGGTCCGGAAGTCTGTTGTCCGCAGGACCTCCTGCAGCAGGACTACCTGAGCACCGCTCTCCTCCACCAGGGATGCGAAAGCTTCCAGCCGATCAGGAAGCCAGCGATACCGGGGCCAATCGTGCCAGAGATTGGCGCTCATCACGATCAAGTCACCCGCACCGGGCGCAAACGCTCTTCGCGGCCGCAGCCGGCTGCTGATCTGCCGAGCCGAACCCGTTAAAGAACGTATGCGCCCCAGGATGGCAGCTGTAAAACGACCGGCGGACGTACCCTTCAGCCAGTAGCGTGCACGCCAATAGAGGTTGAATCGGACGACGCGGCCTGGTGGCCGCGTCGTAGTAAGTCCTATTTTGGGATCGCTCACTTCACACTATACCTACGTCGTGGATATCAGCGTCTCCTTATACCATATTAACGGAAGTTACTCATCAGGAAATTTGTCCTGGGAGAGGAATTGGCTCATACCGCCCAGGAATCCCGGTACCACCTCCTGCAAGAACTTAGGCCAGGTGACGATCAGCGCAGCAACGATCCAGGCCACCAGGCCCAGGCCGGCTGTTGGGTAGTTGACCAAAGCGACGTAGATGAACCAGGCATAAATTGGAGCCTGGAAGAGCATGCCGAGCGAGCGGGGTATTCCATTGCGGAGGAAAAATAGCAGCCAGAAGAGCAGGTATAGGATGCCAACCAGCGGCCTTAAGTAGCTGCTCATCAGCAGGTACAGCAGCAGGCCAAGCGAGACGGCGATGTCGATTTCGAGATCGTGCTCTCCGATCCAGGTACGGTACTGCACCCGGCTGCGCCTGGCCAGCGTCCCGTCGATCGAGTCACCGGTCCAATCGGCAGCGAGAAGCACGGCCGCCCAGGGCAGGCTGCGCTCGCCCTGCGTGAGCGCCAGCCAGGGGAAAACTATAATCAGCAGAGACCGGCAGAAGGTGATGAAATCTGCAACTTGTTTTGCGACCATGGATCCTCGCATGGCTTGACAGCTGCCCATCCACCCAACTTGCTTTTATTCTACTGCCAGAATAGGGCCGTGGACCTGAAACCTGGCCGACAAATTGCTGGGTTCCGAAGGTCGTCAAGAACCCTGCGAGGGTTGATGGTGGTTTCTGGGGGGAATGCGTTGGATCGAGCAGAAAAAAGACGGCTCCTCTGCGGCACGAATGTTCTGCAGAGGAGCCGTTCCGTAGAGCATGTAGATATGTATCAGGTTTGTTGATCGAGTTCGTCCAGCAGTTCCTCGTCCTTGCGCAGGCTGCGCATGCGCAGGGCGATGCTCAGGATAAAAATGCCCATCGTCCCTAAAATTACGGCGTAGCCCAGGATCATATAATCGAGCGTGTCAGCAGCTGCTTCTTGAAGCCACATATGTTTCTCTCCCTTTTACTCAGGCTGTGAGCGCCTGGAGTTTGCGTTCCTCAATGCGCTCTTTGAACTGCTGCAGCCGGAGCCTGTGCCAGAGCAGCGTTACATAAACAAAGGTGAACGTGAACAGGCCGAAGAAGAACGCGATCCGCATTTTCGTCGTCATATCAAATGCGCCCTGTGCGGTGGGGTCGTTGTTGCCGACTACGACCGGGTGGATCGTGCGGAAGATGCGGATCGAGAGGAAGGTCAGTGGCACACTGATAAAGCCGACGATTCCGTAAACGGCCGCAAACCGGGCGCGGCGATCCGGATCCTCGATCCCCTGCCGCAGCATCAGGTAGGCTAGGTAGATCAGTTCCATTACGGTCGCCGTCACCAGCCGCGGATCCCAGGTCCACCAGGTGTTCCAGACTGGTCGGGCCCAGATCGAACCGGTGACGATGTTGATCAGCGTGAAGACCACTCCGATCTCAACCGAGGCCAACGCCAGCTGGTCCCAGCGATGATCGCCGCGCAGGAGCACGAAGAGCCCGGCGATTGCGGTCACGAGGAAGGCCAGCGCGCCGACCCATCCAGCGGCAACGTGGAAGTAGAACACGCGCTGGACCTCGCCCATCACCGCTTCACGCGGGGCATAGAAGAGGACCAGATAGAGCGCAACGGCAAAGACGGCGCTGGTGAAGAGATTCAGTGCTTTAAGTGCTTTCGGCATCGGTTGCATGACGGCTCACTCCTTCGGCTCTAGCCAAGTCGTTCCAGCAGGTCGCTATTCTTCGACCACAAAATCAAAGACCATGAATGCTACGGCAACAAAGATCACATCATACACAATCAGCAAATTCAGCCAGGGCCAGATGTCGGCCATCTCTGCCGCTTGCAGGAAACCGTTGCTGGCCTTGACCGCAGCCAGCAGCACCGGAATTGCGACCGGGAAGAGCAGGATCGGCAGCAGAACATCGCGCGTGCGCGCGTGCACCGCCATCGAGGCGAGCAGCGTCCCGACGGCGACATATCCAATCGATCCCAGTAATACCACCAGCAGCAGGCCAGATTGGAAGAGGTTCATGTTGTAGAGAACGGAAAATATCGGCAGTACGATCACTTCGACCAGGCCCATAAAGATCAGGTTTCCGATTGCCTTCCCGAAGAAAATCGCGCTGCGGTCGACCGGTGCCAGCAGGAGGCCGTCCAGGCAGCCCCGGTCTTTCTCGATCGCCATGGAGCGGTTGAGCCCGAGTGTCCCGGCGAAAGCGAAGGTTACCCACAGCACGCCGGAGGCGATCGTCTCACGGGCGCGAATATCGAGCTCCAGTGCGAAATTGAAGATCAAGATCACAAGCAGAGAGAAGACCAGCATCGCGCTCAGCAGCTCGCGGCTGCGAAATTCAGCCAGCACGTCCTTCCAGATCACGGCTCCGATCGCACGCAGGTACTCTAGCAGAGGGCGCCGAGCCTGCGTGGCTTGCATGCCGGCCGCACCTTCAGGCATGCGTCACCTCGCGGTAGAGCTTCTGCAAGCCGACCACGTCCATCGCTGCATTTTTGACCGAAGCCTCGATCTTGCCCCGGGAGAGAATGTCTACCCGGTCGGCCAGCTCCGCGGCCCGATCAAGGTCATGCGTGGTCATTACGACCGTCCGTCCTCCGGAGGTGATCTCGCGCAGCAGTTCATCGAGCATGCTGCGCGCATCCTGGTCGAGCCCGGTGTGCGGTTCGTCGAAGAGCAGGATAACAGGACGGTGCATTACCGCCCGCCCGATGGCCAGCCGCTGCTGCATGCCGCGCGAGAATTCCCGCACCAGGTCCCGCCGGCGGGGGTAAAGTCCGACCAGCTCGAGCACCTCGCGCACTCGCTCTGTCCGGTTTTCGAGCGCGTACATGCGCCCGTAGAAGTGCAAATTCTCCTCCGCCGATAGGTCACCGTACAGCAGAGGCTGGTGCGAGACAACGCCCAGGCGGCGCCGGACGGCCGAAGCTCCCCCGGGAAGGATGTAGCCGGCGATGCGGACCGTGCCGATGCGCGGGCGCGAGAGCGTCGCCAGGATGCGCAGGAAGGTCGTCTTGCCAGCGCCATTTGGACCGAGCAAGGCCACGAACTCACCTTCTGCAACGGTGAAATCCAACCCGCGCAACACAGGCTTAGGACCAAAGGTCTTTACCAGACCTTTGACTTCAATCATCTTCTGAGCTCATCAGATCCATCAATTCACGCTTGAGCGATTCGCGGTGGGTGTGATAAGCAGATTCTTTGACCTGACCGGCCTCGAACGCTGCATCGAGTGCAGCGATGGCCTGCGCCAGCTGATCGCGATCCAGCCCCTTCGCTGCCGCCAGTGCATCCTGCCCGATTGCCGGCTCCCCCTCTTTGCGAAACTGGCGCAGACCCAGCCCGACCACGATCAGTGCTAACGCCAGGGCACCGATGCCAATCACCAGGTTTGTGCTTGGCGAGGTTGTTGCCGCCGATGCCGCCCGGCCGCTCAGGCTGAGCTTCAGCACCGCGCCCTTTTCCAAACCGGGCCGCTGGTAGGTTTGCAGGACGATATCTCCCATCGGCTGCTCACCGCTCAGTGATAGATCTTCACCCGAGATCTCAGGTGCGTTCTGGTCGGTCAGGACCACGACCGCTCCAACAGGCAGCGTCATCATCTGTTCGTACTTGAGGCTACGGGTGTACGGCAGCGTGAAACTAAAGATCATCTCCAGAGCATCATCCGGACGAACTGGTTCGTGCATTACAAAACCGGTAGCAGTCGGAGTGTAGAGAGCATCGGCAGTCTGGTCCGCAAAACGTAAATTGGCTGCTCCCGAAGGGAGCTCGATCGGGATGGCGTTCTGCCCGTCCGGTTGAACAACGGTCCGGTCACCGCTGTTGGAGATAATCCAGAGCTGGGAGACCTCCACCTGCCCCTCGACCGAGAAGTCAAAGATCAGGTGCAGCCGGTCGACCCGGACTGTGTCGATATCCGCTGTGGTCTCGTAGACGGTGATCGGAAGCTGCAGAGTGGGCTCTTCTTCTAGCAGGTGACCGGCCGAAGAGTAGTAGGGCACCCCTGCGTACTCCACAATCGCCCCGTAGATACGCCCGGGGACAATCTCCAGACCTTCGACCGAGTAGCTTCCATCGCTGTCGGCTGTGACACCCTGGTTGAATACTGGCTGGTCACTATCAAACCCGACGATTGTGACATCCAGTGCTCCGGGTCGAGCTCCTCCAGGCGTGCCGTTCGAAATCTGGCCCTCGATCCTTCCAACCTGAGCGGTTGTTTCCCCGGTTGCTGAATTCGTGTCGCCCGCTCCGGCGGTTGGTTCCGGCTGAAGCGATGCTCCACCGCCGAAGGCCAGCGATCGGACATATGCCGCCAGCGCCAGCCTCTGGTCGGAATCGTAGGAATCAGCGAAGGCCGGCATGTCGTTCCCGCCGCGTTCGATCTGCATCGAAATCGATTCGAGCGAGTGCCCGGCGTAGAAATCGGGTGCACCGAGATCGATATCAACCTGACCCCCCTCGCCAGAAGGACCGTGGCACTCGAGGCAGGCTTCTTCATACAGGCGCTCACCCTGGGCCAGCACCACGCCGGGAGTGCTCAAGCTGAGGGCATAAGCGACGACATCCCAACGCTGTGCATCGCTCAGGCTTGCAAAGGGTGGCATGAAGCGGTCCATGCGGCCTTCTGTCACGATCGCATACCAATCCGCGGGCTGGGCCTGAAGAGCAAAAACAGGGTCGGCCAGTGGGCTGGGCGGAATTTCAAGATTAGAAGCCATGCTGCCCTGACCCAGGCCGTCAGCACCGTGACAGGGAGCGCAGCGGTCGACATAGATCAAGGCGCCATTCATAAGTGAGGGGGCTGTCTCGGGTGGAACCGGCACAGCCGAACTGCCAGAGGTCTCTCCCGGCTGGGCGCGAACGGGAGTGCTCTGGGCTGGAATCTGCACCGCTTGCTGGGTCGCCAGCGCGGGCGGCGGAGTGACATCGCCGGCAAGTGAACAGCCGGCGAGCATGAGTCCCAGTGCTGCGAGTATCAGGATGCGCGTTCTCATGCGTCTGCCACCTCACTTTGAACTGCCTGACCACAGCGGGTGCAGAATTGGTCGCCGGCCTGGATCGGTGCGCCGCAGTTGGGACAGAAACCACCCGACAGCTGGACCCGTGAACGGGCGCTGGCGACTGCTACCTCGATGCGTGCCTCAAACGACTGCGCTTGCGCGGCGGGTATATCCGCCACTCGAAGATCGTCGATCTCACGCAGCACATCCGCCCCCTGCTGCATCAGCCTACGGCGCTCGCCCTCGTAATCCGAACGTATAACTTTGCCCATTGCGAAATCCATCTCGAGCTCCTGCAGCCGGTTGAGAATGCGATCGCGCTCTGCCTGAGCCATCGAAAGCTGACGTTCCCGGTCGCTAACACCCAGGGCGGCATGTTCGAAAAATGGGCGGGCCAGGATGACCGCCACGATCAACGCCAGCGCCAACCCCAGAAAGATTGATCCCAAATCCATGTTCTCTCCTCTTACAGCGCTGACGTTTTTTGCCCGTCAGCACCCCCGTATGCTTACCCGGCCACAGGCCATGTTGAGCTTCTCTTGGCAATGAGCAGACTGCAGGGAAAATTCAGTCGGCCGTGCTACTGCGCCAGGGCGGTCTCGATCTGACCAACGATCTCCTCTAGCGAGACATACGGGCCGATTTTAACCGCGGCCAGGCGTCCGTCCGGGCCAATGACGTAAGTCTCAGGTACGCCGCGAATCCGGAAGGCCTGTGAAATTCGTGTCCCCAGATCAGGGCCGTTCGGATAGGTAATATCGAAGCGCTCCAGATATTGGCGTGCTTCGGGCTCTGTATCGACATAATCCACGCCCAGGAAGAGCACATCCTCATCCCGGTACATCTGATAGGCTTGCTCCAACTCGAGGGCCTCACCTTCGCACGGTTTGCACCACGAAGCCCAGAAGTTGACCACAACGACCTGCCCACGCAGATCATTGAAGTGAATATCCCCTTCATCGAAGGTGGTCAGGGTAAGATCCGGAACCTGGTCGTCGACGCCGAGTGGGCCCTGCGTTGTGCGGCGCAGTCCCAACCCCAGCAGGACCAGCAATGCAATCACGAATACAAAGGCTGCGATCACACCCCAACGGCGGGCGGCAGGTCGTTTTTCCCCGGTCTGCGGGGCGTCATTTGTGGGTTCACCGTCCGTCATATCACCACCGTGAGGGCCGGGTTAAGCATCCCGTCGCCTCAACTCCTCCTCAAACTGCGCCAGATATGGATCATCATCGGCCGAGCTTGATGTGACCGGCTCCACCTCTGGATTAGACTGCCAGGTCTTCACTGCTCGGACCAGAACGAATGCTCCGCCGACCAGCGCCAGCGGGGGCAAGATGTAAACCAGCCAGTTCAAGCCCTCAGCCGGCGGCGTCGCCAGCACCCGGGCTCCATATTGTTCCACGAAATATCCCTTGATCTCGGACTCGGTCCAGCCGAGGGCGAGCTTTTCGCGAATTGTCGCCCGCCATTGCTCACAGGCCTGCGTCGGACATACGTCAAGCGGCACGTTCTCGCACACCGGGCAGTAGAGCTGGCTGGCAACCGCGTTGACCTCATCGTCACTGGGTCCGCCGCCCTGACCGTGGACTGTCAGGGTTGTGAGCTGCAGGAAGACCAGCAGCAAAGCCAGGATGCGGACTTGGTTGAGGAACCTGCGCTTCATGCTGCCCCCGTCGGATAGGCACTGGCAGTTGATCTGCCCGCCCTCATGCGGCTGCGGGCAGGTTCAGGATCCGGATCGGGCCAGGCGGCAACGGCCGTGCCCAGGATGAATACCAACCCACCGAGCCAGACGAAGTTCACCAGCGGGTTATGGTAGACCTTAAAGGTCGCTCCTTGCTGGGCGATCGGCTCCCAGCCTACCAGCAGGACGTAGAAGTCGTCCTCCAGTGTCGAACGCACGCCGGGAATGGTCATCGGCTGCTGGGAGGCATAGTAATAATCCTTGCGCGGGTAGAGCTCGCCGACATACTTTCCATCGTGGTATACGGATACCACTGCGCGCGCCACATTGCGGCCATCGGCCGTATCGAATTGGCTGAGGGCATCGTAGGTCATAACGTAGTGCCCGAGGGTGAGCTGTTCACCCTGCGAAAGTGTTGCCTGGGTTTCAGTCTGGAAAACCTCGATCCCGATAATGCCGAAAGCCATCAGGACAACACCGAGGTGGATCACATAGCCGCCGTAGCGCCGCCGGTTGCGACCAGCCAGGCGCCACAAGGCCAGGGGCAGGGCTTCGCCGTGCCGCCGCATACGGGCCAGCGCTCCCCGCCAAAACTCATACAACGTTACGAGCGCCACAAAAACTGCCAGCCAATAGCCAAGGATGGCGCCAATGCTGCGGTAGCCCGCGAGGAACAGACCAAGCGGGACAGCCAACGATACCAGCGCCGGTTTCCAAACCGCCCGGCCGATGGTCCTAAAGGTGCTGCTGGCATAGGCCGAGAGCGGGGCAACCCCCATCAGAAGCAGCAACCCCAGCCAGAGCGGGCTGGTGGCGCGTTCGTAGAAGGGCGGCCCAACAGTGACCTTCGATCCGGTCACCAGTTCCGATATGAGCGGGAAAATCACGCCCCAGAAACACACGACCAGGATGCCCATGAAGAGCAGGTTGTTGAGCAGGAACAGGGCCTCGCGCGAGAACATCGATCCGAGGTGGTTTTCACTCTTGAGAATCGACCAGCGTTCGACCAGCAGCGCCAGAGAGCCGAGGGCCGTAACCCCGATGAAGACGAAGAACATCGGACCGATCGCAGACTGTGCAAAGGCGTGAACCGAGGAGAGCACACCTGAGCGGGTCAGGAAGGTGCCGAAGATCACCAGCGCATAGGTCAGAATGATCAGGATCATGTTCCAGTGCTTGAGCATGCCCTTCTTCTCCTGCACCATGACAGAGTGCAGGAAAGCGGTGCCGGTCAGCCAGGGCATGAAAGCCGCGATCTCGACCGGATCCCAGCCCCAGTACCCGCCCCAGCCAAGCACGTCATAGGCCCAGCGCCCACCGAGGATCAGGCCAAGCGAAAGAAAGAGCCAGGCTACAAGCGCCCAGCGGCGGGTGATGCGGATCCAGCGGTCGTCGCTGCGGCGCGTGATGAGAGCTGCCATGGCGAACGCGTAGGGCATAACGAAGGAGACAAAGCCCAGGTACAGCATCGGGGGATGGATGACCATCCCGGGGTGCCGCAGGAGCGGGTTGAGCCCCTGGCCATCACTCGGGGACAGCGATCTCGCTCCAACCGGTTGAAGCATGGCGGCAACTTGCTGACCGTCGGATGAGAGCCAGAGCCGGGCGAACGGGTTTTCAAAGAAGATCACCAACGAGAGGAAGAATGCCAGCGTGACCATCGTGACGACCACAATCCACGGCAGCAGCTCGCGGTCGCGGTCCCATTTACGCAGGCTGGCAGCGGTGGCGAAGGCTGACATCAACCAGGACCAGAAGACGAGCGAACCCTCCTGCCCTCCCCAGAGCGCCGTGACCTTCAGGTAGGTCGGCATGCTCGAGCTCGTAACGGTTGCGACATACCGGATCTCGTAGTGACCGGTGACGAGCAGCACGATAATCGAAAGTGCGGCGAGCGTAGTTAATGGAAAGGTGAGCAGCATCGCCCGGCGTGCGCTCTCGACCAACTCCGGTTTACGCTGTATGGCGCCGTACGCTGCTGCGCCGGCGCCATATAAGGCCGTAATGAAGGTGATGATCAGTGCAAAATAACCAAAATTGGCAATCACGAAGCCGATCCTCCTGACATTCGAAACCTATGGAAACCTGCGAGCATCCGGCGGTCCAAACGCGGCGGCCGGTGCAGGATCAGCCCTGCCCGGATTGAAGCGGTACTTCTTCTTCGTAGCGAGTCGGGCACTTGAGCAGCAGTTCTTCGGCGTGGAAAACACCGTCCTCGCCCAGTCGCCCGGTGACGATCGCCTGGGCTTCATCCCGCAGTAGATCGGGCATCGGCCCTTCATAGACCACCTTCAGACGCTGGGCGTCGGGGTTGCTCACTGCCTGGTGCAGAACCTCCGCCAGCCCGCCAGCCTGTTCGATCTCGTCCAGGTCGCCCGGGACATTGGCGATCGTGAATTGCAGCGTCAAGCTCCGGGCATCGTAGGAGATCGTCTTCCCGTCAACGGCACCAGAGATCTTCACATCACGGTCACGCATGGCGTCGCTTTTAACCATCAATTCATCGATCGTTAAATAGTACTGTGCCGCAGCCTGAGTGGACGAAGCGATCAGGTACACGATCGCGGCTACGATCAACAGGCCGCCGATGAGAAATTTCGCTCGACCGCTCCGGCCTGGTGTTTGGTGCGCTGCCTGCTCTTCAGTCATTGATTTCAACTCCCGTACAGTATCGCTTTGACCCGGCTCTAAATTGCACGAATTCTATCATCTTTCGCAGGTCAGTCCGCAGAGGATGAATGTCATCAACGCGAATGACGAAGCAAATCCAAATTTGTTGGGGTGCTGCGTTCCATTTTTCCACAGCTTGATTAATGCAGGATGAAATCGTCCGCGTGAAGGGGCACCCGGCCAGGTTGCGGCCAGTCGATCGGAACGGTTCCGTTTCCCTCCTCTGCGCTGCACGGACCTGCGTCGCGCGAAAAAACCTTTCTACCTGTTATCCGACACGCTTGACCTGAAAGGTGATATATATCACAATTCATCGAGGAGTAGCGGTACTGTAAGTAAATCCTCCCTCGCGTTAGCATGCATGTACGTTTACCAATAGGCCGATTCCCCCATGACTGCATGGGTGATTCCACCCACCAGGTAGTATCGTCACTCACCGGGGTGAAATAAGACAGGGAGCACAGGCATGAAACGATTACTGAAAAGCAGGATCGGGAGAGGCACGCTTGCCTTCGCCATCACCTTCCTGGTCTGCCTCACACTGGGTGGGGCAAGCGGGTTGGTGAACTCGGCCTCGGCTTCTCCCGCTCCAAAGCCCTCTCCGCAGGAGGGGACGTACGCCGGTCCTGATACGTGCGGCGTGTGCCATAAGGAGATACATACCGAATGGCAGGTCACGCGCCATGCTCAGGCTTTCTCCTCCCCCATCTTTCAGAAGGATTGGAGTGATCTGGGGAGCAAATTCACCTGCCTCGAGTGCCACACGACCGGTTACGATGCGGATGCCGGGACTTATGCCTTTGAGGGCGTCACCTGCGAATCATGCCATGGCCCGTTTCAGCAGGGGCATCCAGGCGAGCCGATGCCGGTTAAACCGGATCACACCCTTTGTGCTTCCTGCCATAAAACCACGACGGATGAGTGGCTGGCCAGCCCGCACAACGCGGCCGGAATCGAGTGCCAGTCGTGTCACGACCCGCACTCCCAGAAACCTCTTGCGGCTTCGGTGACAGAACTGTGCTCCAACTGCCACAAAGACAACGGCAGTTCCTTCACCCACGGATCACACGCCAACGCAGGTCTGGAATGCAGCAACTGTCACATGTACACCAGTCCCCGCACCGAGGACCCGATCGAAGGCCTGGTGGCGACCGGTCACACCTTCACGGTTGGATCGGAAGCCTGCATCGGCTGCCACCAGGATACTGTCCACACGCGGGACGTAATCCTGGAGCTGTCCGGTGAGGTCCAAACCCTGAAGGATCTTGACACAGACCAGCTGCGCCAGATGGTCCAGGACCAGGAACAGGAAATCTCTGACCTAGAGGGTCGAGCGAGCGTCCGGCTGTACACTGGTCTGGCGCAGGGCGCGATCGTTGGTCTGGCAACCGGCGCCGTGGCGGCCTGGATCGTGAGCCGCAACCTTGAGCTGGTAGATATTGAAGGAGACGAGGATGAGTCGACGGAAAACGAGAGCTAAGGTCAAGCTGACCCGGCGGGATTTCGCCAAGATCGCCGCCACCGCAGCGGGTTCCTCCCTGGCCGCCTACCTCGTCACAACCGGCCCGCTCTCGCCGTTCGGTGATCTAAAACGCCAGCAGCTCACGACCGAGGGCGATTCTCACGCTGCCACCGGCCCACACCACTGGGGCATGGTGATTGATCTTAACAAGTGCATTGGTTGTGAATACTGCCAGCGAGCCTGCTCGGCGGTAAACGATGTTGCCCCGGATAAACCCTGGAATATCGTCGTTGAAGACAGCACCTCCAATGGTCAAAAGTTTTTCTTCAGCCGGCCCTGCCTGCACTGCCAGAATGCACCCTGTGTCGAGGTCTGCCCGGTCAAGGCAACCTATGTACGTGATGACGGGCTGGTAATCATGGATTACGACCGCTGCATCGGCTGCCGGTACTGCGAAGTGGCCTGCCCCTATGACGCCCGAAAATTCAATTGGGAGCCGCGCAGCGAGGAGAACGCCTTCGTGCCGACCTGGGGCGTGCCGGAAGTTGAACGCCGGCCGCGCGGCGTTGTAGAGAAATGCACCTTCTGCGTCCAACGCATCGACAGCGGTCTAAAGAAGGGGCTCATTCCGGGCGAGGCGCGTGAAGCGACTCCAGCCTGTGTCAACATCTGCCCAGTGGGAGCGCGCGTGTTCGGTGATTTGAAGAACCCCGATAGCGCCATCTCGCGCGTTCTCGAACGGCAGCCGACCATCCGCCTGCGGGATGAGCTTGGAACGGACAGCAGCGTTTACTACATCCCGGTCAGCGAGGAAGCTTAACCATGACGACAATCTCACTTCGTAACCGGCAGTTCAGCGTCAGCCCGGGGACCGTCGCCTGGTTCGGGCTGGTCGGCCTGCTGCTACTGATCGGCCTCGTCTCGGCCGTGATCGTTTTTAAGAATGGGCTGGTCGTCACCAACCTGACTAACGCGGTTCCCTGGGGGCTGTGGATTACGATTGACCTCTCTTCGATCGCTCTGGGTGCGGGGGCGTTTACGCTCTCGGCCGTGGTCTACATCTTCGGCATCGACCGCTTCCGCTCCGTCATCCGCCTGGCCGTCCTGGTGGGCGTGATCGGCTACACCTCGGCCCTGCTCACGCTGGTGATGGACATCGGCCGTCCGGATCGCTTCTGGCACCCTTGGGTCTATTGGAATGTGCACTCGGTCCTGTGGGAAATCACATGGTGCATCACGCTCTACCTGACCATCATGCTGGTCGAGTTTGCACCGGTGATCGTTGAATCACGCCTCTTCAAGCGCTTCCCCTGGCTTCGGAAGTTCGGGCATGCGCTGCACCGCGTCGCGCCGGTGCTGGCCGTAGCCGGGCTGCTGATCTCGCTGCTGCACCAGTCATCGCTGGGAGCGACCTACGGTATAATTAAAGCCCGCCCGATCTGGTTCAAACCGAGCATGCCGATCATGTTCATTGTATCGGCCATCGCCGTTGGTCCGGCGGTGACGATGGCGGCAGCCTTCATCATGGAATGGATCAGCGGCAAGCGCACCATCGCTCACGACCTGCTGCGCACGATCGCCCGTTTCAGCGGGTTAGGACTGCTGGTGTATGCCTATATCAAGTTCTGGGACCTGATGGCGGTAACCTACTACGGTTCGACGCCCGGCTCAGAGCGCGCATTCGCCACGCTCAACACATTCACGGCGTACGGCTTCTGGTTCTGGGTCGGTGAAGTCTTCCTGGGCATCATCATTCCGGTGCTGATGTTCCTCGTGCCGCGCTTCAACCGCCGTCCGATCAACCTCGTCTTTGGTGCGCTCTGCGCGGCCGCCGGCATTCTGATCAACCGCTGGGATGTGACCGTATCCGGCCTGGTTGTGCCCGTTTCCTATTCGCCCGGGACGGAATATGTGCTCCCGCCGCAAGCCTACTCTCCGGCACTGGTCGAGTGGGGCATCGCGCTGGGAGTGATCGGCTACATCTTCCTGCTCTTTACGCTGGCCATGCGTTTTCTACCGCTCTTTGAGACCGGCGAAGAGGCGCACGCGGCCGGTTGACAAAGGTCAGGGAACAGGTCAAGATAGCCGCACTGGATCAGTGCGGCTTCTCACATTCCGGGATCAGTGCGCTCGGAGGCAGTGCGTATGGGTGAATCAATCGCCAATCCAATTGTCGTTGCGCTCATGTTCATCGCCCGCTGCCTGGTGCCGCTGGGGATTATGCTCGTTATTTCACATTACTTGCGCAAGTGGGGCCTGATTATCGAGAACAACGCTCAGAACGATCAACAGAGTGAGCCGGAAGTGAAGGAGATCTCGTAGATGACACGAATCAGGCGATATCTCTCACCGACGCTCATAATTAGCTCTGCGCTCCTGCTGGCATCCTTCATATTGGTTTCCCCTGCCTTCGCCGATGATGGCCCGCAGCAGCCCCGGCTCCAGGAGAGCGAGTGCCTCACATGCCACTCACAGCCCGGTCTGCAGGTCGAGCTGGCGAACGGCGAAGAGCTGCCCCTGACAATTGACACCGAGCGCCTATCCGGCTCGGTCCACGAACGGATCGGCATCAGCTGCGACTCATGTCACCCTGATATTAGCGGCTACCCACACCCCAAGCTTGAATATGAGACCCGGCGTGAACTCTCGCGTGCTTTCTATCTCACCTGCCGCACCTGCCACGCCAGCAATTACATCGACAGCCTGGACAGCATTCATGCCGACATCGCCGCCGCCGGCCAGATGGAATCACCCATCTGTACCGACTGCCACGGTGCGCATTACACCCAATATCCGAATGAGCCGCGGGCGCTGATCTCTGAAACTTGCGGCCAATGCCACACCGAGATCTTCGCAGCGTACAAGAGCAGCGTTCACGGCTCGGCCCTGATCGAGCAGAACAACCCGGACGTACCGGTCTGCACCGATTGCCACGGCGTGCACAACATCCAGGACCCGCGCACCGCACTTTTCCGAACCGAATCGCCTGAGTTGTGCGCCAGCTGTCACGCCGACCCGGTGCTGATGGCCAAGTACGGCTACAACTCCGATGTTTACAGCCTGTACAGCATCTCGTGGCATGGTGTCGATGTCGGCGTTTACAAGGCAAATTGGCCGACGATCTGGCACGATAGCGCAGTCTGCACCGACTGCCACGGTGTGCACAACATCCTGCCGCCCGACAACCCGGCCTCCTCCGTCAGCCCGCAGAACCTGTTGGCGACCTGCCGCAAGTGCCATCCCGACGCCGGCCCGAACTGGACCGGAGCCTGGACCGGCCATAACGAAATCAGCCTCCAGCGGACGCCGTTGGTCTACTATACAAATATCTTCTACTCCTCCTTTGTGCCCTTCATGCTCCTGCTTGCAGGTGGGTATGTTCTGCTGCGTATCATCCGGGCGACGGTGGATCGTGTGCGGAGGAATTTGCCATGAGCGCGAACGAAACCACCTTGAAGCAAGCACGGGATGGCCACGTCCGCACCGAGCGGACTTTCGTCCGCTTCAGCCTTGGACAGCGCTGGGAGCATGCCCTCTTCTTGCTGACATTCAGTGTGCTGCTCTTGACCGGACTGCCCCAGAAATACCGCGCTGCAGCCTGGAGCCAGTACATCCTGGCCACCCCCCAGCGGCTCGAGACTATCCAGAAAATTCATCACATCGCAGCCGTCCTCCTGATCACGATCGCGCTCTACCACGTGGTGCGGTCCATGGTCAGGCTCTTCCAACGCCGCTTGAGCGGAGAGATGCTGCCCGTCCCCCAGGATCTGCGTGATGGGGTCAAGATGCTCCGCTGGCTGCTCTTCATCGATCGCAAGAAACCCTCCTTCGGCAAGTTCACCTTTGAGCAGAAGTTCACCTATTGGTTCTTTATCTTCGGGACGGTGATCATGATCCTTTCCGGTCTCCTGATCTGGTTCCCGGTGCTCTTTACTCGAGTGCTGCCTGGAGGTATCATCCCCGCCGCAAAGCTCGCCCACAGCGCCGAAGCGATCGCGGCCGCGATCTTCGTCGTAATGTGGCATTCGTACCACGTCCATATTGAACGGCTCAACCTGAGCATCTTCACTGGCCGGCTGAGCGAACGAGAAATGCGCGAGTACCATGAACGCGAATATGAGCGCCTGACCGGCGAGCCAGGCTCGCCAACAGACGGAGAGCCCGAGTGAGTCAACGCACCCGACATTGGACCTACCTCACCCTCGCACTCGGCGCGTTGGCCCTGGCGCTGGCGGCAACTGCGAGCCGCGCCGACGCTACCCCGCTCAGCCAGGCCGGGGTGAGCAACGAGAGCTGCCTCGAGTGCCACTCGGATCCGGGCCTCAGCTTCCAACTCGAGAACGGCGATAGCTTCTCGCTCTACATTGACCAGGCCGTCTTCGACAGCTCGATTCATGGAAAGCTGGGCTATGCCTGTGTGCAGTGCCACACCAATCTCGATGGCTACCCTCATCCGCCTTTTTTTGCAATCGACCAGCGTGACCTTTCGCTCGCCCTGTATGATGCCTGCTTCCGCTGCCATTCGGGGCAGTACGAACGGACGCTCGACAGCGTCCATGAGACCGCGCTTGAATCCGGAAATCGCCAGGCAGCCATTTGCACCGATTGCCACGGCGCGCATAACGTCCGGCAGCTGACCGATCCCAAGACCGACGAGCTGCTGCCGGATGCCCGCCTGAATATTCCGGTCACCTGCGCCAAGTGCCACAACGCAATTTATGGCAAGTACCTGACCAGCGTGCACGGGGATGCATTGATCAACGAAGATAACCGCGACGTTCCAACCTGTATCGACTGCCACGGCGTGCACAACATCGGGGATCCGACCACGGCCCGCTTCCGTCTGCTCTCCCCCAGCATCTGCGCCAGGTGCCATACCGATCCCACCATCATGGATAAATACGGGATCTCAACCGAAGTGTTGAACACCTACGTCGCCGATTTTCACGGGACGACAGTCGCCATCTTCAACAAAGTGTCACCGGATGCCCCAACCAACAAAGCTGTGTGCTATGACTGCCACGGCGTGCACGACATTCAAAGCGTGACCGACCCGCAAAGCGGTCTCGAGTTCCGCCAGAACCTGCTGAAACGATGCCAAGTCTGCCATCCGGATGCAACGGCGAATTTCTCGGATGCCTGGCTCTCGCACTACATTCCCTCTCCGTCCCATAACCCGCTGGTTTATTACGTGAATCTCTTTTACAGCATCTTCATTCCTGGCCTTCTGAGCGGGATGGGGATCCTGGTGGTACTCGATATCAGCTGGCAGGTTCGTAAGCGGCGAGCTGCCTCCCGAGCCAAGGCCGAACCCCCGGCCGCGCCGCCCGGTCCGGCAGAACCCTTCGAGTGGCCGGAAGACGGATCCCGCATTGACCACGATGAACCGTCGTCCGGCGCAGGACCCGACTTACCGGGAGGTGAGCTGTGAACGAGCCGCTTCCCGCACCCCAGGATCAAGCTGGGCAGAAGAAAGCCGGGCGCTTCCTGCGCTTTGAGCTATCACAGCGCATTGAACACATCGTGATGCTGACTTCCTTCACGATCCTGGCCAGCACCGGGCTGCCGCAGAAATTCCCTGATGCCCAGATCAGCATCGGATTCTTCCGCCTATTTGGCGGGATTGAACTGGTGCGCGTCATCCACCGCTCCTCGGCGATCGCGCTCATGCTGGTCAGCATTTATCACGTGATCGGAATGCTCTACCGGCTGATCGTCAAGCGGGTTTCCTGGTCGATGCTGCCCAGCGCGGAGGATTTCAAGGACCTCTACCAGGATCTGCTGGCCTACTTTGGCGTGAGTGATGAGAAAGCCCGCTACGGGCGCTACTCCTACGCTGAGAAGATGGAGTATCTGGCTGTTGTCTGGGGAACGATCATCATGGCCATTACGGGCTTCATGATGTGGAATCCCATCGCCACGACTCGCTTTTTCCCGGGGCAGTTCATCCCGGCCGCCAAAGCCGCGCATGGTGGTGAAGCGATCCTGGCCGTACTGGCGATCATCCTGTGGCACTTCTACCATGTACATCTGCGCCACTTCAACAAAAGCATGTTCACCGGATATTTGACCCTGCATGAGATGGAGGAAGAACATCCGGCGGAACTGGAACAGATCGAGGCGGGCAAAATCCGCTCTGAACCTGATCCACAGGTCCTGCGCCGCCGTCAGCGCGTCTTCCTGCCCATCGCAAGCGTGCTGAGCCTGGCCATGCTGGCCGGGGTTGCCTACTTCGTTACAGGTGAACAAACCAGCATTAAAACCATCCCGCCCGGCGAGACGGTGGATGTTTTTGTGACCGCCGTACCCCAGCCATCTCCGACGCTGCCGCCAACCCCGACCGGAGCGGCGAGCGTGATCCAGGCCGAGACCTGGAGCCTCGGCTTCGAGGCACTTTTCCGTAACCGCTGTGGCACGTGCCACGGCGTGACGGCGGTCGGCGGGCTGTCGTTGGCTACCTACGAGAAAGCGCTTCAAGGTGGGAAGGATGGCCCGGCGATTGTGCCCGGCGATCCTGAAGCGAGCAAGCTGGTCGAGATCCAGGGTGCCGGGGGGCATCCAGGCCAGTTGACTGATGCAGAACTCGAGCAGGTCATCGAGTGGATCGCTGCCGGAGCTCCCAAGCAGTAGTCCCGGATCTGCACGCAACAATACCATCGCCATTCCACGGAGGAGATTGAGCTATGCTTCGACGATTCGGAGCCCGTCTAAAACGATTCTTCTTTCCGCCCGAAAATGCGCCGCTGCGCGTACGGATCAGACCCTACCTGGCCCTCGGCGCGCTGACCCTCGTCATCCTGCTGCTGATCCCTGTGGCCTGGGAATATACCAACTCGCCCGAATTCTGCGGCACCAGCTGCCATACGATGCCGCCAGAGTACACCTCTTACCTGGTCTCACCACACGCTCGCATCGACTGCGTCGAGTGCCACATCGGGCGCGGCTTCATCGCCACGCGTGTCACGCGCAAGGCAGGCGACATCAAACATATCTTCGCCACCATGTTCAAGACCTACGAATTCCCGATCCGAGCCCACGACATGCGCCCTGCGCGCGAGTCCTGCGAACGCTGCCATTTCCCAGAAAAATTTTCGAACGATACCCTGCTTGAGCTTCGCCGCTTTGAAACCGACCGCAACAATACCCCGCTCAGTATCTACATGACGCTCAAAACTGGCGGAGGTTCGGAGCGGGAAGGCCTCGGGCGCGGCATCCACTGGCACATCTTGAACAAGGTCTACTACCTACCGACCGACCCTGAGGAGCAGAACATCCCCTTTGTGCGTGTCATCGAAGATGACGGCAGCGTGACCGAGTATACGGATATCAATTCTCAGATCGATCCGGCTTCGATCGATCCCGCCGATCTGAAGGAGATGGACTGCATCACCTGCCACAACCGCATCACGCACCTGATCCTGCACCCGGCGGACCTGGTCGACCAGCTTCTCGCCCGCCAGCAGATCTCGACCGAAATCCCTGACATCCGGCTGAAGGCGGTTGAGGTCTTCGGCGCTCAGTATGCCTCGGTACCCATGGCAATAAATGGAATCGAAAGCTTGAGCGATTATTACCGGGTGAACTACCCGGAATTCTATGGACAGTCCTCCGGTCTTGTCGATCAGGCAATTGAGGTGCTCAAGGAGTCGTATCAGACCAGCGTCTATCCGGAGCAGAAGGCTGATTGGAACAGTCATCCTTCCAACGTTGGCCACAAGGATTCGCCCGGGTGCTTCCGCTGTCATGATGGCAAACACCTCGATTCCGGTGCGCAGGCAATCCGGCTTGAATGCAACCTGTGCCACTCGATCCCGGTCGTGGCCGGACCTGCCGATTTCGTGGCCGAGGTCGAGATCAGCCGGGGGCCAGAGCCTGATTCGCACCGCAATCCGAACTGGATCACGCTGCACCGGGATGTGTTCGAGCCATCCTGCGGCAACTGCCATACGACCGAAAACCCCGGCGGGGTGGATGACAGCTCATTCTGCTCGAACAGCGCCTGCCACGGCAATGTGTGGGAGTACGCCGGCTTTGACGCTCCCGGCTTGCGCGACCTGATCCAGGCGCAGCTTCCCCCGGTGAGCGAACCAACCCCTGAGAGCCCCCTCAGCGGTGAATTGCCACTGACCTATAACGGCAGCATCGGGGCGCTTTTCGAGGCTCGCTGTACCGGCTGTCATGGTGAGAACGCGCTGTCAGGCCTGAACCTTTCCACCTATGCCGGCGCGCTCGCCGGCGGGCAGAGTGGGCCGGCGGTTGTACCCGGGGACCCCAATGCGAGCCTGATCGTCATCAAACAGACGGCCGATACTCCGCATTTCGCCCAGCTCTCACCTCAGGAACTCGACCTGGTGACGAGCTGGATCGCGGCCGGAGCGCCGGAGGGCTAGGGGTATAATCGTCCTTCGCCAGACGATACGGAGGAGAAATAGATGAGTGAATCGAAAGAGGTCCAGCGTCGGGGATTCCTCGGCCTGGTCACCTGGGCTGTCGGCGTGCTGATCGGAGCCGGCATCGGTATCCCGGCCATCGCCTACATCGTCGGCCCGGCCTTAAAGGACGAGGGCACGCAGGAGTGGATCCCCGTTGGCACCACCTCCAAGGTTGAGCTCGGCACCCCCACCTTGTTTAAAGCGAATATCGAACGCACCACGGGTTGGATCGTCAACCAGGAAGAAGTCTCGGCCTACGTCCTGACCGAGGATGGGCGCAACTTCATCGCCATGTCGAACATCTGCACTCATCTCGGCTGCCGTGTGCGCTGGATTGCCGAGCAGCAGAGCTTCTTCTGCCCCTGTCACAACGGGGTCTTCGACAAGGAAGGGAACGTTGTATCAGGTCCGCCACCGAAACCGCTCGATCGCTTCGATGTCAAGGTTGAAGACGATCAGCTCTTCTTGAAGGAGGCCTGAGATGACGACCCGTGTGAGCGATTGGCTTGATCAGAGATTAGGTTGGCGGGCAGTCTGGAGCGCACTTTTCCTGCGCAAGATGCCGAAAACCAACTGGCTTTATACGCTTGGCAGCGCCACGCTCTTCGTGGCAATCAACCAGATTGTCACTGGAATTCTTCTCACCATCTACTACGTACCCTCACCGGATCAGGCTTATGACAGCGTGCAGTACATCACGACCCAGGTGACAGCAGGTTGGCTCATTCGCGGCCTGCATCACTGGGGCGCCAGCGCGATGGTCGTGCTGACCGTGCTGCACATGCTGCGTGTGATCGTGCTCGGCTCCTATAAGTACCCGCGCGAGGTGACCTGGTTCACGGGCATCGCCCTGCTTTTAATCGTGATCGGCTTCGGTTTCACAGGCTACTTGCTGCCCTGGGACCAGAAAGCCTACTGGGCTACGACCGTCGGGACACGCATCGCGGAAGTCACGCCACTGGTCGGGAACTGGATTCTTCGCATCATGCGCGGCGGCCAGGAGCTTTCCGCCGTCACGCTGGCGCGCTTCTTTGGCGCACACGTCTGGTTCCTGCCGGCGACACTGCTGGCCCTGCTCGGTCTCCACCTCTTCCTGATCGTCCGTAACGGCATCAGCGAAGTGCCGACGCGCGAGGAGGAGTAGCCATGGATGACCGTAAGAAGCAGGAGTATCTAGAGGCTTACAAGAAGAGAAAAGAAGAACACGGCGTTCCATTCTTCCCGGATTTGCTCTGGAAAGACGCCATCGTTGCGCTGCTGGTCTTCATCATCCTGGTCGGCCTGGCGTACTTCGTCGGTGCGCCGCTCGAAGAACGTGCCAATCCTGGTGATACGGCCTACACGCCCCGGCCGGAATGGTACTTCCTCTTCCTCTTCCAGCTGTTGAAGTACTTCCCGGGTTCCCTGGAAGTCATCGGCGTTTTCGTTATTCCCACCCTGGCCATCCTGCTGCTGATCGCTCTGCCGTTTCTCGACCGCGGCATGAAGCGCTACCCGCTCCACCGGCTATGGGTGATTGGGATCACGGCGCTGGTATTTCTGGGAATCGTCGGCCTGACCGTACAGTCATTTCTTGAGGCACCGCCGCCATCCGAAGCCAGCGGAGGTGACCCGATCGCGATGCTGTACGCAGAAAACTGTGCTGGCTGTCACGGCCCGTCGATTGACGTCGCCTCTGGGACGAACCTGCACCAGATCATCGCCCAGGGTAAACACCAGGAGGGAATGCCAGCTTGGAATGCAGACCTGACAACGGATCAAATCGACGCCCTGGCCGGGTTTATCCTCTCGCCCGACGGCAACAAGATCTTTGACGAGAACTGTGCCGCCTGCCATGTGACCGATGAACTGGTGGCGAGTGACCCGCTCGAACTGCGGGCGGCGATCGAAACCGGCTCTGAGTACGAACCGCACGCAGGTCTCGATATCCCCGACTTCCGTGAAACGCTCGCGGATCCGGAGAAAACCGCGCTGCTGAATTTCCTGATCGCACCCGATGGGCAGCGGCTCTTCACCGTGAACTGTGCTCCCTGCCACGGTCAATCGGTCGCCTTCACCGGCAGCCCAGAAGAGCTGCGCCAGGTCATCAGCCGCGGCGGCTTGCACCTCGAAATGCCACCATGGCGCCAGCGCTTGAGCCAGGATCAACTCCAGACGCTGGCTGAATACGTGGTCGACCCGCTGAGCGTGCCGGATGGCGCCCAGCTTTTCGGACAGTACTGCACGACCTGCCACGGCGATCGCGTACCGGACAGCCTGGACGTTGAACAAGCACTGCAGACGATCAGCGAAGGCGGCGCGCACGAAACGATGCCGGTCTGGGGTGATATCTTGACCAGTGCTCAACTCGACGCGTTGGTCAGCTACACCGAAGCCGCGGCAAAGGGCACCTCGACCGAGGTCGGTCAGCAGTTGTTCAGTCAATACTGTACCGCCTGCCATGGCGAATTCGGCGAAGGTGGACCCAATCCGGCCCGCCCTGGCGATATCATTGCCCCGATCAGCTCGGCCGAGTACCTGCGCACCCGCGATGACATCACGCTGCGTTCGATCATCTCCCAGGGTCAGCCGAACTTCGGCATGTCACCTTTCGGGAGCGCCTACGGTGGGCCGCTGGAAGACGAGCAAATCGATGCCATCGTATCTTTCCTGCGCTCGTGGCAGGCGAACCCTCCCGTCGAGCTTCCACCTGAGATCGTCATTCAGACGGTTTCCGTCTCGGCGAATGAAATCTACTCCGACCTATGTTCACAATGTCATGGACCACACGGGGAGGGCGGCATCGGCCCGGCGATGAACACCTCTTCCTTCCAGAGCAGCCGTACCGACAAGCAGCTCTTCACTTCGATCAGCGAGGGACATCCGGCCACGCCGATGATCGCCTGGGGTGAGGTTCTGACCTCAGATCAAATCGAAGGCCTGGTCCGCTTTATTCGCGGTCTGGAGAGCAGCACCAGCACCCCATCTCCCGGCAGCACGGAGGCTCCCTCTTTCGCGAACGACATCTTGCCGGTTTTCGACAGTAACTGCTCGAAATGCCACGGCAATTTCGGCGGATGGGACGCGAGCAGCTATGATTCGGTCATGACCAGTGGGAACAACGCACCGGTCGTGATAGCTGGCGACGCCACCAGCAGCCTGTTGGCTCAAAAGATACTCGGCACCCAGACCGAGGGCGGCATGATGCCTCCCGGCGGCCTGCTGCCCGCCGACCAGGTCCAGTTGATCGTAGACTGGATCAACGCCGGCGCACCGAACAACTGAACCGAATCCTTAAGTCCGCGATGCACGGGACCGGCTGATCGACCGGTCCCATGCAGTTCTTTGTGTAACGTATTCTGTGCGAGTTGTGAAGTTAAATTTGGCATGGGGCGAATTACCCACTATCATATGGGCTGAACGTTACATTCATCTAAGCCGTATGTGATAAGTCGCACTAAGCCAAATCAACCAACGCGACGAAGATAATTAGCGGTGAGAGTGGCCCTCTCTCACAGGTTATTTTCGTATCAGCATCCCGCATTACCGGGCGTCGAGGCAAGGCATGTTGCCGCGCTTTGAAAGAGGAACGCTCCTTGCTTCAACCCGTGTCCTCCCTGGAGGGCCAACCGGGGATGGCTCAGGTCCGGACAGCTTCGCCGGCGAGTCCTGGCTGAAGTCGACGCCCAACACAAGGGAACCCGACCGGGCAGTTGGAGTTGAAAGACGCTCGAGCACCTTCAACTCCATCCATCATGGCCCATGGTCGGACCAATTGATGGAAAGGAGGGCGAGGGACGGAAGAGAAGAGATTTTCAAAGCATCGAATGAATGCAGGTTTGTAAGTTCAAACTACTGTTCGAGGAGAATGCATCTATGAATTCACGTAAACTGCTAGCCATCGCCCTGCTCGGTCTGGCTGCCATCATCCTGGCGGCTTGTGCTGGCGCAGCCGGCGAACCAGGCCCCGCTGGCCCCGCTGGCCCCGCCGGCCCTCAGGGCCCTGCCGGTCCTGCTGGGGCAGCGCCAGCCGCGGCTGACCTGTCCTGCACCTCATGCCACAACGAGACCACGCTGATCACCGGCAAGGAAACAGCCTGGGCTGAATCCGTGCACGGCACGGGCGAGGCCTACGTGCGCGGCACAAGTGCCAGCTGTGCAGGCTGCCACTCCGGTGGCGCGTTCAGCGCCAGAGTCGCTGCAGGATTAGCACCAAACGAGGTCGAGAGCGGTGATCCCAATCCCACCCGCCAGGACTGCCGGACCTGCCACCAGATCCACACCACCTATACTGGTGACGACTGGGCGCTCGAGACCACCGATCCGGTTGCGATCTTCACTGTTGATGGCGCAACCTTCGATGGTGGCGAAGGCAACCTGTGCGCCAGCTGCCATCAACCGCTCAGCGCGATCCCTGAGGCTGTGGACGGCATGATCGATGTCGACAGCACGCACTGGGGACCGCACCATGGACCTCAGGCCGCCATGCTGCTCGGTGTAGCAGGTGGTGGCGATGTCGAGGGCACACCGAGTTCGCATGCCACTTTAGTCGAGAACACCTGCGTGACCTGTCACATGGGTGATGGCGCCGACCATACCTTCGAACCAAGTGTCGCCGCCTGCCAGTCCTGCCACTCCGGCGTCGAGGACTTCGATATCAACGGCACGCAGACCGAAGTCCAGGCAAAACTGGACGAACTCCAGGCCGCCCTGGTCGCTAAGGGCTTGCTCACAGCGGAAGGCGTACAGGTTGTTGGAACCTATCCAGCAGCTGAAGCTCAAGCGCTGTGGAACTGGATCTTCATCTCCCACGAGGATAAGAGCCTGGGCGTTCACAACGCCGCCTACACGCGGGCGCTGCTCGACGCCAGCTTAGCCGCCTTCGGAGAGTAAATCTGTTCGAGTCAGCACAGTAGCATAAACAGGGCTGCCGTGAGGGCAGCCCTGTTTTCAAACCATCAAGCATCAATAGCATTCGCTCCACCGAGGAATGCTTGAGAAGGGATGCCTTCCAGAATACAATCTTCCTGTGGCAGTACCCTCCCTAACACGCATTGACCTGGTGATCGAGAATGTTGGAATGAAAATTATATCTAAGCCGCCATACATTCTCGTACTGTCCGGGGTCATCCTGCTGCTTGCCGGTTGTGGCGCCCCCGTATCGACGAACACGCCGGCAGTGACATCCACAACCACGCCCTCGCCCTCCCCCGTTTCCACATTCACGCCTTCACCCACCCCCTCGGCCACCGCGACCGCCGCTCCCCCATTCTTAACAGAATGGCAGGCCTCAGCCCATGCGGATGCCGAGGCACCGGCATTCCGCTTCTGGGATGAAGCTGCTCCAGCCATCATCCCATCGGACTGCTCCAGGTGCCACAGCTCCGCCGGTTTGCTTGACTACCTCGGCGCCGGCGGCTCGCAACCCGGCGCCGGAGATGCACCGGCCGAGGTCGGCTCTGTCATTGACTGCGAAGCTTGCCATAACGACTTTTTCCAGGGATTGGACTCGGTCATCATGCCCTCCGGCGTCGAGCTCACCGGGCTCGGACGGGAGGCGGTCTGCATACAGTGTCACCAGGGATTGGCCTCCGGATCCACGCTCATGCATGCCGTAAAGAGCAGCGCTCCAAACGGTATCAGCCCGGCGCTTGAATTCATCAGCGTGCATTATTCCCCGGCTGGAGCGGTGTTCTTTGGGAGCAAAGCCGGCGCGGGATATGAATATCCGGGCCGTGCCTATGCCGGGCCCTTCAATCACACCCCCGGCTTCAACACCTGCACTGCCTGTCATGATGCTCATTCATTACGCGTGCAGGTTGAACTCTGTGCCGGATGTCATCCCGGAATCGAGAGCATCGCGGATCTGGAGAAGGGACTGCGCCTCTCAACCGTTGACTATGACAGCGATGGTAATACGACCGAGGGCCTGGCGCTCGAGGTCGAGACATTTCGCAGCAAGCTCTTCGCTACGATTGAAGACTACGCTGCCCAGATCGGGTATCCGATCGCGTACAACCCCACGCAGGATCCTTATTTCTTCGATGCCGCCGGCAAGCCCTATCGGTCCTGGACGCCTGTCCTGCTGGAAGCTGCGTACAACTTCCATTTAGCCTCGATGGATTCAGGTGCGTTCTCACACAACCCCTGGTACATCATGCAGCTCCTGTACGACAGTCTCCAAAACTTGGGCGGCCGCGTCACCGGATTGATTCGACCTTGATCCACGCTCCGCTGGCACTGGAATAAGCCGGGAGTATCGACGATCAATTCGTTGAGAACCCCTGGTCGCGTGGGCGATCTGACCCACGCGACAAATCCACTATGCCCCCTATGGACGGGCTCGACGCACTCCGCTAGGCTATAAGTGAGGCAGTATCGACCCTGCAAGTGCCTCGGGAGGTTCTTATGAACCGGGTTCTGAATACGCTCCACGTCGTCGGGCTGATCCTTGTGCTGTCCGTCGTCCCTGCTATCCTTGCTCTGGTTGTCGTCGCGGTCCTGGACGAGTACCTGGCCACCTGGATGCTCAGCTTGCTCGACATGTTCCAGATCAATGCCCGCCATCTCATCACTGAGGCCTCCGCCCGTTGGCCGGAACTGGTCGGCATGCTGGTGGGAATGGTCCTGGTCCTCGGCTTTCTCTGGATGTCCCGCTGGCGGCTTCGGACCGAGACTTCGAACAACAATTAAAGCTTGAATATCTAGAACCAATCCACTCAATACGATAAACGCCGCGCCCGGTGGAGAAGGCGCGGCGTTCGCATAATAAACGACCCTTTCGTTCAGGGCGAGATGATCCCCTTGCGAATGGCGTACTTCACCAACTCGGTGCGTGAGTGCAGATTCAATTTGCGCATGATGTTTTCCCGGTGACGGGCGACGGTCTTCGGGCTGATGCTGAGTGTTTCCCCGATCTCGTAATTGTTGGCTCCGTCGGCCAGGTGAGCTAAAACCTCCTGCTCGCGTTCGGTTAAACCGTTTAGCTTGCGACCGCTGCGCAGGTCCTCCTCCTGGCTGAGGTAATCCTTGACCAGCAGTTTGGCTAGGGATGGGTAGAGATAGACCTCGCCTGAGGCTGCCAGCCGAATCGCTGTCAGCAGCTCCTCTGGTGCAGCCCGCTTTGGGACATAGCCGCTGGCCCCGGCCTCGAGCATTTTGAAGAAGTACTCCTCGTCCTCGTGGATTGTCAACGCCACGATGGCGATGTCAGGCCGGAGGTCCTTGATCCGCCGGGCGGTCTCAATCCCTGATTCATCCGGCAGCCCGATGTCCATCACAATTACGTCAGGATTGACCTCTTCCACCAGCGCAAGCGCCTCCTTCGAAGTGCCCGCTTCGGCGACAATTTCCACATCATCCTGGTAGTCGAGCAGCATGCGCAGTCCCGACCGAACCACGGCATGGTCATCCACCAGCAGCAAACGTATCTTCTTCATATTCGACCACCTTCTTGGGTTCGTAGGGTATCTGGACCTCGACGGTTGTCCCGTCCCCTGGGTTTGTCTTCAGCCGGAAGCTGCCACCGAGCAACGTAGCCCGCTCCTGCATGCCAATCACTCCCCACGAGCGATCCTGCAGCTGAACCATATCGACATCGAAACCACAGCCGTTATCCACAACCCGCATGCTGACCTCGTCTTCCAGGTATATCAATTCAAGACAGATCGCAGTTGCATCAGCGTGCTTGACAACGTTGGTCAAGGCCTCTTGCGCAACCCGGAAGAGAGTCGTCTTCACCTCAGAGACGAGTGCGCGCGGCTCGCCTTCAAAGCTGACATTGATGAGGATTCCCGTTCGATTATTTACCTCGTTTGCGTACCAGCGTAGTGCAGCAGGCAGGCCAAGGTCGTCCAGGTGCGAGGGACGCAAGTCGGAGATAATTCGCTGCAGTTCGTCCAGGGAATGAGTTACCAGTTCTTCGAGATGGTGCAAGTTGGTCACAGCCCGGCTATCGCAGGACCCGACAGCATTTTCTAACCCGCGCAAGCCCAGGCCTACTGCCGTTAACGCCTGCCCGGTCTCATCGTGCAGTTCAAGTGCGATCCGCTGGCGCTCCGCTTCCTGCGCCGCGACGATGTGTTTAAAGAGTTCGCCGCGCTGTGCTTGGCGGCGTTCCGACTCGCGCAGCTTGGCCTCCTGCAGCTCGGCGATCTTCCGCTGGACCTCGATTTCAAATGCTCGCAGCAGGCGCAAGATGAAGAAGGCAGCCACGATCGCCGCCACAGCCCGCAAGATCTGGATTGGAAATCCGAACCACGAAAGGAATAGGTCCTCGTTAATGACTGTCGACGGAGGCAGGCCGGTCTTGCGGACGAAGAGCTGGCCGATGGTGCCATAGATGGCGAACGCGACCGCGGCCCAGATGCAGGATCGCCCAAAATAGGTCAGCTGCTCCCGCTGGAAGCGGCGGCACTGCAGCACCAGGCCAGAAGCGGCCATCAGCGCAGACGGGATGGCAAGCGTGTAGCGTCCCCAGACATCAGCGACGTACAGCCGCTCGGGCAGATCGAAATGCGGCCGCAGCAGCATACAGCCCAGTCCCCAGACAAGGACCAGTCCGAGCGGGATCAGCAGATCCAGGTGCTTGCGCTGCGGTTCTTCCCAGGAGAGCGCCAGGCCAAACACCGCCAGCGGGGGGAAAGAAAAGATCAGCATCGCCACCCGCAGGCTCTGCCAGGCCGTCGGCGCCCGCTGCACTCCGGGCAGCAAACCCAGCAGTTCGAACATCTCGATCCACTCATGCAGACCGTGCAGCAAACCGAATACAGCCAGGAAGCCCAACGCCCGCCGCAGCCTGCGGTCGGAAGCGCGACCAGCCTCAAGCGAGGTGGCCAGGCCCATAGCGAAGAAGGCCAGTCCGTAGATGAAATAGATCAGCGCGATGTTCAAGCGATCCATCCCTAGACTCCATACCTGACACCTCCAGTGTAGCATTTGACGAATTTCATCGGAATGGACGGTTATCAGGGCGGAATCGGATGGACATCCGCTCTTTTTGGATTGGATGGAATGAAGGGAAAAACGGAACTAGGTGCGTAGTTCGGCGCCACAGCGCCGGCAGTAGCGATCGGAAGCCCCTGCCTGGGCTCCACAAACGTGGCAGAAGATGGGAGAGGCCTCGATTTCACGCCCGCTTGCTGCCGCCTTCGAGGCGCGGGTGGATCTCTTTCGGCGACGAGTTTTGGGCTCTTCATCCCGGCGGAAGCGGAAAAACAGAACCACGCCTGCCAGCACTAACGCCCCACCGAATAACGCCAGCAGGAGCGGAAGCTGGGCTGTCAGGTCCGGCGTGCTGCCAGTAGTCGTTGTAGGACGGTCGAGCGAAGGCGCCGGAGAATCGACCGTTAATACGTCATCCTGCTTACTGTAACTAAAAGAGATAAGCGCCAACTCGTCCACAGCCCGTGGCCCGAGATTCGCACGTGTGTAAAACAAGTTGTCATCTTCCAGGGTCGTGGTTCCGGGAGGCAGGATCTGCATCCCTTCAGCTCCGACCGGCTGCTGCACTTCATAGGAAAGTTGCTTGACGTCAACGCCGCCAGGCCAGAAGTAGGTGAAACTCCGCGCCTGATTCAGGCGGGTCAGCGGAACGTAATACTCTACCTGGAAAGCGGATGAATCTGTTTCCACAACGATCCAGGCCCAGTCGCCAATTAGCTCCCGTTCGTAGGGCGCGACAAAGAGCGCGTTGTTTTCATCCTGCTGTGCAACCGCGAAGGGGTCACCGGCGCTGGTTGGTATCGGCAACGCTACCTTTGCTGGCAGCAGCACCGACGGGTCGAGATTCGCCTTCAAGATCACGAGAGTTTGGGGTTGGTCGTATTCAGGCCAGAGCCCGATTTCCAGAACGGCCAGCGCAGGATTGGAAGGATAGGGTGCCGCTGGCTGCAGAGGAGGCCGGGAGGGCTGCTCATAGCTTATTTCGATCGTGAGCGGATCACCCGCATTCAATGCGCCCAGCTGGCTGCGCGTATAAAGCATGCCGTCATCATCACGCTTGGCCTCACCAGGTGGGTCGACCTGCACCTCGTTTACTCCCGCGGGATGCAGGACCTCGTAGCTGAAGGAGTCAACGCTGACAGTGCCCGGCCACGTGAAGGTGAAGTTGGTCGCAGGACCATCGGTTTCAAGCGGAGCGTAAAATTCGATCCATAGGCCGGTCGTCTCGACCTCGGCCGTTATCGTCGCCCACTCGCCGTTCACCTGGCGTGTCCAGCTTACCTGATCGTCTAGGCGGCCATCCGGGTACCACGCTGCGACGGCATGGGGTTCGCCAATTGAAGCCGGGATGGGAAGCTCGAACGTTAGTGGGAGCTCAATTCCTGCGGTGGCACGCGCCAGATAAATTACCAGCATTTCCGGCCGGTCATATTCAGGCCAGAGTGCTACCTCCAGGCTTTCCAGTCGCGCGGCGGTCTGCGCCCTTGCGGTAAGAGGCGCGAGTGCACTCAGCATGAATACAAGCAGGAAAATTGTGCACACAAAGCGTTTCATATCAGGCTTTGCGATAGTAAATCACGATCGCTGCAATGGCAACCGCACTCAGGACGGCGAACAGGATCAGGCTGATCGTCAGGGTCAGTGGGCCGCTGCCCTCTGGGGTGGGCATAGGCAAACCCTCGACCGGCGCCAGCGTCAAAATGTAGGCAGCTACGTCGGCAATGGACTGGGACGACAGCGGGCCGCCGTTGTCCCGAAGCCAGGCTGGCATGATCGAACCCGGGATACCCTCTGAAACTACCGTGCGAATGTATGTCTGGGGTTGGTTGCCCGGCCAGGATTTCGCCAGCGGCCAACCGAATTTACCCTGGGCCTGCAGTCCGTGGCAGGCTGCGCAGTTCTCCTGGAATACGACTGCGCCGACCGATGGATCGCCTTCAACCTGTGGAAGCGTCGGAATCGGAATCGGCTGGTAGGTTGGCGCTGGAGCGATGGGTGAAGTGCCATTCAGGATCGCAACCAGATAGGTGCTGATGTCGGCGATGTCGCTGTCAGAGAGGGGACCGCCGTTCGCCTGTGCCCAGGCCGGCATAACGCTGCCCGAGATCCCCTCGCGGATTGTCGATTCAATCGCCGCTTCGGCACTGATCCCGGGGAAATTCTGCAGGTTCGCTCCAACCCGGCCGGTCGCATCCTCTCCATGGCACATCGCGCAGTAGGTCAGGTAAAGTTCGGCGCCATGTGCAGGATCGCCGCCCTCCTGTGCAAGCGCAGCCCCGGCGGTCAATGTCAGGCTGAGAAGCGCAGCCAGGAAAACCCACTTCCATCCTTTGCGCATCGAACTCCTCCGAATCGCGTCCATGCCGCTTTCATCCCCGGACCGGCAGCCCGTGTAGCAGACGCCGCCGGATGATGGGCCGGCGGCGTGAAACGGCTTTGCTGCGACCTGCCTGCCCTAGGGCAAAGATTCCATATATGCAATGAGATCGGCGACTTGCTGGGCAGTAAGCCGCTGAGCGTAGTCTTGCGGCATGATGCCGGCCTCGTAACCGGATACGACAAACGCGTTCGGCTGCACGATCGACTCGATCAAGTACTGTTGGGCGGTGTTCGCGTTGCCGGTGTAGTCTGATTCGTTGATCCGGTCGCTAGCGCGAACAAAAACACCCGGCGTGTCGCCAGCGGCTGCCCAGGGGGGGCCTACTGCGGCCAACTCGTGGCAGGCTGAGCATCCACCCTGTGCACCCTGCGCCAGTGCCGCACCCTGATCCGCGTTGCCTTCCGGCAAGCTGACGGTGATATCTGTTCCGATCGGTGTGCCGGAGGGCGCGCTTGGGGCTGCGCCAACTTCAGCCAGCGCCCGGTCCTCCCAGTTCTCGATGAAGACCACCAGGGATTCGATCTGATCTTTGCGCAGCGGCCCGCCATACGCCTGCGCCCAGGTTGGCATGCGCTGCGGGTAATTCGTGCCTGCGCTTGGAACGGGCCGGCCGGCCGAGATCACGCCTTCCAGGTAATCCGTCAGGGTACCGCTGAAGCCGACGGCTGCCAGGCGTTCTCCATTGAAGAGATCGGCGGCATTAATCGCCGGCGCCACGCCAACAATGCCCTTCCCCTGGGGGCCGTGGCATGTCCGGCAATGAGTCTCAAAGAGCGAGGCGCCAGTTTCGATCTGGCGAGCATCGTAGGCTTCCGTGAAGGACTGCATGCGTGCCTGCTCACCAACTGCAATGTAGCCGAACACCGCAACCAGGATCAGAAGGCTGAGAGTCCCAAGGGCTATATGCCACCTCATCTGTTACTCTCCCTGACCGTAATTGCTGTCTTTATGCAGGTACACGGTCTGGCTGTATTCTCCCGGTTTCCCAGTCACATCGTCCGTCCACAGGATGCGCAGTGTAAGTTTCTTCAGGTTCGTCTGCCAATCTTCGATCACAATGACGCCCTGGTAATCGGACCGTCCGTCAATCTTGATTCCCTCGATCGAACCCTCGAATTCATCCAGGACTGATCGCAGCGTTTCGGTTGGCGCCTGATCGTAGGCGCTGGCCTCGTACGTGCCTACTGTGAATCCTTCCCAGTCTGCCAGCCGCAGGGGACCGGGATGGGTTTGCGGCAGCAGTTCGGCCACCGCTTCCTGTTCAGGTGATGTTTGAACCGCGAACCAGGGCGAGCCCATATACGAAAGCACGCCGAAGGTAAACACCAGTCCCAGGCCAGCCGTCAGGCCAATGCGCCGGCTTCCGTAGCGCCGGCTTGGCCCGACCTCGACATAGGGCAGCACCAGCAAACCCCCGATCAGCACGCCCGGCACGATCAGGCCGAAGATGACTTTATCACCCAGCTTGAGCATGCCCTGCAGCCACAGGAAGTACCAGGGGGCCGTGCTGTGCAGTGGGGTGACCAGCGGATCTGCATGCGGCTCGAGTGGTGCGTGCACAAAGAGCGCCCCGATTACGATCAAGGCCGTCAGCGCCACGACGTAAAACAGCTCGCGGGTGGCGATATGTGGGAAGAAATAAGTGCGGGAATCAGTTGGAACCCGGCGGGCGGTATCCTCGCCGACCTCCTCCGCATCCGGCGGCAGGCTGTGGCCGTGTAGCACAACCTTGTAGTAGTGCACGCCAACAAAGACGATGCCGGCCAATGGCAGCGCGACGACGTGCAGCAGATACCAGCGCAGCAGACCGTTGGCACCGAATTCAGGCGCGCCGCGGAAAAGCAGGTTGACGGTCCGTCCGACCACCTCCGGCGGAATGGCTTCGACCATCGAGACACCAATCGTGACTGCCCATAAGCTGAGCTGGTCCCAGGGCAGCAGGTAGCCCGAGAACGACAGCAGCCAGGTAACGAGCAGCAGGATGATGCCAGTCGCCCAGGTGAACTGGCGCGGTTTTTTGTACGAACCGGTCAGGAAAGTGCGCAGCGCATGCAGCATCACAATCGCCACCATCAGCTCAGCGCCCAGGCGGTGGATATCTCGGATCAATCGCCCGAAGGGGACATTGCTGAGGATGTCGAGCATGTTCGTAAAGGCGAACTCGGGCGAAGGTGTGTAATACACCATCAGCAGTACGCCGGTGACGATTTCGACGACAAAAAAGAAGGTAGAGAGCCAACCCAGGCGGAAGGTCGGATAGATGCCATCCACCAGGTTGTGGTAATAGGTTGGCTTCATATGCAGCCAGAAACCTTCGGAATGTGGTTTCAGGCGCGGGTTGGGACGGCCAGGCGGGTCGTCGCGCAGCATCGAGCGCACATCCTGGATCGACAGGCCAGCCGTCACACGCGTGACGATGTCATCTGTCTTATCGCGCAGTGCCGGGCGCAGGCCCTTTTCCTTGATCTCGTCCAGGATGGGTAAATGCAATCGAAAGATAGCCATGCTCGTTCTCCGGGGCTACATCCCACCGCCCGGTGCCGAATTTGGGGCACCGTTGATGCGGCGACCGGTATCTACTCTTAGGGTGACAGCATCCGCTGTAATGGTAACCGGGCTGCCTTCATGGTTGTCCATCATTGGCTCGGTGCGTGCGATAACATTGCCCTGACCGTCAAGCACTTCGATAGGAAAGTTATCCAGATTCCGCCTGGCAGGACCATCGACGCGAGTGCCGGTCTTTAGGAATTTCGATCCGTGGCAGGGACACTCAAAACGGTCGTTGGTCTCTACCCATTTATAAAGGCAACCCAGGTGGGTGCAGACTTTATAGATCGCCCGGACACCGGTCTGAAGTGGGTAATCGCCTGGCTGGCGTGGGTCAGATTCCGTTTGCTGTCCGATATTTGAAAGCCAGAAGCGGCCTTCCGGGAATTCCTTCGGAGCCGAATCGGGTGGAGGCAGCTCCCCGACGGGGATGGTGAATACCCCACCGAATTCTCCCGCCCGGAAGCGGGGGTAGAGAAACCAAACCGCGGCGCCGCCCGATCCAGCCATGAAAACTGCCATTGACATGGCCCACAGGTAATTCAAAAACTCGCGGCGGCTAAGCGGCAGTCGTTCCGTGGCACCCGATTCCATCGGTGCCTGGGCAACCGCCTCGGTCATCGACTCTCTCCTTCAGCTTTATTGGATCGGCCCGGGCGAAAGCGCAGGCGCATTGGCTTGGCCGCGGGGCATAGCGTTATTTGTAACATAGGTAACAAAACATGTCAAATTTGCACTAAATTGGTCCTTTTATGGCGTCGCGGTCGCTCGCGACCGGTATAATAGGCCCCATGGCTGACATCAATTTGCCGCCGCCAACTCTCGTACAGGATGCCAGAGCCCTCGATCTCATGCTGGCCAATATACGTGGCCAACGCCGCATCGCTGTCGACACCGAATCGAACAGCCTCTTCGCTTACCAGGAGCAGGTGTGCCTGATCCAGTTCTCGATCCCTGGCGCCGACTATCTGGTGGATCCGCTCGCTCTGGGAGAACTCGGCCGGCTTGACCCACTCCTGCGCGACGAGCGCATCGAGAAAGTGCTCCACGGGGCGGAGTATGACGTGCTTTGCCTGGCGCGAGATTTCAATTTCCACCTGAACAACCTCTTCGATACTCGCGTCGCCAGCCGCACCCTGGGCTGGAAGAAATCTGGCCTGGGCGATTTGATCGAACAAGTCTTCGAAATCAAGATTGATAAACGCTTCCAGCGCGCCAACTGGGGTCAGCGTCCGCTGAACGCTGAGATGCTCGATTATGCCCGGCTCGATACACACTTTTTACTGCGGCTGCGTGAGCACCTGGTGAAACAGCTCAAGTTAGCCGGCCGCTGGCAGGAATGCAAAGAACTCTGTCAGCGGATGAGCACGCCTCCGGATACAGAGAATACGTTTGATCCGCAGGGTTTCTGGCGCATCACGCATGCTCGCGATCTCTCCCGGCGCAAAGCTTCCATCTTGCGTGAGCTGTACCTGATGCGCGACAAGGAAGCCCGCCGCCTCGACCGGCCTCCCTTCAAGGTGATGGGCGACATCGTTCTTATGGCAGTCGCCAAGGCAGAACCGGGTGATGAGCAGGCATTGAAAGATTCCGGCGATGTACCCACCCGGATTGCCCAACGCTACGGAAAGCAGATGCTGCAGGCCGTTCAGCGTGGCAAGCATAACCCTCCCCCCTATAAACCGCACTCACGCGGTATTGATGAAGATACGCATGTCCGCTTTGAAGCCCTCCGTCAGTGGCGCAAGAAAATCGCCCACCAGCGGAAAGTCGAATCGGATATCATCCTGCCGCGCGATCTGATGTTTGACCTGGCCGAACATCCACCGCGCCAGCTCGACGATCTGCGCCGCCGCATGGATCCACTCGATTGGCGTTATCAACAGTTCGGCAAGGATATTTTGAAGGTCCTCTCAAATCATCGGAGCTCTAATGCAAATTAGCTTCTTCGGCGCAGCCCATACCGTCACCGGCTCGCGGCACTTGATCGGGATCAACGGAAAGCGGCTGCTGCTGGATTGCGGCCTGTATCAAGGCCATCGCAAGGACACTTATGAGCGCAACCTCAACTTCCCGTTCGATGTGACGACAGTCGACGCGGTCATTCTCTCGCACGCCCATATCGATCATTCCGGCAATTTGCCGAACATGGTCAAGCAGGGCTACCGCGGCCCGATTTACGCGACCAGCACCACCGCTGACCTTTCGGATACGATGCTGCGCGATTCGGGTCACATTCAGGAAGCCGATGCGGAGTTTATCAATAAGCGCCGCGCCCGGCGGGGTGAAGAGCCGCTCGAACCGCTCTATACCATGGCCGATGCGGAACGCGTAAGCGAGCAGCTCGTCTCCCAGCCATATGAAAAATCATGGGAGCCGATCCCGGGTGTCCAGGCCCGCCTGGTCGAGGCCGGCCACATCCTCGGCTCGGCCGCTGTCGTGCTTGAGCTGGAGGAAAACGGCCGCCGAGTCCGGCTGATGTTTTCGGGTGATATCGGCCGACTGGGCATGCCGATCGTGCGCGATCCGGTCCTGCCGCATGAAGCTGATTATTTAATCCTTGAAAGCACCTACGGCGATCGCTCGCATGACGACCCCCCGCGAGCCTACGAGGCACTGCAGGCCGTGCTCAGCCAGACGATCGGGCGCGGTGGCAAGGTGATCATCCCAGCTTTCGCCGTTGGCCGCACCCAGGCGCTCGTTTACTACCTGCACCAGATGCTCGAGCGGCACGAAATTCCGCGCGTGCCGGTCTTCGTTGACAGCCCGCTGGCGGTGAACGTGACCGACATCTTTCGCAGGCATCCAGAATGCTTTGATCAGGAAGCGCAGCGAATGCTGAAGGCCGATCCGCACGGCGCAGCGCTGGGCTTTGACCTGCTGACCTATACCCGCTCGGTGGAGGAGAGCAAGGCGATCAATGAGATCGAGTCGCCGGTGATCATCATTTCCGCCTCGGGTATGGCCGAAGTCGGGCGGATCCTGCACCACCTGCGCAACAACATTCACGACTCGCGAAATACAATCTTGATCACCTCCTGGATGGCACCACACACGCTCGGCCGGCGCCTGGCGGAGGGTGAAAAGCACGTTCGCATCTTCGGTGAGGAGCACACGGTCAAAGCCGAGGTAGCGACCATCAATGGGCTCTCAGCCCATGCCGATCAGCCATTCCTGGTGGAGTATGCGTCGGCGACGAAGGGCACGCTGCGCGGCGTATTCCTGGTGCACGGTGAGGAAAAACCGGCGCTGGCGCTGACCGAAAAGCTGGGCGAGGCCGGGATTGAAAATGTGAGCTACCCGGATTTCGGGGATCATGTGGAACTGTGAAAAACTCGCGGTTATAATGGGCCAGCCCCGGAGAGGTGCCGGAGTGGTTGAACGGGGCGGTCTCGAAAACCGTTGTAGTCCTTTGGGCTACCGTGGGTTCGAATCCCACCCTCTCCGCCTGAT
>DAOUEL010000089.1:0-39606 GCA_034430595.1 Anaerolineales bacterium | reverse complement strand
TCAGGCGCCCCTGGTGCGATTCGAACGCACAACCGTCGGATTAGAAGTCCGGCGCTCTATCCATTGAGCTACAGGGGCGTGCGCACATTGTAGTGTATCCGCTGAAGACGATCAATCTTCGATGATCGGTCTGATCCCCTTGTAGACGCGACCACCGGAGAGAGTACGCAGGATCGTTTGCCCTGGACGGCCCAGCCGTTCACCCAATTCCTCGGGCGTAAGCGGGAGGTTGCCGTTCGCCAGGAATACACGGAAGATGGCGTTGACGAGCGTCGTTTGCGGGGTGAGGTAGTCCGGCTGATGCGCGCAGTGCGTGATCAAGGTATTTTGAATTCCGAGCACCCGTGTCACTTCGGCGGTATCCGGATTCACGCTGTCGACGAGAGTGTCGGCATCCAGATCAGCATAGGCTGCCTGATGCTCTTCACAAAGATGGCTGCGCAGATATACACCCAGATCGCGGTCGGCGCGTTCCCACCAATCGTAGTCGATATGAAAGCGCGTATCGAGCGTCGGTCGTGCGAATAGGCGCGTTGGGGGCGTTTTCGAAGCGGTCATTGGGCACCCAGGGCATTCGTGTCGAGACGCCAGTATAGATCGCCGACGTGTTCGAAATAGGGCTGACGAATTAGCTCAGTAAAGACCGCCGCTGGGGGTTGGCGCTGGACGACGTTCACTGCTGCATATAAGGTTTGCGCGTGGACTGCACTCTGGGGAGTAAGCTTGGCCAGTTCACGGAACATGTGGACGACAGTCCGGTCAAGCGGCATGCGGTTGCGGCTCTGCTGCGCCCACGCCTCGTCAATTGCCTGTGCATCGATGATGCCAATAACCATCAGGTCATCGTAAGCCGTTCCAACCGGCTGCTTCAACATCGTGAAGCCGATCTGGCCCCCATCATCAATCGTCACCGTGCGAATCCAGTCATTGCGCATCCGTCGGTCTTTCGTCTCGACGATCACCTCGCCAGGCTGCTCACCGCGCATGACGTGCACCAACCCGCCGGCCGGGACTTCATACTTCTGATACCAATCCCACAACCCGAATACGTAGCCTTGATGGCGTACGACCCACCCGGGGAATTTTTCGCCGCTGTGACCATCTACCAGGATAAACCGGATGCGGGGAGTCTCGTACGCGGTTGGGAACAACCTGCCCAGACGGTGTGAAAGCGGAAGTGCGCCAACGCGCCAATGGGGGAAGAGCAGTGAGATGGTTAGATCATCTGTCGGACCCAACTCGGGGCCATCGTCACTCAACTCATCGTCCAGTTGTGTTTCAAGCTGGAGCAGCTCTGGCGTGAGCAGGTCACGCTCGATCAACCCCACATCAGCCTCAAGTCTCGGTGGCACAAAAAGGACTTCGGGAGGCTCCAACCGCTGCAGGAACCACAGCACCTCGCCTGCTGGACCAACTTCGTCGAAGCGCTCATCCTCCTGCAGTGCGTAATCGAGTGAGAATTCAGCCAGCTGGGGTGAGAGGCTGGCTGGCAGTTCGAGATGTTCGATGAGTTCCTTGGTTGGGAGCGGACCCCCTTCCGAGACATCCAGGACGGCCTCTGCCAGGTTGAGATGGCCTTCATTGATATCAGCCAGCAGCGCCTTGGGGAACCATTTGCCAGCAATGCGCACGATCTCCGGATTGTCGTTCAGCTCAGATTCCAGGCGTTCGGAAAGCAATGGGCCGAATTCGGACATGACACGATCACCGCTATTGAGAGCTTCGGTATCGACATCAAGCTCAGGAGGGTGATTTAATACGTGGTCCTCAAGCTGAGCGGCAAACTCGCGCTCACCGTCCTCGCCGCCAAACTCCACCTTGATTACATCAAAGGTTCCGAGGTCCGGGTTTTGCCCTGTCCGGATCGCGACGACCTTGCCAACCGTGTTCTTAAGGGCTGGGAAGATCAGCTGCTCCCCTACCTCGTATTGTTCTTCTGGCAGGTAGATCCGGAACTCTGGGGATTTTGCGGTTTCTGCTTCCTGCGCCAACCGCTCGAGCCGCATCTCAACCAGCGCCAGTGCCATTTCGGAGGAGGTCAGCGGCACTTCTCGCTCGAGAAGCAAGTTGATAATGAAGTCGACGTCAGAAGGGCTGACTTCGAACGATGACCAATATGATTCAAGCGTTGCGGATTGAGCTATTGACATGGGCAGCGTAGCAATTCTTCATGGGGAGTCTTTCGACATTATACTATATGCACCGGAGGCATATGCGATGCAGGAGAAATTTGTACGTCTCGATACCGTCGAAGGAAAACTTCAAGCGGAAATACTTCGTGGCATGCTGCAGGCTCAAGGCATCGAAACCATGCTCAGCCAGGAATCTGCCGCGTCAATCTATGGTTTCGGGGTTGGACCTATGGCTGAGGTTGAAATCCTTGTTCGCCAGGATCAATACGATCAAGCCCAAAGTCTGCTGGAGGCTTACAACGCCGGAACGCTCGAGCAGGATGACGAGCTCGACCAGGACATGGACCCATCCTGATCAACCGATCGGGGGTCAGCCGCAGTCATTTCTAATAGATTTGTTCACTCCGATGGCGGAAGCGGGTAGCCTGGAGCGATCCAGTCCAGAGGTTGGATTGGGACGTCCCCAACCCAGATTTCCCAATGAAGATGGGGGCCGGTGACACGGCCAGTCGCCCCCACTTTTCCGATTACCTGGCCGGCTTCTACCAGATCCCCTTCCTGTACGTACATCTCGGATTGGTGCAGATAACCCGAGTAAACCCCCCAGCCATGATCGATATAGGTCGCATTCCCGCGTACCGTAAGCGGGCCGGCAAAAACAACTCGCCCGGCGGCGGCAGCATAAACTGGCACGTCCTGTCCGTAGAAATCAACGCCGGTGTGGTAGTACAACAGACTGCCGAAGTTATAGCTGCGGCGGGTGCCAAAGGTTGAGATGAATTCGGCCGTATAGTAGCGAGAGGGGAATTCGAACGGGCCCTGCCATAATTTCTCCGAAGTGGCCGGGGAAAGCAGCTCAGTAATAAAAGCGTCTTCCGGCTCCGTCACGGCTGGGTCTACTGTCTCCGGCGGAACTCCATTCAATGTCTGGAATCCGTAACCGCCCGCCTTGAGCAGTAGCGGCTGCTGGAATTCGTATACGGGTTCAGCTGATCCCTGCTCGTAAAATCGCAGACGGAAATCCAGCAACCCGGGCTCAGCCAGGGCATGGATTCCCTGCAATCCTATCCATTCGTCTGCTCCGGTCGAGAAAATCGCAAGCTCATGTTCTCCCAACTCACCGGCAATTTGCGTCGTGTGGCTGGATGTGATTTGAATCTCCGTCGTGTGACCCTGGACGAGAGGATTGGGGTAGACCTTCAGCGAAGAGATAACATCCGGGAGACCGCCCTGTTGCGCGGCATCCTGTGTACCCAGGGCATAGACCTCCCCGGGTATGAGCCAGAGCCTGGGACTTTCGTTATCAACCTGGCCACGCCAGGCTGCTGCTCCTACGCGCACACCCAGCTCGAGCGGTGTCTCTCCACTCCGGGCAACGTACATATGGTTTGCAGGCTGCTGGACGGAGCTCTCTCCCTCCATTGGCACGATTAACGACATGCCGGCGTACAGCCTATCAAGCCGCACGGTGCGGTTGAGATGCACGAGCGCGGACTCATCCAGGTGGTAGGTTTCACTCAAGCTGTCTAAGGTGTCGCCGAGCGCTACCGTCAGAAGCGTTAGCCTTCCGTTGACACCCGGGAAACCCGGAATGGTCAGTTCTGTGCCAGGGAATATTCGAGAAGGGTCGCTGATATTGTTTTGGAGAGAAAGCGCTTCGGTCGTCGTCCCGAAACGGCGGGCGATCGCGGACAGCGTATCGCCGGCTTCGACGATATAGGTTGGACCATCACCCTGGGCTTTAGCGGAGCCTGGCGTAAGAACGAGAGCTAGAAGCAGAGTGAATGCGAGTATGCTTGATAAGAATTTATTCCGCATCGTGCCACTCAAGCTTATCGCCTGGCTTGACCCCCTCGATCATGCCCGGTTCCCCTTCGAGGATGTACAGTGCGGCAGCGGCCGGCAGGTAAACTCGCCATGGTCGTGCGACAATTATATCCACGACCTCCCGCTCGGCGTTCAACCAGATCACGCCGATAGGAAAGAAGACCATCCACATGTGAATCGATGCACTCACCCGGCCTTCAGACCGATCAACGAGCAGCAACCCTTCCCCCTCGGCTAAACTGCGTCGAAAAGTCAGCCCGCGTAGCCGGCACAGGAAACTCTCACACCAGCGCGCCCGGACGATAGGTTCGGGGGTCTCATTGGTTTTGGTGATTTCAACCCATTTTGGCATCGCAGTTCACGCTAATAAAAACAGGCGACCGGGGCCGCCTGTTCGAGTCAAGCCCGAAGGCCTATTTTACTCCAATCAACCCCCGATGATCTTCTCAACGCTTTCAAGCAGCTCCTGGGGGCCGAATGGCTTTGTGATGTAGTCATCGACCTTAGCGATGTGCAGGCCGAGGACTTTGTCGATCGACTGCGCCTTTGCTGTTACAACAACGACCGGAATGTCACGCAATCCCTCGTCAGCCTTCATCTGCTGGTAAACTTCCCAACCGTCCATATCGGGCATCATCAGATCCAGCAACACCAGATCTGGCAGCTCGCGCTTGACCGTTTCCAGACCTTCGATGCCCCCATTCGCCCCAATGACATTAAAGCCCTTGCGACCGAGAATCAAGCGAACCAGGTCGATCATTTCTGGTTCGTCTTCTATACATACAACACGCTTGGCTTCTGCAGCCATCCGAGCCTCCAGCACAGGCGAAGGTACCCACGTAGTGTATCATAAGCAATACCCTGCGCAACGAACCTTTACTCCTACCGCGATCTGGTATCTGCGGCTGCTGGATGTCTATGCGAACGAGGTTCTCCCAGGCGGGAATTGCGAGTTGGCTCAAGGCCAGCGCTGGTAAAAAGCTTCAGGCAGCACCGGGGATTCCGGGTCGAGATACCCGGCTTCATAAATCTGGGTCGCAAGCTCAACTCCCACGTAGCGGATGTGCCACGGCTCATAAATAAACTCCGTAACTCGCGGCAGCCAGCGATTGGAATACGGCCAGTCCGGGATCAACTTTAACGGGTAGCTGATCACAAAACCGTACAGGTGGGCATGGCTCTCCAGCCAGGAATACAGTTCCAGATTGCGGGGTTCAGTCATCTCAACCCGCAACCCAGGCCAGACCACATCAAATACGGTTCCGAGCTGATGTTCACTGTGACCTGGCTCCGCAAGGAAGTATTCCGGATGTTCATCCCCGCGTCGTTGCGCACGGGCGATCGTTTTCACCTGATCCTTGTAGCTGCGATAACCGGAGTACGTCGTGAGGCGTATCTGCTCCTCCCATGCTCCATCCTGCATCGCTTTAAGCGCCCCCAGAGCCTCCGCACTCGGGCCGGGAGCATACCATTCCGGCAGACCATGGTATCGATCCACCATCACGTTTAAAGGAGGACCAAGCAGCAGCCTGAGCAGGATGAGGAGCAGTAAGTGGGGCGCCAAGCTATCTCCAAAGGTGTCAATATGATGGCGAGTCTACTCGGCCGGCCGTGCCGCGCCAAGTGCCGTGAAAGTAAGCTGTAAGTTGGCTGTAATCTCGCTTCAGGCCTGAGCATGATAGTATGAAACCATCTTAGGATTGTTCTTGGAATTATCGGGCGAGGAGTGGACCGGAATGACCGTTGGAACACGATCGAATGGGTACCAATCTGTTGAACAAGCCCTGGACGTGGGGGTGCAAGCCGTCGAACGGGGCGATCTAAGCGATGGTGAAGCCGCATTGAGCTGGGTTCTGAAGAAGGATCCAGCAAACCAGGTGGCATGGTTCTGGCTGGCTTGCTGCGCACCGGACGACGATGCCAAGCAAGAATGCTACCGGCGAGCTTCGGAGCTGTCGTAGTCCACCCGCCCCGGGAATATTCCCGCTGCTAATTCAAAGGAGTCCTACTCCGGATAGCTATGAATTCAGGAACTAAGTGCATTCTCGTCATCGATGACGAAAAGCCATTCTGCGAGGTCGTCGCTGAAATCCTGACGAACTTCGGCTACTGTGTTAAGAAAGCTTTTAATGCCACCCAGGCACTTCAATTGCTGGACGAGATCGATCCGGCCTTGATTATTTTAGATATCATGATGCCGGACATCGATGGGCTGACTCTCGTTCGCAAACTGCGGCTCGAACCTCGTTTTGCTAATCTTCCAATTATTGTCTCGAGTGCGAAGTTCCTAGAAGAAGACCGCAGTGCCGCGATCAATGCCGGCGCGAGTATGTATCTGACCAAGCCATTTTCTGCCCAGGATTTACGAAGCTCGATCCTGGAAGTTCTCCCAAATGGTATTGTGTGAATGGGAACAGCCAGGTCGTAATGTACCCTCTCCGACCATGGGTCTGAAATCCTGACTGCAGCAGCCAACCGTGGCCAGAGGAAGTTAAACCAATACCGCCTCAAGTGGTTTCGAGGCGGTTTTCATCTGTGACCCGCACAGGACTCGAACCTGTAACCTACTGATTAAGAGTCAGCTGCTCTGCCAAATTGAGCTAGCGGGCCAGCGAGCTACATTATACCAGCCGCATTCTAAGCGTCAATTATGTCCATCCGTAAGCTCCGGGTGATATTCCACCCCTCGAAATACTTTCGTTTCGTACTTGCATTTCATACGCTGGCACCGTAACCTACAATGGACATAATCGCCGGATGAGGCCGCTTCAAGAGACCTGCATGCTCAGAACTTTCAGGTATTCCGCACAATTCCTGCCTCCAATCACCCGCCGATTTCACCTTTCCCGCGCGTTCGACCTGTCCAGGGAAAGTCGCAGCACACCCTCTTGCAGGTGTCGGATCGAGCTATTTCATTCTCGATCCGTCAGGCGTTGTACGAACAGCCGAACTCACTCATTTCACAAGGAGTGAAGCCGTGTTACGAGCGATCCTTCTTTACCTTTCCAACGCTTCCTGGGCTCGTGCTCTCGTCACTGGCTGGGGCCTCGCCCGCCGTATAGCCAGCCGCTTTATCGCCGGCGATAACATCGAGCAGGCTCTGCAGGCAGTCCACCGCCTGAATGAGAGCGGGCTGTTCACCTCCCTCGACCACCTCGGTGAGCACGTCACCAATACTGAAGAAGCCCTCCAAGCGACCGATGCGTATATCGAAATCCTGCAGCAGCTCCAACAAACCGGTGTACGTTCCAACTGTTCCTTGAAATTGAGTCAGCTTGGCCTCGCTCTTGACCCTGAACTAGCCCTTAGCAATATGCGCTGCATCGCCACGCGCGCCCGCGAATTTGGCATCATGGTGCGAATCGATATGGAGGATTCTTCAACCGTCGATCACACCCTTGAACTCCAGCGTAAGCTTAGACTGGAGGGCTTCACCAACATCGGCGTTGTCATACAGGCCTACCTTTATCGCAGCGAGGGTGATGTTCGCGAGCTTGTGGCATTCGGAACGCGTATCAGGCTGTGCAAGGGTGCGTACAATGAACCGGCCTCCGTCGCATTCCCAAAGAAGGCTGATGTCGACGCGAACTTCGACCTTCTCTCCTCAATCATAATCGACGCTGCACTGCAGCAGGGCAGCGAATCTTCCAGTGCTGATGGCCGGCACCCCCCACTTGCGGGAATCGCCACGCATGATGAGAAGCGCATCGAGCATGCCCGCCGCTACGCCGAACAAGTCGGGCTGCCGAAAAATGCCCTTGAATTCCAGATGCTGCACGGCATTCGGGGCGACCTGCAGGAATCGCTCGCTGCAGAAGGCTACCCAGTGCGGATCTATGTGCCCTATGGAACACAGTGGTACCCATACTTTATGCGCCGCCTGGCCGAGAGACCGGCCAATCTATGGTTCTTCCTGGGTGCATTCTTCAAAGGATGATGCTGTCAGACGATGACAGGTGATAACCGGGTCGCACTGGTAACCGGTGCTGCCCACCGGGTTGGTCGTGCAATCGCTGCTGGGCTTGGTGCGCAGGGCTACCGGATCATGCTGCACTATAACCAGGCTGAAGAGGCTGCCATTGAGACTGGTTCCGATTTAACTGAAGCAGGGGTCGAGGTTGAACTTCACCGTGCAGATCTCACGGACTTGGAGCAGATAGAACCGCTTTTCGCACATATTAAGCATCGCTTCCAGCGCCTGGATGTGCTGGTCAATTCGGCCGCCATCATGCGGCGGGTGGCGTTCGGACAGGTCGAAGCGCAAGACTGGGCCAGCACGATCAATTTGAACCTGCGGGCGCCATTCTTCTGCATCCAGCAGGCTGCACGCATCATGCAGCAAAACGGCGGCGGGGTCATTATCAATATTTCCGATATCGCAGCACTCCAACCATGGGCCGAGTTCCCGGTCCACTCCATCAGCAAAGCCGGCCTGGAGATGCTCACACGCGTTGCTGCCCGGGCATACGCCCCGCAGATCAGGGTGAATGCCGTCGTGCCGGGGCCGGTCCTCAAACCGGAAGGGATGTCCAGCAAACGCTGGGAGCAAATCGGAGCCGAACTGCCGCTCGGTCGAACTGGGTCTCCTGCGGAGATCGTCAGGGCGATAATCTTCTTAATAGAAAACGAAGGTATAACAGGCGAAAGTCTGGTGGTTGATGGTGGAAACCAGCTCATCTAGTTCTTCAATCTCAGCCTCGAAATCTCATCTTGCTCATCGTCTCGAACGCGAGCGTGATCGCTGCCTCGCCACCTTTTCCGCGCTGCCTGCCTCATCCTGGGAGGCGGAAATCTACACCGAAGGTGCGCGCTGGTCGGTGCGCCAGATCCTGGCCCACTTCGTCGTCACAGAGCGTGCGCTACGAACGCTCATCGAGCAGATTCTCGCAGGGGGCGAGGGTGCAACGCAGGATTTCGATCTCGACCGCTTCAACGAAGCCCAGGTTGGTAAATTGGATAATGAATCACCCTCTTCCCTCTTATCCGTTTTTCAATCCGAACGGAAGCGTACACTGGCACTGCTAGTGAGCCTTGATCCCTCTCAGTTCACCCTCAAGGGCCGTCATCCGTATTTTGGGAAGATGACCATCCAGCAGCTGCTCAAGTGGACATACCAACACGCGCAAGTCCATCTGCGGGATATCCGGCACACACTCCCTCTAGACATGCTCGGTTAATGCCGGGAGAAACCTCCATCCACTTATCCGCCTGGATATGCACTTCCCCAGCAGCCGCGGGTAAAATGTATTCAGGACAGGGTAGGTTTGTTACCTTCGATCCGTCCTTACAGGCTCAATGCTTCACCGTCCCGTTGGATAAGGTGTTTACTACAAATGGCGTATGAAACCACAATCCCCGATTTGCTGATCAAGCCCCTCTCCGATCAAGAAATTGAGGGTGGGAGACTACTTCAATTACTCGAATTCGATGATCACCTGCTGCGGCGTTTCGGCCGGATGGAGCTGATCGAGCTGGAAGCAAAGACCGTATTTCAACCCATCCTGCGGAAAGTTGCCGACGAAGTCTGGTTTATCCTGGAGGGGGAAGTCGAGGGATTCTGGCTTGACCGGCGGCCTAACTCATCATCCGAAGGCGCACGTGAAAGACATCCCCTTCCGGCTTCGTCGCTTGTACTCGTTCCTTTTGGAGTGGCGTTTGCCTGCCGAACAGTCAGCGGAACCTGCACCCTTCTGCGGGTAATGACCCACGCGCCCGATCCAACCGAAGAACAAGCAGTCATTTCCTGGGAAGAGTTACTTGAAGGGTAGCCGGGGGAAGGTTTTCGCCTTTATCCGCCTCACAAGGCCGCATTTTCTACTGGGCGGTTTTTTGCTCTTCGGCCTTGGCGCTGCAATCGCGCTCTACCTGGGCCGACCGATCAATATCGGCTTGTACCTTATTGGCCAGCTGCTTGTTACCTCGATCCAACTTACCACACACTACTTGAACGAGTATTTTGATGCCCCGGCTGATGCACTAAACCCCAACCGCACGCTCATGAACGGCGGAAGCGGCATGCTTGGTGAAACCGGATTACCGCGCACAACCGCCCTTTACGCCGCCATGATTACCCTAGCAATCACTGCGACAGGCGTCAGTTTGCTCCTGCTGCAAGGCGATGTACCTCTGCTCAGCTGGCTGCTGCTTGGGCTGGGGTTTCTTTGCTCTTATTTCTACAATGCCCCTCCGGTGCGGTTGATTTCGAGCGGTTACGGCGAACTTATTGCCTCCGTCGTCGTGGCTGGAATCGTACCCGCCTTCTCATTCGCCCTTCAAACCGGGGAATTGCACCGGCTGCTGCTCATGACGACCGCACCGCTTATTGCACTTCACTTCGCGATGGTCCTGATTTTTGAACTGCCGGATTTTGCAACCGATGCAAAGTTTGAAAAACGTACCCTCATGGTCCGTATCGGCTGGGAAAATGGGATGCGCATGCATGATGCTGCAATTCTGCTCGCGGTCCTGACCTACCTGCTCGCCTTCCTGACCGGCCTCCCGAGTCGGGTGGCGCTGGGTGGATTAATCGCCCTGCCCCTTGCCTTGGCACAAGTGTGGCAGCTCGGTCGTATCAGGCAGGGGTACCCTCCACGCTGGCAGCTGCTGACCATCAGCGCAACCGGCCTGTTTGCCCTTACCGCTTACCTTGAACTGATCGGGTATGTATTGAGCTGAAATGCCAGAATTCCTCAAGCTGCTCCCCCCCGACGAGGCGCTCTCCATCTGGCTTGGTGCACTTCCCGAGCCGCAAGAATTCGCCGTTGAGACATGCGGAACCTCTGGCGCGTTGAATCGGGTGCTGGCGGAGAATATTATCGCCTCAGAATCGCTGCCACCATTTTCCCGCTCGACAGTAGACGGCTATGCCGTTCGCAGTGCTGACACCTACGGCGCAACGCCCGCCCTTCCAGCCTACCTGGATCTCATCGGCGAGGTCAGGATGGGCGAACACAGCTCGCTTGAGCTCAATCCGGGGCAGGCCGTGTTGATCCACACCGGCGGGATGATCCCCTCCAGCGCTGACACAGTGGTAATGCTGGAGGATACACAGCAGGCTCGCGCCGAACAGATCGAGGTGCTAAAAGCAGCGGCAACCGGTGAAAACATCATCATCGCCGGCGAAGACGTCCAGGCAGGCCAGACCGTGCTGGAAGCCGGGAGGATCTTGCGACCCCAGGAAATCGGCGGATTGATGGCCCTGGGTCATATCCAGATTCCGGTCCGGTCGAAACCGCGAGTGGCGATTCTCTCGACCGGTGATGAACTCGTCCCACCCGACTCGCCGGTGGCGGCGGGTCAGGTGCGTGACATTAACTCGTACTCCCTTGGGGCGCTGGTCGAGCATCTTGGTGGCCAGGTTTCGCGGCGGGTGCTGCTGCATGATGATCGGCAGGAACTTCAGCAGGCTCTGCAGCTGGCACATCGGGAGGATGACCTCGTCCTGATAACTGCAGGATCTTCCGTTAGCGAGCGTGACTTTACCGCGCAGGCGATTGACACATTGGGCGAACCAGGCGTGCTGGTGCACGGGATTCAAATTAAACCCGGCAAGCCCACCATCCTCGCCGCTGTTGCTGGAAAGCCGGTCCTGGGGCTGCCTGGAAACCCGGTCAGCGCCTTCGTCATTGCCGGCCTCTTTCTTCCACCTGTACTGCGCCGTATATTAGGTGTCCGGGGCGATTCTCCCTCGGCGGTCATCACGGCCCGCCTTACCGTCAATATATCCTCGGCAGCCGGCCGGGTGGATTTTGTTCCCGTCCGTTTATCGAACCAGGGAGATGAGTGGCTTGCTGAGCCTGTGTACGGCCGCTCAAACCTGATCTTTACTCTCGTTCGGGCGGATGGCCTGATACGGATCCCGCCTTCAGCCACCGGGTTGGAGCAAGGCACCCAGGTGACGGTCAGCCTCTTTTAGTAAACGCTGGAGCTTTACCGCATGTCCGACGAAACGCATCGTTCACGCTATCTCCACGATATTCCCCTCGATCAAGCGTTGGAGCGCTTCCTGGGGGCGATCGAGGAATCGGGTCGAGGCGGCGTATTCAACGGTGAAACGATACCTCTAGGTCAGGCACTCGGTCGTGTTACGGCCGAGCCAGTCTGGGCTCGCCTCTCCTCCCCCCATTACCATGCCGCAGCGATGGATGGATATGCCACGCGGGCCGAAAACACTCGGGGTGCTTCGGATCGCAACCCGATTACGTTGTCTTTGCCGCAGGACGCCTCCTATGTCGACACCGGCGCCGCGCTCCCCCCTGGGGCGGACTGTGTGATCCCAATCGAGCAGGTCGAACCGGTGGAGGTTGCAGGGGGGAATGCGATCAGGGTTCTAGCTCCAGCAACACCATGGTCACATGTCCGGCCCATGGGGGAGGACATTGTCGCTACCGAACTCGTCATCCCGTCAGGACAGGTTCTGCGTCCAGTCGACCTGGGCGCCATTGCCGCCAGCGGCTACGAGCAGATTACCGTTCGGCGCCAGCCGCGAGTGGCAATCGTTCCCACCGGATCCGAACTCGTCCCTCTTGGTTCAAACCCGCAGCCAGGCCAGATTCTTGAGTTCAACACGCTCATGCTTGCCGCCCAGCTGGAGCAAGCAGGGGCTCTGCCAGAGATCCACGCGATCGTACCCGACGACCTGGAACAGATTCGGTCCGTCCTTCGCGATGCAGCCCGGGAGCATGATCTGGTGCTGATCAACGCTGGATCTTCCGCCGGATCGAAGGACTACAGCGCCACAGCGATCGAATCCGAAGGGGAGCTTCTCGTGCATGGTGTGGCGGTCCGGCCAGGCCACCCGGTGGTCCTGGGAATGCTTAAACGTCCGGGCGACCCGGCCCAGGCTGGCAAGGTGCCCGTAATTGGCGTACCGGGATACCCAGTCTCAGCCGCCCTGACCGGTGAGATCTTCGTGATCCCACTGATCCAGCGCTGGCTCGGCTATTCACCCGAACCGCCCGAAATCTTGCAAGCTGAAATGGCCAGGAAAGTCCATTCCTCCGCCGGCGACCTGGAATACCTGCGCGTGACTGTCGGCAAGGTCGGCTCGCGCTGGATCGCGGCACCCCTTGCCCGAGGTGCAGGGGTAATCACATCACTGGTTCGTGCGGACGGGATCGTAGAGATACCGGCTGGTGTGCAGGGACTGCAGGCCAACGAAAGCGTCTCCGTCAGGCTTTACCGTCCACGAGCCACGCTGGAGCGTTCCATCCTGGCCCTCGGCTCCCACGACCTGACGCTGGACATCATGGCGCAGTTTTTAGCACAGGGGGGGACCAGGCTCACATCAGCCAATCTGGGAAGCTTGGGAGGTCTGATCGCATTGAGCCGTGGGGAGGCTCATCTCGCCGGCAGCCATCTGCTCGATCCAGCCAGCGGCGAATATAACCTATCGTACATCGATCAATACCTTCCGCAGATCCCGGTTGCAGTCATTGCGCTGGTCGGACGCGAACAGGGCCTGGTTGTGCAGCCAGACAATCCGCTGAATATCGGTGGATTGCGCGATCTGGTCCGCACCGATGTTCGCTTTATCAACCGCCAGCGCGGATCCGGCACCCGCATCCTTGTCGATTACCACCTCGAGCAGCTCGGAATCAGCAGGCAGGAGATTCAGGGGTACGAACGCGAGGAGTTCACCCACCTCACGGTTGCCGCGGCAATCGCTTCAGGTTCCGCAGATACTGGATTGGCCGTGAGGGCTGCGGCAGAAGCCCTTCATTTGGGTTTTATCCCACTTTTCCATGAGCGTTATGATCTCATTATTCCGTGCGAACACTACCGGAGCGTGCTGCTTTCCCCCCTGCTTGAACTGCTTCATGAAAACAGATTCCGGGAGGCAGTTGCTGCGTTACCCGGATATGATGTTGGTCCTATGGGCAGCATCATCTATATGAGCGATGGCTGCGAAGGATAATGTGTCATCATTGAGCTTGATTGAGATCCATTTTAAGGAGGGTACGAACCATGAGTATGCCCAAGGTCGGTGAGCTCGCCCCGGATTTTGAAGTCCTGAACGATCAAGGTGAGGTGGTCCACCTGTCCGATTTCCGGGGCAAGAATATCGTCTTGTATTTCTACCCGCGCGCCGATACGCCCGGGTGCACGAAGGAGGCCTGCGCCTTCCGTGACGACTACTCGGCCTACGAAAAGGCTGGAGTAACTATCCTGGGCGTCAGCCCGGATAGCGTGAAAGACCAGGTGAAATTTAAACAGAAATACGACCTACCCTTCAGCCTTCTCGCCGATGAAGATCATTCCATCAGCGGTGCGTACGGCGTATGGGGTTTGAAGAAGTTTATGGGGCGTGAGTATGAAGGGGTTTTTCGGACCACTTTTCTCATCGACGAAAAGGGTGCCATCCGCCAGGTATTTGAGAAGGTGAAGCCGGCCGAACACAGCCAGGAGATCCTGGCTGCGCTAGAAACCTAATCGCTGACAACTCGAGTAAGGACGATGTATTAGCGCGCTAGAGGGACCACATCCAGGCTGACCTGGGCGTTCACGTTACTAACGAACTATGGAAATCGCAGCCCCTGAGATCATATAATGCGACCGTCGTCACGTGGCCTCTGGCCAATGTCGCGACCGCCCCCGGGCTTGTCCCCCTCAGGTCCGGGGGTGCTTCTTTTTTGCCAATTCCAGGTCAATCAAGTCGGTCCTGACCGCTAAAAGACACCACCCATGCTGGCATCATAGCCGGTCAATTCCACATAGCCCTGACCTTCAATCGGGCGACCAGCGCTGGTGCCCGTAACACTTACCGCCCCTTCCCAGTACGTGAAGCTTACCTGCAGTTCTTGATCGGGCAACTGCGGTCTGATCTGCAGTGAGAGGTCGTAGGCAGGGAGATCTATCTGCCAGGCGGCTGGATACTCGGCTCCACTGTGGGGGCTTGTCCAGGTTTGCTCAACGCTGATTCGAACATCTTCCCGGTCTAGGGAGGTTGACCTGCCATCGGCGTTTACAAGTGTTCCACCCGAGATGGGCTCGACCGAACCATCTGCGCGGCGGATCCAGTAGAGCATCAGTTCGCTCCCGTCGTTCAATTGAAGCCCGAACCAATCCCAGCCGACATCAGCCTCGTCGAGTGCACTCGTGCTCCACTCGTGATCGAACCAGCTGCTGCCCTCAACATCGAAGCTCTGATTACCGACGCTGATCGTCCCGCCGGTCTGCATGCGGGTATAGCTCAGATAGTAGGATGCATTTCCAGGTTGATTGCTCTTGGCGCTCAACCCCTGCTCACCGTGCAGCACGATCGGTTTTTGTGCTTCAAGCACCAGCTCCAGGCTGTAGCGCGGCTCGCTTGCTTTCACACGCACGAAACTGCCATCCGTGTTCAGACTCTCAACACTCCAATCCTCTAACCAGACCCGGAATGGCTCACCGCTGCCTCCAGCTAAGCCGGCTGCCGCGCGGCTGAATCGCTCGGCTGCCATGTGCTTGCCAGCTTCAATATCGGTCAGGGCGAAGTGTGCGAAGTAGACCTGGTTCGTGGAAAAGCCGGCCGCGCGTTGATCTACCCCCGGTGACAATCCACGGCGGAAAATCGTAAGCTGATAGCCGAATCGACGTCCATCATCCGTTTGCACGTTCCCCGTGTAGTACCACCATTCAGTTTGGAAGTTCAGGTGTGGACCATGATCGCGCGGCAGTTGGATGGGAACCGGAGCAAGTGCGCGCTGAAATGACTCCGGTGCCAGTGTCGCTGGCTGGAGAACGATGCTCGCCGCTTGATCCGGTGGAACAAGCGTTGAGCATGAGGTCGAACCCAGGATCATCAGCAAGCTGAGCAGCGTGGTGATATTTCGATGCTTAATCAAGTCATTTATTCCTGCGTCAGGTTTTCTGAGATGGGCATGTGCTGCAGGCGCCAGCCGGGATAGACACCGGCCAGCAGAGCTGCCAGGATGGCGGTACCCAGGGCACCAAGGAAAATACCGGCACCGGCCTGGAAGCTAATTGTCCAGCCGAAGGAACGCAAGTTAATAACGTAAATCAGCACCAGCGCAAGCACCACGCCAGTTGGCAAGGCGAATAATCCGGCGGCCGTTCCCATCAAGCCAGTTTCCATAAAGGTCAACCGCCACAGCCCAGAACGGGTCAATCCAATTGCCTGCATCGTGGCGAATTCTCGCCTTCTCTCGAGCATCAGGGCCATAAATGCGCTTAAAACTCCAATAAAGGCTACAACGATCGCCAGGATCCGCAGCGCTGACGTGATCAAGAAAGTACGATCGAAGATGCGGAGAGCCTGCTCGCGAAGGGCTCGGTTCAACTGCACCTGGAGTCCTGTACCGGAGAGCCGCTTCCGTAATTGCTCTGCCATCGCTTCGAGGTTAGCGCCTGGACGAGCAAAGACAGCCAGCGAGGAGATGCTCTCATCGTCCCAGTAGCTGCGATAGGTTTTCTGGCTCATCAACACCGTCCCGCTGTCGACTGTATAGTCGTAATAAATGCCTACAATCGGAAATGCTATTTCACCCTGGTCTGTCTCGAGGATTACCGTGCCGCCAGTAGATGGTACTCCATAGCGGTAGGCGAACGGTTCACTCACGATTACCGACCCGTTCTGCACCTTCTCCCAGACTTGCTCTGGGCTGCCCTGCGCGAAACGGTAGAGCCCCTGGGCACGGGCCCGGGTTGCATCAACAGCCAAGAGCAGGACCTCACCCCGTGTGCTCTGCACCTGGGCCGTCCGGACAGTCTCTACTTCCTGTACGCCATCCACCCCACCGATCTCCGTCTTCAGGCTTGCCGGGAGCGAAGCTGAAGGTCGCGCCCCCCCGGCCGTTGGAGCAGAGATATAGATATCCGCTCGCAGGGTGAGATCCAGCCAGTTAACAACCGTGGTCCGGAAGCTGGCAATCATGATACCCACGCCAATTGCCACGCTGAGCGAAACCATTAACGCCGCAATCGCCACGCTTGTCCTGCTTAAGGATCGCCTGACCGTCCCGGCCGCGATGCGGCCCAGGCTGCCGAAGACCCGGACAAAAGCCGGTTGAACGATACGGGTGAAGAGAACTGTCAGCCATGGAACAAGCAACGCCAGGCCGAGCAGAATAAAGAACAGCCCTGAGAAACTAGCGATGAGTGATTCTGGGAGAATCACGAGTAAAACAAGCCCGATCCCATTCAGCAACAATCCTCCCAGGACTGCATTGGCGACCCACCTTTTTGCCCCACGTTCTACCTGGCTGCGCCGCATCACGACAACCGGCGGGACGCTCGCAGCCTCCATCGCCGGCCCGAGCGCAGCCAGCAAGCCAGCGCCAATACCGGCCAGGACGCCCTTTAAAACCGAAATCACAGATAGCTGCGTCCTTTGAACATCGAGGACGTAGTAGAGATCATTAATCGTCTGGCTGGTCAAACGCACAGCACCCTTTCCCAAGAGCCATCCGAGCCCAATACCTACTAAAGCACCAGCCATGGAAACCCAGAAGGATTCGAGCATAATCATTCCGGCAACCTGCCTGCCGGTTGCCCCCAGGGTGCGGAATATCCCTAACACCGGGCGTCGTTGGACCACGGAAAACATCGTGGTGTTGTAGATCAGGAACATTCCAACGACCAGTGCAAGCAAGCTGAGGGCTTGAAGGTTGAGCTGGAAGGCGCTTGTCAACTGATCGAGCGTTGCCCGCTGTTCCCCGGCTGGTTCGAGCCTGACGCCTGACGGCAGGTAATCCCGAATGGTTTCGACCTCTGCCTCACTTGCAATGACATCGATGCGGCTTATCCGATCGAGCATGCCCAGCGCTTCCTGCGCGGAGGCTATGTCCATCAACACCACATCGGATAAACCCTCTTGCTGATCGCCTTCTGCCGGAACAAGGACACCAAGAATTCGAAACAACTCCAGGCGAGCATTGACCTGTATCCGGAACAACTCGCCCGGGTTTAACCCGAATCGCCGGGCTAAATTTTCACTGATGACGACAGCCCTTGAATCGAGCAGGAAAGGGTTGAAATCGGATTTCCCGGTGGTTTGGACGGGTATCAGATCTCGAAATGGAGCTTCAGCGAAAGGATCAATGCCCAGCAGCCTGATCGGCAGCCCATCCAGGTCGACGGCAACGCCCAGGCCTTCTACGACCGGAGCCAGGTTCTTGTAACCCAGATTAAGCTTTAAATTGACGTAGACATCCTGAGGAATCCCGGCCGGCCCTCCGACAATACGATGGGTCGCCCGCCCAACCAAGACTTCCGTACTCAAGGCGAATGAACGGCGTGCGCTCTGATTGGCAAGATCGATCGCGACAATCACCGCGACCCCCAGCGCGACACCGACAAGCATAAGGAGGGCCTGCAGGGGTCGCCGAACCAGATCACGCCAGCCCGCAAGCTGTAAACCACGAGGAATGTTCATATCGAAGGGATACGCCCGTCAGATCCCGGGGGTTGGACTGTAGTTTTCATCGCACCCACGCTCGCCCAGGATCGGGCGCCAGGCGACCATCTTCGAGGATGAGAATACGGTCGGCCTGGCTGGCAAGCCGGTGGCTGTGGGTCACGAGGATCAGTAGCGTTCCTAATTCGCCCCGCAGGGTATTCAGGAGCTGCATCACGGTCTCGCCCGTCGCTCGATCGAGATTTCCGGTCGGCTCATCAGCCAGCAGCACGTCGGGTTTTTGAACGATCGCACGAGCGATAGCCACACGCTGCTGTTCGCCGCCTGACAATTCATCGGGGAAATCGTCCTCCCTGCCCGCCAATCCTACTCTGGCGAGAAGGTCGTCGGCTCTGGCGCGCAGTTCTTGATTCGATCGACCCGCCAATTCCGCTGGCAGGGTGACGTTCTCACGCAAGGTGAGCGTCGGGATTAAATTGAAGAATTGAAAGATGAATCCGAGATGATCGCGGCGGAATGCCGTTCTTTGATCCGTCGAGAGACTGGTCAGTTGGCTCTGGCCGAAATAAATTTCGCCGGCATCGGGTACGTCGATCCCGGCAAGCAAATTCAGCAGGGTCGTCTTTCCACTCCCGCTCCGGCCACGAATTGCCACGAACTCACCAGCGTTGAACTCGGCATTTACATCCGAAAGTACGACCCTTCCACCGTCAGCTTGCTGGTAGGTCTTCTCGAGATTGACGATGCGGATCAGGGATTGATCATCGTAAATGGTAGTTGTGGGCATGCTGCCTTCCCCTGACGGCGCGCTGTGCGACATGCAGCAGTTATAAGCACCTGATACGAGACAAAATGGGTTGGGTAAATCTAGACGAATTACCAGGATAGATGGCGTTGGGAAGTGTATCACATGCAGCAAATCAATCGCTGGCCGTAAAAATATTACAGATCAAGGCTTGGCCCAAGCGGTCTTACTTCAGTTCGATCGTCTGCTCATCCAGGAGCTCCCCAGTGCGGTCATAGGCAGCCAGGCGAATCGAGTCGCGCATCACATCCAGAATTACAAAGTGCGATTGAGCGAAGAAGACTTGCGAGATGTCCAATGGACGACCCTGCTGGTACAGTGCGCTCGACCCTCCACCGCTCACCAGGTACGTAACCCCGTTCTGAAAGAGCCGCTCGTAGTTGTGGTCATGACCGGAGATAACCAACGGCACATCATTCGACTCGAACAAGGGCACCCAGCTTCGAATAACGGGAGTTCCATCCAGCCGATGTCTGCCGCTGGTATAGGGAGGCACGTGAAATACCGGGATGCTGTAGCTATAGCTATCATCGGCGAGTCGTTCGGCCAGCCATTGATCCTGTTCGCTCCGCAGACCCCCGACGTAGAAAAGCTGAGTATTCAGAAACAGGAACTGAAAAGGCCCGACACTGACCTGGTACCACTCCCGATTCCCTGCCTGGACATCAACCCAGGCCTCTGAGCTTTCCAATTCCGGCAGCAAAGGGAATACCTCATAATAGTATGCACGACCGTTCCAGCGGGCATCATCGTAGAGTTCATGGTTGCCAACTACTGGGAAGACTGCCGTTTGATGCAGGATCGGAGCGAGAGTTGCGAAGAACTTGAATTGAAATGCGGCTACGGGCGTATCTTCCTGGCCTGCGTTGTAGACGAGATCGCCTGCGTGAATGAACACATCGGGATGCTGGTCGGCCATCGCTTGGGCCAGGTCATGGGTCAGATCCTGTCCGAACCCCGAGTCGCCCAACACCGCAATTCGGATAGGTAAACCACCCTCGGGAAGTGTGTGAATCCGCACTGGATCCCAGACCTCATCCCCGAAGAGGGGTGCGGCGAAGGTTCCATTCCCGTCCTCTGCGAATACCCCTGCCAGATAATCCGCCCCGGGAGACAGGTTCTGCAGCTTGATGGTGTAGCTGTTTTGGCCAGGATCGAGGGGGATCGTAATCATCTCCCTCACGCCCTGTCCTGACGGCCAGTACCTCAGGCTGTAGCCGTCGGGGTTATCAAGTTCAAAAACAATGATTGCGCTGGTTTCGGATATGAACTGCACCGTCGGCGGCCGAATATAGGATGCAGTGCCCTGGGCAATCACCACCGGTTCCGGAGATGGAGCCTGCGCTGTCAGCGTCGCAAGCGAGGTGGAAGTTGCGGGTAGAGCGGTCGCCGTTGAGACCGGCGAAGGGCTTGCTTTCGAGAGGCCAACGGTTGGAGGCAGGCTGCCTGTCGAGTGAACCGGTTTGCAGCCCGAACTCGCGGCCAGCAGGAATACGAGACCAACGAAAATGCTTGCTCGTTTCACTCTCATAGCTCTTCGTCCTTCGCCTGCTGCCATAGCGCCTCTAATTCATCCAGGTCCATCTGGTCCAATGTTTGGCCGTGGGTAGAGGCGTTCAGCTCCATCCGATGAAAACGATCTCGAAATCGGACGTTGGCAGTTCGCAGCGCGGCCTCAGGATCGACATTCAGCCAGCGGGCATAGTTAACGATGGAAAATAGCAGATCGCCGATCTCGGCTTCCTTGTCTTTCGGCAGTGACGCGGCTGCCACCTCATCGAATTCTTCGCGAACCTTGTCGATCACTCCTGCGAGGGCATCCCAATCAAAACCTATTCTAGCTGCCCGGTCTTGAATTTCGTCTGCCTGAGCTAAGGCGGGCAATCCAAGCGGTACCCCAGCAAGGGCTCCTTTCTGCGAACCTTTCTCCCTTCGTTCCTCGGCTTTGAGTGATTCCCAATTCTGGAGTACCTGATCGACACCCTCAACCTCCAGTTCACCAAATACATGCGGGTGCCGGCTGATAATCTTCGCCTGGATCGAGGCGACTACGTCGGCCATCGTGAACTCGCCGCCCTCGGTCGCAATCTGCGCCTGGAGCACAATTTGCAGCAGCAAATCACCTAGTTCTTCTCGCAGGTCTTGCGTGTCCTCACGATCAAGCGCCTGGAGCGCCTCGTAGGCTTCTTCCAGTAAGTGCATCCGGAGCGAGCTATGGGTCTGCTCCCGATCCCATGGGCACCCATCGGGTGCTCGCAGACGGGCTACGGTTTCTTGAAAGCTTTCAAATGCCGACTCCTGCGGCAGGGCTGGCAGAAAAAGAGAGGTCTGGTTGGCAAGGCTGGAGACTTGATCGATCTCAAACAGTGAAACCTGTTCCTGGGAAGCTTGCGGTGACCCGGCGCTGTGGATCAGGATCACCTGATGGGTTTCCGGGTACTGGTTAAATAGCGTCAACTTTACCTCGCTCGCAACCAGCCGGGAATACAGCTGGCTAACGAGAACGGGCGTGTCAGGCGGAAAAGGTGGATGGTGGCGCCGGGCGATGTCGAGCGCATCGCAGACATACAAGCCTTCCAGCGCGTCGTATCCCAGCAATTCCATGCAAGGCTCGATGAAGCTCACGCCGTGAATAAGTTGGATCGGTAGTGACTCGCTCCGGGCCTGAAGGAGCAGCTCAGTGACCGTCGCCTCGCCCACGAGGGGGTCTCCAGGGACTGCATACACCACGCCCTCCGGACGGCGGGCCAGGTGCAGCAGCTGCTTCACAATCTTGGAGTATACGGCTTCAAACTCCGTCTCACGTTCATAGATTTCGTCGAACGATCTCACCTGGGTATACTGCTGAAGGATCTCAGCCAACGGATGATCATTCGTTCGCATGTAGACCTCGCCGGCATTCTCGAGCGCCTGCCATGCGGCCCGCGTAATAAGCCCTTCCTCGCCGGGTCCAAGCCCTACGATTGTCAGACCTGAGCTCACTTCCACCTCCCCAGAGACGCGAGAAGGCCGGTCAGCAATGCTTCCCGGCCTCGATCCATGGAAATCTCTTTTTGCGTCACTCTCGCGGTGACATTAACGTTTGGTATAAGTCGGCGCCTTGCGAGCTCGCTTGAGGCCTGGCTTTTTTCGTTCCTTCATGCGCGCATCGCGGGTCAGAAATCCACCTGAGCGCATGGGCGCACGAAGCTCAGGGTCCATCTCGACCAGAGCGCGCGCTACGCCGTGCTGGACGGCTCCCGTTTGACCGGTGACCCCGCCCCCCTGCACGAGCACGGAGATGTCTAACTTGCCTACCATCTCGACCGCGTACAAAGGCTCGAGGATGGATTCCATATCACCCACGCGTGTGAAGTACTCCTCAGCCGGTTTTCCGTTGACAATGAAATTCCCGTTGCCGGTGGAAATGCGCACACGTGCCGAGCTAGTCTTACGCCGTCCTACGCCTTCATAGTATTGCCCAGCCATCTATCCTGTCTTCCTCCATCTTGCCGATCGGTGTCTGTAACCGCCTGCGGTTCTTCCTTTCAGGTGATTTCCAACACTTTCGGTTTCTGAGCCTCGTGGGGGTGCTCCGCATCGCGATAGACCTTGAGCTTCGAGATCAGTTTACGGCCGTGGCGGTTCTTGGGGAGCATGCCCCGTACCGCCGATTCCACCACGCGCTCCGGGAACTTGACTAATTGATCACGCAGTTTGATCTTCGTCAGCCCGCCCGGATAACCGGAGTGACGGTAGTAATACTTATCCTCCAGCTTATTGCCGGTAACGGTGATCTTATCCGCATTGACCACAACCACGAAGTCGCCAACGTCAACGCCGGGGGTGAACTCCGGTTTGCCCTTGCCGATCAAAAGCTGGGCCACGCGTGAGGCCAATCGCCCCAGGTTAACACCTTCCGCATCGACGACATACCATTCGCGGGCGATATCTTCTCGTTTGGGATAGAACGTTTTCTGCACGCTGATTACTCCTGCGTTTCATCTTTCGTTACGAAGACCCATTGCGGGGTCATTCCGGATCATAGCGGACGTTGGCAAGACACAATCCACGAGCCGGGGCTAATCCACCCTGCCAATCAGCGGCCGGATTGTTGAGCATTTGCTGCAAGGTCGATGGTTTCTCCTGGCCCTGCCCGATCGCGACCAGCAATACAACGATGCGCCGGACCATGTGGTAGAGAAACGCATTCGCCTCGATTTCAAAGATCAGGTTCGATCCGGTTGCGCTCCAGCTGGCTTCCGTTACGGTTCGGCGGGTGTGTCCACCTTCTACGGGCGCTGATCCAAAGGCGCCAAAGTCCCGCTCACCCACGATATCGGCTGAACAGCCCCGGATCAACTCCAGGTCAGGGTCGGATTCCAGGCGCCAGGCGTACCGTTCGATCAGCGGATCACGGGTTGCATCGATCCGGATCGAATACTGGTAGCGCCGACTGACGGCTGAGAAGCGCGGATGGAACTCGGAACTGACCGCCTCCGTCTGCCGTACGGCAATATCCTGTGGCAGAGTGGCATTCAGCGCCCGGGTCAGATCTTGCGGATCATGACGCCAGTCAAGCTGAAAGCCGATGACCTGGCCGCTGGCATGCACGCCTTGGTCTGTTCGCCCGGCGGCCAGCAGCGATCTTCCCCGCCATCCCAGTTCCGTCAGAGCGCTTTCCAGCTCACCCTGAACTGTCCGATGGCCTATCGCTTGACGCTGGAATCCTTCGAAATCGGTTCCGTCGTATGCTACGATCGATTTGTAAGCTGCTGAAGACGGGTTGCTATCAGCATCCGTCTCTGCCGGTGGCATTTGCCCCAGCCTATTCTTCCACCAACTCGATTAGCACCATCTCGGCCGCATCGCCTTTTCGTGGGCCGAGCTTGATCACCCGTGTATAACCGCCCGGCCGCTCAGAGAAACGAGGCGCAATGTCGTCAAACAGCTTCTGGACGATCACCGGGTCGTTCAGCCGGGCAGCGGCCAGCCGGCGGGCATGGACTGCACGTGCCGGATCGCTGGCGGCGTTGCCGCGCTTGGCAAGCGTGATCATTTTTTCCGTACTGCTGCGCGCCACTGTGGCCTTCGCCTTCGTGGTTCGAATGCGTTCATGGCGCAGGAGTTCCTGAACCAGGTTGCGGCGCAGCGCGGTGCGATGGCCACTCGAGCGGCCGAGCTTCTTCCCTGCAATTCGATGTCTCATGAGAACTTCACTCCGCTTCGGCCGATTCTTCCGAGCCGTCTTCCATGTAGCCCTTTTCGCTCAGCCGTTCTTTCAGCTCGTCGAGGCTTTTCTCGCCAAAGTTCCGGATCGAAAGCATTGCCTCTTCGCCTTTTTCGAGCATGTCAAGTACTTCGCCGACGCTGGTTATGCCGGTGCGCTTGAGCGAGTTGAACACACGCACTGTCAAATCCAGGTTCTCGATCGGGGTTTCGTAAATCTCGCTCGTCAATCGCGGCTCTTCTTCCTCCGTTGCCGAGACCATCAAGCTCTCTTCTGTCACCCCGCCGATGTCGCGCAGATGCGCCATCAGGATTTGGGCGCTCTGACTGAGTGCGTCCTCGGGTTTGACCGTACCGTCGGTCCAGATCTCAATCATCAGTCGATCGAAGCTTGTGTCCTGCCCGACGCGTGCCCGCCCAACTTCGTAGCTTACTCGCCGGACCGGGCTAAAAATCGCATCGGTGGGCAGCTCGCCGATCGGTAAACGGCCGCGCTCATCCGAGGGCGAGTATCCCCGGCCGCGCTCGACGCTCATCTCGATTTCCAGGTGCGCCTTATCGTCGTCGACGGTTAAAAGGTAGAGATCCGGGTTAACAATCTCCACTTCGGCCGGGGCGATGATATCCGCTGCCGTGACTACGCCCTCACCCTTGACTTCCAGGCGCAGGCGGGCTGAATCCCCTTCGTGCAAAAACAGGCGCAACTTCTTCAGGTGAAGCATCAGCTGCAGCACGTCCTCACGCACACCCGGGATATCGGAGAATTCATGCGGCACGTCCGTGATTCGGACCGAGGTCACAGCCGCTCCCTCGAGCGAACTCAACAACACCCGCCGCATGGCATTACCGATGGTGATGCCATAGCCAGCCTCGAGTGGGCTGATAATGAACTTTCCGTAGTTGCGCGCAACGGCTTCGCGCTCGATCTTTGGCATTACGAAATTCGTGGTTACGACCACTTTATCCCTCCACGATCCACAATCATCGGAACGTGTTCGTTGGGTACGGCTCTAGCGTGAGTAGTACTCGACGATTAGTTGCTCGTTCAGGTTTGCGTCAATGTCCTGTCGTTCTGGCAGCTTTACCATCTTGCCTGAAAGCCCCACCAGATCTCGCTCCAGCCATGCGGGAGGAGACTTGGCTTCAGCCACATCGGACAGCTCTTTGAAGTACGTCCGCTTGCGTGAACCCTCCCGCACTTCAAGCATATCCCCGGGCTGAACCAGCATCGAAGGGACATCCGTGCGGCGGCCATTGACGTTGAAGTGGCCGTGGGTCACCAGGATGCGAGCCTGTGAGCGGCTGTCGGCAAAGCCGAGCCGGTATACGACATTATCCAGGCGCTGCTCAAGAATCATCAGCAGGTTGGCACCGGTCAAGCCGCGCGTCTGGAGCGCGTGACGGTAGTAGCGGCGAAACTGCCGCTCCGTAATACCGTAGACACGGCGGGTCTTCTGCTTTTCCCGCAGCTGACGGCTGTAGTCCGACACCCGCCGGCGGCGGAATTGAGCATCGCGACCGTGTTCACCCGGCGGATAACCCCGCCGTTCAAATGCGCACTTCGGCGTGAAGCAGCGCTGACCTTTTAGAAAAAGCTTTTCGCCTTCGCGGCGGCAAAGCTTGCAGACTGGACCAATGTACCTCGACATATCTTCTGGTTTTCCTTCCTTGACGCCTTAGCGCTTAAACGCGGCGTTTCTTCGGTGGGCGGCATCCATTATGCGGAACCGGTGTAACATCGCTGATCGACCGCACTCTGATCTCGGCTGCGATGACGGCTCGAATGGCTGCCTCGCGGCCGGGGCCAGGTCCCTTGACCAGCACGTCGACTTCCTGCAAACCAAGGTCTTTCGCAACCTTGATCGCTTCCTGTGCCGCCAGCCGGGCTGCGTATGGCGTGCTCTTGCGTGAGCCCTTAAAACCGGACGAGCCGGCGCTGGCCCAGACCACTGCGTTACCCTGCAGGTCTGTGATCGTCACGATCGTATTGTTAAAGGTCGCGTGAATGTACGCCATCCCATGGGATAGCGTTCGCTTGGTTTTGCGGGTCGACGCCCGCCGGCTTGTTTGTGCTCTTTTCGCCATACGTACGCTTCTATCCTCTCTCGTCGTAGCTTCGCATTACCCGATCCCCGGCAAGTCCTCGTACCTCGGTTGCCGCGTGGGTGGAAGGTACCCAACACCGTGGCAGAGCTGCCTCAGCCTCTAAGGATGATTACTTCTTCTTGGCCCCTCGACGGCGGCCACGACCGGCAACGGTCTTCTTTGGACCCTTGCGCGTGCGGGCGTTCGTTCGGGTTCGCTGCCCGCGCACAGGTAGGTTTCGCCTGTGGCGCAGACCGCGGTAGCAGCCGATTTCTATCAGACGCTTGATGTTCATCTGCACATCACGGCGCAGATCACCCTCGACGTTCAAGTTAGATGAGATGTAATCGCGCAAGCGGGTGATCTCATCTTCGGTCAGGTCTTTCACACGACGATCGGGGTCGACTTCCGTCGCCTTCAAGGTCTCTTTCGCCGTGCTCTGACCGATGCCGTAAATGTATGTCAATCCAATGGCCACGCGCTTATCGCGGGGCAGGTCGATACCTTCGATACGTGCCATATCCTATCCTTGTCGCTGCTTGTGACGCGGATTCTCGCAGATCACATAGACTTTTCCACGCCGCCTGACGATCTTGCATTTCGGACAGCGCTTGCGTACGGAAGAAGATACCTTCATCCCAGGTGCTCCTTATTTCGTGGCTGACTGCAGTCGACCAGCAAAGTAATCATTATACTGAATCCAAGCCCCTTCGTCCAGCTTCTCATCCATGGCTGTCAGGATCCATGGTCCGTCGTCTGTCACCGCGACGGAGTGTTCAAAATGTGCTGTCAGCTTGCCATCGCGGGAGGCGACGGTCCACTGGTCTTTCAAGATCCGTGTTTCGAAGTTTCCACTCAACACCATCGGCTCGATGGCGATTGTCATTCCTCTTCGGAGCGGAATCCCGTGCCCTGACTGTCCATAATTGGGCACCTGCGGATCCTCATGCATGTTCTGTCCGACTCCGTGACCGGTGTATTCACGCACGACCTGAAATCCGTGATTTTCCACGTAGGCCTGGATCGCGGCTGATACATCCCCCGTTCGGTTGCCGGGCACCATCTCCGCAATTCCAACGAATAATGACTCGCGCGTGACACCCATCAACTCCTCGGCCAGGTCGGAGACCTTTCCAACACCGATCGTCAGGGCCGAATCTCCGACAAAGCCTTCATACACCGTGCCGCAGTCAATGCTTACGATATCGCCTTCCTCTAACGTGCGTGGCCCGGGTATTCCATGGACAAGTTCATCATTAATCGAGATCGTCGTCTCGGCCGGGTACGGGTATGCCCCCGGTACCCCCACAAACGCCGGCCGGGCCCCACTTGCACGAAGGACTTCAGCAGCCGCCTGGTTGATGGCATCGGTCGTTACGCCAGGAGCGACGACTTGAACGGCAGCTGCAAGCGCCCTGGCATTGATCCTGCCCGCCTCACGCATCAGCTCCAGTTCACGCTCACTCTTGAGAACGATACCTCTTCCTAAACTCATCCAATCCTAGCTTTCAGTCACGGCTTCGAGCAGTGAACGGGTCACCTGCTCGATGGATTGCTCACCGTCCACTTCAACAAGCAGACCTCTGCTCCGGTAGTGCTCAATCAGCGGCATCGTCTGCTGCTGGTAGACCCGTATCCGTTGGATCACCGTCTCTGGTCGGTCGTCATCGCGCTGGTAAAGTACCGAGCCATCGATATCGCAAACCCCTGGCTCCCGGGGTGGGTTGTGGCGCAGGTGGTAGATGTGCCCAGCAGCCCTGCACATCCATCGTCCGGTCAAGCGCTCGATCAGCTCATCCTCCGAGACGCTGATGTAATACACTGCCTTCAGCGCCGTATCTAACTCCACCAGGATCTGATCCAGCGCTTCAGCCTGCACGGGCGTGCGCGGGAACCCATCCAGGATTGCTCCATCGGCACAGCAATCTTCACGCGACACACGTTCCCGGATCATACCAATCGTTACGTCGTCCGGGACAAGTTCGCCCTGGCTGATATAAACCTGGGCCCGTTTCCCGAGCTCGGTCTGCTGTTTCAGATTTTCCCGGAAGAGGTCGCCGCTGGACACATGCGGCACGCCCAAAGCCTCAGCCAGGCGTACGGCCTGGGTTCCCTTCCCCGCTCCCGGTGGACCGAGCAAGACGATAAAAGTCGACACGGTCTTCCTATCTCGTTAACGTACCAGCACGGCCTGATCGTACCCGCGCAGCTTGAGTTCAGCCTCGATTGAGCGGTAGAGATCCCTGACGACGCCGACAACGATCAGCAAACCGGAAGATGACACCAGCAACAGCCCGGTATTTGATCCACCAATCGGCCAGATCAATCCAACCAGGAAGGGCATCACCGCCACCAGGCCCAGGAAAAGCGCCCCGGGCAACGTGATCCTGCGGAGCACACGTGTCAGGTAGCGCTGCGTGGCTGCGCCCTTGGTCACGCCCGGCACCTGTGCTCCGGAACGTTTGAGGTTCTCGCCGTAGTTCTGCTGCGCAAATAGAACGTCCGTATAGAAGAATGTGAACCCCACGACCATCAGGAAAAACAGCAGCCAGTAGGTGTCGCTGAAGCCTCCGAACGTATTCGAAAAGAAGGTCGCGATTTTCGCCACGGTCGCGTTCGTCGATTGGATGAAAAACTGTGCGAGCACCGCCGGGAAAGTAAGCAGCGACTGCCCAAAGATGATCGGGATCATGCCGGCCATGTTCACCATCAGCGGCAGCGTTCCCTTTACCGGCATCGACATGCGATTGCCAACCCTTCGACCGGGGTACATCACGGGAACATTCCTCCGGCCTTCCTGCACATAGACGATTGCAAAAATCGTCAGCACCAGCAAGAAGACCAGGAAAACCAGGAGCGGGATAAGCGTGCCCTGGGTCTGGTTCGTAAGCAGCCGTCCAAGGTTGGATGGAATGCGGGCTACGATACCAGCGAAAATAATCAGTGAGAGCCCCTGGTTGCGAATGCCGTATTCGGAGATCAACTCACCCAGCCAGATTGCAAACATCGTCCCGGCGGTCATCGTGAGCAGCATGGTAAAAGTTGCCACGTTCAGACCCAGCGGGAAGTTCAAAATACTGCCGGACTGCTGACTTGCATACTGCTGGAAGATCCGGATCTGCCCGACAGCCTGAAGCAGGGACATGGGGATGGCAAGGTAATAAGTCCACTTTTCCATCCACTTGCGGCCCTCGCGTGGATCCTCATCCATACGCGCCTGAAGCGCCGGAACGATCGGCACAAGCAGCTGCAGGATAATCTGGGCCGTGATGTATGGATAGACTCCCATCGCCATCACACCGAAATTCGAAACCGTACCCCCGGAGAGCAGGTCCAGTAACCCGATTAGGGTCTGACCCTGGCCCGAACCCCCCAACACCCCTGCGATCGCGGCCCGGTTTACACCCGGGACCGGGACGTGAGCGACAAACCGGTACAGGATCAGCAGCCCGACCGTGATCAGGATGCGATTGCGGATATCCGATGATATGAACAGGAACCGCCAGGCTGAGCGTTTCATCTTTCGCTCCTTCGCATCACAGACATCCCCTACCCCTCCAGCAGTTCTACTTGGCCGCCAGCGGCTTCGATTTTCGCCCTGGCAGATTTTGTCGCCCGGTGAACCTTGACCTTCAACGCAACCTTGACATCACCCTGGCCAAGCAGCACGATTGGACCCTTTGCGCTGCGCAAGATGCCAGCTTCAACCAATGTCTCGGGAGTAACCTCCGAGTTAGCCTTAAAGCCGGCCAATCGCTCCAGGTTGAGCTCGGTCCAACTTACCCGGTTGATGTTCGTGAAGCCACGCTTAAACGGCAGCCGACGATAGAAAGGTAGGTTTCCGCCCTGACGGTACAGATGGCCACCGGTGCCGGCGCGTGCGCCCTCACCCTTCGTTCCCCGGCCGGCGGTCTTTCCCTGGCCGGCAGAGATTCCCCGACCGACCCGCTTGCGGGGCTTCTTCGAACCGGGGCGTGGTTTTAATTCATGCAGCTTCATCGTGACCTACTCCTCAACCCGCACCAGGTGACTGACCTTATTGATCATGCCGCGAATCTCGGGCGCGTCGTTCTGCTCAACCGTTTGATTTACTCGGCGCAAACCCAGCGCACGCACGGTGCGTTTCTGGCGCTCAGAATACCCAATCGGGCTTTTAACCAGCGTGATGCGTAAACTCTTGCCTTGGGTCGCCTTCTTAGCCATGACTATCACGCTCCCAGAATGGCTGCAGCGCGCTGCTGTCCTTCCCACGCCGGATCGCTTCATGCTTATACGACTTCAGATCGCGCAGTCCCTTCAGCGTCGCCTGGGCTACGTTCAGCACATTGGCGCTGCCGAGCGATTTGGTCAGGATATCGCGCACGCCGGTCGCCTCAAGCACCGCCCGCACCGCTCCGCCCGCGATCACGCCCGTTCCGGGTGAAGCTGGTTTCAACAACACCTGCGCTCCGCCGTGTTTGGAGATAATCTCATGCGGAATGGTGGTCCCGACCATCTCAACCGGTTTCATGTCTTTGCGTGCTTTATCGGCCGCTTTACGGATAGCATCGGGAACCCCACGTGCCTTTCCAACACCAAGGCCGACATTGCCATGGTTATCACCCACCACGACCGTTACCCGGAATGAGAAGCGGCGGCCACCCTTGACCACTTTCGCCACGCGGGAGATATCGATCACACGTTCGTCGAGTTCATCGCGCTCATCGGCGCGATCACGGAAATTTCTTCTCATTATCGATCTCCCTTTACCTAAAACTCTAGCCCGGCTTTGCGTGCCGCTTCTGCAAGCGCACGTACCCGGCCGTGGAAGCGGTAGCCGCCCCGGTCGAAGACGACCTGCTTGATGCCTTTTTCCTTGGCAGCTTTGGCAATCGCCTCGCCTACCAGTTTGGCCTGCTCGGTCTTGTTCAGGCCTTTCAACTTCGATTTCAGGCTATCCTGCAGTGTCGACGCTGCAACCAGTGTTACTCCGCTGCTATCATCGATCACCTGCGCGTAAATCTGGCTCAGGCTGCGGAAGACATTCAGGCGCGGCCGTTCAGCCGTCCCACTTACTTTGCTCCGCACCCGCCGATGCCGGCGCAGGCGCTGTGTATTTCGTGAATTTGCCATCGTTACGCCATCACCTTGCCGGCCTTGCCCGCCTTGCGGCGCACGTACTCGCCCTGGTAGCGGATGCCCTTGCCCTTGTAGGGTTCGGGCGGGCGGATCTTCCGAATATCCGCCGCGATACGGCCGACCTGTTCCTTGTCGATTCCCTTGATCGTAATCAAACGCGCGCGCGTATCCACCTCGAATTCGATGTTGGGTTCAGGTTCGATCCGAACCGGGTGGGAAAACCCAAGATGAAGGATCAACTCCGAGCCTTCTAACTCAGGCCGGTATCCCACACCTTCGATCTGGAGCACCTTCTGGAAGCCTTCGCTCACGCCCAGCACCATGTTGTTAATCAACGAGCGGGTCAGACCGTGCAGCGCACGCATCTGGGGTGCATCCGATGGGCGCTCAACCGTGAGCACACCCTCAGCCAGCTTTAGGTTCATTTCCGGCTTGAAGCTCCGCTTCAGCTCACCTTTCGGCCCCTTGACCGAAACATGATTGCCCTTGATGTCGAGCTGGACGCCATCCGGTATGGTAATCGGCATTCGACCTATTCTTGACACTTTAACCTCCATCCACCTGCGCTTGCCTGGCGAGGGTCGCTCCCGGTAGTGGCGAGCTTCTACCAGACCTCACACAGTACCTCGCCGCCAATGCCCAGCTGGCGTGCACGAATACCTGTCATAACGCCCTTGGGTGTGGTCAGAATGGCCACGCCCAGCCCGGATTGCACCCAGGGAACGTCGCTTCGTCCGACATATACCCGCCGGCCTGGCTTGCTGACCCGCTTCAAGCCTGAGATTACCGGACGCCGCTCGCGCCGCTCACCAACGTACTTGAGTTTTATGCGAATCGTCCGCTGGACCTTCTCCGGCTGTTGAGCTTCCTCGAACCCGTCGATAAAGCCCTCTTCCTGAAGAATCTTGCAGATTGCCAGTTTGAGCTTCGAACTGGGAATGGAAACAACCTGCTGGCCCGCCATTAGTGCGTTGCGGATCCGGGTTAAGAAATCGGAAATAGGATCTGAAACACTCATCACAACCTCTCCGGCGAGCAGCCTACCAGGATGATTTAACCAGCCCAGGGATCTTTCCATCAAGTGCCTGCTCTCGCAGGCAGATCCGACAGAGCTGGAATCGCCGGTAGTAACCTCGGGGACGACCACAGATTCGGCAGCGGTTACGAACCCTTACCTTATACTTCCTGCGTGTTTCCCTGATCGGCATGCACGTCTTAGCCATAAACCTCGCCTTTCCCGAAGGGCATTCCCAACATCTGAAGCAGTCGGCGCCCTTGTTCATCATCCGGCGCCGAGGTAACGATGGTCACCTCGAAGCCGCGAATCTTCTCAATCTTGTCGTATTCGATCTCCGGGAACGTAAGCTGTTCCCGAATACCGAGTGTGTAGTTGCCCCGGCCGTCGAAGCTGTTTGCAGGAACGCCGCGAAAGTCACGCGTACGTGGCAGGGCGACGTTCACCAGGCGATCGTAGAATGACCACATGCGCTCACCGCGCAGCGTCACCTTGACGCCAATCGACTTGCCTTCACGCAGTTTGAAGTTCGCAATGCTCTTGCGCGCTCGGGTGATCACGGGCTGTTGCCCGGTGATAGTTGAGATATCCTCGACAGCCGAGTCGAGGGCTTTGGCATTGTCAATCGCTTCGCCCACGCCAACATTGACGACGATCTTCTTCAAACGCGGGGCTTGCATCGGGTTATCAATCCCCAGGTCCTTCATGAGCGTGGGGACGATTTCCTTCTCGTATCTTTCTTTCAAATGATGTGCCATACCTAACCTGCTCCCGGCGATTTTACGCGTCGATTACCGAATCGCATTTCTTGCAGTATCGCCTTAATTCGCCATCCTCCCGGCGGACAGCTATCCGGGTGGTTTCGTTACACTTCGGGCAAACGAGCATGACGTTTGAAACATCAAGCGGTGCCTCGAATTGGATAATTCCAGGATTCATCGTCCGCCCACCAGCCTGGATCTGCCGCTGGTGCTTCTTGCGCAGGTTGACACCCTGGACAACGATTTTTGCTTTGCGCGGCAGCACCCGGATGACTTCACCCTGTGTGCCTTTGTCGTGACCGCTGATAATGCGTACGGTATCACCGCGTTTAATCTTCATATTTATAGCCACAGCCACCTCCTACAGGACCTCCGGCGCGAGCGAGACGATCTTGGTAAAACCCTTGTCGCGCAATTCGCGCGCCACCGGACCGAAAATGCGGGTGCCTTTCGGGTTGCGGCTATCCGCGTCCAGGATAACGGCGGCGTTGTCGTCGAAGCGAATGTAGGATCCGTCCGGCCGCCGGTATTCCTTGCTCGTCCGGACAATTACGGCCTTGACAACGTCACTCTTGCTGACGGCACCGTGTGGCGTGGCCGACTTGACAGCCGCCACAACGATATCGCCGATGTGGCCGTAACGGCGCCTGGACCCGCCCAGAACCCGTATCACGAGCAGCTCACGCCCGCCGGTATTGTCGGCAACCTTGAGGCGGGTTTCTTGCTGAATCATTCCTCCGCCTCCACCGTGACCTCATCAAGAGTTTCAACTTCTGCAGCCTTGATCTCAACTTCCGATTGGCGTTCGATGATCTCTTCGACCGCCCAGCGCTTGCGCTTGGAGATCGGACGGCTCTCCACCATGCGAACCTGGTCGCCGAGCCGGCAGCCTAACTCATCATGAGCAAGATAGCTTTTCTGGTCCCGCATGACCTTTCCGTACAACGGATGACGGATCGAGCGGTCAACCTGTACAACTACGGTTTTTTCGGTATTCGCCCGTGTAACCACACCGACCAGTCGACGGCGATTGTTGGTCATGATTCACTTCCTTCTGCTTCTGCAGTGAGCACACGCTCCTGCAGGATGGTCGCCAGTCGAGCGATATCCCGCCGTGCGATGTTTAGCTGCGAGTGATCGGTGAGCTGGCCGGTCGAGTACTGAAAGCGCAGTTTGAAGTAGTTCTCACGTGCGCCGTCCAGTTCCTTTCGGATTTGATCGGTGGTCAGCTTGTGTATCTCGACTGCCTTCATAATCTACTCTCCACCGGCTGAATCTTTCGTCAGAAACTTGGTCTTAATCGAAAGCTTGTGGGCCGCCAACCGCATCGCTTCACGGGCGTCGTCTTCCGAAAGCCCGGAAAGCTCGAACATAATACGTCCGGGTTTAACGACCGCCACCCAGTGATCGACGGCGCCCTTGCCTTTACCCATGCGCGTTTCGGCCGGTTTCTGTGTTACCGGCTTATCTGGGAAGATCCGGATCCACACCTTACCGTGCCGGCGCATGAAGCGCACCAACGCACGACGGGCAGCTTCAATCTGTCGGGCGGTGACCCAACCGGGCTCTAACGCTTGCAGACCATACTCGCCAAAGGACACCTCTGTCCCCCGGCTGGCCAGACCTTTCATCCGGCCGCGCATCTGCTTGCGATACTTAACGCGCTTTGGCATTAACATACGTACACCTCACACACCTGCATGCCGTCGTCGGCTTATTCGCTGACGTATACGTCCATGGCTTCTTGCTCTACTTCGCTTTCAGGCAGGATGTTGCCTTTATAAATCCACACCTTGACTCCGATGCGTCCATACGTAGTCAGCGCTTCAGAACGTGCGAAATCGATATCGGCCCGCAGCGTCTGTGCTGGCACCCGGCCCTCGCGCATCCATTCCCGGCGCGCCATTTCGACTCCCGAGAGGCGTCCCGAGCACATCACCTTAATGCCTTCCGCCCCCTGGCGCATAGCCTGGCCCATGGCTCGCTGCATCGCACGCCGGTGGCTGATCCTGCGCTCTAGCTGGCTGGCGATATTTTCCGCGACCAGTGTGGCATCCAGATCGGGTTCCTTGATCTCGGAGATGTCGAGTTTTACCGTCGTCCCTGTGAGTTCCTGCAGTTTCCGCCGCAGTTCCTTCACGTTAGCGCCCTTGCGCCCGATAACAATCCCCGGCTTGGAGGTGTGAACCGTCACATGCACGTTGTTCGGGAAGCGCTCGATCTCGACCTTAGCGATACCTGAACGCGGGGTCGAGGTGAAGATCAGGTTCCGAATTGCGCGATCCTCATGCAGCTGATCGGCATACGTATCAGGACTGGCAAACCAGCGTGAATCCCAGGTCTTGTTGATACCGAGACGAAATCCCTTTGGATGGACTTTTCGGCCCATGCTTGCTCCTTTCGGCCTGAACAGCAGTTCTCAAGGATGACCCCGTCAGGGGCTCATCCACTGGTGAAATCAATCTCCGGCGCTCTCACGCTCCCGCAGGATGACCGTAATATGTGAAGAGCGGCGCAGCAGTGGCTTGAACCGACCACGGGCACCAAAACGGCGCCATTTACGGATCGGACCTTCATCAGCGTATATCGTATGCACCACGAGATCATCACGGCTCAAACCCAGGTTCTCTTCTGCATTGGCAACGGCCGAGCGAATCAGCTTGTAGACCGGCTTGGCGGCTGCCTTCGGGGTGAATGTCAAGGTATCCATCGCCTCGATGACATCCATCCCGCGCACAAGATCCAATACCAGGCGTACCTTCTGCGGGGACATTTGAATGTAGTGAACGCTAGCCCGCACATCAAGCGCGTCAGTCATCTCACTCCCTCGCCCGTGTGGTGCGATCACGCCCGATGTGACCACGGAAGGTGCGGGTTGGCGCAAATTCACCCAGCTTGTGCCCCACCATATTTTCCGTTATGTAGATCGGCACGTGACGCCGGCCGTCGTGCACTGCAACGGTATGCCCCACCATCTGGGGGAAGATCGTGCTTGCCCGACTCCAGGTACGAATGACTTTCTTCTCGCCACGCTCGTTCATCGCCTCGATCTTCTTGAGAAGTTTCGGGTTGATGTACGGGCCTTTTTTCAATGATCGCGACATATCTACTTCGCCTCCACGCTCCTACCGCTTCAATCGCTCAGCGACGACGCTTGGAGCGGCGACGGATAATGTACTTCTCCGTCTGCTTGTTACGACGGGTCTTCTTGCCCAAAGTCGGTTTGCCCCATGGGCTCTTCGGTCCGGGTAGTCCAATCGGCTGCCGGCCCTCGCCACCACCATGCGGATGGTCACGCGGGGACATCGCCGAGCCACGCACGGTCGGGCGGATGCCCTTATGGCGCTTACGACCCGCCTTGCCGAGCTTGATGTTGCTGTGATCTGGGTTTCCGACCTCGCCGATGGTTGCATAGCAGGTCTGGCGAACTCGGCGAACCTCGCCTGAAGGTAGCCGGATGGCAGCGTACGCGCCTTCCTTGCCCAGCAGCTGAGCCGAAGTCCCGGCCGAGCGGACGAGCTGTCCGCCCTTGCCTTCTCGCAGCTCGATATTATGAACGGTCGTGCCCAGCGGGATATTTGTTAGCGGCAGGCTGTTTCCAGGCCGGATTTCAGCTTGCGGACCGGCGAAAACGTTATCCCCGACGGTCAGGCCAAGCGGTGCGATGATGTAGCGCTTCTCGCCATCAGCGTAATGAAGCAGCGCCAATCTGGCCGATCGATTGGGATCATATTCAATCGCCGCAACGTTGGCAGGAATGCCTCGTTTATCGCGCTTGAAATCCACCACCCGGTAATGGCGGCGGCTGCCGCCGCCGCGGTGCCGAACGGTAATCCGGCCGTAATTATTGCGGCCACCGCGTTTATTCTTCGGGACCAGCAGGGAACGCTCCGGCGTCGACTTCGTAATTTCCTCGAAGGTGTGGCCGCTCATTCCACGCCGTCCCGGCGAAGTGGGCTTATATTTCTTTACCGGCATCACTGAACCCCTTCAAATACGTCGATTCGATCGCCGGGCTTCAAGGTGACGATGGCTTTCTTGTAAGCCGAGCGGCGAATCTGGCGCCGTCGATTGCGCAGGCTGCGGGTGATTTTCGGGGGATGGATCATCACGTTTACCCGTGTGACCGTCACATCGAAAAGCACTTCAACGGCTTCCTTGATCTGTTGCTTGGTCGCCTTCGGATGGACCTCGAAAGCGTATTGATTCAGCTTCGCACTCTGGAAGCTGGATTTCTCGGTCACCAATGGACGGCGCAGGATATCATAAATGCTCGTCATTGCTGCCTCCTCACTTGCCCAGGTAGGACTGGAGCACGTTCAGCGCGTCCAGCGGCATGACGACCCGGTCATAACCGAGCAAATCACGCACGTTGAGATAATTCGCACGCAGCGTCTTGGCGGCAGGAAGATTGCGTACCGAACGTTCCACCTCTTCATTCGCATCGGAGAGCAGGATCAAGGTGCTCGACGCCCCAACCAGCCCCGCCAGCAAATTCGCCATTTCCGCTGTACGTACTTCGTTCATTTTAAGCTGATCGACCACGACGATTGCCTGTTGCGAAGCCTTGACCGAGAGCGCAGAGCGCAGTGCAGCCCGGCGCATCTTGCGCGGCATTTTCACACTGTAATCGCGCGGCCGAGGGGTATGAACTTTGCCACCGCCAACCCAAATCGGTGAGCGGCGTGAACCCTGTCGAGCCCGACCGGTGCCCTTCTGACGCCACGGCTTCCGTCCACCACCACGCACTTCGCCGCGCGACTTGGTCTTATGCGTTCCCAGGCGCGCGTTCGCCAACTGGCGGACCAGCGCCTGGTGCATGAGATCTTCCAGAATGGGGGCTTCAAAGATCTGCGCAGGCAGGTCCGTCGAATCGACCTTTTCGCCCTTGATATTCATCACGTCTACTTTCATCGCTCACACACTCCGAAACGCGCCTACTGCTTGCGGGCTTCACGGATCAGGACCAGCCTGCCGCGTGCACCCGGAACGCTGCCACGTACCGCCAACAGATTTCGCTCTGCGTCGACGAGTTCAATCCGCAAGTTCTGCGCAGTTACCCGAACCGAACCCATATGACCGGGGCCACGCGAGCCCTTGAAAACACGACCCGGGGTCGTGGTCGACCCATGAGAACCTGGGGCCCGCTCTCGGTCCGACTGACCGTGAGTCTTCGGTTGGCGGTTGAACCCGTAGCGCTTCACGCCCCCGGCAAAACCCTTGCCCTTGCTCTCGCCTACGATATCCACGTGATCGCCTACCGCGAATACCTCGACCGTGAGCTTGTCGCCTTCTTTAATTTCACCGTTGTCCTTCACGCGGAACTCGCGGACATATCGCAGCGGGGGAAGGTCATTCCGTTTTAGATGCCCGAGCTGCCCGCCGGACAGACGTTTCGGTTTGGCTTCGCCAAACCCGAGCTGGATCGCGCTGTATTTATCGCTTCCCGGCTTCCGTACTTGTGTGACATAACACGGCCCAGCTTCAATCAACGTAACGGGAATTAGGTTTCCCGATTCGTCGAACAACTGGGTCATGCCGACTTTCTTTCCAAGAAGCCCTTTCATGCCTTGTTCTCCTGCTTTCAGATTTGACGGGACTGTCAGCCTGGGCTTTGGCTGCATCATCCCCGATCGCCGGGCAGTCCGCTGATGGCCTGCGGAGTAGGCTGATTGCTGTCCGCAGATCCGACCGGCGCTTACCCGGCCCCAATTTCTGCCCTAAACGCGGGCAGGAGCCAACAACTAAATCTTTATTTCAATATCCACGCCTGCTGGCAGATTGAGCCGCATCAGCGTGTCGATCGTCTTGGTATCCGGATCAACGACATCGATAAGTCGCTTGTGGGTACGAATTTCAAAATGCTCATGCGAGTCTTTGTCGATGAAGGTCGAACGGCGTACCGTAAAACGCTCGAGTTTCGTCGGCAGCGGAACAGGTCCCACGACCTTCGCGCCGGTTCGCTCCGCGGTTTCGACGATCCGCTGTGCGGATTGATCGAGAACGCGATGGTCGTATGCCTTGAGCCGGATGCGGATCTTCTGCTTGGCCATAATCCACCTATTCCAAAATTTCGGTGATAACGCCCGCGCCGACGGTCAGTCCACCTTCTCGGATCGCGAATTTCGATCCCTTCTCAAGCGCCACCGGCGTGATCAGATCCACCTTCAGGTTCACACTATCCCCGGGCATCACCATCTCCACGCCTTCCGGCAGCTCGATCGTGCCCGTCACGTCCAACGTGCGTACGTAGAACTGCGGCCGGTAGCCCGTGAAGAACGCCTTATGCCGCCCGCCTT
>DAOUEL010000088.1:0-4961 GCA_034430595.1 Anaerolineales bacterium | reverse complement strand
GTATTCATCTGAGTCGAGCTGCTCTGGCCCTCCTCACCGCCCTCAATTTCCAAATCGCACCCGGAATCAAGCGCTCGGCTTAGTCCAACTGGAGATTATGTGGCGGTTCCACGCCACATGAATCTCTTAATTCGTTAGGCAGAATTCGGATCTGCATAATGAGGGGGTTAATATTAGCAACACCCAAATCGTCGACATCGACCGCAAATAAGCCTTCCTTCCTTACCCTCATATTGTTACCTTTTTAATACTTTCTCGATATATATGAGTGGACGTTGGAGGGCGGCAGCCAACTTTACATGAATGATGGCAAGGATCCTGGGTTTCCAAATTTCACTTCGAGCGATGATGAACTAGCGATCGCAGCGCGTACAGACCGGCGCGCTTTCGACCTGCTCTACCGCCGCTACCTCGATCGTGTGTATCGCTACACATTCTCGAAAACAGCCGATCCGGTGATTGCAGAGGAACTGACTTCCTCCATCTTCTTGGATGCGCTCGAAGGGCTCAATCGGTACAAGCCCCGGGGAACTTTGGCGGCCTGGCTCTTTACGATTGCACGGCGCCGGTGCGCCGATTATCATCGCAGTTCCCCTCCACTGCCTCTCATAGCTGAGGCTTTACCTGCCTTCGAAGGTCAACCAGAAGACGAAAAAGATCGCAAAGACTTCTTCCTTCGGCTCGAGAAGATCCTCGCAAGGCTTTCCGAGGAAGAACTCAATATGCTTCGACTTCGTTATGCTGCAGATCTGTCTCACGCTGAGATCGGCCACATTATCGGAAAAAGTGAGGCAGCGACAAAGATGGCTCTATCACGGCTGATTCGTCGGCTGCGCGGGGTATGGGAGATCGATGATGAAAGATGATAAAGCGATGCTTGAATCTGTTCTGACCGATTATTTTCATGCAGCTTCTCCGAGCGATTCCTTTGCTCGCAGCCTCGAAACGCGGCTAGCTGCGGCCCATACTGATGCCAACCGCACTTTTCCAGAGCCGCGAATACGTTCCATGTGGCTGCGTTTGGCGGTTATCGGCATTGTCGTCGCGTTGAGTCTGGCACTGGGGCTCATTGGCCCCAAACGCGTTTGGGCCGCGATCCAGCAGTTGTGGCAGCGCTACATTCCCGGCATTGGTCTGGTTGAGGAGGCCGACGCCCTGGCCCTGGCAAAGCCAGTGTCGCACACCGAAGCTGGCGTGACATTTGAGGTGCAGGAATTTGTCGCGACGGCAGAGGAAACGCGCATGACCATTGCAATTCGAGGCTTGCCGCCGGAAACCAACATCGATGTGGACTCCGTTGCCGTCAACTGGCCGGACGGACGCGGGCTGCGATTGAGCGTCGCCACATTCGGCCGACTTTGGCCGTCCTGCACATCCACAGATTGCCAGGAGCTTGAGGAAGCACCGCCTATCTACGAACTAGGGTATGTCCTCGGGCCGCTGCCGGCGGATGTAAGGACCGCGAGAGTGACCTGGAAGGTTGCCGGTCTTGTCCCCGGCTCGGAATGGTCCGATCGCTGGGTGCTTGAGATTCCGCTTTCTCCTCTCGCGGAGGCTGAAGATTCCGCTTTCGACCAGTTGATCTACTCATCGGACTCGTCGTTGTTCGTCGATAATATGACGCTTACTGTGACGAATGTAGTCCAAGCGTCCGATCGTACCGTCCTCGATGTGACCTGGAGCATGCCAGGAATGGATGTTGTTGCTCAGGCTGCAGAGTTATCCCTAGTCGATGACCAAGGCCAGCGCTACGCCCTCCTGCCGGGCAGGATGATGGATCTCGACGAAAACGGCCCGGAATTCATAACGCGTGCGACCGAATCCTCCGACTCTCACCGCTACCTGCTTCATGAGCGCTGGCAGTTCGAGCCGGTTTCCCCCGATGCAAGAACTCTGACGTTGGAGATCAAGAGTATGTATCCCCGGACCGATGCCGAAGGATCATTTGAATTCGATCTTCCGTCCAATCCCCGATCTGGCGATCTTGTGCCTGTAAATCAGACATTCGAAGTCGCGGGTGGCATCCTGCGCATTGCTTCGGTCCGGTTTGTCTCAGGTACTGTAGTGATCGACTCTCGTGATGCTCCTCCGACTTCGCTCAACGACCAACTGGTGATCGAGGCGGATCTCGACGTTTTGGAGCAGCCCCCCGATGGTCGCTACGATAGCGTGATCTTGGAAGCCGGCTGGTCTGGACCATACTGGAAGTACGCAGACCCGCCATATTCGGAGTCTTCCGGGATCATGGTAACGCGCCTCGTCTATGATCCTGACAGGATCTGGAGTAACCACGTGAGGATCCACCTTGGATTAGTAGAGGTCTATCAAGAGGGGCCATGGACTTTGAGTTGGGAAGTACCGGGTCGATGAAGTTGAACTTTCGCGATTGCGGCATATATTCTATTCATGGGTTTAATCATGCAGAGAATTCTGCCTAACGTTTCGCTGGAGCTGACCGGGGATGCGGCGCGATTTGCAGGTCAGGGAGCTGGTGGGCGAAATGAAAACTCCTAGTCAGATAACGAACCCCGGCAGCTCAGCTCAAAGCTGTTATGCGGCTATCTCTCGATTGGGGGAATTTCCTAAAATGATTTACTTCTTTAGAAAGTTCCATTATTTCAAGTGGCAATGCTTGTTCATAGCTATTTTGGCTTCAGTTCTAGTTTCTTGTGAATCAACACCAGAGTCTCCAACTGTCAATCCAGCAATTACCTATGAGCCGATAAAACTGCCCTCGCAAATTCCAACATCTACGAAAGTTCCAACCGCTACTTACACTCCGTCTCCAACAGGTACTCCTGTCAAGGTTGGAGCGATTCTCCTTTATCAGAGTCTGATAGGTGGATACAGCCATCTGGTTATTTCCGATTTGGACTATGGCACGCAAATTCAATTGACGGATGGAGAAATAGATCACGCCTGGCCTTCATGGACGCCGGATGGGCATTCCATTGTGTATCAACAAATAGCGGGTACCACATCTGAAATTCGCATTATGAATTGGGATGGGAGTAGTGACCGAAAATTATCCCGTGAAGCTAATGCTCTTGAATATATTCCCGTTGTCTCGCCTGACGGCACCAAGATTGCATTCTTTGCTTCGTATCCTGGGCATTGGGCATTATTCATTATGAACTCTGATGGAAGCAATTCACATCCAATAACTGATAACACCGTCTTCGAAAGCATTGCTTCTTGGTCGCCCGATAGTTCCTCCCTTGTATTTACGCCCTGGCATAATACAGTGACACCCCCGTTCATTGCAGGAGTTGATTCGGACGGGCGAAATTATCGGGAATTAACCGATCGGGAAGAGGCAGATAGTGACCCCGTTTATTCCCCCAATGGTGAATTGATTGCATTTACCTGCTCGGATGGATTTTTACCTCAAATATGTCTGATGAATAAGGATGGCAGCGGTCGTTTGCAGCTTACCTCGCGACCAGGGGGTAATGATAGTCCTTCATGGTCGCCTGATGGATCGCAGATTGCCTTCGTTTCATGGAGAGACAGTGATAAACATAACGACTGTCAGGATGGAGACTGCAATTTTGAAGTGTATGTAATGAACTCTGACGGAAGTGACCAGACGAACCTATCCAATGATCAAGCGGAGGATTGGTATCCTTCATGGTCCTCCGATGGCAAGCAGATCGCGTTCGTTTCACTACGAGACGAGCAAAGGCACCCATCCACCTGTGGCGACGCGTGTAACAGTGAAATATATGTGATGAATCGAGACGGCAGCGAAGTGAAAAGGGTTACCGAGAATAAGGTTCCCGATTGGAATCCTCTATGGCGACCCCCTATCCCTGAGGTTCCGGTTCTCGCCTTGCCAACCGCCACACAGGAACTCCCGCTTGTCGAAATTGGTGGTGGAAGAAATCAACTCATGTACTGGGCGCAATCGAATACAAGTACTGATATTTACGTAACCGATCTGGGTGGGATGAGTGAAACACCGATCATCATCGGAGAGGGGCAATCTGCCGATTGGTCGCCTGACGGGAAACAGATTGTATTCGTTGATTTTGGACCTGACGGTATCTCGGAACTATTTATCATGAATTCAGATGGCAGTGATCGAATCCAAATTACACAATCTGAACTCGGCTCATGGGATCCAGCGTGGTCGCCAGATGGTAAATCTATTGCGTTCAGCCGGGGGCATAATGGTATCTATATCTACGATGTTCGTGGTGAAGCAGAGTATTTAGTTGTAGAAGGTGATGAAGATTATTACTATCCTGCGTGGTCGCCTGACAGTAAGCAAATTGCATTTCTCTCCAATAGAGGACAGTTGATCTCAACGCTAATGACGATTAATAGAGATGGCTCAAATCCCCGAGTCATCAGCGGAAGTGCAGATTGGAGCTCTCCACCTGCCTGGTCCCCAGATGGCTCTTGGATAGCCTATAGTTGTTTCGAAGAAGACTGGCAAGTCTGCAAAATCAAGCTTGGGGCATACTCTCCCGTAATCCTGACCCATAAGGACACGAATGGTGGACCATCTTGGTCACCGGATGGTGAATGGCTGTCATTTATATCTTACCGAGATGATAACTGGGAGGTATATATTATGCGTGCTGATGGGACTGACCAGCAACGCATAACAAGTGATTGGTTGCAGAATTTTGAACCGGTCTGGAGGCCGTGAGTAAATCGCATGGATCCTAGAGATATCCCTTTATGAACAAGCCGCATAACGTCTCGCAGGAGGCGACCGGGGATGCGGCGCGATTAGCGCGCTATGGAGCGGGAGCGGGTCAAGGCGGCGGGAATTCCTGGCTGGCGGGGTAGCCCCGGCGCCTCAGCTCGAGGCTGTTAGCCTGCCTTGCTTTCTTGCAAGGCGGGCTTTTTGTAGTATCCTTGAGGGTAATACGATATTGATAACGATAGGAGAATGGTATGGAAAGAGCTACGGTTTCAACCAAGTATCAGGTGGTGATTCCGAAGAAGGT
>DAOUEL010000087.1:0-42330 GCA_034430595.1 Anaerolineales bacterium | reverse complement strand
AGGATGCGTCACATAATTGCCGAGGAGAGAAAAAAGAAGTAGGCTCACCTGAGCAATCGCGAAATCACAAAGGGAGCCTACTATCCCCGGAACTACCGGGGACTATGACCTGCGTCGAAACGAAGGTCACACTAAGTATAAGCCAAAATGGAATGGGGCTGGAAGACCTGGAGAGGGAAATTGGTCAGGTGCTTCAACAAACAGGGCAGCAGCTCCTGCGTCAAGCTTGCCAGGTCATGGAAGATCGACTGTTGGAACAGGAGAAAGGCAGGTATCTGCGAAACAAGCGCAGGCAGCTGGATATGCTGACCCGCTTCGGCTGGATCCGCCTCCATCGCTGGCAAGCACGCAGGAACGAGGGTGGATATTGCCATCCGCTGGACGAGCTGCTGGGGCTCGAATCGCACCGGCATGCCAGCCCCTGGATCCTCGCTCAGTCCGTGGCACTGGCCACGCGCCTGCCCTATCGCCAGGCAACATCCTTGCTGAGCAGCTTTGTCGAGGCACCGATCGATCACCGCAGTTTGTACCGCTGGGTGCAGCGGGAAGGGGCAGCGATCGTCGCGGAAGAAGACGATCTGCAGCGAGCCGTTTTTCAGCATGGCGAAGTGCCGGAGCGCCACCCCAAGGAGCGGGAACTGATCCTGGCCGAAGTTGATGGCACCTTCCTGCGGGCGCAGCGGGAAGAGGGCGATAAGTTCGAAGTTCGCCTGGGTGTGCTCACCACGGGCAAGGAACTGGAAAGCCTCACGGCTAAAAACCGCCGCTACCGGCTGCAAGAGCGGGTTCGCTATGGCGGGGTAGAAACGGCCGGAGACTTTGGGGAAAGATTGTTCCTGAAAGGAGAAGCGCAGCTCGGCCTCTCCCATGCTCAGCATCTGCTCCTGGTGGGAGACGGCGCCGAGTGGATTGAAGCGCTGGCAGGCCACGAACGGTGGAAAGCCACCTACCAGCTCGATTGGTGGCACCTGACCCACGCCTTCCAGCGGGTCTTCCCTGAGCACCCGAAGCTGGTCCAAAGGCTCAAACGGGATCTCTACGACGGCCAAGGACATAAGATCCTTCCTGCGGTTCGCCTCGCCCGGCTGAATGGCCTCGGCGATCCGGAGCAAGTCGATAAGCTGCTGACGTATCTGGAAGCCAATCGGGGAGGTTTCTATGGCGCCCGCTCGCTGCGCCCGCAGCTCTCTCCGGAAGCAAGGCTGGTCTGTGTCGAGGGCTCAGGGGCGGTGGAGAAACACATTGATCTGGCCATCTGCCGCCGCTTCAAGGGTCAGGGGATGCGCTGGACGCGTAAGGGAGCCAATCGGCTGCTCAAACTTCGGATCAGGGAGCTGGACCGAGTTGCCTAGGCTGAGAAGCACAGCAGGTGTGGTTCTCGTTCGACTGTTTGGCGGCATTCAACGGTGGAGGTGAAAAACCCGGTAAATGAAAGCCAAATAACTGGAACCGCGGATCAAAGCCCGGTAAACTGGTTTCAGGTCGGTCTACTTCTGATTTTCCCTCGGCTAAAGTGAGACACTACTGATCTGCAATCACCCATCACGATCCTGGAAAGGCTCCGCCGTGAGATTGAGTACTTGAGTGCTGGTTGCTGGAATGGTCGGAGATGTTCTTCTGGATTAGGGATTTTAGCTGGTGCGAAAAACGTTCGCCGCACCTTTAGCTTTTTCACGGCTGGCGGGGATCATGAAACAGAATAAGCTTCCGGTGCCTTCCTTGCTCTCACACCAGATTTGGCCTTGATGCATCTCAACCATCGCCTTTGCGATAGATAATCCCAGGCCCATCCCCCCATGTTTGCGTGTCAGGTGAGATTCCACCTGGTAGAAGCGATCGAAAATACGCTCAATATCAGCTGGTGGGATGCCGATTCCCGTGTCCACGACAAAAACTTTTACCAGATCCTGGTCACCCTCACCTTTTACGCCTACCTGACCACCCGCATCGGTGAAGAGCAGTGCATTCTTGACCAGGTTTGAGAGAGCGACCTCAAGTTTGTCACGGTCACCATCGACGATCAGGGGGTTCCCTTCCGGGACATCGAATCCAATTTCGATCAGCTTTTCGTTCGCCTGATCGGCAAATTTATCGACCGTTTCTTCGATCAGCTTGGCCATCGAGAAAGGCTCACGACGCACCCGTGACTGCCCCTGCTCATTATGCGAGATGGTTGACATGTCCTCGATAATTGACTTGAGCCGCATCGCACTGCGGATGATGACCTCCATCTGCTCCTGGTGCTTGGGTGGGACGAATTCTTTTAGGAAAGTTGAATGGCCCAGGATCAGGCCAAGCGGGGTACGCAGTTCGTGCGAGGCAATGGCAATGAAATCTGATTTCATGCGGTCCAGGCGCTGCAGTTCCTGGTTCGTGTCTTGAATACTGGTTAGCAACCTGGCTGTTTCGATGGCGCTCGCAGCCTGGGCGGCGAGCGTCTCTAGTACTTCCAGGTCGTCTTCGGTATAATGGCCTTCGTCCGACTTGTTCACAGCTTCAAGAACACCGATCGGTTTGCTCTTTACGATGAGAGGTACGCCAAGGATTGAGCGAGTTTGAAACCCAAGCTTTTGATCGATCGGGCGGAAGATCCGCGCATCTGTTTTTGCGTCCTGAATGACCATCGGGCGAACGTTGGTGAAGATCCACCCGGCAACACTCCGGTCGAGTGGAACCGAAACTTCCCTCAGCTCCGTCTGATGCTTCCCCGGTGCGGCTTCAAAGCGCAGCCGACCCGATTTGGCGTCAAAGAGCAGGATTGAAGCGACTTCACTCTTGGTCAGCTCGCAGGCTTCGGAGATGATCATCTGCAGGAGCTGAGGAAGATCATGCGTTGCCGAAAGAGTGCGGCTGATTTCGAGCAAGCGTTCGAGGCGTTCGATCTTGCTCATCTGGTCAGTTCGTTCCGACATCAGTCTCCACTCGCCGATTTGAATGAATTCGATTGTAGCATAGCAAGGTCGCAGGCCGGTAGACAAGACGTCTTTGCTCCCATTGGGAGCAATCGCAGATAAAATAGAGCGATCCAATCATTCGACGGAGGCTTGAAAATGCCAGCCAGTAAGAAGGTTCGTGTTGCCGTTATCGGGGTCGGAAACTGCGCCTCGGCTCTTATCCAGGGGGTCGAATACTACAAGAACGCGAAGGGTGGTGACTTTGTACCTGGTTTGATGCACGTCAACCTGGGTGGCTATCACATTCGCGATATTCAATTCACGGCTGCCTTCGATGTTATCGTCGGTAAAGTTGGGGTCGATCTGAGCGAGGCAATCTTCGCGCCACCGAACAATACCGCGCACTTCGCCGACGTCCCGAATCTGGGAGTCAAGGTCGGACGTGGCATGACGCACGATGGCATTGGGAAGTACCTTTCACAAGTTGTTGAAAAAGCACCTGGTCCAACCGATGACATCGTAGGCATCCTGAAGAAGACCAAGACAGATGTCGTCGTAAGCTACCTGCCGGTCGGGGCCGAGATGGCGACGAAGTGGTACGTCGAGCAGGTCCTTGAAGCTGGCTGCGCTTTGGTGAACTGCATTCCGGTCTTCATCGCAAGTTCAGATTACTGGGCCGGACGCTTCAAGGAGCATGGTCTTCCGATTATCGGTGATGATATCAAGAGCCAGGTCGGGGCAACGATCACCCATCGCGTCCTTACTTCGCTCTTCGTTGACCGCGGTGTAACTTTGGACCATACCTACCAGCTCAACTTCGGTGGGAATATGGATTTCTACAATATGCTTGAACGTGAACGGCTCGAGTCCAAGAAGATCTCCAAGACCGGTGCTGTTACAAGCCAGCTGCCATACAAGCTGGATCCAAACGATATTCATATCGGACCGAGCGATTATGTGCCCTGGTTGACCGATCGCAAGTGGTGCCACATCAGGATGGAGGGAACCTCCTTTGGTGACCTCCCGTTGAATCTTGAACTAAAGCTCGAGGTGTGGGATTCTCCAAATTCTGCCGGGGTCGTGATTGACGCTGTGCGCTGTGCAAAACTCGCCCTCGACCGCGGCCTCTCCGGTCCGCTCCTGGAGCCTTCGTCCTATTTCATGAAGACACCTCCGGTGCAGTATCACGATGATCAGGCTCGCCAGCTGACTGAGGCTTTCATTGCCGGCAAGACGGAAGACGCGCATACGGAAGAATAGCTCTTCAGGCTGGCCGAAATTGTTCGCTGAACGACGGGCACCCGAGGTGGCAGGGGTGCCCGTCGTCTGATTTGATGGAGTTTTTTGAATGCGCGCGATGCGCTTGAGAAAACCAGCCCCGATCGAATACCATCCGCTCGAGCTGGTTGAGCTGCCAATCCCAGAGCCCGGTCCAGGGCAATTGCTGCTGAAGGTGAGAGCTTGCGGGGTTTGTCATACCGATCTCCACATCGTTCTAGGCGAAATCCATCCCCCCCGGCTTCCAGTTACGCCCGGGCACCAGGTCATAGCGCAGGTTGAAGCGCTCGGAGCGGGGGTCGAAGGCTGGCAAATCGGCGAGCGAGCAGGAGTGCCCTGGCTTCACAGCGCAGATGGCAGCTGCGAGTTCTGCAAGCGAGGGGAGGAGAATCTCTGCCCGCAGGCTCAGTTCACCGGTTTTGACCTCGATGGCGGCTTTGCCGAGTTCATGCTCTCGCAAGCAGAATACACGCTTCACCTCCCGCAGTCGAGGTCTGATCTCGAACTTGCACCGCTCTTGTGCGCCGGGATTATTGGCTACCGCTCATTACGGCGTGCTGATTTGGGCCATGGGGAGCGGCTTGGTCTGGTTGGCTTTGGAGCAAGCGCTCACCTGGCGATTCAGGTCGCACGCCATTGGAATTGCGAAGTATATGTCTTCACCCGGTCTGAAAGTCATCGTAAGCTTGCCCTCGACCTCGGCGCAGCCTGGGCAGGTGGCGTTGAGGATGATGCGCCAGCCACCCTCGACCGGGCCGTCATCTTTGCTCCTGCAGGACCATTGGTGCCTGTGATGCTCGCGAAACTGCGGGCTGGCGGAACTCTGGCAATCAATGCTATCCACATGAGCCCGATACCTGAGATGCCTTATGAGCGTATCTACGGCGAGCGAACGCTGCGCAGCGTCGCCAACGCGACCTACCGAGATGGGGTCGAGTTTCTGCAGCTCGCAACGGAAATCTCGGTTGAGGCGGAGACGACGGTTTATCCGCTGACCGATGCAAATCGTGCCCTGGCAGATGTTGCGGCAAGTGCCATCGATGGGGCGGGAGTGCTGCTGCCATGATAAAGCTAGGGACCTCCGGGTTTTCCTATGACGATTGGGTCGGCCCGGTCTATCCGCCAGATCTTCCCCGCTGGGGTTGGCTAGGCTATTACGCCGAGCGTTTTCAGACCGTTGAGCTGAATGTCACCTACTACCGGCTGCCAGAACATAAGATAGTCTCCGGTTGGGTGGATCGGACCCCAGACCATTTCCTGTTCGCCGTTAAAGCACACCGTTCACTGACTCATGAACGGGAGCAGCCTGATTACGGAGCGTATCTGTCGAGCCTGGCACCGCTGATCGAATCGGAGAAACTAGCTTGCGTTCTCGCTCAATTCCCGCATTCATTCCATGCGACCGGTGCCAACCGTGAGTACCTGGCCCAGTTACGGCAGGGATTGGCAGATGTGCCTGTAGTAGCCGAATTTCGCGATCAAGCCTGGGTCTCGGATGAGACCTTCGCGCTGCTAAAGGAGCTGGAGATGGGGTTCTGCTGCGTCGACGAGCCTCCGTTGAAAGGCTTGATGCCCCCGGTCGCCGTGGCCACCTCGCCCGTCGCTTATGTCCGGTTTCACGGCCGCAATGCTGCGAAATGGTGGCAGCATGAGCAGGCATGGGAGCGTTATGATTACACGTATTCAGAGCAGGAGCTGGAGACGTGGATTCCCCGGCTGAAGGAACTGGCAGCCGCCTCGCCGCTCACGCTGGTCTATGCAAACAATCATTACAAAGGGCAGAGCGTAGATACTATTCACAAGCTCGAAAAGCTGCTTGCCAGCAGCTAAGTGGTTAACGGCGGCGTTTACTCTAACGGCGTTGTAGGCTATTACGCCGCGATGGTATAATGAGATACCCCCCCAAAAAGGGATAGAAACGTCCTGTTATTCGGTTGTGACAGGACAAGAGGGCGCGATGTCCGGACACTCAAAATGGTCCACAATCAAACGCAAGAAGGCGGCAAACGACCAGAAGCGCGGGGCGATCTTCACCCGGCTGGCGCGTGAGATCGCAATCGCTGCGCGCGAGGGCGGGGGCGATACCGAGACGAACTTCGCGTTGCGCCTGGCGGTCGATAAAGCCAAAGCCAACAATATGCCGAAGGATAATATCGAACGAGCGGTTCGGCGCGGCACTGGTGAGGATAAGGATGCGGCTGCCTTCGAACAGGTAATGTACGAGGCTTATGGACCGCACGGTGTTGCGATCTTGATTGATGTTGTGACGGATAACCGCAACCGTACGATCGCCGAACTCCGGCATACCCTCACCAAAGCCGGTGGGAACATGGCTGAAGCTGGCTCGGTCGCCTGGCAGTTTCGCCGTGCAGCCTATTTCTACCTGCCAACGGATGGCGTTGACAAAGACAAAGTCTTCGAGGTTGCGGTTGAAGCGGGAGCGGACGATGTGGTCATCGATGAAGATGAAATCGAAGTCTTCGCTCCGGTTGAATACTTCAAAGAGATCAGCGACCATCTGAATGCCGCCGGAGTTCAACCGGAAGAGGCCAAGCTCCGCATGCTGCCGAACGCTGAACTTCAGCTTGGGGGCGAGCAAACCCTTAAGGTAATGCGGTTGATAGAGGATCTCGAAGAGCTGGATGACGTCCAGGAGGTCTACAGCAACCTGGATGTAACCGACGAAGCCATCGCTATGCTTGAGACAGCCTGAGGCCACGCGGGTTACGCTCCAGCTGATGTTAGTGTTAGGGATCGATCCCGGTACGGCTCGAACGGGATTTGGCCTGGTCGGGGACGATGCAAAAGGCGCGCTTCAGCTTGTCACCTTTGGTGTGATTTCAACGCCAGCAAATGTGCCGCAGGCAGAACGCCTGCATATTCTCCATTCAGAATTACAAAAATTGATTGACGAGCACAAACCGGATGAAGCCGCCGTTGAGCGGCTATACTTCCAGAAGAATGTCTCCACGGCGATGTCCGTCGGGCAGGCGCGAGGCGTGATCCTGCTTGCGCTACAGCAGGCTGGCTTGCCGATCGAAGAATACGGTCCGCAGGAGATCAAGCAAGCCGTAACCGGCTATGGCGGCGCCGATAAAACTCAAATGCAGCACATGGTGAAGACTCTGCTGACGATGCCGGAAATCCCAAAGCCAGATGATGCGGCAGATGCGCTGGCAATTGCTATCTGCCACTGTCACAGTGCAAACCTTCAACAGAGGTTTCGAGAAGCGCAATGATACAGACCGTACGCGGCATCGTCCAGCATATTGGAGAGGATCATCTCATTCTGGAGGTGGGCGGAATAGGGTTGCGTATAGCCGTATCCGCGAGTGTGTTGAATGCTGCGCCTGAAGTCGGGAAGGCGGCCTTTATCCACACATATTTGATCTTCCGGCAGGATGAGTTCCGACTCTATGGTTTTTCAACACCAGAGGAACGAGGATTGTTCGAGCTGCTGATGCAGATCTCGGGTATTGGACCCAAGTTGGCGATGGGCATCCTCTCACACCTTTCCCCAGAGTTTCTACGGAGCGCCGTTATAAATGGCAACCCGGAAGCTTTCGCTGGTGTTCCTGGTGTCGGGCGAAAAACAGCAGAGAAGATCATCTTTAACTTAAAGGATACTTTCTCGGGTCCAACCGCAGTACCCATTCGGCGGAGCGAGGCGGACACAGAAGTGCTGGCCGCGTTGACAGCGCTCGGTTACAGCCTGGTCGAGGCGCAATCAGCGCTGCAGGCGATCCCTGAAGACGCTCCAGACGACGTAGCCGTCCGCATTCGTCTCGCACTGCAATCCTTCGCTCAACCCTGATCCAGTTCTACCCTCTGTTCTTCATAGCAAACCATGCGTTATGTAACGGCTTGGAGGTATCGATGTCGGATGAACAAATGATTGTATTTATCGGCCCCGGGATGATGGCGGAGGCGATGGTTAAAGGCTTGATTGAGCGTGCTGGCGACGAGCCTGAGACTATGCGCGTAAGCGGCCCGAACGCCAATCGGCTGACAAATTTAGCCAATACCTATGGAGTCCAGACCGGGAGCAACAATCGCGTAGCCGTGGCCGATGCTGGCGTTGTAATTTTAGCCCTCAAGCCGCAGACCCTGCCTGCTGTCCTGCTTGAACTTGAAGGTGGAATTCCTCCGGGTGCACTTGTGCTCTCCATCGTAGCTGGAGCTCGCATTGAGATGATCATGGCAGGTCTTGCTCACGAAGCAGTTGTACGCGCGATGCCCAATACACCAGCCCAGGTCGGCGAGGGAATTACAGTTTGGACGGCAAGCGTAAGCGTTGATGGGAAGCAGAGGGACCACACACGCCGCATTCTAGGCGCTCTCGGGCAGGAGATCTTCGTCGAGGACGAAGACTATCTGGATATGGCTACCGCACTGTCAGGTACAGGGCCGGCCTATACTTTTCTCTTCATGGAAGCCATGGTTGACGCAGGAGTTCATCTAGGCTTTCCACGCCGTATCGCTGAACAGCTCGTTGTCCAGACAGTCAAGGGTTCAGTTGCTTTTTACGAACATTCCCCAAACCACCTGGCGCGGTTAAGGAACCAGGTCACCTCGCCCGGAGGCACGTCCGCAGCTGCACTGTATTTTCTGGAAAAGGCAGGCTTCCGCACCGCGCTCTCCAGAGCGATTTGGGCTGCTTATGAAAGGTCAGTTCAACTCGGAAAGGGTAAAAAACAGGGGCCAGTCGGGGAGGATTAAACCCGTCAATTAGGCTCGGAATTGTGAATTGCTGGACAAAATGGAGGCCTTCAGGTATGATTTCGAGCATTCCACGTGCACCCCGATTACTGCGATGAATTGGGGCGCTCGTGGCGCGTTGACAGCCATTTATAACCTCGATAATCCCCTTCTTCGGAGGTCCTATGTCGGATTTTGTGGGCAACCTCTCCAGTGAACTCAAGCGTCAAATTGAGGCGTATTCACCGGATATACAGCTGCGTGATGTCGGTGAAGTGCTGGAGGCTGGAGATGGCATCGCTCGAGCTTCTGGCCTTTCAGCCGTCCGAGCCCAGGAGCTGGTTCAGTTCGAAAACGGTACTATGGGTATTGCCTTCAACCTTGAACGTGACAATGTCGGGCTCTTGATCCTGGGTGAATATGCCGAGATCGAAGAAGGCATGTGGGTCTACTCGACCGGGCGAATTGCCTCGGTTCCCGTGGGTCCCGGCTTGATCGGGCGCGTTGTCAATGCGTTGGGGGAGCCGCTGGATGGTAAGGGTCCGATTAAATTCGAGGGTTATCGGCCGGTCGAGCGCATAGCGCCGGGTGTGGTCGCCCGCAAGGATGTCGATACACCGGTCCAGACCGGCATCATTGCGATCGATGCGATGATACCGATCGGCCGTGGCCAGCGCGAACTGATTATTGGTGATCGTCAGACGGGCAAGACCGCGATTGCGATCGATACAATTCTCAACCAGAAGGGCAAGGACCTGGTCTGTATTTATGTCGCCATCGGCCAGAAACGGGCTGCGGTCGCCCGCACCGTTGCGCTGCTCGAACGCTATGGGGCAATGGAACACACGATCGTTGTTGTCGCGGCAGCTGATGACCCGGCCGCGCTGCAGTACATCGCCCCGTATTCCGGCTGCGCGATCGGTGAGGAGTTCTCCGAGCGGGGCATGGATGCGCTCGTCGTATACGATGACCTAAGCAAGCATGCCTGGGCTTACCGCCAGGTTTCCCTCCTGCTCCGGCGACCGCCTGGACGTGAAGCTTATCCTGGGGACGTTTTTTATCTCCACAGCCGCTTGCTCGAGCGAGCGGTTCGCCTGGCTGACAAATTTGTCATCGTTAAGAAGGAGCACGAGGGGCAGGCTGAAGCTGCAGATGCGGTTAACGGCGAGGTCTACGGTGGACCTTTAGGCGAGCACGATGCCAAAACCGCCCTGGAGGCAATGCAGGCACCATCACAATACAAGGCGGCGAAGGTGAAGGGCAGTGGTGGATCACTAACCGCGCTCCCGATCATCGAAACACTGCTTGGCGATGTTTCTGCCTATATACCCACAAACGTGATCTCGATCACGGATGGACAAATCTACCTCGAGAGCGACCTATTTAACGCCGGAATTCGGCCGGCCATCAACGCTGGCCTCTCAGTTTCACGCGTCGGTGGAGATGCGCAGACCAAGGCTATCCGCCAGGTTGCTGGACGTCTGCGCCTGGACATGGCAGCCTACCGTGAAGTAGCCGCATTCGCCCAGTTTGGATCCGACCTGGATAAGGCCACCCAGGCTCAGTTGAGCAGGGGGCAGCGATTGCAGGAAATCCTGAAGCAGCCCCAGTACAAACCCGTACCGCTTGCGAACCAGGTCGCCGTCTTGTTTGCAGCCACCAATGGTTACGCCGATAACGTCCATATTGACCAGATCGGTCAGTGGGAGAGTGCGCTGCTTCGCAGCCTCGAGACTGCAAACCCTGAAATACTGGCGGATATCGCAGAACGAAAGATCATCACCGATGAGAACCGGGCGAAGCTTGCAGACGCAATCGAAGCTTTCAACCGAACCTGGACTGCCTGATACCGAACGGTAAGGATTAGTCACATGGCATCAGCTCGCGAAATGCGGATGCGAATTCGTAGTGTCGAAAACATTTCCCAGGTCACGCGTGCTCTAGAGGCTGTCAGTGCCAGCCGGGTGCGCAAGGCTGAGACTCGAGTCATGCAGACGAGACCTTATGCCGATAAAGCCTGGCAGGTTCTCCGTCATCTTGCGCTCCAACCAGCACGCGAAGCCCTGCATCCGTTGATGACCCCGCGCGACAGCATGAATCGAGTCCTGGTGGTCGTGATCAGCAGCGATCGTGGCCTGGCAGGCGCCTACAATACGAACGTGCTGCGCTATGTGCTTGAGACTTTTGCCGATCCAGAGATCGAGTTCGGATACCTGACGATTGGCCGCAAAGGTCGGGATATGCTCTACCGCCGGCGGAAAAACATTGTAGCTGAATTCAGCAACCTGCCAGCAGAACCGACCTTTGCCGATGTCTCAGCCATTGGGCGGCTTGCAATTAATGAGTACCTTTCCGGCAATTTTGACCGGGTATACCTGGTGTATACCGACTTCATCAACCTTTTAAAGCAGGTACCACGGCACAAAGAGCTCCTGCCCGTGAGCTTTGAAGAACTGCCGCTCGGAGGGGATCGGCAGGAACAGCCTGCAGCCCGGGTTTCTGGACCTGAACCCTCCTACATTTACGAGCCAGATCAGCAGGGGCTGATCGACTCGATTGTGCCGCGCCTGACCGAACTTCAGATTTACCAGGCGATAACCGAATCGCTCGCCAGCGAGCATGCCGCCCGCATGGTAGCCATGCGCAACGCCACCGACAATGCCGCTGAGCTGGCTGGTGCCCTGCGTCTTGACTACAACAAAGCACGTCAGCAAGCGATTACGAGCGATATGCTCGATATTGCAGGCGGCGCTGAGGCGCTCGCTAAAAACTGAATTCTTTGCATTTATCGTTTGGAGGAAAGCATGCCCGGAGCAAGCGGTAGCGTTATTCAAATTCAAGGGGCTGTCGTTGACTGTGAATTTCCAGCCGGCGAATTGCCCGCAATGTATGAGGCGATTGAGGTTCCCCGCGAGGATGAACACCCGCTCATTCTCGAGGTTCAGCGTCATCTCGGCGGCCACGCCGTTCGTGCCGTGGCCATGGATTCCACCGATGGCCTGCCGCGCGGTGTGGAAGCCGTTGCCACCGGTTCCCCGATTATGGTTCCCGTTGGTGAGCCGACCCTGGGACGAATGTTCAACGTGCTCGGCGACCCGATTGATAATCTCGGTCCTGTGGTTGCACCGACCGAGTATCCCATTCATCGGTCGGCGCCCGCCTTCGATGAGCAATCAACGCGAGTCGAAGTCTTCGAAACCGGGCTTAAGGTTATTGACCTGATTGCGCCATTCACTCGCGGCGGGAAAACCGGCATTTTCGGTGGCGCCGGAGTAGGCAAGACCATCATCATCCAGGAACTGATTCGCTCGATCGCTACGGTTCACCAGGGCAACTCGGTCTTCGCCGGTGTCGGGGAACGGACTCGCGAAGGCACCCAGATGTACCGTGAGATGATCGAATCGGGGGTACTGAAAGACACGGTCCTGGTTTACGGCCAAATGAACGAGCCGCCGGGTGTCCGCCTGCGGGTCGGTCTTACGGCTCTGACGATGGCGGAATATTTCCGGGACCAGGGTCGTGACGTCCTGCTCTTCATCGATAACATCTTCCGATTCAGCATGTCCGGCTCGGAGGTCTCAGCCTTGCTCGGCCGGATGCCATCCGCCGTTGGTTACCAGCCGACTCTGGCAACCGAGATGGGCGAACTCCAGGAACGGATCACCTCTACCCGCACCGGATCGATCACCTCGATGCAGGCAGTCTATGTGCCGGCCGATGATTATTCCGATCCGGCACCGGTGGCTACCTTCACCCATCTTGACGCAACCATCGCGCTCGAGCGCTCGATCTCCGAGAAAGGCATCTACCCGGCCGTTGACCCGCTTGCTTCCACTTCACGGATTCTCGATCCACAGGTCGTAGGTGAGGAACACTATCGCGTCGCCCGCGATGCTCAGCAGGTTCTGCAGCGGTATAAAGACCTGCAGGATATTATCGCCATTCTCGGCATCGAAGAACTGAGCGAAGAGGACAAGCTGGTAGTCGCACGTGCCCGCAAGATCGAGCGTTTCTTCTCACAGCCTATGTTTGTGGCCGAAAAGTTCACCGGTCAGGAGGGACGCTACGTACCACTACGGGAGACCGTGCGAGGTTTCAAGGAAATCCTCGAGGGAAAGCACGATGATCTGCCGGAACAGGCATTCATGATGGTTGGTCCGATTGAAGAAGCGGTTGAGAAAGCAGAAAAGTATTAAGCATGCATCCCGCTGAGGAAACCTGATGCCAATTCAATGCGAGATCGTCACCCAGGATAAGATGCTCTTTGAGGGACCGGCAGACATCGTCGTTGCTCCAGGATCTGAAGGTGAAATGGGCATCTTGCCAAACCATTCGCCTTTGCTGACAACCCTCAATTACGGCATCCTGCGGGTGCGGTTCCAGGGTGAGGAGCAGGCCTTCACAATCGCTGGCGGTGTGCTCGAGGTCAGGCCGGATATCGTTACCGTGCTCGCTGACGTTGGTGAGAATGTCGAGGAGATCGACGAAGCACGGGCTCTGGAAGCAAAACAGCGCGCTGAGCGAATGCTCGCTGAAGGACCGCCACCTGAGACGGACCAGTACCTGCGCATCCAAGCCGCGCTGCGCCGCTCAACTCTGCGATTGGATGCAATCCGCCGCTACCGGAAGCAGACATCCCGCCCTGGAACTCCCAGGAGGGATGAGGACTCCTAAGCATGCCCCTGTTTGGAAAAGATCTGGGGATCGATCTGGGAACAGTCAACACGCTCATCTGCGAGAATGGTGAGATTGTTCTGCATGAACCGACGGTGGTCGCGATCGATGTTGAAGAATTAAAGATCGTCGATGTCGGGCATTCCGCGCGTGAGATGGACGGCAGGGTGCCGGATACGATCGAGGTCTCTCGACCTCTGCGTGAAGGAGTGATCGCGGATTTCGAAGTAACGCACCGCATGCTGGGCCATTTCATTGAGAAAGTATCTGGCCCGACACGGCTCTTCAAACCACGCGTGATGATCACCGTTCCACTTGGCGTTACGAGCGTGGAGAGCAGGGCAGTTCACGAAGCCACATTGCAGGCTGGCAGCCGTGAAGTGTATTTAATCCAGGAGCCCCTGGCAGCTGCGATTGGGGTCGGGCTGCCGATTGCCACGCCCTCCGGAAATATGGTGGTCGTACTCGGTGGCGGCGTAACCCAGGCAGCTGTCATAGCAATGAGCGGCATCGTCGCATCGGACGCAGTTCGGCTTAGCGGTCTTAAGCTCGATGAAGCGATCACTCACTATGTCCGCAAGAAGTATGGTCTCATCATTGGGGCGCGCACTGCTGAAGAAGCCAAGATCCGGATCGGCGCCGCCATTCCCCAGGATGAGGAACGAACGATTGAACTGCAGGGCCAGGACCAGGTTACGGGCTTACCGCGTCCAATCTCTCTTTCCACGAGTGAAATCGTCGAAGCGCTGCAGGAAACACTGCAGCTGATGGTGGTTGCCGTGCGGAACGTATTGGAAAAGACACCACCCGAGTTGGCTTCAGATATTATCGATCGTGGGATGGTTATCTGCGGCGGAACTTCGCTCCTGCGCGGCATCGACAAGTGGCTGACGCGAGAAACAGGAGTGCCGGCATACCTGGCCGAGGAACCTGTCGTCTGCGTAGCAAAGGGGGCTGATAAGGGCCTGGGAATGCTTGATCGACTGCGGCGCAGCCTGCCCACCGTATAAGACGGCAGGTATAGTTCAAACTAAAAGCGGGCGCCATTTCGGTGCCCGCTTTACGCTCATTAGCTATGATTAGATATAGTAAGTCATGTGCTGCAGGTGGAGCGAGGGATCGATGTACTGAACCTGGACATTCTCAGGCACGGAAAGTGATGTCGGTGCGTAGCACAGTATTGCGATGATACCAGCCTTGACCAGCTCTTCTGAAATTTCCTGCGCAAAGGCTGCGGGGATGGCCAGCATAGCGACTTTGATCTTCTCATGGCGGATGTCTGTGACCATCTGGGCTACATCCTTGACGGAAAACTTTCCCACTGTCTGCCCAATTTTCTGCGTATCGCTGTCGTAAACATGCACGATGCGGAAACCACGATCGACAAAACCCGCGTAATGTGCAATAGCAGTTCCCAGGTCGCCAGCCCCGATCAGGACCACATCCCATAAGCGATCCAGTTTGAGAATCTTTTGAAGCTGCTGGATTAGAAAGGGGATGTTGTAGCCAGTGCCCTGCTTACCAAATTCTCCAAATTGGGACAGGTCCTTACGAATCTGGGCGGAGGAGATGCCAAGGTGCGCACCCAGTTCCTGGGAGGACGTGATTTCCTTGCCCTGCTCAGACATCTGGGTTAAGGCTCGCAGATATAGGGGCAAACGACCGACGACAATGTCAGGGACTTTCTGAGACGGCATCCTTACCTCCTGGCGAAGTTCGCAGGGATTTGACAAATCTAACACATGCGATGGGCGCATGCAACTCAAACAAGAATTCGTTCTTAAGCACGTGAACGGTATAATGACGCAATTACACTCAGGTCCAGGTTGAATCCAGATGTATTTTGATGAAGCCCGCATTCATGTATCCTCCGGCAGAGGAGGCGATGGTATTGTCCACTTCCGGCGCGAGAAGTATGTTCCGCGCGGCGGCCCAGATGGCGGCAACGGCGGAAAGGGGGGCGATATTATTTTTGAAGTCGATCAACATCTGAACAGCCTGTCTCCGTTTCGCCGCAACCTTCACTTCAGTGCCCAGGATGGAAAACCAGGTGGTGGATCCGATAAGACTGGAGCATCCGGGAACGACCTGGTCATTCTTGTTCCAGCAGGTACACAGATTCGATCCGACTCGTCAGGCGAGTTGCTGGCTGATCTGACCGAAATTGGCCAGCGGATGGTCTTTCTCCACGGTGGCCGCGGTGGCCGTGGCAACGCCCGGTTTGCGAACTCGCGCAACCAGGCTCCGCGCATGGCGGAAAAGGGTGAACCCGGACAGGAACAGTGGGTTAAGCTTGAACTGCGCTTAATCGCGGATGTTGGCATCATCGGACTGCCAAACGCAGGGAAATCTACCCTGCTAGCAGCAGTAACGAACGCCCGGCCAAAAATCGCTTCATATCCGTTTACAACGCTTCAGCCCAACCTGGGTGTGGCGGAGATCGATCCTGAAACATCCCTCGTAATGGCAGACATACCGGGATTGATCGAAGGAGCACATGCAGGCGTAGGGCTTGGATTTCAGTTCCTACGACACATCCAGCGCACACGAGTCCTGATCCACATGTTGGATGGGTTAGCACAGGATCCGCTGGCTGATTACACCCAGATCAATTCTGAATTGGCTTTGTTCGACCCAGATCTACTCAAAAAACCCCAGCTGCTGGTATTGAATAAGATCGATCTCCCGGAGGTAAAAGCTCGCCTGCCGCAGATTGAGGCGAATTTTCATTCACATGGGTTAGACCTATTCCCGGTATCAGCCCTTGCGCGAAGCGGCTTACAGGAGCTGCTCTATGCCGCTGCTCGCGAGCTGGAGGCAATCGATCCAGGCAGAATTGAGTCGACCGAACTGCCCGTCTACCGCATGGACCAGGATCAAGACTTCGATATCAGCCGCGAACCCGATGGCAGCTGGCGAGTCAGTGGGGAGGCGATCGAACGGGCAGCCGAGATGACCTACTGGGAGTATGATGAATCGGTGCGGCGTTTTCAGGGACTGCTTGCGACACTTGGGATCGAAGCAGCCCTCCGCCAGGCTGGGATAGAAACAGGCGATACCGTCCACATTGGTGAGTATGAACTTGAATGGCTGACTTAATCGGGGTTTTCGGCGGGACATTCGATCCTCCCCACATCGGGCATTTGATCCTGGCCGAGCAGGCAAGAGTTGAGCTCGATCTTGCTAAGGTATTGTGGGTCGTAACTGGTGTTCCCCCGCACAAACCCAACCGGCCGATCTCACCCCTCAACCAACGTTTGGCAATGGTCGAGCTCGCCATCGGTGGCAACCCCGGTTTCCAGGTTTCAAAGGCGGACATCGACCGTGAACCACCACACTTCGCCCACGGCACGCTGGCCTGGCTGCAGGAAAGATCTCCTGGTACTGCGTTCGCCTACTTGATGGGGAGCGACTCGCTTTTCGAGCTGCCACAGTGGAATGAACCAGATTTGCTGCTCGAGCGCGTCGAACAGCTTGTCGTCATGCGGCGTCCGGGCGCCGAGATTGAAACGAGCTCATTGACGGATCGTTTCCCGGCGTTGGCTGAAAAACTCATTTTTCTGCACGTGCCCCAGATCGAAATATCGGGCCAGGTCATACGCGAGAATGTGCGCACGGCAGGTCCTTTTCGCTACTTCGTCCCCGGGGTTGTTTATACCTACATCGAGAAACACGAACTTTATCGATGAAGATTTTCCACGACCGATCTTTTTTCGCAGCCAGTCTGGCGCATTTGCTCGTTGATCTGATAAACAGCCAGCGTCCACTGCTCCTGGCGCTGCTGAGTGTCCCGCTTGGCTTGAGCAATACCATGATAGGTTTGCTCAGTATGATCTACAGTCTCAGCGGGTCTCTCTCCCAACCGCTTTTCGGGTATCTGGCAGATAAGGTCGGAACGCGAATCGTAGCGGCCGGCGGGGTCATTTTCATGTCGATCACCTTTGGATTGGCGCTGATGGTTCCAGGCATAGCTGGTTTGATCATTCTGATTGGCACAGCACTCGGTTCGGCTGCATTCCATCCTGCCGGTACATCCGAAGCGACCCGCCGTGGGCGACTGCACCTGTCACGGTTGGAGAACACTGCCACCTCCATCTTCTTCATGTTTGGTCAGAGCGGTTATTTCGTCGGGCCGATGCTCGGCGGCCCCCTGCTCGATCATTGGGGACCGATCGGACTGCTCCTGCTGCTGATCCTGCTCCTGCCCTCCGGAGTCCATCTCGCTTTGCACCTGGAGCAAATCCAGGATCCGCCGATCGAGCCGCAGCAGACTGACAGCCCCCGTCCAACAGCCAATCATTCCACCACCCCCTTCGTGATCATGATCATGCTGCGTGCCTGGGTGCAGATGGCCCTGCTGGCCTTCCTCCCGAAGTACTTGAGCGACATCGGGTTCCGACCAAGCTTGTATGGCCCGATCGCGGCTATGTTTATGGGCGGAGTTGCCTTCGGTGGTTTCGCCGGGGGCTGGCTGGCAGATCGATACAATACTCGCATCGTGACCGTGGGGAGCCTGCTTGGAGCGGCAATACCCGTCGCGCTGCTCCCCGTTTCCGATAGAGTGCTATTTCTGATTCTAATTTGCCTCGCCGCAGGTATCTTGATTGGAGCAGCCCACAGCATTATCGTCGTACAGGCACAGCGCATGATGCCCGGCAGGACGGGTGTGGCTTCAGGTCTCGTGCTCGGGTTTACCTTCGCAAGCGGATCAATCGGGGCAGCGGCCAGCGGTTTCATGGCTGATCTCGCTGGGTTCGATGTTGTTTTCTTCTCGTTAGCCCTCATCGCTTTGCTAGCTGGAATCACCGCATCGACACTGCGGATTTTCAAGATTGAACCGGCAGTTGTCCCCATCCCGGCTAGCTGAGTTTTAGACTATAGAACCATTACCACTTCGGGGGCTGCTGTTCTAGAATGCTTTCGTAGGCAATGACCTGTGGCCATGCCGTGCGACAGCAGAAGTTGTTGATCCAACTTCAGGGAGTTTTCGATGCCTTTAAATTCAATACCACGTTCGACATGGATTATTCTCGGGGCAATGCTTCTCGTTCTGGCAATCTTGACCGGGGTCTTCGTCACGAATTCCCTTCGCCAGGAAGGTCCTATAAGCGGGGGTGTGCAGATACTGGCAGGACGCAGCTATGAACCAGACCGCTCCACGCCCACCAAGCCTGTACCTGCGTGTGAATTGCTCTCGCAGGATGAACTGGCGACTATCCTCGGCCGCCAGGTGGGAAGCGGGATTGCATTTACCTCAGATAACCCGCTCGCGGAATCGATTTGCATCTTCCCGGATCCGGAGGACCCCGAACACACGCTGGCACAGATCGGCATTGTCTACACCCAGGGTATGGCTCCATTCCTGGTCGAGAACGGCTATACGGTGGAGCAGTTGTTTGATGGGCGAAATCTCGGTGGCGGGCAGACGGAAAACGTAGATGACGTGGGTGATAAAGCCTTCTGGGGTGGTTCGGGACAGGAGATCTGGAACGGGCTGCAAGTTCTGGTGTGGGATATCTACCTCGATATTGATATTTCAAGTGGTGACCCGGATGCGGACCTGCAGCATGCGAAAACGGTGGCAGGTACGATCCTGGCTAGACTGTATCCCCCACGTTGAAATTGATTGAATTCCTTCACAGCGAAAAGCATCAAGCAGTTTTCGGTTGGAAGAGGAGTGTTTTAATCTCATAACCCCGGCAAGGAAACTGCACCGAACGCCGTCCTTCAAGTTGAAGCTCTCCAAGTTCCGTTTCATCTAACTTTGCGTCGTAAGCGCGCAGGACATCAAATCCCAGAATCAGCCGGATAAAGGTGGTCTCTGCAGTGAGGTTGACCCCCCGCACGAGCAGCCGGCCATCGGTCGTCGATTTGCAGGCAGATAGCACAAAATGCGGTGACTCTGACTGGATGAAGCTCGAGCTGGTGGATAAGCGACCCGGGTGCAGACCGGTTCCCAACCCACGCATCCCGGATTGAAATGCACGCGCCTGGCAGATGGCAGTGGTAGCGTTCCCCATGACTGGAATCAAGCTCATTGCATGAGTATGCACACCCAGCTCCTGTGCTTGAGGTGTTTCGATCTGTGGGCCGGCGCCACCCTTCCGATTTGGCAGATCATCGCGTGAAAGCCAGCCAAAGCAGCGCAGCAGAGTCAATGCGATGACCCCCTCAGGAGAGACACTCGCCTCTCGCAGCCCCCGGCTTGCAAGCGCAAATCCTCTGCCGCCCCTCTCAACCATCACGTAATCCCGCATTGGCTTTTCGATCACGGGATCCTCGATCCATTCCGCAGTGAAGGGCGGCAAGGCTGTTGGTCCTTCCGTGGCATGAAAAGCCGCTCCATAGCGGGCTGTCTCGCTAGCGATACCACTCGGGAAGTAAACCTGCAGGCGGTGATCGCGGGCATCATTGTGCACGCTGAGCTCGATATCGAGCCGTGGAACCCCTGCCAGTAATCTCAGCCGAACCTCAACCGGCATTTCAACGAGACTTGCCACGCGGGCGGACTGGTTCGTTTCGAGACCAGCGGGGATTTCAAAGACCATTTGGTATTCGAGCTCTGCTCCACCTGGGAGTGGGCGGCATCTCGGAAATGGCTTTTGAACTGGCGTGAGCAGCTGATTCGCTGATCCTACCGGGCTGTGGGTGTAAGAATCCCCGCGCTCCCCAATATCTGAAAATTGCAGCAGCCCTTCGTATCGTTCCTCATTTGCTTTAATGGCAATGGAAAGCGTTCCATCGGGTTCAACATTAACCCGCAGGGTTTGATTTTCGATCGAATTCCCATCCAACCATTCTTCGGCCTCATGCTTTTTCCGCGTTGGAGCGAGCAAGTATGTCTTGTATCCGAGCCCAGGGACCTCTTCCGCAAGGAACTCGATCTCGAGTTGGGTTGCGAAACGGGCGATCAGGCGGACTGAGGTATCGGAGTTCGTCTCGAGAAGCGAGTCGATCTGCTTCAAGCCGTGCTCGACGGCGGCTAAATTGGGTGGAATTTCCTCTGCCAGCGTGACTTCGACGGTGATTTGCGCCGGGTCTTCAAGTATCGCTACATCCTGGACAGAAAGCCCCATGACCTCGCCGCCCTGCACAAAGGCGAGCATCGCCTTCAGCCCTTCGGCGTCGAGTTCCATATCCGTAAGAGACCGACCTGAGCGGTGCACGATCCGGTAGTCAAGGGAATTTCCTTGGTCATCGAGCAGCTGAAATGGATCCAGCCCGGCCGGGAGCTCCAGGGCAGCGCGTGCCCAATCGCTGTGGGTGTGGTCGTGTGGGTTGAATACGATCAGGGCTGCGCGCGCCCCTGAATGGCTCAGGGACTCGGTATCGATACCCTCAGCCAGACCTTGCAGGCTCTGTCGCGTGATCTCGTTGGCGATTTGCTCAACCTGGTCGAAGCGCGTTCGCATTTCGTGGTGAACCTGGTCGACAGAACATCCACAGATTGAATCATGGGGGTGGCAGGTAAGTAAGAGCCGCCAGGCGGATTTCAGGACTTCAGCTGCGTTGGTCAGTCGGGGGGTCGCCAGGTGTCCGGTCCAGATCGAGGTTGGCATTGGATCTCCCAGCAGGATTTCAGCCAGGGCGCTGAATGGTTCAGCCCATCGCTCGAGCAGTGTCTCGCACTCGTGATTGCGTTGCTTGATCCAGGTCCGGCTGGAGAGTACACCTGGTAGGAGATGATGCCGGCGGCTGTCGCGCAAATCTCCTTTGATTACGGGTAGAACGATCTTATCCTCCGAAATCTCCGCCCCTAGAGCTTCAAAGTATGTCTCCAGGGTGGAGATGATAAGTTGATCGGTGCTGCTGTCGAAGTTCTCCACCAGGGACGGAATTTCTGGTTGAGCTTCGTGGTGGTCTGTTCCATTCAATAGGAGCAGTTCCGAACAGCGGGAGTACGGGGTGAGTGAATCACGCAGTCGCAAAACAAACGCCTGGAATGCCTGCGGATCAACCGGCGCTCGAGCGGCATTGTCGTAGCCATCACGCAGGTACGAAACCAGGACCTGGCTCCCGTCAGGCGCCTGCCAGTGAAGTTCAAGCGGATCATCACCCAGGCCCCGTCGGAAGGCTGCGTATTGGATTCCAAATCCCTGAAGGATCTGCGGCATCTGGGCGATGTGCCCAAAAGGATCCGGCAGATAGCCAACCTGCATTGGTGTGCCAAACCGTGAGCATACTTCGCGTCCGAGAAGCAGGTTGCGGATCAGGGCTTCCGGGCTTACCAGGAATTCGTCCGGCAGCACATACCATGGCCCGATAACCAGCCGCGCGGCCTGGACCAACTCTTGAAGCTCAGAGAAGCGCTCCGGCCGCAGTTCCAGGTAATCCTCCAGGACGATGGCCTGGCCATCGAGTGTGAAAGCAGAAAACTCGGGCTGCGTTTGAAGGATCGAGAGCAGCCGGTCGATGAGATGGACGAGTTTAAGTCGGAATTCCTGAAAGGGGAGATACCATTCACGATCCCAATGGGTGTGCGGTACAAAATGGAGCCGTCTCATCGGCAGCCTCGACTTTGAATCCATACACAGCTCCAGGGATGGTGATCAATCGGTTGAGCGTGCAAGCTTCCAGGGATCGTCAAATTTCGGTCGAGATGGGCCGTCCTGGATCAGTGATCCAGGCTGACCATGACCCCGGGTAGAGCCGTGCTCCTGGCCGGCCGGCATATTCCATGCTGAGAATGTTCTGGCAGGCAGTGACACCCGATCCACAATAGACAATCGAACGTTCAGCGGGTTGGCCGGCCAGGAGAGAATCAAATGTTCCACGCAGGATATCCGCTGGCGCGATTTTACCTGAGGGAAGCAGGTTTTCCTGCCAGAAATGGTTGAGCGCATGCGGGATGTGCCCGGCTACCTTGTCAATGGGTTCAAGTTCGCCCCGGTACCTTTCCGGAGCTCGAGAATCGATGATGACCTCGTCCGTGGAACTCATGGCATGGAGGACCTCGTCGGTATCAACGATCATGGCAGGCTGCACGTTGACATGGAAATCACGCGCAGCTCGTGTATCGCGTCCAGCCTTGGTGGGATACCCAGCACCCTGCCATGAGGTAAAGCCGCCGTTCAGGACAGATACAGCCCGATGGCCGGCGTATTGGAGCAGCCACCACAGGCGGGCTGCGTAGCCTCCGGTGTTCGCGTCGTAGGCGACAACCTGCACACCCTCACCGATACCGCAGCTGGTGAACAACTTTTCAAGTCCCTCGATTTCAGGCAGAGGATGACGCCCATTTGTTCCATTCGGTGGAGAGGAAAGATCACGCTCAAGGTGAAGATAGACCGCGTTAGGGATATGTTCTGCCATGTACAGCTGCTCTCCCAGCAGGGGTTCGGAGAGCTCGAACCGGCAATCGATAATTGCCCATTCCCGGTCGTGCAGATGGGTGAAGAGAAATTCCGGTTCGATCACTGTACAAAATTCCATCTTCGATTCTCGACGGTCAGCTCGAGTATAAATCGGCCATGGCCTCTGTCAAATTATGTGAACAACCTAGCGGCCAGGAAGGAGCGAGATCGAAATCAGTTCTCCGTCATCCATCCAATCCTGCACAAGGATGAATGGCATCGGAAGATAGTGCCCAGGTGGGTACTCTAGATTTGGGTCTTCTGAATTCAGGATTGGGGCGGGTGAATCAAGGAAGCTGTCGATTTCCAACGTCGAGTGCGTGGATTGTAATCGCAGGGTTAGGCCTCCTTCAATTTGAATCTCAAGGGCACCATTCTGCTGCAGAAGTTGGAAAGCACCGCTGAATCCCGGTTCGAACATACGCTCAGGTGCAACGAGGAAACCGAGTTCATACTGCCGACGAACCCCGTGCATAACAGAATATTCGGCTCGAAGGGAAGGTCCTGAGAGGGAGAACCGGACGCTGTATAAACCCTGTGGATTCTCAAGCTCCAAGCCATCAGTAGTGCGAGATATCTCGAAGTACTCCGCCATATCGGATGGCGAGAGAAAGCCGCCGGCCAGCAGCGGCAGGGCTGTTTCGTGGATCGATCCAGAGTCTAGATTCCAACCGGAAGGATCACTAAGGCCGATCACCTGAAAAGGTCGGGGTGCGATGACGGTAGACACACCGTACTCAGGGGAACATGCAAAAAGCGCGCTCAATCGACCGCCGACCGGGTCGAAGATTGCCAGCAGGTCTGAGTTCCAGAGCATGGCCTCCTCGAACCCATCGTGATCGATGTCCGCCCGTTTAATGCCGCTATCACGACCGGGAGCGGTGCAGGCTACGTCACGGCTCCACTCCCTGGCGAAATCGAGCAGAGCGAGGCTTTCAAGGGAAAGCTGCCGGAGCTGGTTCAAGCTGTCGGCAGGAGGACGTTCGCAGGCTTTCCAAGCCTCGTCCCAGCGGGGATCATCCTCGGAGAGACAGCTGTGAGTGCTTGAGGCCCGGGCATAGAGATCGAGTGCAAGTATGTCGAGCGTGGTGCGCCCCGGGCTGTCACTGAAATCGATTTTCCTTCGATCCTCTGCAGGATCGGGATCACCCTTCAGCCCGGCTGGAAGATCGAGGGACTGATAGGGCAGAGCCAGGCGGACTACCTGGTCCAGCGTTAATGCGGTGATCCAGGGATGTGCGGCAAGCCAAGCCATCGATTCTCGAGCTTGATCCGGATCCCCCCAGAAAGTCTGCGGCAGTGAGCCTCCGAGAACTAACAGGTTCGTTTCCTCTCCCGAAAGTGCTGCCTCGATCAAGGCCTGACGCCACCCGATGCTCAAGCCGCCGTCATCGGCCGCGGATAACGCCGCGTCCGATCTGGGGCGGGGTATGAGAAGCATTCCGCCATTCCGGTAAATCCTGGCCGATTGAGTACCGGCAGATGCGATGGGGAAGGGAGCAATCACGCCAGAAAAAGCGAGTTGACGGACCTGGTCTATATCAGCCTCTGTCAGCTGGGGTGTATCGAGCGTGAGCCAGGCTGCTGACGGAAGTCCATAATTTGAGGATACATCCATCCGGTCGAGTAAAAGGACGCGCGTCATTTCCAGCGGCTGGTGGCCTGGACTGTAATCCTCAGGCAGGGTAGACGGTAGATAGAGCAGACCCCGTTTGATCAACTCGGTCACTCCGGGGAGTTCCCCGAGATAATCCAGGCCAGCGATGGCTTCCGGTGTGTTCAAGTCAAGCAGGTTGATCGGGATCTCGAATTCACGGACTGAATCAAGCAGATGTGCCAGGCCGAAGCGTTCACCGGCTGGACCGCTGTGAGCACCATCCCAACTGCGCAGGGCCAAGGCCGGTGTCTCGCCCCTGAAAACGTTCCAGAAAGCAAGCAGCAGGTTCGCCCTTCGGGTATCGCGTGCGTCGGATAGCACCGGCCCCAATGTGTCTGCAGGAAGAGTTGATCCCGACTTGAGTGTTTGCACCCGGATCGTGAAAGGCGGGCTGCTTGAGGAGGAAACGAACGGCAATGTGATTCGCACCCGGTCGAGCATGAAATCCCATTCCACGTCGATTGAGCCGTTTGGGAGGTGACCGGTCCCGGCCAGCTCATAGGTAACTGTTTCAGCAGCTGTTAAACGAAGGTGCAGATCCCCTGGCCTCTCACTTTGCCCAGGACGAGAAGCCGTCGGTAGGAGATCAAGGTCGAGGGACAATTGCAATGGGAACCCGGCATCAAGATCAAGCAGTTCGACCGTCAGGCAGGTGGAATTGGCGAGCTGTTCCTGTTCGAGGCCGATTAACTCGAGCTGGGGAGCGGGGGCATCCAGGGGATCGAGACTGATGACGCGTGGGGCAGAGCGCTCGTACTCATCGATAGGTGAGGAGCATCCGGGAAGGAAGCACAGCGCCAGAAAAAGCGCCGGCAGCGCCGAAAACTGCCGGCAGGAGACCGAAGCATTAATCTTCCTTTTCGCCGGCTGGGGCTGCCCCGCGCAGTTGTTCGAGCGAGACCCGGTTCGTGTGACGGCAGCGTGGGCAGCGAACGTCATAATGATTGCCATCCGCTTCTTCCAGTGCTTCCAGCGCAAATTTGATTTCATCCTTCTTCAGTGAAAAACTCCAACCGCAGCGGAAACAGCGGATCTGCATGGTCCTCTCCTTATCAAGTCACCCTACCTCCCGGTCAGGTTTCCGGAAGCGGTGGCGCAGGCTTATTTCGGAATGCGAGAATGATACCACTCAGCACGAGCGCTGCACCGAAGATACGCAGGATTGGCAGCATCTCGCCTAACAGCAGGAGTGCCAGCAGTGCGGCTGCAATGGGTTCTCCGAGCAAACTGATCGATACCAGCGCGGCTGGCAGATAGCGTAAAGCCCAATTGTATCCTGAATGGGCTAGAAGCTGTGGGAAGATTGCTAGAAGCAAGAAGAGTAAGTAAGTCTCTGGACGGTACCCGGTCAGCGGGAGCCGCATGATCGCCACCAGTGCGAGCAAGGCGGCAGCTGCGCTGCCATAGACCCAGGTAATGTAGGGTAGTAGATCCATCCGTCTCCGCAGCCGCCGGCCGGCCATCAAGTACCCTGCGCCGCTTAACCCTCCCACCAATGCCAGACCGTCCCCAAGAAGCACGCGTGAATTGGCCAGCCCTTGGCTATTCAGACAATCCAGAAGCGGTCCGGCTGAGCATAGATCCCCCCCAGCGATCAGCACGCCGCCGGTCAACGCGATCAGCATTCCAATCCAGGCCGTTGGGCGCGGAATCTCCTGGAGAAGCAAGGGTGAGAACAAAGCCACGAAGAGCGGTGATGTCTGGACCAGTACTACCGAACTGGCGACGCTGGTGTACTCGAGCGAAGAAATCCAGGTGGCGAAATGGATGGCCAGGAGCAGGCCAGAGATCAGTACCAACCCGAGTTGCTTGCGGCTTGAGACCCCTTCAGCCCGGCTGCGGCGGATCCCTGGCAAGGGAAGCAAGATCAGGGTCGCGAATGAGAGCCGGAATGCAGCGATAACAAGAGAGGCTGCATCACGTTGAGCATAGCGAATAAAAATCGAGGAGGTTGAGGCGGCAAGGATCGCGAGCGTGAGCACCAGGACCGGGTTGAATCGAGGCTGGCTTTGAGCATCATCCAAGGAGCCGGGGGTCATCGTTCGATCGCTGTTTGACATGCATTCCTTGACAAATGTCGGCGCTGGAGACTAGAATCCCTGATGGTTAAATTCACCGCAGTGCGGTGATACGTTCTGTGGTGAGAAGACCATTACCGGTATGTTTTCGCTAAAGGAGCAGTATACATCATGGCATTTGAACTTCCGAAACTCGATTATCCGTACGATGCCCTCGAACCATACATCGATGCGAGAACGATGGAAATCCATCACTCCAAGCATCATGCAGGCTATGTAAGTAAGACAAATGCAGCTCTTGAGTCGCACCCGGATCTCGCCGGGAAAGGCATTGACGAGCTGCTTTCAGATTTGAATGCACTCCCGGAAGACCTTCGGACGGCCATCCGCAACAACGGTGGTGGGCATTCCAATCATTCACTGTTCTGGAAAGTGATGGCGCCCGGAGCAGGTGGTGAACCGAAAGGCTCTTTAGCCGAGGCAATCGCTGCCAAGTTCGGCAGTTTTGATAGCTTCAAATCCGAGTTCTCGAAGGCTGCCGCAACCCGTTTTGGCAGTGGCTGGGCGTGGCTGGTGACTGATGCCAGTGGTGGATTGAAGGTCCTCTCCACGGCAAATCAGGATTCACCGCTGTCTGATGGTATGAAACCCGTTCTCGGTCTCGATGTCTGGGAACACGCCTACTATCTCAAGTATCAAAACCGCCGTCCCGATTACATCGAAGCCTGGTGGAATGTTGTAAACTGGGAAGAAGTCGCCAAACGATTTGAATCTTGATGTACACTAGGCTGGGTGGGCGTAGGGGTCTAACCGTCTACAACCATATCTTCTGGAGGAACAACAAATGACACACATTATCACCAGCCTGTGCCTGCGCGACTCTGGTTGCGTTGACGTCTGCCCGGTGGAATGCATCATCCCCGGCAAACCGGTCGACAAGTGGCCCTGGTACTACATCGACCCGGACACCTGCATCGACTGCGGTGCCTGCATCCCCGAGTGCCCGTTTGAGGCAATCTTTACCGAGGATGAAGTCCCCGCGGATTATGCGGCCAAGGGCGGTGAGTATTTGAGCATGCCCGCTGGAACGGCTGGCTTTGATACGGTTTACGATGGCGAGAATCACCACGGCGATGCTGTCCACCTCGAGCACACGCGCGTCCTCGAAGCAGGTGAGGTCGTCGATCTGACCCCTGACATCAAGCCCAACTACGATTTCTTCCAGGGCGGCCCGGGCTACAGCGCGCTGGACGAGTAAAGTACCCGGAAGGACGAACAACGGAGGGAGCCGAAAGGCTCCCTCTTTTTCTACGTTCAACTCTCACCGACCGACTGCACTGAAAGCGGGTATCGATTGTGGAGGTGGTGATGAATAAAACGAACGATTTTCGCATTGAACGTGACTCGCTTGGCGAGGTCCGTGTACCGCGCGAAGCGTTATATGGTGCGCAGACCGAACGGGCAGCGGCGAACTTTCCGATATCCGGGTTGCGGCCCTGGCGTGCCTTTATCTGGTCGATGGCAATCATCAAACGTGCTGCAGCCGAAGTTAACCTCGGGCTGAAACTGCTCGACGAAAAGCGTGCCAGGGCGATCATGAGCGCTGCGGAAGAGGTCATGCAGGGCCAGTGGGATGCCGAGTTCATCGTTGACCCGTTCCAGGCTGGCGCCGGGACAAGCCACAATATGAATACAAACGAGGTCATCGCAAACCGGGCGACGCAGATCCTTGGTGGTGCGCCGGGCGAGTACCTCGTTCATCCGAATGACCACGTCAACATGGCACAGTCGACCAACGATACCATTCCTACCGCGATTCGCCTGGGCTGCCTGTGGCGGTTGGATGAGCTGCAGACCGTCGGTGGTGAACTTGTCGATGCATTGAGCGAAAAAGCGGCTGCTTTCGATGATGTCCTGAAATCCGGGCGGACTCATCTGCAGGATGCAGTTCCAATCCGTTTGGGTCAGGAGTTCAGTGGTTACGCACGAGCGGTCGAGCGGGATCTCACGCGGATCGAACGGGCGGCGGACGGTCTAAGCAGGTTGGGGATCGGCGGGACCGCCGTCGGGACGGGGCTCAATGCACACCCAGAATATTCCCATCGCATGGTAGTTAAACTCGCTGAGTTGAGCGGGTTTCATCTGACCCAATCCGATAACCTGTTTGAGAGCATGCAATCGATGGCGGATATGGTCGATTTCTCGACGTCGCTTCGGACCCTGGCAGTTACTCTCACGCGTATTGCGAATGACCTGCGCCTGCTTTCCTCCGGTCCAGCGACCGGTATTCACGAAATCCAACTCCCTGCGGTCCAGCCAGGATCGAGCATCATGCCCGGCAAAGTGAACCCGGTTATGGCGGAGATGCTGAACATGAGCATGTTCCACATCATTGGATGCGATACAACGGTCAGCTTGGCAGCCCAGGCCGGCCAGTTGGAACTGAACGTGATGATGCCGATCATCGCTCATAACCTCTTTGAAATGATGCAGGTCATGATCGGCTCGCTACGGGCATTCACCGAACGCGCTGTACGCGGAATTGAAGCCGACCGCGAGCGAGCGCGGCATTGGTTGGAGCACAACGCGATTATCGTCACCGCGCTGAATCCGTTAATCGGTTACAGCGCCGGCGCAGAGCTGGTGAAGGAATCGCTCAAGCGGGGTGTTACGGTCAGAGAACTGGCGATGGATCGCGCCAGCAAAGGCGAGCTGAAGCGGCGAGAAGGGGGCGGCAGCCTTTCGCCAGAGGAAGTTGAGAGGGCATTAGGCGATCTACTTCGTTTGACGGAAGGCGGTATCATCTCCTGACCCAGGTGAATTGTGATTATTGAGCGAGTGGATACCGTCCACCCGCTCATTTAATGCTTCGAACCGGTCGGACTACGAAATTGAGTCTGTGGCAGGTTGGCAGCGTTTCAACCAACTCATTCCCCATCCTCCTTCGCCGCCAACACGCAGATCCCGCACCCGGTATCGCCAGAGCGCAAGCAGAGCCAACGCCAGCGCGAGGCCGCTGAGAGCGAGAACTGGACCCAGATCTAATCCGTCCATCGCATATCCACCCTGGAAGTAATGACTGGGCATGAACCTGGCGATGGGTTCAAGATCCGTGATTAAGTTGCTGAAACCCTGAATGAAGAAGTCAGCTACAAGCAACAGGCCAGATACGCTGGCTGCTAGTTTCCGAGATGGCATGAGCATGCTCAGGACGAGCGCCAGGGCAGCGAAGATGAAGATATAAGCCAGGACGGGGATGAAGGGCAGGACCAGCTGAGCCGGGGTAAGATCCATGCCGCTCTTTCCGAGGAGAAGCACCATCCCCAGCCACCCAAAAAAGACGATCACGATCGAAGCCGATATGAAGGCCAGCACCCGGCTGACGAAAAAGCGTGTACGGCTGAGAGGCTGCGCGGCGATCAAGTCCAGCCTGCCTGCTTCCTCATCGGCCGCGATCAATCCACTACCTGCCAGGACCGCGAAGATACCGATCAGCAGCGGCATGTAGCTGAAATACTCGATGTCAAGATATCCCTGTGGGGTACCCATACTCGTGAAATCTCCGAAGAAGGCGGTAAACTCTTCCGGAAAGCTCTCCAGGTACCCCAGAAGTTGGCTTTGATTGCCGGTGATGCTCTCGTAAAACGGCACCAGCATCAAGCTGAGCAGGAAAAGCGCCAGACCCCAGCTAATGATCTGTCCCCGGAATTGCCTCAGGGTAGACGTGAATTCGGCTCGCATCGCTCAGGCCTCACTTTCTTTCGCGTCGTAGTAGGTCATAAAGATTTCCTCCAACGAGGGCCGTTCTGTCTCGATTTCGATTACCGGTTGTTGAGCCAGTTGCTTGATCAGACCTTCCATATCACCGGTCACCTGCAGCAGAACTGAAAGCCCACCATCCTCGCTCAGGATTGACACGCCCGGCAGTTCTTTGAAGAGACTCACATCGACTGGATGGCGGAAGCGGATGAGAGCGCGGCGAACTGCGCGCTTGAGCAAATCGGACGTCTCGGCGACTTCAATGATCTTTCCTTCGCGAAGAATCCCAACCCGGTTGGCGATGTGTTCGACCACGCTGATGATATGTGATGAGAAGAAGATCGTCGCGCCAGATTCTCTGGCTTCGGCCAGGATTTGCAGCAATTCTCGTTGGATGAGCGGGTCAAGCCCGGATGTCGGTTCGTCGAGCAGGAGCAGGCGAGGCTCATCCATCAAGGCCTGGATCAAACCCAACTTTTGTTTATTCCCATGCGAGAGGTTCTTGATAGGCAGGTTGAGATCTACATCCAATCTCTCGGCAAGTTCCAGGGCACGTGCTGTATTCGAGCCCATCCCACGCAGCTCATGGAAGTAGTGCAGGATGGCTCGTCCGGTGAGGTTGCCATCGAGATTAAGCTCGCCCGGTAGGTAGCCGGTCCGGGCATGGACCGCGACCGGATTTTGCTGCGGGTCGAGGCCCAGTATCTGGATCTGTCCGGAATCCGGCCGGATAAGATCCAGCATACAGCGGATCGTAGTCGTCTTCCCGGCCCCATTTGGCCCTAAAAAACCGAAGATCTCCCCCTCTTCGACGGCCAGGTCGACTCCCCGCAGGGCTTTAACCTCTCCGTAGCTTTTGACTAAATCACGGAGCATGATTGCTGGTTGAGGATTCATCAATAACGGCCTCCATGCAATAGCATCGTTGTGCAGACGGCTCCATTTTACTAAGAAACATCCATCGGACCTGAAACAGGCCTGACGTTCCAGGAACTGGAATCCGACAAATTCATCCCAAGCGCTGCCTGATTGGGGAAAATCAAAGGAATTCCAGGGAATCTCGAAAATGGGGATGAAGTATAATCGCGCTGGTTTCAAATGCAGTCGATCGTACTTCGCCAGATCCATTGGGATGAAATCCAAGCTCACCTGGAGAAATGCCTGCCTTTCGAGGGTTGTGGCCTATTCGCGGGGCGCGGCAGGCTGGTGACAGAGGTGCATCGAATTCGGAATGTGCTGCGATCGACCACGCGCTTTCAAATGGACTCGCGGGAGCAGGTGCGGATCTTGTTCGATTTCGAACAGAGCGGTCTTGATCTGCTCGGGATCTATCATTCGCACCCGTCAGGTCCGCCCATACCGTCTGAGGTTGACCGGCACGAAGCCGCTTACCCTGGAGCGGTACACCTGATCTGCTCTCAGGGTGATGGTGGTTGGACTTGCCAGGCCTTCTCGATTGACGAGCGGGGATTGGTATCCAGAGCCGCGATAGAGTGGGCAGAATAACGATCGTTGTTATATGGGGTTTTTTGGAGTGTGACAGTTGATGGAGCCAAGCATGATCATTTTTTTCCAGAGCCTTTCGAGTCTGCTTGCGGCGTACCTGTTGGGTTCGTTCCCCTCAGGCATGCTGATTGTGAGGGCAACCCGTGGACGGGACATCCGCCGCTGGTACAGTGGGCGAACCGGCGGCACGAATGTAATGCGTGTAGCCGGGTTTTGGGCTGGGCTGGCAACCGCGCTCTTCGACCTGTTGAAAGCTTTTCTCGCCGTGCGTCTGGCTCGCTGGATCAGTGGTGGATCTGCATGGCTCCAAGTATTGGCCGGGACATTGGCCATCATCGGTCACAATTACTCGGTATTCCTCGTAGAACGGATCGAGGGCAAGTTGCACTTTAAAGGCGGGGCGGGCGGTGCACCTTCTTTCGGCGCAGCCGTGGCTCTCTGGCCACCGCTTGGATTGATTATCCTCGGCGTTGGAGCGGTCGTCTTTTACGGAATCGGATATGCCTCCGTCGCTACCATGTCCGTACCAATTATTGCAGGTGTTACCTTTGCGATTCGGGCCGCCGCTGGCTTAGGGCAGTGGACGTATGTAGCCTACGGAGTGCTGGCTGAGGTTGTTGTGGTCTGGGCATTGCGACCGAACATCAAGCGGTTGATTGCCGGGGAGGAAAGGCTGGTTGGCTGGCGAGCCCGCCGGAAGCAAGGTGAGGAAGAATCAACCAGCCAAAGAAACGGTGAAGATCCCGGAGTATACAAGCCCTAGGTAAGTGTGAATATCGCTCCGTAACCAATCAGGCCGAGCAAAGCGAACTCGATCACCCGTCCCCGGCTGTGAGGATCATCGCGGAAGGTGTCGATCAAACCGTTTCCCAGGTAAACCAGCAAGCCAATCACTAACGCCAGACGGACTGGCGAAATTGGCCAATAATGAGTTGCCCACAAGATCTGGGCTCCGATCGCCCCCATCACCGCTGCGTCGAGCAGGGAAGCTTTCCGTTCACGACCCTCGAGCAGCTCCAATCTCCACGTTGCGGCAAAGATGGAAATCCATGCGACCGGCACCCCGTAGATCGCCCGCTGCCCGGTTGCACCCAGCGTAAAAATCGTTCCTGCGAGCAGCATGTAGGTAAGAGTGCGCAGGCCGATCGAAGCCATTCCAAATCGCTCGTCCTGCCGGTCGATGACCAGAAATTCCGCATACAGGACGCCAACAAGAATGAGAGCACCCAGTGGTAAACCGATCCACAGCGCCAGGCCTTGAGGCAGGCGGGTCAGGATCCCACCTGTTCCAAGAGCAGCCATCCCCGGCACGATCCAGTGCGGCAGCGTCGTATCCCCGGGCGGGAAGGCAGGATGGGACCGAACCAGCCAATCAGCTCCGGCGGCCGTTATCAGCGCCGCAACGGAGAGGATGATCAAGCGGGTGTTGAGAACGATGCGGATCAGCACACCGAAGATGACAAACTCCGCCTCCAGGGTTGGCAGGCTGATGATTCGAATCAGGGCGTATGTCAGAAATACGAGCGCGGTGAGCGTGCTTAATCGGTCACGGTCTGGGGTCGGGCGTTTGCTAATCACGAAGGCATTCTAGCATCGCGTCCCGCACTCTGTCTATTCGACCTGCGTTCGCCTTTTCCGTAGGCCGATGAGTATAATGGCCGGCATGCTCGCCTTGTTTACTCTCCTTGGTTGGATGCTGGGCATCCTGATCAACCTCCTTTCGGACAGCCTGCCTTTCGACCGACGGATCGAAAGGCCGCACTGCCTTGCATGCACAGCACCCCGACCTGCGACAGCCTGGTCGGCAGTGATCGCATGGCTTACTCGAAAGAGGCCCTGCGAGTATTGCGGAGTTTGCATGCGCACGCGTAATCTCGCTGTTGAGATTTTGGCCGCGCTCGCTGTGCCGGCCTTGTGGTATCTCAAACCGGCTGGTATCCAATTCTGGCCAGCGCTGGTTATCGGGTCGGTCTTCTTCCTGATTACAGTGATCGATATCGAACACCGGCTTATCCTGCATTTGGTCACGACCCCCGCCGCGGTTGTATTCGCCATCCTGGGTTTTCTCAACCCGGAACTAGGCCTCAAGCGGGCTCTGCTCGGAGGGGCTTTCGGTTTCATCCTCTTCTTGCTGCTGTATCTCCTGGGAACCGCTTTCTCGCGCTGGGCGGCACGAAGAAACTCGGTCCCTCGTGAGGAGGTCGCACTCGGTTTCGGGGATGTCACGTTGGCGACGCTGATCGGATTGGCCGTTGGGTTTCCGGGTGTGATAGAAGCACTGATCCGGGGCATCCTCTATGCTGGCATCTTCAGTATTGCCTTCCTGATCCTGATGGTTGTGCGGCGTAAATACTCCGCTTTCATGCCGATTCCCTACGGGCCATTTTTAATCCTGGGTGCCATCTGGGTGTATCTGCAGGGATGGACCAGCCTCGGCCGTTTGCTCGGCATGTAGTCATTTTTCCGCTCATAAGCTCCCTATTGTTCGGATTGTGTTACAGGTATGTGTCGGATGGCTGACAGTTTGACCTGCTGGCCCTGCAGTACTAGGTCAGCGGCCCATACCTGCCTCTATAATGTAAGTTGTCCGAACAGGGAGAGACATCGCTTGAGGTGGTGATGTTCCGAATGAAAGCAAAACAGCTATCTGGTACCAGGAAACGCAGGGTTAAGTCGCGCGGCCAGAGCATCGTTGAATTCATGGTCCTGCTTCCGATTCTGCTCATGATGCTCTCGGGGCTGATCGAGTTTGGGTTTCTTCTGAATTACTACCTGGACTTGATCGACGCAGCCCGCGAGGCGGCTCGTTTTGCCGCAAACGATGATCCCGTGCACAACGACGCCACTGGCGTGTACCAGGATCCGAACCCTGGATTTTACCTGCGCACTCAGACTGTCGCGCAGCAGTCGATCAACATCGGATCCGGTGGCCAGATTACGCTCAATCCGGCAACGGATGACATCGTGATCTCAGCTTTCGGTGTCATTGCAGGGAACGTAACCCAGCGCTTCCCCTCCGGAACCGGCGAGGTCGCACTATACTCGAATAAAACCACCTCGCTTGATACGGTCAATGATATCGAGGCCAAGCTGGACAGCCTGGCTCCCAATACCGGCTTGGTGTCAGTGGAGATCTACTATCAGTATCATATGATCCTCGGCTTACCCTGGATCAAGGCTTTTGTCCCGGACCCAATTACCTTATATGCCTACAGCATCATGCCAAATCCAAATGTCGAACCTACACCAACTCCCCTCCCGTAACCCAACGCAGCGGGTGCTGCAGCGCGGTCAGGCGATGGTTCTCATCGCCCTGGCCTTTATTGGCCTGGCCGCCTTTGTCGGGCTGACGGTCGATGCCGGCATTCTGTTTATTCAGATCGGCCACTTGCGGCGCGCCGTAGACTCAGCCTCGCTGGCGGCAGCCAATCAATTCCGTGAAGGCCGTACGGATGCCGAGATCGAACGGGCTGCGGATGAATTCATCAACCTCAACAGTCTGAACCCGGCCAATGCTGACATCTTTAAATGCGACATCACCGATCCGACGGCGAGCAACACTAACCCCTATCATGATCTGTCGCTCTGCCCACCGGATACGAACGGCGACGGCGTCCACAACGATGAGCCGCCGCGCAAGTACGTTCGCGTGGTTGCGACCATGCCGGTCGACTTTGCATTTCTGCCGATTATCGGCTTTGGTTCGATCGATATTCAGGCCAACGCTGTGTCGGAGGCAGCCTCGGTCGACATTGTGCTGGCGATCGATACCTCCGAGTCCATGGCATACGACGCCGACTGCCTCGATGGCGACGATGATGATGGCGATGGCGTGGCCGATGATTGCGATCCCAGTCAATACGGCTGGCCAGGAAATCCAGGCCCAAACACGGATCCACTTTGGGACGTCCCAGATGACTATTACCGCAATCCGGACATCTGCAACGACCTAAACACCTCCGCACCGGGTATCCAGGGCGGCTGCCACCCGTTCGAGGAGGTGCGCGACGCAGCACTGGCTCTCGTCAACCGCATGTACTTCCCCTACGACCGCATGGCGGTGATCAGCTTCGACCTGAATGCCGTCGCCCAGCTGAACTTGAGCTCGAATGCCAGCTCGATCGTTTCGTCCATCGGGAACCTGGTGGTTTACAAGCTTCCGGGATGTCCAGGGTGGAACACACCGGCAAAGAATCCGACCGGATGCACCTCAACCAACATCGCCGACGGACTTAAAGTGGGCGGTAGCCAGTTCGGTTCTTTCCTGCGTGAGGAAGCAGTTCTCATCTTCATCCTGCTGAGCGATGGTTCGGCGAACGCCGCGACCGACGTTCACGGCAATTTAATTTGCCCGGGCGGCACGAACGTCCCAACCTGGGTCCAGCCTTTCTGCCGGGATGAGGACTTCGAAGTCGGGCTGGGGGCTTACGGCTACGATGCCGAGGATGCCGCCGTTGATCAGGCCTACTTCGTCGGCTGCCCGGAAGGCAACTCATTCGACCCCTCGCTCACGACCTGCTCTGCGCCGGGACAGGGCGCCGTGGTTTTCACGATCGGCCTGGGCGATGATCTGATCGACAACCAGGGCTGCAGCCCAACCGCGTATCCAGGCGGCTGCCAAGCCGATCAGGGTGAAAAGCTGCTGCGCTTCATTTCGGCCGTGGGTGACGATGGCGACCCGTCCACCGATCCATGCAGTTCGACCGCGATCGGCCATTCCTGCGGCAACTACTATTTTTCACCGACAGGTGGGGGCCTGCTGCAGGTGTTTGAGGCTATTGCCTCCCGCATCTTTACCCGCATCATCCATTAATCCTTGAGAGAGATAGACGATGATCCGCTTGCCAGCCAGCCAGCATAAATCCGAGGGAGTGAAACGGGAGCGCTTTCGCGGCCAGACTCTGGTCGAGTTCGCACTGGTGCTTCCGATCATGCTCCTGATCCTGTTCGTTATCATCGAACTCGCACGCCTGCTGCATGCCTGGCTGGCGGTCGAGAACGGCGCCCGCTTCGGCGTGCGCTACGCCGTGACAGGCGAATTCGACGACACCTACTGCTCCGGGTATCCCGGGGGCGTTTGTGACGACCTGCCCGAACAGGAAGCGGCCCGCATCCCCTCGATCGTCGATGCCGCCGAATCGGGCGCAGTAGCCATTCTGCGTAACCCGGCTGCGACCGTCGCGACACCGGGATTCTTTAAAGTAACCGTCTGTTCGAACAAGATGCAGGGGGGAAGTGCGCTCTTCAGCTACCACGCTTCGATCACGCCTTCCCATATCCCGGCGTGGTGTGAACAGCTTGCTACTCATAACCCGATCGAAGATCCAGGCGGGCCAGGTGACCGGGTCTCGGTTACGGTTGACTTTGAACATCCGCTGATCGTCCCGATTCTGAGCAACTGGCTGCCGAATATTCATCTCTCGGCCCGGCGCGAGGGCATCGTGGAGCTGTTCCGTGTCGCCCGGGTTGTTGGCTTGCCGGCTACCATCTCCGTACCGACTTTCACGGCGACGATTACGCCGACAAATACGGCCACTGCCACCATCACCGAGACACCCCTGCCGACTTCAACGTTATGCAAGGTGCCGCCAGTGGTCACGATCATCGCGCCGCCGAATGGTGCAAATCTGATCGCTTCAGTGCCGGGGCAGGCTATTGCCTACGATCCGGATAATGCCGATCCGGCCGGCTGTACGGGGGTTGGAGTTGACGGGGAAGGCATCGTTCAGGTTGATTTCGCCATCGACGAATGGACCGGGGTTAGCTGGAACCGCGTCTTCACCAGCACCGAATTCTCACAGGCATACTGTACCTTTGGCGGGAACGCACCCTGCTCACAGCATCCGACAACTTCAGCGACTTGGCCAGGTGGTGCTCCGATGGGCAGCGGCCAGCACCGGATGCAGGCGATCGCCACCGATGATGAAGGCGTCCAGAGCCCGATGGCGGAAGTTACGTTCACGATCAACGTGCCTGACACGCCGACACCGACGACAACCGCCACGCCAACGATTACACCGACGCTGGACTGCACCAACCTGGTCGTCGGATCGTACTTCACTTCCGGCGATGGACTATACATGTGGCTGTTTAATGGAAACCCGCGCACGATCTATCTGACCGGTAGCAATACCAGCTGGAATGAGATGGATCCGGCGATGTACGTCGACCAGCTGCAGTTCAACTGGAATCCCTATTACAACGGTGATGACTATAGCTCAAGCACGGTTCAAGGACCGGCATCGCCATCAAGCTTCCCTCAAGGCCCTGGCTCATGGGTTTACTGGTATGCCGACTTCAGCGGCGTGCCCGGGGGCAAGCTTTACGGTAACTACGGCACAACCCTGACCTTCGATAACGAGTGCAACGTGGCATCAGCTCTCTTCGTGGCGACGCCAACCTACACTCCAACGCGTACACAGACGCCAACCCCGACCCAAACGCCGACCATCACGCTTACGCCGATCCCGACCAACACGTCGACCATCACACTTACGCCGACGATCACGCAAACCCCGACGCCGACCAACACGCCATCCTGCAGTGGGGTAAATTTTGGCGGGGTGAACTTCTATTCCTCAGCAGAACTCAGACTGTATGTCAATAACGCCACCTATCCGGGGCTGCGAATTACCGGCATCACGGTTGACTGGGGGCCGTTGAACACGGCTTCGACGCTCTATGGTTGGGGAGAATATCTTGATTGGATGCAGTGGAATGGCTCGACGATCTATACCGGGAACGATAATACTTCGACTACCGGAGTGAGCCTGAATGCGAGTACCAATCTTGGGAGCAATAATATCCTGATCGACTTCAGCGGTGGATTCGCTGGCAACCTCACCTCCGCACCGTTGAACCTGGGTAGCAGCAACTTCGGTTTCTCGATCCAGTTCAGCGATTCGGCCTGCAATTTGAGCGTGCCGGCAACACCTAAGACCTTCCCGCCTCCGACCAATACACCGACGGCGACGGCGACACCCACGCTGACACCAACGCCAACGATAACACGCACGCCGACCAACACCGTTCCCCCGCCGCCGACCCTTACGCCGACGGAGACCCCCATCCTGCCGACGCCGACACCAACGACTACAGAGTGCTTTGACTGCTAGATCACACGGCCCCGCTCGAATGAGCGGGGCCGGTGCTATTTAAAAGAAAGCCCCGTCCCTTGCCGCCTCTCTTGCACTCACCTACAATCTCATCAGGATGCAGAACGAATCACGTGTGATGTCGCTCTATACTCGGCACTGGCCTGCCCTGGCAGGCGTTGTCATCCTGCTCTACGTGCTCTGGGTGACAGCAAGCCCGGAAACGATGGCTGGCGGCTTGTTCGTGATGCTGCTCGAGCTCGGTGTGCGGGCGGCCGCCACGCTTGCAGCTCAGCGCGCCCTCGGCCGAATCCAGAACCAGCGTGTGCTCCGGGTTTGGCGTTATATCGCTGCCGGCCTGCTCATCTGGACCCTGGCCGATGCAGTGACTGTAATCCAATGGATCCTGCAGGGCACGCCACCCGTAGCACCCACGCTGCGCGATTTGCTGCAGGTTGCAGGTTATTTCAGTCTTCTGGCAGGGATCGTTGGCTTTCGATCTGCACAGGACGAGAGCTTTGGCCGGATTCGTGAGGCGCTCGATATAGGGATTCTCATCCTGGGCATCCTCACGCTTGCCTGGCTGATCTTCCTCGGACCAGCCGTCGACGCGGGTTTACTGCAAATTAACATCATCTTCTGGCTCGCAATCCGGCCGATCCTGGACCTTGTTGTAACCTTGCTGATCGTCCGTTTGCTCATCGTTCAGACCCAGGCAGGGGAGCGCAGGCTGCTCCTGCTGCTTCTGCTTGCGTTCGCTATTTTCTTCATAGGAGATCTTTCGGCCAGTATGCGGGGCATTTACCGTTATCTGGCAACTCCCAGCCTGGTTGAAGCAGGTTGGATGGCAGGCTCGCTGATTCTGGGCCTGGTTTTCCGGAGCTTAGTGACAAGCATTTCAGTCGTTGAACAACCCGTTCTTTCGCGTATACGCCCATGGCGAATACGCTTGGAACTTCTCTTTCCGCTTGTATTCACTTATGCCGTCGTTGGATTTCTGCTCTTTGATTGGTGGTTTTCAAGTTCACTGGATTGGGTCGGGGTCGGCGGAGCCGGGCTGCTGATTGCATTCATGTTCGCCCGCCAGGGTGTGATCGCCGGCCAGCAAGAACTGCGGCAGTTCGCGGCACTTGTGAACGCCGCGGCTGACATGGCATTTATTTGTGATCAGGAGGGGAAGGTTCGACTGGCGAATCCTTCGCTCAGGGATGCCCTTGGTGTCTCAGCCGAGCGGGAGAAAAGTTGGAACCTGAGCGAGGTGCTCGCTGAATCCAGTGTGGACCAGCTGCGGTTGATGCTGGAGCAAGCCCAGGGTCAGGGTTGGAGCGGGGAGGTCGTCTTCCAGGGCAAGAACGGTTCCAAATTCCCGGCCTCCCTTGAGATGAGACCCTTAGGGGATGCCCAGCGCAGCCGGACGCTCATTGCTGGAACAGCCCACGACCTGGCTGAGATACGCAAGCGTGAAGATGATTTAAGGGATGCCCTGCAGGATGTTGACCTGGCACGCGAGCAGCTTTCCCAGCTTAACCGGGATCTGGAGAGTAAAGTCGAGAACCGTACCCAACAGCTCGAGAAAACTGTGGCTGACCTTGCCAGGCTAAACGAGGAACTGAAGGAACTCGACAAGCTCAAGTCTGAGTTCGTCGCGCTCGTATCCCATGAGCTGCGCTCCCCCCTGACCAACATTCGAAGTGGGATTGAGCTGCTGCTCGAACGTGATCACAAGCTCGCCGGGAGAACGCGTGAATCACTTGATCTTATCCAGGCAGAGACGGATCGACTGACCTTATTTGTGGAAACGATCCTTGATCTTTCAGCGATCGACGCCGGGCGGGTTCAGCTCGAGATGAGCCCGATGTCTCTAACGCCGCTCGTTGAGTCAACTGCAGCCCGTTTTTCCCATGCTGAAGATCGTTTAGAGATTATCTGGAAGGGGGTTGCCTCTCTTCCGGACGTACTTGCTGACCGGCGGGCGCTGGAAAGCGTCTTCTTCCACCTTATCGATAACGCGTTAAAGTATGCTCCTGATGGTCCTGTTCGGCTGGCGGGCTTTGCCCAAGATGGATATGTGATGATTCAAATCAGCGATGAAGGACCGGGGATCCCAGAAGAGGAACGCGAGCGGGTGTTTGAGATGTTTCACCGCCTGGATGTGAGTGATTCGCGCGACGTCTACGGGCATGGACTTGGCTTGCCGATGGCCCGCAGGCTGGTTGAAGCGATGGGTGGAAGGATTGAGATTACATCTTCAAGTACGGGCGGGACGCTGGTCCGGTTCACGATACCTCAAGTGCAGGTCGATACGACCCCTGATTCAGATTCCACGAGTCTCCCATCGAGCGGCAGGAAGGTAAAGACATGACACCGAAGCTACTCATCGTCGATGACGACACCACGCTGCTGCGGTTTCTAAGCGATTATCTTGCCGGGGAGGGCTTTGAGGTTGCAACCGCCGAGCGCGGTCAGAATGCCCTGCGGGTTTTCTACCAAGAACGCCCTGATCTGGCTGTCCTGGACGTGATGATGCCTGGCATGGATGGCTGGGAGCTTACCGCCCGGCTGCGTGAGATGGCAAATATCCCCGTCATTCTACTTACGGCTAAGACCTCCGAAGCGGATAAGCTGCGCGGATTTCGCCTGGGTGTTGATGACTATGTGACCAAGCCCTTCAGCCTGGCAGAGCTCACGGCACGTGTGCGGGCGGTGCTGGCGCGTTCGGGCAGCGACAGGCGCCAGGAAGCGCTGCTCACCTGTGGTTCGCTCAGCCTCGACCCTCACACCCGCGAGGTCAGGTTGGCAGGAGACCTGGTCGAACTCACCCCTACGGAATTCCGCTTGCTGCATCTATTGATCGAGCATGCCGGTGAGGCCATTTCACAGGAAGACTTAATTCGAAAGGTCTGGGGCGAGCATCAGCTGCAGAGCCGCAGTGGCCTGCGCCGGTATATCTGGCTGCTTCGTAAAAAGCTTGAAGACGATCCAGCGGCACCAGAACGCCTTATCACAATTCGCGGTTTTGGATACCGATTGATCTCCTAAGGCAGGTTCCCCCAAATTGTCATCCCCCGCTTCCTTCGCTTCCCTGGGTTTCCCAGCTTTAACGGCTGTAAGGTAATTGAAAGGTCTCGTTCAGTGAATATAGCCTCATACTAAATATACCGAATCTACATTGCTCACGTATTCGGGCTAGAAAAAACGATACCTAATTTGATGAGCAGCATTATGTGTGGAACCAGCGGAAAGCCAAGAGGACGGGTCAGGCACTTGTAGAATTTGCACTCATTCTGCCGATCCTCCTGCTCGTTCTTTTCACGATCGTTGAATCTGCCCGACTGCTGCACGCGTGGGTAACCATCGAAAACGGCGCCCGCTTTGGCGTTCGCTATGCTGTCACCGGTG
>DAOUEL010000086.1:0-58443 GCA_034430595.1 Anaerolineales bacterium | reverse complement strand
TCGCCGATCGTGAAAGCTTCCGCTCCCATCTGGCGCAGCGACCTGACCAGTTCAGCCAGGGTGTCGATGTGGGTCGAACCCGGGTACGGATCGGCGCTGTTGAAGTTCGGTTTTAAAAACAGCTGCTTGCTCCGTAGCGGGTTGTGCTCGAGCAAGTTGATTGCCTGCTGGATACCCGTGCTGCGATCCTCCGTCCTGACCAGCGCTACTCGGCCAATCATGCTCGGCTCGGGCGTGCTGGTCGGGTTCGCAGTAGCAGTGGGCAGCGGGCTCGGAGTCGCCGGTATCGCCAGTTCGGGCTCGGTCGGGACGAATCCAGCGCTGCCCTGTCCGGTCCCAACTTGCCGGGCACAGGCTCCGAGCAGGGGCGCTCCAAGTGCAGCGCCGGCAACCGCGGCAGTCCATTTCACGAATTCGCGCCGTTCCATCATCACACCTCCCCACCAGGGTTGCGGGGGATTCTAATCACTTGACCCTGCATCCGTTTTGCCCATGCGCACATGCAGATCATGTTTGACAGGTTCTCGATCGAGCGCAATTGAGCCTTCAATCCTCCTGCCATCGAGCTCAACCCAGGCCACACCACGCTCGATGTTGTCAGGGTTCTCGATCAGAATTTGGTAGATCGCCTGCCCGACCCGGTAGCGGATTTTTACTTGGTCCCAAGCTGCAGGAATCGTCGGATCAATCTGCAGCCGCCCCTGCTTGAGCTGCAGCCCGAGCAGACTTTCAACCCATGCCCGGTACATCCATGCGGCCGAGCCTGTGTACCAGCTCCACCCACCCTGACCCAAATGTCCTGCCAAGCGGTAAATATCCGCCGTTGCGACATAGGGCTCGACGCCGTAGCGCCAGACCTCGCTTACTTCTCTTGTCCGCTCGACCGGGTTAAGCATTCGAAGCAGCGCTTCGGCCCGGGTGCCATCCCGGTTCTTCACGGCAGCTTGAGCGAGCCACAGGGCAGCATGCGTATACTGCCCGCCGTTTTCACGAACACCGGGCGGGTAGCCCTGAATGTAGCCTGGCGAAGGGGATGATTGATCGAACGGGGGTGTGAACAGCAGAACCAGGCGTTCATCTCGCAGGATGAGATGCTCCCAGGTGGCTTCGAAAGCCTTTTTCGCTCGCTCCTCATCGCTCGGCCCGGCAAGCCAGGCCCAGGCCTGAGGTAGCGAATCGATGCGAGCTTCTTCACTGCTGGCCGAACCGATCGGGGTGCCGTCATCATAGAACGCACGCAGATACCACTGACCATCCCAGGCTTGTCCTTCGATCGCCTCCCGGTATCCGGCAGCCTGCTGACGATACAGATGATCCGGGCCTTCCTCCGAGATACGCTCTGCTAGATCCGCCATCCGCTCAAGTACAGCAACCAGGAACCAGGCTAGCCACACGCTCTCACCCTGGCCTTCTTTGCCAACCTGGTTCAACCCGTCGTTCCAGTCCCCTGCGCCGATCAAAGGCAAGCCGTGAGGCCCAGCCGTCGCCCCCTTCTCCAGCGCACGCCGGCAGTGTTCGAAAAGCGTCCCACGCTCGCTTGAAACCGCCGGCATGATGAAGGCTTCCTGCTCTCCAGGGTCGAGCGGCCTGGCCTCGAGAAATGGAATTTGCTCTTGCAGGATAGATAGATCATCGGTGGCGTTAATATATTCAGTAACGACATAAGGCAGCCATAACAGGTCATCCGAGATCCTGGTTCGAACGCCAGCTCCATGTGGCGGATGCCACCAGTGCTGCACATCGCCTTCACAAAATTGACGGCTTGCGGCAAGCAGGATCTGCTGGCGTGCGATCGCCGGACGGGCATGCAGCAGCGCCAGCACATCTTGCAGCTGGTCCCGGAAGCCATAGGCACCGCCGGACTGGTAGAAAGCCGTCCTGGCCCAGATCCGACAGCTCAATGCCTGGTAGAGCAGCCAGCGGTTGACTAGAAAATCGGCCGACAGCTCTGGCGTTTCGACCTGCACTGTGCTTAAGAGTTCATCCCACCATGCCCGAGCTGCTGAAAGTGAGTTTTCGACATCGCTTGAATGACGGTACTTTTGGAGCAGATGTTCGACGGCAGTGGCATCCGGTGCCTGTCCAAGCAGGAAGACAAGGGTCTCTGTCGCTCCAGGTGCCAATTCGAACACCCGCTGCAATGCTGCGCACGGGTCAAACGCAAAACCAGTTCGCTCCGATAGTTTCTCCCGCAGAACGCCAGCTGGCCGGCGCAAACTGCGGTTGCGCCCGAGGAAAGCCGTCCGGTCCGCGGTGTAGGATTCAGCCTCAGGGAACATCGCGGCAAAGCTCAGATGATCAGGGTAATCAGGGTGGTAGCCGTTTCGAGCCAGGATGGCATGCAGTTCCGGGTTCCATTCCGTTACGATATGCCGCTGCGAGAGCTCACGGATCTCACCCAGGGTCCAGGCAGCGTAGTAAGTCACGGAGAGTCGGCGCGGTCGGTCAGAATCGTTGCGCAGCTTCAGTATCCCGATCTTGACCGGGTCGCCACCCGCATCATCAACCGGCACAAACAGCGTGTATTCCTGTTCGATTGCGTGGCTGTTATGCTCAAACACCGTATAACCTGCGCCATGTCGGGCCCGGTATGCGCTTCGCTCTCGAATCGGACCGGCTGTCGGCGTCCAAAGGGCTCCACTCTCGAGATCGCGCAGGAAGACGGCCTCAGATCCCGGATCAAGCACCGGGTCATTCGACCACTCCGTCAGACGGTTGCGCTGGCTGTTGCCAGCCCAAGTAAATCCCGATCCGGTCTCGGTGAGCAACGTGCCGAAAGAGGGATTGGCAATAACGTTCGCCCACGGTGAAGGGGTGTTTGTGTCCGGACCGAGATAGATGGCGTACTCCTTCCCATTCTCCGTAAATCCCCCCAGGCTGTTGAAATACGGCAGCTCAAGATATGGCAGCGGTCGGGAGGGTTCTTCCGGTTGGCTCCGCTGCCTGATCCTTTCCGGCAGTTCGCTGACCTCAAACGGCGCTCCCAGCTGTTGAGCCAGCGGGCCGCGTGCGGCGATCAGCGAAATATTCGCGGTGCTGTGAAGCAGGACCAGGTCCTGTTCTGGAATCTGGTCGGAGGCACGCAGGAAGACACCCCCGGGCTGCTCGGCGCCAGCGTACATCGAAAATGCCTGGATCAGGCGCTCAAGCCGCTCATGCAGCGGCTGGTCGTAGCCGCTCGCTTCCTCGTTCAAGATTACGACGTCAGCATGGAAACCGTGATGCTGCCAGTATGCCTGGGCCTGGAGCAGCTGGCGGACGAGTCCGATGTCTTGCATATCACTGATGGTTACGAGGGCAATCGGCAGATCACCGGAGATGCCGTACGGCCAGAGCCCGGATTGTCCCTTGCGGTTGGTCCGGACACGCTCAAGCGGCGCTCTCAGCTGCCCGCCAGGGTAGAGCATGTGGCTTGCGAGATATTGAAAACGGCGGGCCTCGTCGGGCTGGATACGCAACATGCGAAGTTCGAGTTGGGAGGAAGCCCAGGCCAGCTCAAAGGCTCGCTCGATGGAGGCAACGTCACTGTATTTCTCAATCAAGTCCAGGACTTCCTTTCGCTCTGCACCCGCAGCAAGCACCAGCGATAGCTGAACTCTCTGCCCGGGTGCAAGGCGCAGCTTGCATCGGAGCGAGAAGATTGGATCGAGCACGTAACCGGCTGTATTGGCCAGCGGCCGCTTTAAAGCTAACGGGGCCGCAAGCGTTTCCCCTCGGCCGATAAAAACCCTGCGATCGGTTTCATAGGAGAATGGTTCCCGGGAATCATCGGAGAACGTTATATGGTGGGCGACGTAGATCGGTTCTTCATCTTCGGCCCGGAGCCGGCGGTGAGCGAGCAGCGCCCGGTGCGATTGGACAGCTTCGGTTTGAATGAAGAGCTTGTTGAAGGCTGGATGCTGCCGGTCGGCGGCGTGGGGCGCAAGAGCAAGTTCATAGTAGCTTGTTAACTCGAGGTGATGGACGCGCAGTGAACGGTTGACGAGCGTGATTCGCCGGATCTCGACATCATCCTCCGGTGAGATGATAACCTCGGTTGTGGTTTCGATTCCGGTATCCGTCCGTCGGAATTCCCCGCGATCCAGGGGAAAGCGTACTTCGTAGGAATCAGCCTCAACAGCTGTCGGGTGGTAGGCGATAGACCACTGCTGGCCTGCATCGAGATCACGCACATAGCAGTAGCTGCCCCAGTGATCTTGGGTCAGATCCATCCTCCAGCGGGTGATATCGAACCCCTTCCAACGGCTGTACCCACCACCGCTGTTAGTAATGAGCAGGCTGTAGGTTCCATTGGAAAGCAGCTGGACCTTTGGTTTCTCCGTATGAGCGGTTTCGAAGCGGCTCACCGAAGGTGCAACGCCGGTTTCCCCGACCCGCACAGCGGAGCGCTCGCGTGTTGAAACATGGTGCACGAGCGGGGCGGCCGGCACGCGCTCATAAAGCAGCGGTTCCGCAGCTTTTACCCGCGGGTCGCTGTGGAACCTGGCCTGCATCCCATCGGAATGAAGGATGTTATCCAGGGCTAAAAATGCCATCCCCTGGTGGTGCGCCATGTACGCTCGCACCAGCACTCCACGTTTACCGCCCTGCCCGATCCTGCGGTTGAAGTCAATCGATTCGTAGAAACCATATTCATCAAGCATTCCGAGGTCTTGAAGTCGATGCAGGTTTCGAACGGCGTACTGCGGAACAATCGGCAGCGACAACAGAGTGGCGTAGGGGGCCACGACAAGGCTTTCGTCCAGTCCGCGCTTCAGACCCAGCCAGGGAACACCAAACGCGCGGTACTGGTATGTACGAGAGGTATCAAGATCACCATAAGCCGATTCGGAAATGCCCCAGGGCACCCGGAGCTGGCGCGCGTACTCGATCTGCAACTGCACCGCTTCCTCAGAGGCCTTCTCGAGCAGCGAGTTGGGATAGGTCTTCTGCAGCAGCAGCGGCATCAGGTACTCGAACATCGTCCCGGTCCAGCTGAGCAGAATGCGATGCCGGCCGCGCGCGCCATAGGGTCGTCCCAATGTCAGCCAGTGTTCAACCGGCACATCACCGCGGGCGATGGCCACGAAACTGCCCAGGCGCGATTCGCTCGCCAGCAGGTCGTAATACGAGCTATCCATCCTGCCCTGAGTTATATTGAAGCCAATCGAAAACAACCGCCGGTTCGAATCGTACATAAAGCCAAGGTCAATCTCACCCGAAAACGTGCGCACATCACGAATGAGCTGCTGCGCCCGGGCTTCCATTTCTCCTGCCAGCCATTTTGATTTGTCATAAGCGTGAAGCACAACTTCCAGCCACGGCGGAACTTCGCCCTCAACGCTGCTCTCGCGCAGTCGCGACAGGACTTCGACCTGGTCGTGGGCTAAGTCCGAGAGCGAGGGAGGACGGCGCATGGCCGACTCGACCAACCGCCTCAGATCATCTCCCAGTGGGGATAGTTTTTCTTCCGGTAGTTCGGCGAGGACCTCAATCCATGTCAGGTAGCGGTCGATGCACTCGATCCAAGCGGAAAACTGCCGGTCGACCTGTCGGGCCCAATACGCCCCACCTGCGATCAGGCCGGCATGCTCGCGGGCTTCATCCGCAAAAGCATGAACCGGCCCGGCCAGATTGCGAAGCAGATGGATGATTTCGATCGCCGACAGACCGGGTTGATCGAGTGCATGCAGAGCCTGCTGCAGCGTGCCGTTTTCCAGGTTTTGATGGCCCTCACTGTTATTAGCCTCCAGCGCGATCCGGATCGTGTCCACCAGACCCTGGCGAGCGAATTCCCCCAGCAGGGGGCGATGGACCAGCTCGTCCACCCCAACCTCCAGCGTCCACAGAGACGCTACAAGGTTGCCGCTGTCAACAAATGAGACATAGCGCGGTTCCAATGGGGTCAGATCCTTCAGGTCATACCAGTTCAACAGGCGGCCGTCATGGTGTTCAAGTCGTTGAAGGGTAGAAATCGATTCAGAAAGCTGTGTGACCATTTGATCGAGGGAGAGGTAGCCGAAATCACCGGCTGCGATCGCGCTCAGGAACCATAAGCCGATATTGGTTGGACTCGTACGCATAGCGAGCTCGTTCTGATGGGACACCTGGTAATTATCCGGCGGTAGCCAGTGCGTTCCCGGACCGACGAAATCAGAAAAGTAGCGCCATGTGCGCCGAGCGACCATGCGCAGATAACGCAGATCGCTGTCGCCAAGCTGTTCCAGCCCCGTACGCGGATTAGGTTTTCGGGTTAAAGCCCAACCAAATACCGGGTTCAACAGCCAGAGGATCAGCCAGGGAGCCGCCAGGGTCATTTGGCCAGGCGCGGTCAGTTCGAGGCCTACGGCAAGCAGGGCGCCCATCACGCTCACCAGGCTCATATTGAGCAAGAAGCGCATGGTTTGCCCGCTTGAGCTCCACTTCGTCATCTGTGCTGTCGTCCACTCAAGTAACCTGGAATGACTGACCCAGCGCCGGTACATCGCCCGTCCGATGGCATCCAATGCCATGCCTGCCTTATGGGGCAGCAGCGCCGCGTCGACCACCGCGCGCATGATGTCATGCCAGATTTGCGGCAGGGAAAGTTTAATGAGACCGCGCGACGACGTCGCCAGCGTCAGCGGTTGGACGATTGATTGGAAGAAAATCATCCCGCCAACCAGAACGCCCGGGTACCACCGGGCGATCGAAGGCGAAAACCACGCCATCGCCAACAGCAAAATGCTGGCAGCAGGCACAAGGCTGCGGCGCAGGTTATCGAATATCTTCCAGCGGTTGAACAGCGAGAGCGGGTTGCGGATCCGGTTTCCATGCCCATCCGGCACGACCAGTAAGAGCCATTCCAGGATCTGCCAATCTCCCCGGATCCAGCGATGTTCACGGCGGATGAAGGTCAGGTAATCAGGCGGAAATTCGTCGAATAGTTCAATATCCGAAACATAGCCGACACCTACATGGGCGCCTTCGATTAAATCATGGCTCAGCAGGCGCTGCTCAGGGAATCGACCTTCAAGGATCTTATAGAAGACATGAGGATCGTAGATCCCTTTTCCGATATAAGAGCCTTCACCAGCCAGATCCTGATAGACATCCGAAACCGCGCGAGTATAAGGGTCCGTTCCCACCGGGTTGGTGAACAGCCGGCTGAAGAGGGTCGCACTCGCACTCGGCAGGGAAGGGCTTACCCTGGGTTGGATAATCGTGTACGTTCCGCGTTCGATCCGGCCCGCACTATCCAAGCGTGGCATGTTGAGCGGATGAGCGATGGTTTCAATTAATCGGCGGGCGGTATTCGCTGGCAGCTGTGTGTCGCTGTCAAGTGTGATCACGAAGCGTATCTCGGTCAGCAGGTCTGGATCCCCAACCCGGACCAGGTTCTCATCGGACCGCGTCGCCACCCCGACAATCAGCCGGTTCAGCTCCTCCAGCTTGCCGCGTTTACGCTCCCAGCCGATGAATTTGTCCTCGCACTCAACCCAGGTGCGGCTGCGGTGGAAGAGGTAGAAACGGCCCTGGCCATATTTTCGGTTCAAAGCTTCGATCCCCGAAATCGCCTGATCGATCAGTGGCTGATCATCGTCGGTTACGAGCGTGTCAGCATCGGTCAAATCGGTAAAAAGCGCGAAGACGAGGTTTGACTCTTGATTGGCGAGAAAGTGTATCTCCAGGTCCTCAACTTCATCCTGCAGTGCAGCACGATCAGCCAGCATGGTCGGCACCACGACCAACGTGCGGTATACATCGGGTATCCCGTCATGCTCGAAGTCCATCTTTGAGAGCGTGCGCGGCGGCAGCAGGTGGGTGACGAGGAAGTTGAGCAGTTCAATACCGAGCTGGCTCGCAGGCCAGGCAGCAAATAATACTGCCAGCAGGCGGGATACGTTCACGGGCTCGGCTAGCGGCAGCACAATCACGGGCAGCAGAAGTGCGGTCGTCACCACAAAGATTGCACCAAGATAAAGAGCGGCGTAATGGGAATAAATCCAATCCAACACGCGTTGCCGCAGAGGCTCATGGCAGCCAAGTTCAATGGAAAACTGCTTGCGCCCTGCCCCAACCAGGAAATAGCCGATATGGCCGGTAGGGTTCCCCCGCTCGACCTGTACTAAAGCCTCGTTGGCTCGTTCAATCACCAGCTGTGCGACCTCGACCTCACCCTTGCCCGACCCCTTGGCCAGGACTTCGACCGCCTGGCGGTAGCGGTTGCGCGTATCAAAGTCCATTTTCGGGTACACACCTGCCGGATCACGCCGCAGAATTCGCTCGACCTGACTAAGGCGTTCAAATATTTCACGCCAATCCATCAGTGAAAGCTGGCGCAGGCTTGAGATCGCGTTGCCCACGGAGATCTGCTCCGCAGCCTGGCGAGCCTGTTCCGCCAGAGCCATCTCGCTTACCGGCTTTTTCAGAGTCCTTTCGAGCCAACTTTGAACCGGGACCAGTGCCGCATCTTCATCGTAGAGATGTCCCATCAGTTGGGCCGCGAAATGTGGGCTGGGTTCCGGCTGGTCCTTCGCAAGCTCGGCCAGGATTTCAAAAAGCTGATCCGGATTGCGTCGAACGCGCGAGAGCAGTCGAAAAGCCCAGAAATCAGCCAGCTCCCTCTCACGCAGCTCGTGCCAGGCTCGAATTGCGATTTGTTCGACTGCCTCGATGATGACGGCCCGCAGCATGAGCGGCAACGCCCAGAGCTCTCCAATCGTCAGCCCCTGGACGGATTGATAGGCCTCGAGGAAGGTGGTGGTATTTTCCTGATCGAGGCGCAGGTCGGTGTGGCGGATCAATTCCCGCGCCATAGCGAAAACACGCGGTAGGCCCTGCTCAGGACCGCTCTCGATAACCGGAAGTTCGCGGTAGAAGCGCTGTGGAAGGTTGGCTTCGACGTCCGCTGCATGGGTTTCCAGAATGTACTGGTTGTCCAGGATCCATTCTGCAATTGGACCCTGCCCTTGTTCCAACGGCTCGGCCTCCGCCAGGTCTTTACAAACAAGTTGGATCACTTCATTCGCATGGGTAAGGCGATCGAGAATAACGCTGCGCGAGCGGGCTCGTGTTTGGACTCTATGTTCATGCCCCAGGCGTTCGGCGATGGCTTGCAGTTGACTGTGCGGAAGGGTTTGGAATTCAAACTGCTCTGGTGGCAGGGGAAGTGCATGCCATGGATGAAGTGGAAAGACAGCCGGTTCAGTCTTGCCGTAGTCCCGCATTGTAGGTAGTGCTCGCGCAAGCGAATGCACCGGCGCCTGTAAGATGAGCAGGCTTTCCTCAGCCGCCAGCCAGCCTGCGTGTTGACGAAGGATCTTCGCATCAACTCCCGGGTTGTATCGGCGGCAGCCCAGCCATCCTGCCACCGCTCCTGTTCCTCCCGCTGCCAGCGCAGCAGCGATCAACCAGGTAGTGTTGAGTGTTGGAGCGAAGAGGTGGGCGGCAAACCACCCGAAAACTGCGAGAAGTCCAGCCGCCAGCAGGCTGCATGTCAGCCGCTGGCGATCGGTCGACGACCAGATGCGGGTTGCGCCGGCTGCGTCTTTATCGATGAGCGCCAGGCGGCGAAAGCCCTTCGTCCGAAGCGCACGGGCAGCAGATCTGGCTGAAGCCCGGTCCGTGTAGTAACTGAACAAGAAACCCGTAACCGACAATTCACACCTACAGCTGAGTGATATCCGGTGATGCGTTCCCAGGCAACCTTCAGATCCGCTTAGTACGCATACCGCTCGAGACCATGCGGATATAATAGCATCTCAACCCCCGGTTAAGCTTCCCAATCGTCGCAGCAGGAAAGCTTTGCCGGTCTAGATGAACTCCACAATCCAGGGGTTGCCGCAAGAGCTCTCCACAAGAACCCAGGCCGCTTGACATATTGATATTCTTCTATAAAATCAGAGGCATGGAGAAAGATCGCGATACCGTACTGTTTGCCAAGGCCTTAGCGGATGAGACTCGCCAGAAGATCATGGCTCTCTGCTGCTGCAATCCACTCAGCGTGGGCGAACTAGCGGAGCAGATGGACGTTTCGCAGCCAACTGTATCGCACCACCTGGGCATCCTGCGGAATGCCCGGCTGGTGATCGTCGAGCGCCGTGGACGGCAGGTGCTCTACCAACTCGATCAACGCCGCCTGGCCCAAAACTGCTGTATAGTGGCGGAGGCCTTTGCACCCGAGCATCCGGTTGATACCGTTAAAACCTGAGGAACGGATTTTTTTTACCAGGATACATCGAAGTATGTACATACTTCGATAAAGGAGGTTCGAAATGGCTGCACCTGAGAATCCGCTGGAGGGACATCGAATACGGGCGAATGTGCGCAGTTACTACGGTAAGCTGGCTGAATCAGCAGCCGCATCATCATGCTGTGGGGAGCCGTCAGGTGCGGGGGAGAGAATCGATTCCACCCTACTGCTGTACGATGCCACGGATGTCGCGGGGCTACCGCAGGAGGTTATAGCGCTTTCGGCCGGATGCGGCGATCCGGTCACGCTGGCTTCGCTCGAGCCGGGCCAGACCGTGCTCGATCTCGGCAGCGGCGGAGGGATCGATTGTTTCTTCGCCGCTCAGAAGGTTGGCAGAGACGGCCATGTGATCGGTGTTGATATGACACCTGCGATGCTCGAAAAAGCGCATGCGAATCTTGCCCGGCTTGCATTCGACAACGTCGAATTCCGCTTGGGGGAAATAGAGCACCTGCCGGTGCCGGATGCGAGCATCGACGTGGTCTTATCAAACTGCGTGATCAACCTCAGCCCGGACAAGGAGCAGGTGTTCCGGGAGGCCTTCCGGGCCTTAAAGCCCGGAGGAAAGCTGGCGGTGAGCGACATCGTGAGTGACGGGCCGCTGCCAACAGAACTGCAGAAAGACCCACAGTCCTGGTGTGCGTGTGTTTCGGGGGCGATCAGCGCACGAGCCTATTCGGAGGGATTGGCCGCAGCGGGATTTGAGGACATCACCATCGAGCGAATCGAGTATGGGACAGAGCAAATCGATCTGCTGCTCGATTCCGCCGGGGTTGAGCGGCCTGAAGGCGAATCCGGATCGCACGAGGGACGGATGGCCTATGCGCTTGTCGACGGTGAACTCAAGAAAACCGACGGGACGCAAAGTGCGCTACCTTACAGCGCACGCATCAGCGCCCGCAAACCGGCTTAACCGACGAGCCTTCTGAGGTTCAGGTTAGCAGCAACAGCGCGATGACACCCAGCGCACTGACCACAATATCGGTCAGCAACGCCCGGCGCCAGTAGTATGTTCCTGCATACGGCAAGGACAAGGCTGCACCTGCACTTGCATACCCGCCATTGGTTGCCAGAACGACGACGATCGGCAGCCCACGGGCGATCATGCGCGGCCACAGCTGTGCTGCCACCTCTTCCTGGTAGCCCGGCTGGCGGACGCTGAGAACCCTTTCCGTGATCGCCCAGAAGTGCGTACAGAGGATTAATATCACGCCTTGAATGCTCCAGACTGCCAGCGGCAGGGTTTGAACCTTCTGCGAAGTCCGTGTGAATGCCCAGGCAACGAGGATCAGTGAGGCCAGGTGCAGCGCTTGATCCAGCAGGTAGGCAGCTGGTTCGGAGAGCCTGAGCCGGGCAGTACTTCGTATTTTTGTGCGATCCAACCAACCATGTATAAGTGTCAGGATGAGCAATGCCGGCCAGACCAAAGCCAGCACAGGCCAGACCAGAATCAGCATCATCGCGAGATGAACCCCGAGGTGAATCGCCAGGCCGCCCGGTTTGCTCTTCAAAGCGACGAGCGCATGCGGTTGAAGCGGGTAATCTGCCAGGAGATGGGCCAGAAGCAATCGCCAGAACAAAGCCATCTAGCGGAGATCCTTTCAGGTCAGTTTACGCAGCCTGAGTCACATGGCTAGAATCGATCGGTAAACGCACTTCGAAACAGGTGCGTCCGGGTTCCGAGTCGACATTGATCTGGCCGCGATGTTTCTGCACCACGATGTTATAGCTGATATCGAGCCCCATTCCGGTCCCCAAGCCGGATGGTTTTGTGGTGAAAAATGGCTCGAAAATACGATCTCGAATCTCCGCTGGTATGCCGGGGCCGTTGTCCTCGATCTCAACGACAACCCAGTCACCTTCGGCATGCGTTCGAATGATGATCCGGCCTTGCTCAGCAACTGCATCCAGCGCGTTATCGAGCAGGTTGGTCCAGACCTGATTCAGCTCACTTCCAAAGCCGAAGATTCGTGGCAGCTCTGGATCATATTGGCGTTCGATCGTTAAGTTAGCCTTCTGCTTGATCTTGCTGCCGAGAATAAGGAGCGTGTCATCCAGACCCCGATGCAAATCCACATTCTGTACTGGCGCCTGGTCGAGATAGACATACGATTTCAAAGCGGCGACGATTTTTGAAATTCGTTCCGCACCTGCCTCGACTTCGTATAAAAGCCGGCGGACCATGTAGCTGGCCACCCACCAATCCAGCACAAGGCGCAGTCGGGGGCCGGAAAACGCCGTCCCGACCTCGCTGAATTCATCATCAGTTGCACCCAGATCAACCAGCTCTGGCACGATTTCCCATGATTTTTCAACCGCCATCCCTTCAAGGCGAGTTTCCAGCTCACTCTGGCGATCGCTGCGCAGGAGTGCATTCATCTCCGGTGGCTGATCCGCTCGCTCGCGGGCGCGTTGATCCAGCCTGTCCAGCAGCGCTTGCTGTATTTGATCGAACTTCATCATCCGCAGTTCCCCGCTCAGCCGGTCATGCCGCTCGAGCTCGTCCAGTAATCGACCGGAACTTCGCTGCACGGCGGCGGAGGGGTTGTTTAACTCGTGAGCAATGCCGGCGGTGAGCGTCCCAAGCCGGGCCAACTTCTCTGATTGTTCAAGTTTTGACTGTGTCGATCGCAAGCGGGTGATAAAGGTGTTGAAGATTGACTGCGTTGCCTGCGGACTGGTGTCCAGCAGCTTCTGGAGCTGCTGCTTGGTAATGGCAATCAAGACGCTGTCCTGCTCAGCTCGAACGCTGGCCATGCGCTGGCGGTTCTCGATCAATGCCATCTCACCGATGACCTCACCCGAACCGCGGCGGGCGAGCAGTACCTCCCTGCCGCTGCTCATCTTGAATACTTTCAACTCACCGGATTGAATGACGTAAGCACGCTCTCCGGGCGAGCCCTCCTCGAACAGCATCTCACCAGCCTTCAGCTCAACCAGCTGGGCCATCTCACACAAACGCCGCAGATCCTCATCTGAGAGTTCGGAGAAGAGCGGAATCTGGCGCAGGAATTTCTCAATCATACTGTCCTCAGGTATTGATGTACCAGGCTGACCGCGATCGCACCCTCCCCTACGGCAGAGGCTACGCGACGAACTGCGCCCTGGCGTACATCACCTGCTGCAAAAATGCCCTGCATGCTGGTCTCGAGCAGATAGGGATCCCGCTTTAGAGTCCAACCTTTTGGCCGGGAATCATCGAGCATCAAGTCAGAGCCAGTGATGATAAACCCGGCGTGATTGCATTCAACCAGGTCGGCGACACATTCTGAATGCGGCACAGCCCCGATGAAGATAAACATCGCTGCAGCAGGAAGGGTTTCGGCCTGATCGTGTTCGAGGTCCCTAAAGGTCAGGGACTCCAATCTAGCATCACCTGCAACCGATTCGACTAGCGTTCGCAGTCGCACCTCGATCTTAGGGTTGGCTTGGATCTGGTTCACGAGATACTGGGACATGCCTTTCTCAAGCGAGGAGCTGCGGACAAGCATCGTTACTTTGCTCGCGAAACGCGAGAAGAACATCGCCCCCTGCCCGGCCGAATTCGCCCCCCCAACCACGAATACTTCCTGATCACGGTAGTTTGCCGCCTCCGTCAGCGCCGCACCGTAATAAACGCCTGCTCCGGTTAGCGCCTCGATACCTGGCAGCTTGAGCGTTCGCACGCTTGCACCGGTGGCAACGACCAGTGCCCGGCATGTAAGTTCACTGCCGTCCTGCAGCTCGACCACGCGGTAGGTATCCTGCAGCTTGACGCGGCAGACTTCGCGTGCGGTCAGAATCTCGGCTCCCAGGCGCAAGGCCTGGTCGGTCGCCCGGCGGGCGAGGTCACCCCCGCTGATTCCCTTTGGAAAACCCAGGTAGTTCTCGATGCGTGAGCTTGTGCCGGCCTGGCCGCCGGTCGCCTGTCGTTCGATCATCAGCGTTCGCAGCCCTTCTGAAGCACCGTACACGGCCGCACCCAGGCCGGCCGGCCCCGCACCGACGATAATTAAATCGTAAAACGGTTCGGTCGCCTCAGTGTGCAGGCCGATTTTATCCGCCAGCTGGCGCCGCTCGGGCGCCATGAGCCTCGTGCCATCCGGGAAGTAGACCACAGGCAGCTGCAGGTCTTCTTCCTCGATGCCTTCGATCAACGCCCGGGCACCCGAATCTTTCTCGATGTCCAACCACTGATAGGGTATACGGTTTCGGGCGAGAAAGTCCTTCACATAATGTGAGGCAGGGGACCACTGGGTTCCCACTATCCGGATGCCGTCATAGGGGGGCTGTGCGGAAGCCTGCCAATCAGAGAGCAGGTCATCAAGGATCGGGTATAGATGGGTCTCGGGTGGATCCCAGGGCTTGACAAGGTAATAATCGAGCCCAATCTGGTTGATGCTCGTGATCGCAGCCTCGGTGTCGGCGTAGGCGGTTAAAAGCACCTTGCGACTCTGTGGGAATAGATCCTGGACCTGGGCGAGAAACTCCGTCCCGCTCATTCCGGGCATCCGCTGATCAACGAGGAACAGCGCCAGGGGATCACTCCGACCCAAGATCTGCCGTGCGAGATCGAGTGCTTCCGCACCAGAGTTCGCCTTTAAAACCCGGTAGTCCTCGGCATAACGCGCTCGCAGATCGCGCTCGATTGCGTTGAGCACCTGGACTTCATCATCAACGGTAAGCAGAATCGGTTTGGCCATGGGGATCCTTCCAGACTTACGTCACGCCTGCTGTTCCGCTCCCGCCGGTGGCTTTCTCAGCTGGAATGAGCAGATGAGCTGACGTGTCGTTCCTGGCTACGATGGACTTATAACAGACCACGGGCGGGGGTAATTAGAACACCTTTAAGAGGGTTCCCTCACCGCATGAGACCCATCCCGCACCTAGATCGCAGATCTTAATTCAAGCCTGCAACTCTGACGAGTATAGTCCGGAAATCCGATTTTCGGAATGCCCGGTTTAGGCAGATAGCGTACAAGGGGAGCCGTGGATATCAGCTCCTCTTCCAATCGAGATAAGAGGCTTGGGGTTCCAGAGGGGCAGGGGCAAGTACGGCGATATAGAAGGAGGAATACAGTCAGCCAGGACCTCCCGCAGCTAAGCGAGCGTCCCGGTAGAGCAACTCCGGCCTAGGCAAGGGCTGCCCTCCTGAGTCCAACATCGATTGCGTTTTCAAGCCGGAGAGTTCCAGGCTGCGGTCCCATAACTGCCGGGCAGCCTCTTTATCATACGATGCGGGTGAACTCTGCGTCGGAACACAATCCACAAAGTAGCCCCCTGTCGTTCCGTCGACTTCGGACGAGGTGGCCAGGTAAATACTTGTTGCAGCACCCTCCTGGGGGCTCCTGGCAATCAAGCGCAGGAGTGGCTTGACCAACTTGTAGAGCGGAGTATTGTTTGCGCCGATATTCGTCGCTACGAAACCCGGATGGACCGCGTTGGCGGTGATCGCAGTACCCTCCAGTCGCCGGGCAAGTTCATACGTGAAGAGCAGGTTCGCAAGTTTCGATCGCCGATACGCCTTCAGTCCACTGTAGCGATGTTCGAGCTGCAGATCATCGAAATCCAACACGGCGGATTGGTGCATCGCCGAGCTGATGTTGATGATCCGTCCTTGTTCGGCATGCTGGAGGAGATCGAGCAGCTTCAAAGTGAGATGGAAATACGCCAGATGGTTTAAAGCGAGTGTTCTTTCGATTCCATCGGCATTGAGCTTCCGCTTTAGAAAGACCGCACCTGCGTTGTTGATCAGGACATCAAGGTGTGGAGTGGTTTGGTGGATCTGAACTGAGAGCTTCTCAATTTCGGACTTGAGCGAGAGATCACCAATCAGGCATTCAATAGCCTGGTTCCCACTTTCAGCCACCATTTCACGGCGCACTCGGGAGCCCTTCTGCTCATTGCGAGCGGCAAGCAGAATGCGTGCACCCCGGCTGGCCAGAGCCCGGGCTGTTGCCAGGCCGATCCCCGATGTCGCCCCGGTCACCAGGCATATTTTTCCCTGTAAATCAGCGGTACGCGTGCTCAAAGACTGACCTCCACCAATGGATTGTGAGGCATTACGGATGGGGTGCGCGATCGGACCGTTGTCCAATGGGCAAGTGGGCCTTCAAGTCGTAAGCATACCACTATCCAGCAGCAGGATGGTTTGTGGACTACACAAATCTCGGATGGGAAATCAGGGGAGTTCGATGGCAGGGTGTCCGGGGACAACGGCCTGGAAAATCGGCAGGTACAGCACACCAACCGGACCGAGCATGGTGGTCTTGCCTGATACGATGTTCTGTTCCGTATCCACCACAGGATCGGCCATTCGATACATCACGCCCTGCTCTTCGTTGAAGACAAAAAGGCGTACGTTAGGCTCATCACCGCCAGGTACTTTCGTTTCATCGTAATGGAAGTGGATTACCGCCAGCTGGACCGGCATCGTGGTTTGGAGCCGCACAAAATCGCCCACTGCGCCGATATTGCCAGCGAAGCCGGGTGCACCCACCATCCGTTCCGCCCGCAGCGCCTGGCTCTGGTCGCCCATGCCGTATAGGTCCACTGTGACGCCGACCTCCGGAAACTCTAGAATCTGTAAATGAAACTCCTGGCTGTCTGGAATGCCATCGTGGTCCGAATCGACGTTCAAAGGATCGGTTCCGAGGCGGGCTTCGCTCTCGTCACTTAACCCATCGCCATCCGAATCACCGGTCTGAGCACCCATATCAGGACCCAGCAGGAGTGCGATGTCACCGATGCCATCTCCGTCTGAATCGAGTTTGAGCGGGTTGCTTCCCAGGTCTCGCTCCAACGCTGTCACCAGCCCATCGAAATCGAGGTCTTCATCACCGTCCAGGACACCATCACCGTCCGTATCAGCGAGGCCCGGTGAACCTTGCGGGGCGGTGTAAGTGCTTTCATAGTAATCCGAGAGGCCGTCAAGGTCAGAATCGAGCACCATCGGGCTGGCGCCGTAACCAAGTTCGACCAGGTCTATGACACCGTCCTTATCAAAATCACCGTTGTAGCGAATTCCCCATACGGCGCGCACGGCAGCAGAGGAATCCCAGGCGCTGATCAGATAGCCGAGCCCATTCAGAGGATCTCCATTTCGCCACGCTTCACGGCCTTGTTCCAGGGCGGCCTGCATTCGCTCCAATTCGGTCCGGGCGCTCTCGACCCCCACCGGCGACAGCTGATCCTCACTGAGGGTTTCGGCCGAGCGGGTGATAACCGTCGCATCGGCCGCCACAGCATCGACGATCAGTCGGTCGGAGAGCAACAATTTGAGCAAGGCATCCTGGTAGGAAGACAGCAAGCCCGGATCCAGATTAGGGACTCTCAGGAGCGAAACCAGTCGTCCAGCCAGGTCAAGGTCGTGTTCCAGGATCGTGCGTTCGGTGAAGCGCGCTTTATCGAGGAATAGGGTGCTGTCGCTCACCATGCGCTCGGTTAGATCACTGGAAACGCCGCGCGTTCCGCTTTGAGCCGAATTGTTCGCGGATCGGAGGAGGTCAACAACCTCCGCTCGCAGCTCGAGCGCGTTCTTGTCCGTCGGCATATCTGGTAGCGATTTTATCTGTTCGAGGACACCTGCAGGCAGTGGGCCAGTGGGGGTTGCTGTAGCCCCAGCCATTGTTTGCCCCAAATCAGAAATCAAACCAGGCAGGTCATCAAGCGCCTGCGGCAGCTGCTCAACCACCTGGCAGCCACTGGACAGCATCAAAGCCAGCAGCATCAGGGCGGCCGGTATTCGTAATCGATTCACACGATCAGGAACCATCTGATGCTCCCTCTGGCATCGATGATCGAGCTCTGAGCCAATCTCACTGGCTGAGTCGCTTCATTATGGGATATACAATCCCCCGAATCAACCGAGACCTTCTTCCCCATTGCCGAGCCAGGTTCGCCTTTCTTTGGAGTTTTTCTATACTTAGCCTCTGTGACCAACTACCCGAACTATCCGGCCTTTGAGCCACATGTTCTCTCGATTGTACTTCCGCTCCTACTTGCCCGTCCACGTTCGTTCAGGCAGGATGCAGTTCGCCTGACCCAGCGAATACGCCCAGCACCGCTGATCGAAGGCACCCCTCCCCACGTGAGCGACCGTGGGATCGTCGTGGCGGTCAATCATTATACCCGCTCGGGGTTCGGAGCCTGGTGGATTGCCCTGAGCATTGCTGCTGCGATGCCGGTGGAGACGCACTGGATGATGACCTCGGCCTGGGTATACCCGGATCAGCTGCGATCCTGGACGGTCACGCCGATGTCACGCTGGGTGCTGGCCCGCATCGCCCGCAGCTATGGTTTCACAAGCGCTCCGCCGATGCCGCCCCGGCTGGCGGAGTTCGGCGCTCGCGCGACAGCTGTTCGCTCTTTACTGCGGTATATCGATCAAGTTCCAGAACCTGTGATTGCGATTGCCCCGGAGGGAAGTGATTCGCAGGATGGCACGCTCCAAATACCTCCGGCAGGGGTCAGCCACCTGTTTCAACACCTTTATAAGCGCGGCATGAGTTTGGTCCCGGTTGGCGTCTTTGAGAATCGAGGTAGGCTGATCACAAAGTTTGGCGAGGCATTGGATCTAACACACGAATCGAATTCAGCGAATATCCCCGGTAACGAAGTCCTCACCCAGGTTATGCGCGGGATCGCCGCTTGCCTACCGGCAGCGCTTCGCGGCAGGTATGCCTAAGGAGTGGAGATGAAAGCCAGAGTACGGATTGGCGAACTGATCAATTTAAATGCCTATTGGCTCGGTCTCTCTTTCATGTGGAACAGCCTGCATGTGCTGGTCTTGCCAGCTGTGCTGCTCTCCTTTGTTTCGGATGCTCGCAAGAATACCGCCCTGGGCCTGTTGACCTTCGTCGGGCTGATCGTGGCGATGATCGTTCAGCCGCTATCCGGTGGTTTAAGCGACCGCTGGACAACGCGAATCGGCCGCCGCCGGCCGTGGATTGCTATCGGGAGCGGTCTGGATTTGATCTTCCTGGCGCTGCTGGCGGCCAGTACGAACCTGGTTCTGCTGGCCGTGGCCTACATTGGCTTGCAGCTCACATCCAACCTGGCCCATGGCCCGGCGCAGGGTTTGATGCACGACCGGGTGCCAACCTCCCAGATGGGCATGGCCAGCGGCGTAAAGAACGTCTTCGATATGGCCGGGTTGGTGATTTCATCCCTGCTCATCGGGCGCGTCCTCGACCCGCAGCATATCGGCTCGGCGATGGCAATTATCGCCGGATTCCTCCTGCTCGGTGCTGCCTTCACGCTATTCGGGGTTCGGGAGCAAAGAGATCCCATCCAGCACGAGAGCGAGATGGAGGGGCTTCCCCCACTGCGCGAGCTTGGCATCCGGACCCACCCCGCCTTTTGGCGGTTAATTGTCGTCCGCTTGCTTTTCCTGTCCGGGGTTTACGGCGTCCAGACCTTTGCCCAGTATTACATTCGCGACACGCTTAACATCGCCGACCCGGTGAAGTTAACCGGTGACCTGCTGGCGACGATCGTACTAACGCTGATCGGGTTTTCGATCCTGGCCGGGTATTTGAGTGATCGCTTTGGCCGCAAGCCAATGCATCTCGTCGCAACCATATTCGTTGTTGTCGGAAGCCTGCTTATGACGATCGCTGACAGCTCAAGCTCGATCCTTATCTATGGCAGTGTTATCGGCGCTGGAATAGGCCTTTTCATCAGTGCGAACTGGGCTCTGGCTAACGATCTCGCACCGGTCGGCCAGGCCGGAAAATTCCTCGGACTGACCAACCTGGCAACCGCCGGTGCTGGTGCTCTAAGCCGCCTGGCGGGGCCAGGAATCGACTGGATTAATGCACTTCAGCCGGGAGCCTTCCTGGGCTATACGGCACTTTTCATCGCAACGGCAGTCATGGCCCTCGCCAGCCTTGGAATCCTGGTCGGTGTTCCCGAGAGCCACGGCAGGTCGAGCACACAGGCGTCACCTGACTCCCTCCCTCCCGAGTCATAGGCCTCCGGCGCGACATCAAGTGAAAGTACGTTGTATTAATGAGTAGACCGCCTACTACCAGGTCCTGGGGAATTCCGAAAATCAGGAGCAGAAAGGACGCCACCGATGAAGCGAATACCGACCTGGATTCTCGTTTGTACGCTGCTTTCGGCCTGCGGGACGTCAGGGGCGTACCGAGCTGAGTTCGTCGATCGGCTCGACTCCATTCCAGACACGGCGGTCAAGATTACTCCCGCTGACGATCCACATCCACCGCAAATCCACATTGCGAGCTACTCTGAGCCCGTTCCAGTTCCCGGGCCGATCAACACAGCCGGGGCGGAGGATTCACCGTTCATCACGCCTGACGGAAGCGTCCTGTACTTCTTCTTCTCGCCGGCCATTGTCCAACCACCGGAAGAGGAGCTAGTTGGAGGCATTGCCGGCATCTACCGCTCATACCAAAGCGCGGGCGGCTGGTCGCAACCTGAACGGGTACGGCTTATCCAGCCCGATGAGCTGGCCCTGGATGGTTGCCCATTTTTCCAGGATGGTGTGCTCTGGTTCTGCTCGGCCAGAAAGGGGAACTTCCGCGGCGTCGATTTCTGGACAGCACGCCAGGAGGGGGACACGTTTACTGACCTGCGCAACGCGGGCGAACTGCTGAATGAGTCCTACGAGATTGGCGAGATGCACATCTCACCCGATGGCCGCGATCTATTCTTTCACTCGAACGCACCGGGAGGTACCGGCGGGGTGGATCTATGGGTTAGCCACCGTGAAGGCGAGACCTGGTCGACGCCGGTCAACCTGGCCTCGCTCAATACGCCCGGGGATGAAGGTTGGCCCTTTATCTCATCCTCTGGTCAGGAATTGTGGTTCACCCGCACTTATCAAGGCACTCCCGCGGTCTACCGTTCGAATTTGACTGATGGAGATTGGGGACCACCCGAGCTGATCGTTTCACAATTCGCCGGCGAGCCGACCCTTGACGCTGCCGGAAATCTGTACTTCGTACATCACTACCTGATCGATGGTGAATTGGTCGAAGCCGACCTTTACATCGCATATGCGCGCTGAGCAAGCTGCAAGCAAGGGCTAGCTCAGGTTATAACGGAATTCCAACCCAGCACTTGATCCTCTTCGCCCCATACGTTGCTTTCCCATTTCCTCTGATTTTCAGGCGAAACGCATTGTAAGCTGACCGGAAGGTCGCCGGGCTTTATATCAGTCTAGAATGCAGATTGTATTGATGAGCCCGGGACTTCCACCGTCTCCACTCCGGTATTCGCTGAAACCAATTACTGCATGAACCAATAGGGGGAGTACCTGTCGTTTCTTATGTGATCGTTTGCTATGACTCCCATCATGGGCGGCTATAGCACCAGCGAGGTGAAAATGACATTGCGGCTTGACCGAAAAGGGAAGTACTTTACCGACGTCATTAAAAAGAACCCTGTTCGTGCTGTCATCCAGATTCCGACCTGCCAGCTCGAAGGCACAATCCACCTTCATCCAGGGCATCGCTTGCTCGATGACCTCGAGAAAGGTACAGGCTTCCTCGCCGTGACCGAAGTCAGCTTTCTTGGACAGGACAATCCCGATCCACTCGATTTCATGGCGCTAAACATCGAACATATCCTCTGGATCCAGCCCCTGGAAGAAAGCACGAGGCAGCTTCATGGCAACAATTGAGACCACGAGATCGATCCCAGCCGGTGCGTTGGATCAGCTCCGGGAGTGGTTGAAGGAGCAAGTTAAACGCAGTTTCAATGGCGACGGACCACCGAACGAGGCGAAGTTACAAGCTCTGCTCGAAAAAGCCTACCAGCATGCCAAGGTCAACCTGCCCGAATCGCTCAAGCGTGAACTGCTGACAGAGGTGATGTCGGATGTGCTGGGATTCGGCTCAATTCAGCGCCTGTTGGATGACCCGGACATCACCGAAATTATGATCAATGGACCGGACCAGATTTACGTCGAGCGGCGCGGGATGATCGAGAAGAGCTCGATCCGATTATCGACCGATGAAATTCTGCACTTGATCGACCGCATCATCACCCCCATCGGCCGGCGAATCGACACGGAACAGCCAATGGTCGATGCCCGGCTGCCGGATGGTTCACGTGTAAACGCGGTCATCCCTCCGGTCGCACTCGATGGACCCGGCATCACGATCCGCAAATTCGCACGTGAACGGATGAACATCGATGATTTGATCCAGCTTGGATCGATCTCCGAGCACGGCGCCGGATTCCTGGAGGCGTGTGTCATCGCTCGTCTGAACGCGGTTGTCTCGGGTGGAACGGGATCCGGTAAGACGACGTTGCTGAACATCCTGACCGGGTACATTCCCGAAGGTGAGCGGATCGTGACGATCGAAGATGCTGCCGAGCTTCAGCTTCATCAGGAGCACGTCTTCCGGCTCGAGGCCAAACCGGCCAACGCCGATGGTAAGGGTGAGGTCGGGATCCGCAGCCTGGTGCGGAATTCACTGCGCATGCGGCCAGACCGAATCATCGTTGGCGAGGTTCGCGGCGGTGAGGCACTCGACATGCTGCAGGCGATGAACACCGGTCACGACGGATCACTGACCACCGTGCATGCCAACTCGCCGCGTGACGCTGCCTCGCGGCTGGAAACGCTCGTACTGCTGGCGGGATTTGATCTGCCATTGAAGGTTGTTCGTGAGCAGATTGCCTCTGCTGTCGATCTCATCGTGCAGCAGTCGCGCCTGCGGGATGGCAGCCGCAAGGTGACCTCGATTTCGGAAGTGATGGGCATGGAAGGCGAGACGATCGTCATGACTGAACTCTTCCGCTTCGAGGAAGCCGGGGTGGACGAAAACGGAATGATCCAGGGAAGCCTGGTCTCAACCGGCATGCGTCCGATGTTCGAAGGCCGCCTGAAGGCGGCCGGGTTCAAGCTGCCGGCCGAATGGTTTGCGACCCCAAACCGGGGCTTCAATTCGACCACCCAGCATTAGGATGATCCACCAGCCAATAGAAAAGCATGGTGGCGCACGAAAAAGCCGCATCCGACATGAGACTTGTTTGGCACAAGGCAATTAACTGAAGAATACTCATGGGATTCACCCTGCTGATCCCCCTACCTCCCGCTCCCGGACAGGTAGGGGGATTTATGTTCGATACCTTCCTCGAGCCAATACCAGGACCTCTCCCTCCATTTCAACCCAACATGTTCCCCATGTAGTTGGTCTTGCAGAGTCAGCACAAGACTGTCGGGTGTAGTATTCTTGCCGGGGACTTCGTCTGGAGAGGAGAGCGGGATGGCGAAACGAACCAGTTTGATTGCGGTAAGCTTGGCGTTCGTCCTGGGTGCATGCACTTCCCAACCCGCGACCACTCCCGCTTCATCCGGAGCGACCCCGACGGAACCAGGGTTGATTGAGACCTCTCTACCTGCCAGCGAGACTCCAAAAACCGGAGCTACACACCGCGAGCCGTGCCTTGTTGGCTCAGCCGGCGGGCTCACAGCCTATAAACGCCCCAGTACTCAGGCCGAGATCTTCGGGCAGGTTCCGGATGATAACCCACTGCAGGTGAGCGGGTTGACACAGGACGGCTGGATCGGGTTCGATCCCGGCGTCGCGCAGGCTGGCAACACCGGCCTGTTCCGGCTGCGTTGGCTGCCGCCCAGCAGCGGCTCGCTGCAGGGCGATTGTGAAACCCTGCCAACGTTGCCCTCGCTTCCAGCGAACGTCTGCTTCACGATGGCGATGGGAGAGGAACCGATATTCAGCGCAGCGAGTGAGTCTGCGCCAGTTGTCGGGTCATTGCAGGTCAATGCTTACGCCAGCGTGGTCAGCCGGACCCCGGACGATTGGCTCGAACTAGACCTGGCAGTGAGCAGCATGGGGCTGTCGAGGCCGGGTTGGATTCCAGCTGCCGCGGCAAATTTCAACGGCCCGTGCGGTCGCTTTGGACCCGTGCCGGATGCGGTGCCAATTACCTCTCTACCACCCGGATCCATGATCGAGTTCGAAGAGATCTCAATGTCAGATCTGGACCATGGTTGGGCTGTCGGGGGACTTCCGAATACGGACCAGCATATCCTGCGAACGGTCGACGGAGGTAAGAGCTGGGTCGATATTACACCGCCCGAGCCCAACTCAGGTGCAGGGGCCGATCCGAAGCAAGCCAGCGCATTTTTTCAAGCCGGCGGCAAAGCCCAGGTTACTTACTGGTATTCGGACCCAACGCGCGCTCCACTGGTGCTCAGCCTATGGGTTACCAATGATTGGGGTTCATCCTGGCAGAGCGCCGGCATTCGCCTATTTGCGGATCTGGCTGAAGCCCCTCCGCTGATCGATTTCGTCGAAGATGGTAATGGTTTGCTCTTGATACGCTACTTCGTCGGCATGGGCAATCACGCGTACGCTCTGCTGGCCTCCTCCGACGGAGGACAGAATTACACCACGGTGCTGGAGCCTCAGGACACAGTCGATACCTGCCAGCGGAATAAGCTCATTTTGTTCGATGCCCAATATGGATGGATGACCGGTGCCTGTCCGTTTCTGGTCGATGAGGGTGCACTGCTCGAAGTGACGCTCGATGCAGGCCGGACCTGGGATGAGGTCAGCCTACCCACCCCACCTATGACCAGCGGGGAGGCAGGTGTGCTTTACTGCGAGGCAGTCGATCCGCACCCATTTTCTTCCGAGGAAGGCCTACTGCTCGTCCGCTGCCAAGGTGAGGGGGAAAAGATCCTGGAATCTTATCTTTACTCGACGGACGACGGAGGCCAGAACTGGGATATCGAAGCATTTCCGGCAACGGCAGCCTATTTTCTCGACCGCCAGCATGGCTGGGCTCTTGGTAAGGACATCTTCTGGTCTGAAGATGGAGGCCAAACGTGGCAGCCGCGCAAGTCCGTCATCTGGGAAGGAGATTTCAATTTTCTTGATGCCGAGCATGGCTGGGCGATCGCGCGTAGTGGGACCGAAGTTGCTCTCGTCCGAACTGCCGATGGCGGGGCGACCTGGTCCCTGATCGAACCCATTATCGCTGCTCCCTAAAAGGGATTCGGCGCAGGACTCCTCAAAGAACTGAAAAACGCCAACCCGCTGTAAGTTGGCACGCCGCTTGCACAATACCCTTCACCTTGGTGGAGGGGAGTTGTGCATGCTGTCATTCACGCAATCCCACAGCAATGTCCTGGTGGTCGATGACGATACGGTCTTTTGCGAGATAATGCGCGAAATTCTGCAGACACAGGGCTTTCATGTTCACCTGGCCCATTGTGTCGAGGAGGCTTTGAAAATCCTTGAGATGATGCCGATCGACCTGATCTTGACCGATGTCATGATGCCGGAAGTCGACGGTCTCTGGCTAATACGACGAATCCGTTCGCTCTGGTGGACTGAAACGATACCGACAATTGTGGTCAGTGCCCGTGTCATGCCGGAAGAGGTTGAGGCTGCTCGCTGTGCCGGTGCGGATGCATTCGTTTCAAAACCCTTCTCGATCCCGCAGCTGCTCGGGACGATTGATGCCGCGTTGGCACCCGGCCGCTCCCTGGCATTCGAACCGGTTTCAGCCCGGTAATCGTAAAATATAAGAGCCGAATTTTAAGGCACCCGTCGGTTTTACGAAGGCAAGCAGAACAGCAAGTCGCACATAAGCGTGCTACTCTCGTATGGCAAACCGCCTCGCTCGAGCAACTATTCCCGAGCGCATCACGGCGGTTTGCGCCATTTAATCCCGCCGCTACAATCCGTGAATATCGATAAAGGGAAACGAGGGATCATGAGCGACAGCATGTAAATGTGGCTGGAGATCGGGTTCAACATAGGCTACCTGGTCACGATCTGGATCCTGGTCGCCCTGATGCAAGCCCGGCAAAGGCATCTGCCATCTTCGATGGTGCGAATGGCGCGCTACTTCATTTGGGCTTTCACGCTCCTGGCACTTGGCGATACGGCTCATGTCGGCTTTCGAGTGCTCGCATATGCGCTGGGAGGATTGAAACTGGAGATCCACGTCCTGGGTTTCAACCTGGGACTTGTCGGCGCCGGTGCGTTCTCGACCGCGTTCACCGTGACGCTCTTCTATATGCTCATGATCTACATCTGGTCCGAACGCTTCCAGCGCGAATTGGGCCTCTTTCAGTGGTTCTTATTGGCAATGGGGCTTCTGCGCCTGATCCTGATGCTCTTTCCGCAGAATGAATGGAACCGGGTCATCGCACCCCTGCCCTGGAGCTGGATACGGAATGCTCCACTTGTGATTCAGGGGCTCGGGATCGCAAGTCTGATCCTGCGCGATTCAATCCGCGTGAAAGACCGCCCGTTCCAATGGATTGGGTGGATGATTCTAACTTCCTTCGCGTTCTATGCCCCGGTGATTCTGTTCGTCGCCCGCGCACCGGCCGTAGGAATGTTGATGATCCCGAAAACACTGGCCTACGTTGCGATTGCACTCATCGCCTATCGTAATTTCTTCCTGCCCGGTCCTGCTGCCCGCCCGGTGCAAGAGAGACCGAATAGCTAAAAAACAGCATGGGAGCAAATAGGGATTGGTTCTGAGGTAGATCTCGAATATGCTGAGAAAGGTTTGCGAAGGTAAGGAATGGTAAAAAGCGTCGTAGATTCAATTCGCGGATACTACTCTGCGCCCAATTACACAGGTGACCCCCAGCAGATTCGGCGGGCGAGAATTCTCTACTCCATCTTGCTGAGCCTGGAAGTCGCGCTAGCATTTCAGTTCGGAGCAATGGTGATCGCTGAACCGGCTTCGATAGTCCGCATCGCGCCACTCCTGCTGATCTTCCCTTTCCTCTTCGTTATCCGCACTCGAGTCCAACCGGAGCGAAGCCGGCGACAAAGCCTGGTCCTGATCATCGGCCTCTTCACCGCAACGTATTCTCAAACCTTTTCCTATGGCGGGGTGCGCTCACCAGCCTATGCCGCCCTCACGATTCTGGTTTTGCTAACCGGACTTCTGCTTGGATTTCGGGCAGGAACTATCATTGCTGCTGCAAGCATCCTCGGGGGTGCGGTCCTGGTTCTGCTCGAACAGGCCCATCTGCTCGCGTCGATCGAAATCCAACCAGCGATTCTCGCCTTCTTCGTTTCGAATATTTCCTTTATGGTTGTAGCCCTGACGACTCTTTATCTTGCGGTCCGGGATCTGCGCAAAGCCGATGCAGGCGAAAAAAGTGCGATCGAAGAACGGATGTCAGCGCTGGATGCGCTCCAACAGAGCGAGGCTCGCTATCGCGCCATCGTCGAAGATCAAACCGAGCTGATCAATCGCCATGCCGTGGATGGCACCATCATTTATGTCAATGACGCATATGCCCGCTTCTACAATCACACTCCTGAGGAAATGATCGGAAAGCACTTATCAAAATTCATGCCACCCGAGGCCTGGTCAACGCTGAAGGAGATCCTTTCACGTTTGACACCCGAAAACCCCCTCGTAAAAAGTGAACACCGGATCCAGCATGTGCCCGGCGAGGAGGTTTGGCTGGAATGGCATGACCGTCTGATCCTGGACGCTAATGGCAACCCGATCGAATACCTGGGGGTCGGACGGGATATCACCCAGTCCAAGCATGCCGAACGAGAACTGCAAGAATCAGAGGAGAAATTTCGCAACCTGGCCGAAAAATCACCCAACATGATTTTCATCAACCAGGGCGGCCGAATCATCTACGTCAATGAAGCCTGTGTTGAAGAAATGGGCTACACCAAGGAAGAGTTCTACTCGCCTGACTTTTCATTCATGCAATTAATTCCCCCTGAATCTCAGCCTGAAATACGTGCCCGATTTGAGCGGCACCAATCCAGCGAAGAAGTGCCGCCGTATGAATCAAAGCTAATTACGCGTTCCGGCAAAGTACTCCAGGCAATCCATTCCACGCGTTTGATCAACGTCGGCGGCCAGGCCGCGATCCTGGGAGTTATAACCGATGTAACGGAGAGCCGGCTAACCAAGGAAGCCCTGATTCGACTGAATAAGGCCGTTGAGGCATCGGGCGAAGTCATTTTTATGACCGACCCGCAAGGTGTCTTCACGTATGTGAATCCTGAATTTACAAATACGTACGGATATCAGCCAGAAGATGTCATCGGCCTCGAAACCCCCCGCATTATCAAGTCCGGTCAGATGTCGGAGGGCTTCTTCCACGAGTTCTGGCAGAAGATCCTGGATCGCCAAAGTGTGCGCATGGAGATGGTAAACAGGACACGTGATGGGCGCCTGCTGACGATTGAGTCTTCTGTCAACCCGATTGTTAATGAACAGGACGAACTGCTGGGTTTCCTCGCTGCTCAGCGAGACATCACCGAGCGTGTGCTGATGCAGGAGAACTTGAGGCTGCGCGAGGAGCAGTACCGGGCTGTGGCTGAAAGCGCCTTCATCGGGATTGGAATCACAGATCCAGAAGAAGTATTTACTTTCGTAAATCCAACCTTCTCCCAGATGCTCGGATACGCGTCCGAAGACCTCATCGGTAAATCCGTGAGGATGCTGGTATCCGAGGAGACTTATTCATTTCTCGCCGAGCAAACGAAAAACCAACGGAGAGTGGGCCAGCGAAATCAATATGAAATTACGATGAGGCGCGCCGATGGCGTTGAAGTGCTGATGCAGGTCTCTGTTGCACCCCTCTTCACGGGCGAGGGCGAATTCCAGGGCTCGCTGGCTGTCATGTCGGACGTCACCGATCGCCGCCTGGCGGAAAATGAGCTCAACCGCCAGCTGGAGGAGCTGGTCACCCTGCAGCGGGTCGCCAATGCGGCGGCAGAATCACTAGACGAATATCGAGTGATCGAACAATGCACCCGCATTATCGCCGAATCGTTCTTCCCTGATCACGTCGGAGTTCTCCTGCTGGACGAGTCGGTCAACGCACTGCGTGTTCATCCCTCCTATCACGGTCTCCCGGAATACAACTTCGAGGATCTCATTCCAATCGGAAAGGGAATTACAGGTCACGTCGCCCTTGAAAGACGGCCATTCCGAGTCGCCAACATTCATGAAGATTTGAGTTTTATCCTCTCAACACCAGAAATCCGCTCCGAACTCTGTGTACCGCTCATCTCCGGCGGGAAAGTGCTGGGCGTCATCAATGCCGAATCGAAGAGGATCGGCTTCTTCACTGAGGACGATGAGCGGCTCTTGATGACAATCGCCGACCTGCTGGCAACTGCAATCGAGAACGCTCGTCTATACAGCCTTGCGAATCAACAGCGCAATCTGGCTGAAGCACTGCGTGATTCCGCTATGGCAGTCAACAGTACGCTTGACTTCGATCAAGTCCTCGATCGAATCCTGCAGAGCCTGGTACGAGTTGTCCCCCACGACTGCGCCAATATCATGACCTTGAACCCTGATGGCCATACGCTGGAAATAATCGCCTCACGAGGTTATGAAAAATTCGGAATAAGCAAGGAGCAAATTAGCTCCATCACGTTCGACATTCAAAATGTCGAACATTTTCTCGACATGCTGCAATCGCGCGAGCCCAGCATTATTCCCGATGTAACCAGCTACAAGGGTTGGATTCCAATCGAGGGAATGGATTGGCTTGCCTCCTATCTGTGTGCTCCGATCGTCGTAGAAGATACAGTGATCGGATTTGTCAACCTAGATAGCGACCAGCCGGCGTTTTTCAGGTACCAGCATCTTGAACCGCTTGAAGCTTTTGCAAACCAGGCCGCTGTCGCGATCGAGAATGCCACGCTATATCAGGAACTCGAACGCCACAGCACATTCCTGGAGCAGGCAGTGCTCGAGGCGACGGAAGAATTGCGCGACTCGCGGGATCGCGTTCAGACCATCCTGGCCAACAGCCCGGACGCGGTGCTGCTTCTTACCCCCAACGGGACGATCGAACTGTGCAATCATGCTTTTTCCCAGCTCTTCGATTTCACAAACGAAGAGGTCCTGGGCCAGTCACTCTGTCTGTTGATAGCCTCCAGGAGGATGGAAGGCTGCAATACGCAGCTCGAGCAAGCGGTCGAAGGAATGGCCACCTTCCGCTTCGAAAGCGTCGGGGCGAGGAAAGACGGGAGCGAGTTCGATATCGATCTCGCGCTTGCGCCGATCGAGCGCGACGGGGTGGTGACAGGGGTAGTCTGCTCGATTCGTGATATCACCGAGCTAAAGAAGGTCGAACGGATGAAGGATGCCTTCGTCTCAAATGTTTCGCATGAGCTTCGCACGCCGATCACCGGCCTGAAGCTGAACCACTCACTGCTTAAGATGAATCCGAAAAACGGCGCCGTTTATCTTGACCGGCTTGAGCGTGAAATCGACCGCTTATACATGCTGATCGAAGATTTATTAAGATTATCCAGACTCGAACAGGGAAAGGCTGGACTCAAAGCCCAGATTCTCGAGTTAGACCAGATTGCGCAGGAATACGCGAGCGATCGAATGGTCATTGCCAACGAAAACCAGCTCTCGCTCTTCTTCGAGCCAGGTGCTGAGCATGCCCTCGTGTACGGTGATCGGGGACTGATCGGCCAGGCGCTGAGCGTGCTGCTGACAAATGCATTAAACTACACTCCAGCCGGCGGCAGGATCGTGGTGAGTACTGTCGCTGAGGTGGATTGGGTTGGTATCGAAGTCAGCGATAACGGCCTGGGAATATCGGATGAAGATATGCCCAATATCTTCGACCGTTTTTACCGGGGCCAGACCGGTCGTACCTCCGGAGCGCCGGGTACCGGACTTGGCCTGGCGATTGCAAACCAGATCATGCACGAACACGGAGGCCGGATTGATGCGACTAGCAAATCCGGAGGCGAACCTGGCGCAGTCTTCACGCTCTGGTTCCCCAGTGCACCTGCAGACCTGGAGCAAGAGCCGCTCTCGAAAGTAGAGGGACATGCCTGACCATACCATCCTGATCGTCGAAGATGAAGATGTCATTCGAGACAGCCTGGCTGACATCTTGCAGCTGCAGGGATTCCTCACGTTGACCGCTTGCGATGGATTGGAAGCCCTCAGGTTATTGGAATCAGACCAGCCAGATTTAATCCTGGCCGACATCATGATGCCTAACATGAACGGATACCAATTCTTCCAGCGCGTTCGCAGCAACCCAGCCTGGACCTGGATACCCTTCATCTTCCTCAGCGCCAAAGGTGAAGGTGAAGATATCCGCTTCGCCAAAGAGCTGGGCATCGACGACTACTTGATGAAGCCGATCGAGGCCGACGACTTGATCGCGGCCGTGATTGGACGATTGAAACGACATGACGTGCTTGCCAACCAACCCTCTCCCTCACGTGAAGATAACATCAGGTTCGATGAACAACCTACTCGCCCCTTCATGCCAGAATCGGGCTTATCCAAGCGGGAACTGGACGTATTGGCGTTAATGGGACAAGGACGAACGAATCTCGAAATCGCCTCGCAGCTTTTCATCGCCAAATCGACTGTCAAGACACATGTAAGCAACATCCTCTCAAAACTCGATGCTGGCAACCGCGTGGAAGCTGTGGCGAAGGCCTTCGAAATGGGAATCATCCGCCCGGGATAGTTATCCCTATAGCAGCCTAATCGTCCGAAGGACGGGTGATCTCCCCCGAAAGGGGGATTTTTATTTTCCATCTTCAGGTAGAAACGAAATCGACCACGTACCCGATGTGCACAACCGAGATAGCGAATATGCTTAGGTTAGTTCTTTCATAAATTCAGGGACGTTAAGCATAACGGGAGCTCAACATGTTTTCACCACAGTACCGGTACCAGAAAGCATTTTCACAGATCACGAAAAAGACCCGCGACGGTCTTCTGATGGTTTCGATTGGATTGCTCGCTGGCAGCGTGCTCCCGCTCCTGAATAATTCCTTCAGCCTGACAACTGCCAGCGCTTCTTCGAAAGCCGCCCTCCTTCATCCTGACGTGGCGGGGGTACATTATCGACTTTCCCCGCAGGACCCGTCACAAATCAATCAGGTCTGGCTTCAATTGGGGAGCGAATTGCCTGCAGGCTTTAATCAGGTGAATATTCGCCTAAACGGTGAAGCTGGCAGCTGGATACCCTGCTTTGACTTGGAAGATACCTGGGTTTGCCCCGTCGATGGGGTCAATGTCAACGAGATGGGGAATCTGGAAGTTATCTCGTCCTGAACTTGCCGGCCAATCCCCTCAGGCGTCCAATCCTTTACGATTTCCTCACTTCAAAGTGACCTCACCAGCAGCGGATTTATTCTGCTGGTAGGCCTATTTCTGGTCATGGTTGTGTTGTGACGAGTTTGACTTCATCGAGTCTGGATGGATCGTCGACCTCACCGGGCGTGGGCTTCGAGGCGGGCAACCATCACCACGCTTGCCAAACCGAAGGTGATTGGCAGCTCATTTCTCGCCATCCTGCATCCCTCTTCCTGTTCGGGAGTGCAAACAACTCCGGGACTTCTCGAGCAGCTGGAATCACGGCAACCAGGGCAGATACCCAACAATAGGTGTTCCTGTTCCCGTTGAATCGGTCATGCCTCCCCCTCAAGGAAATGGAGGAAGTGTGGTTCTTCTGCCCTCCCGGCGTAAACACCACGGTAAGCCTCCGGCATCAACTTCGCCAGCTGCAGCATGAGTTCATCGACAACCTGCTGGCGTATTGCGCGATCTGGTGTTTTTCCTTCCATCTCGATGATGAATGGCTTGCCCACCGCCACATGGAATGGAGTACGCCTCAGTCTCCGCAGATTGCGCAGCCAATGCTCACTTCCCCAGAGCGCCACCGGGAGGATCGGTACCCTGGTTTCAAGCGCCAGCAACACTACCCCGGCCCGCCCTTTCTGCAGGCGGCCATCCCCGCTGCGGGTGCCTTCCGGTGCCAGTGCAAAAATATCGCCCTCTCGTATCCGTTCCGCTGCAAGGGCAAGCGCCATCCGGTCCGGTTGACCGCGGTGAACCGGGATTCCTCCCAGGGTATTCAGCAGCCATGTCATCCAGCGGCTTTTTAATCGATAGGAGGCGAAAAAACCGGATATTGGGCGAGGCTGGAGCCGGGTATAGAGAACCGGTATCTCCAGGATGTTGACGTGGTTGGTAATCATGATCAGTGGACCATGGGCCGGTACCTTGTGCAGCTCCGCCGCGTCGATCCGACAAAGGATAGAGGTCAGGAGTTTTAGAACGCGCACCACAATCCAATGCGACATGATCAGCCACCCTCTCGTGGGACGAGCACCTGCAGCGCGGCCGGCAAGATCTCAACTTCCAGTTCCGTCCCCTCAATACAAATAATCTCGCCGTCGGTCTGTGCCGGGAGAACCCCCTGGACAGCTTCGATCAACAGCTTTGCAGCACGTGCTGTCTTCACTTCGGGCTGAGATCCCTGTGTCCCGCGCATGAAATGCGGGATCAGTGATAGGATCCGACCGCGCGAGACCTGGCGGACAATACACAGATCAAAGCATCCATCATCGATTTGAGAATCGGGCGCCATCCAGAACCCGCCGCCCAGGCGCTGCCCATTCATGATCGAGACCATCAGCACCGGCAGGGTCAGTTCTTCACCGTCAAAGACCAGGCGCACCTGGGGCCCACGATGATATACAACGATAGTCTTCAGGACTGCAAGGAAGAAGCTCAGAAAGCCCCCCAGGCGGGGAAGCCTGGCGGCTTCGATCGTTCCAACCGCATCAAACCCGACCCCGACGCAGTTGCCAAAATATCGTCCGCTTGGAAAGAGCCCGCCTTTCACCTGGCCGAGATCGATCGTGCGAATGGTGGTGGACAGCAGCGTATGCAGTGCCTGTTCGAAATCACCAGGAATGCCGACAGCGTGACAGAAATCGTTCCCGCGTCCGACAGGAATTACGCCTAACACTGGAGAGGATCCGGCAGTCTGGCTGGCGTCCATCAAACCGTTGATGACCTCATTCACAGTACCATCGCCGCCGGCCGCGATAACTCTCTCCCAGCCTTGCTCGACCGCCTGCCTGGCTAACTCGATTGCCTGGCCGCGCTGTTCACTCATTACAAGCCGATAGGGTATGCCCCGAGAAACCAATCCCTGTTCAATGGCCGCACGCTTGCGAAGCCCATTGCCCGACCCGGCTGCCGGATTCAAGATCAGGAAGCAATCCTTCATCGTCTTGCCCGTTCGATCCTCACTTGTTAAGGTGCCCGCCAGACGCGGACCGTTCCATCGGAACCAGCGGTCGCAAGCAGGTCACCTCCCGGCGAGAATGCCAGATCCTCGATCGTGCCCGGGTGCAGCGGCAGGGTCACCAGGATCTCCGCTCCCGGCATGGACCAGGCCTTCAGCACCCCATCCTGGCTGCCGGTAAGCAGCAATCCACCGTCGGGGCTGTACTGCAGTGCCTGAATTGGACTCGTACCGGCGAAGATTCGAGCCTGGATCGCACCGCTGCCGGCATCTCGCAGCCAGAGTTCGACATTCTGGCAGATGTTAGCCGAGGACTCGGTACAGGGTGCCGCCGCCAGAGTCCGTGAGTCAGGTGACAGCGCCAGGTCGTACACCTGGCCCGGGAAATAGATGATGTAGACCTGGTCTCCCTGCGGGACATACCAGGCGCGAACATTGCGCGAGATCCCGCCAGCAATCATGAGCAGACTATCAGGTGTGAAGAGGATCGCCGGGATATTCCAACCTTCCTCGACCTGGAGGACCTGGTTCCAAGTTCCCGTTTCAACCAACCACACAGCGGCAACCGGCCAACTATCCACTCCCCCGTATGCGAGGTACCGGCCGTCCGGTGTAAACGCAACGCTCGTCACCTCGCCCGGTGCATTAAATACGTGCACCTGGGCACCATCAGCAACCTGCCACACACGTACCGTCTGATCCTTGGAGCTGGAAGCCAGGTATTGGCCATCCGGAGAAAATGTCACATCCCAGACAATCGCGGTATGGCCTGTGAGCTTTCGCACCAGCTGTCCACTTTCCACATCCCACAGCGCGACTTCATAGCTATCGCTATCACCGGAGGCGGATGCGAGCAGGGATCCATCGGGAGAAAACTCAACTGCGCGTATCGCAGCTTCCATTGTGAAAGCACGGAAGGGCTGCAGCTGGCCGATGTTTCCACTGCCGATTAACCGGCGTGCGGGGGTTGAAGTGGGTTCGGGGGATTGAGCTGGTTCCGTAGGGGTCAGCTCAAAGCTGACGGTTGTCGGTGACACGGCATCTGAAGTAGTTGTTATTTCAAGCGTAGCAACTCCCGCCGTGGAGCATGCACTCAGGGCGAGAGCGAAGAGAACATGGCCGAAAATAAGCGATCGATGAACTCTCATTTGGGGGAGCCTCCGAATATAGGATCGTGAAGATGGTTCATTCGTTACGATGCATTGTCCAGCAAGCACAAGTGGAATGCAAGAGAGATCTTTTTAAGCAGGACGGTATACTTCCCGGTACAGCTTTAACTCGATAACTTGACCCTGCTATTTCGCGCAAGGAGCATCCATGAAATTCCGACGCCTGCGAACCACCCTTTTTATCCTGGCAGCACTCCTGCTGCTGCTCGTGGCCGGCTTTTTGGTCTGGTCTGAAACCCCGGCGGGAGCTTTGGATTCGGCTCAGGCCGCGCTTCAATCCGATCAATACGTGCATGTCGAAGAGGATGAGTGGCTCGTCTTCAGACCGCTGGATGGGTATCTTGAAATCGGTCTGATCCTGTACCCGGGAGGCAGGGTTGAACCAGCGGCCTATGCGCCACTGGCAAGAGAGATTGCAGAGGGGCATTTCCTGGTCGTGATCGTACCGATGCCGTTAAATCTCGCCGTGCTCGGTTCTGAACGCGCCCTCCAGGTCCAGGCAGCCTTCCCTGAGATTAAACACTGGGCTCTGGGCGGACATTCGCTCGGGGGCGCGATGGCAGCGCATTTCGCCGCTGAACACCCTTCTGACCTCGCCGGTCTGGTGCTCTGGGGAGCCTACTCAGCTGAAAGCGATGATCTCTCCGCTTCAGACCTGCCTGTTCTTTCCATTTACGGCTCACGGGATGGGTTATCGACACCTGAGAAAGTACTTGCAGCAAAACCGCGCCTCCCCAAGGAGGCGACCTACCTCGAAATCGAAGGGGGAAATCACGCACAATTTGGAGACTACGGAATCCAGGCCGGTGATATGCAAGCTACGATCTCCCGTGAAGAGCAACAGCGGCAGGTTGTGCAGGCTACACTCGACTTCCTGGGTGAACTGGCTTCTCGCTGAGACCATACTCCCACTGAAGCCAGGGTCAAGAATTGTGAACATAGGTCGGGCTTTATCGGACCTTTACTGACCGAACATCTCCAACAAAACAGGATTGATCTGGTCCCAGGCAGGAGCGAGCACCTGGGCTCCACCCTCGGTCACAAATCCGGTTGCCATCGTGCGATTGATGATGCGGCCGTCAAGGCCATTTGCACCGACACGCAGAAGCGCAAACCCAAGACGAGGCCATTGCCAGAGCGGCACATCGCTATCCAGCGATCCGATCAGTTCTACCAGAGCCAGAGGAATGCGCGGCCATACCGCTGGTTGGCGCAGGCGCTCCAGGACAGCACGGATGAACTGCTGTCCATGCTGCATACGGAAGAAATCATCGCTCCCCTCACGACTGCGAAGAAAGGCTAATGCCATTTCCCCGTTCAGCAAGTGCTCACCTGGGGTCAGCACTCCGACGGCAACCTCGAGCTCGATCGGTACTCCTCCGAGCGAGTCTACGAATTTCCGCAAACCGTCAAACTGAATCCGTACGTAGGCATCCACCGCGACACCGAAGTTCGTTCGCACAGTCTCCTCCGCCAGGGGTGGCCCTGACCCTTGCTGGTCGTTTTCGGCGAAGAAGTGCGCGGCGTTAATCCTGTTCATCCCATAACCGGGAATGGACACCCACAGATCGCGCGGGATGGATAGCACACCGACATAGGGTTTGCCGGGAAGGAAAGTTGACAAGATCATGGTATCGCTGCGGCCGAGAGCAGTGCCGGGCGGGGTACGATCAATTCCCAGGATGAGCAGGTTGAAACGGGACGGCCAGGTCAACCCTGCATAGATCAGCACCCCGAGCAGGAATCCCAGGACGATCAATCTGCGGAACCCCGCACGCCTTCGGCGCGGCCGTCTGGATACGATTGGCTGTGTTTCATCCAATCCAGGGGACTGGATCAAGCCATTCCACCCGTCAATCTGGTGTTCGAATGGATCCGACATAGGCGCGAATTCTACCACCTGACCCCGATCGAGACGCCTCCAAGCTGACACCTTACATTGAGCTTACGGATTCAACGCGCCTGCGAGAATTCGAGCTATGCTGAAACAGCCAAAGTTCAATCAAACTTACCCAATCCTTACCAAACCCCACCAAACAACGCCAAAGCTGATTCGTATGCTGTTGTTGAAATGGTAAGGAAAGGTCAGATTTTAGAAGAAGAGTAAATATCGGAATGGACCGTTCAAGTTCGCATCTTCTAACGGCGCGCGAAGCTGCTCAATATCTACGTATCAGCCTGAACACGCTCTACCGCATGGAGCAGAAAGGTCAGATCGACCCCTTCCGTACCCCGGGCGGACACCGCCGCTATTCTTTCGAAATGCTCGAGCGCTATCTGGAGCAAAGCCGGTCCGGTTTCAACGCCGCGGGTGGTGTGAAATGAGCATTCCGCCCGGCTTGGGGAATGTTTTTATTACACACCTGCATATCCGGGATCGAAGATCCTCCTTTAGGGGCGAATGTAGCCGGATCGAAGCGAGTACATATCGATGAAAAGAGATTGGCTGACCACACAGCTCGAGCAATTCGGCCTCAACCGAAAAGAGGCACCTACAGATATGGCCTGGCAGGAGTTCCTGGATCGGCTAGCATCCGAGATCGATCGGCTAAGCGATGCAGGGCCCGGCAAAGATCAAAGGATGAACCAGATACGCGACCTGGATGAAGCGGAAGATCAGCAGCGCAGTGCTACCTCTGATGCGCGCTATAGGGCGATTGTTGAGGATCAGACAGAGTTCATCAACCGTTATGCCCCGGACGGAACGATCACCTTCGTAAATGAATCCTATGCCCGGCTGCACAACACTCGCCCGGAAAAGATGATCGGGAAGTCTCATCGAGATTTCATGACGGCAGAGAACGCTGATCATCTCGACCAGATCCGCAGTGGGTTGACTCCCGAATCGCCCATCGTGACAACCGAAAATAAACTTGTGAAACCGGATGGGGAGATCCTCTGGCTCCAATGGCGGGATCGCGTAATCTGCGATGAGAATGGCAAGGTTATCGAGTTCCAGGGTGTTGGCCGTGATATTACTGAACGCAAGCAGGCCGAGGAGGCGCTGCGCGAGTCTGAGGAGAAGTTTCGTAATTTAGCCGAAAAATCGCCCAATATGATTTTCATCAATCAGGGTGGAAAGATCGTTTACGTCAATAAAGCCTGTGAGGAAATCATGGGCTACTCACGCCAGGAGTACTGCTCGCCAGATTTCCAGTTTTTGGATTTGATCGTACCTGAATCCCGCAAGGAGATAGCCGCTCGTTTCAAACTGCACGGGCAGGGCCAGGAAATAGCGCCCTACGAATCGGTCTTGCTGACTAAGGAAGGCCGACGGCTGAACGCCATCCATGCCACCCGCTTGATCAACTATGAGGGTCAGACTGCAATCCTTGGCATCGTAACCGACGTCACCGATCGGAAGCGAGCCGAAGATGCTCAGGCACGCCGCGTAGCCGAACTGCGCATGCTGAACGAGATAAGCCAGAAGATCACATCTGTCCTGGATATGGACAGCGTTCTTACCCGTACGGTGGAGTTGGTCCAGTCAAGTTTCGATTACCACCACGTTGGAGTTTTCATCCTGGATCCAGAGCAAAACGATCTCCAGATGCGGGCCCGCGCCGGAAGGTATGTGAACCTCTTCGCCCCGGACCACAATTTAGAACTTGGCGAGGGCATCGTCGGAGCAGCGGTCGAGTTGAACGAAACTATCCTCGTCCCTGATGTCTCAAAGGACGCACGCTACATCAACCGCTACCCGGATGTCGTCAACAGCCGCTCTGAGCTAGCAATTCCGATTCATGTAGGCGGGCGAGTTCTTGGCGTGCTCGATATTCAATCCGACCGGGTGAATGCCTTCGATGAACACGATTCGATTGTCATGGAGACATTGGTCGACCAGATTGCCGCCTCGATCGAACACGCACGCCTCTATGGCGAGATCCAGCGTGAGCTGGAAGAGCGGCGCAAGGCGGAAGGCCGCATCTCGCTGCTCGTTGCTGCGCTCGAATCCGCCGCCAATGCGATTGTCATCACTGACCGTGCGGGAAATATCGAATGGGTCAATCACGCCTTTGTCCAACTAACCGGATACGAGAGCAGCGAGGTCGTCGGGGGCAATTTACGCATCTTGAAATCTGGTGAGCAATCTCCCGCCTTCTATGAAGACCTGTGGAACACCATCCTTTCGGGGGAAACCTGGCAGGGAGATTTGATCAACCGTCGAAAAGATGGGACGGTCTACTACGAGGGTCAAACCATCACTCCGGTTATGGGCCCTGAAGGCGAGATGACCCATTTCATCGCCATCAAGCAGGATATCACCGATCGCAGGATTTCCGAACGACGCATTCAGCAGCAGGCAGACGACCTGAAATTGCTCAACGAGCTGAACGATGCGATCAACCGTGGAGCGGATTTAAAGTCGATCCTCGAGCTGCTGTCTGACTCGACAAAGAGACTTTTTAACTCGATGGGTGCCACAACCTATCTCCTGACCGAAGATGGTCGATACCTTGACGCTCAAAATATCGGATTCCCAGATGAATTATCATCAGAACTCGTCAGAGTAATCGGCAAGCCATTGCTCCATCACCGATTGCGCTGTGACGAAGGCAGCATGCTGGCAAGCGCACTCACCGCAAAAGAACCCCTGGTGTTCAACGACGGGAACGAGTGCAACCAGCTGATTCAGAAGATTGTCGAGGTCGGTGAGATACCGAAAGCTATTCGATCCGCACTGCTCACGAAGCTTGTCCCTTATATTTTCAACCGAATCCCGCTCCAGGCGATCACCCTTGTCCCACTGGTTTCAGAAGGTCAGGCGCTTGGCCTGATGATCATGGGACGCAGTCAACCTTTCTCGAAATCCGATCTGACGCGTATGAGGGTGATCGCCTCCTCGCTTACATCAGCTATCAGCCGTAAGACCCAGGACGAAGCCCTGCGCCAATCCGAAGCAAATTATCGCGAGATCTTCGAAGGGGTCCAGGATGCGATTCTGGTTGTGGGCCTTGACCACCAAATCCTGGATGCCAACTCCCGCGCCTGTGAAATGTACGCCTACCAGCGGGAGCAGCTGTTGGGCTTGAGCTTTTCCAAGTTAGAGCTCGACGGCCGAGCGTCGATCCTGCCGGATGAAATGCAAGCGGCCGGGGTGACCGAACTGGTGGTCGAAAGCACCCATCGCCGATCCGATGGAAGCTCGCTTCCTGTTGAAATTTCCGCCCGGACTCGCACGTTAGGCAACAAGACCGTGATGCTGGCCGTCGTTCGCAACATGACCGAAGCACGCCTGGCGCAGGAACGAGCGCAGCTGCAGTCGCGATTAGCCGCCGTCGGTCAGCTCGCGGCTGGCATCGCCCATGACTTTAACAACATTCTCGGAACGATCCTGCTCTACGCCGAGTTGATGCTCAGCAATCCATCGCTCTCCGAGAAGGAGAGCGAACGACTGAACACGATCTTCAGCCAGGCAAAGCGCGGCGCCAATCTCACCGCCCAGGTCCTCGATTTCAGCCGGCGCTCGGTGATGGAACGGCATGCGATTGACCTGGTGCCGTTTTTCGAGGAACTCGAGAGCCTGCTCTCAAGAACCCTTCCCGAAAGCGTGCAGATCTCCTTCGAAACGGATGCCCGCACCACGTTCGTCGTTGACGCCGATCCGACCCGCATACAGCAGGTTATCCTAAACCTGGCCCTGAATGCGCGCGATGCGATGCCGAACGGCGGCCAGCTGCGGTTTGAGCTCTCCCAGCAGCGTATTGATCTGGCTTCCACTCCGTTTCCCGGAATGGACGCTGAACAATGGATCCGAATCGATGTGGTCGATACCGGGGAGGGCATCTCGGACGATGTCATGCCTCACATTTTTGAGCCATTCTTCACCACCAAACCCGCTGGACAGGGGACGGGGCTCGGCCTGGCGCAGGTCTATGGCATCATCAAGCAGCACGATGGCTTTATCGACGCACAGAGTGTGGTTGGCGAGGGAACTCGCTTCACAATCTATCTCCCGGCAGTGCAGGAAATGGAAGCTGCGCCTGCTCCACCAGATGCTCGCGCCTCGTACAACGGAACTGGTGAGACAATCCTGGTCGTCGAGGATGATGAAGCGACGCGCGCGGCGGTATCCGAGATCCTCGAATCCCTCGGTTATCACGTACTGGCCGTGACGGATGGCCAGGAGGCTCTACGTACGATTACAAATTCCGGCCAGCATCTCGACCTGGTCTTGAGCGACCTGGTAATGCCAAACATGGGCGGGCGTGATCTGTACTATGCCGTCAAACAGGATTATCCCCACCTGAAGATGATCTTGATGACGGGATACCCTCTGGGCCGTCATACGCGCGAATTGCTCGACCGTGAGCGTGTCGCCTGGCTGCAAAAACCACTGACATCGGATCTTCTCGCCATGGCGGTCCGGGATATGCTTGAGCCCGCTGACCGTGAAGCTGGCAACTGAGTAGACGGGCGCAACTTCCAGGCGTGCAGCGTTGTATTTCTTTCGAAGATACTCACACAGCAATCACAGGGAGCATTCCTGCCAATGAAGAAGAGATCGCAGATAGCCCTCGCTATTCTTGCCCTGGCAGCGGTCACGCTCGCCTGCGGCCGTGGGGCGGGGTCGGCGACCGGTGATACGGGTGGAAACGGACCTGCGCAGGCAACCTATACCAGCGTACCGACGCCGTTGCCGCTCGTCAGTACACCCGCCGAACTCCCTTCGAGCAGCGAGCTGCAAGCCTTGATCATCTATGCAAATGCCATGCAGCCGCTGATGTCCGATGCCGGCATACTGCTCAACCGCGATGGAGCGATCCTCGAAGCCTCGCAGGACGGGAGCGATGAGGTTCTCTGTGACGGCCGCCTGGCTGCCGACAACGGGGTAATGAAGAACATCGTTGCCAGTGTTAACTCTATCCAGGTACCGGTAAAGGCCGAACGAATCCATGAACTTGTTTTAAAAAGCGGCGACTCATGGACCGAGGCTTTGGATGACGTTGAAACCTTCTGCAGCACTGGCAACGCACTGTACAAGGTTTCAGCTGCGGCAAAATTCTGGCAGGCGGCGCTCACCTTCCAGGATGCCGGAAACCGATTCTGGCTGCTCGTGATGTCCCAGGGGATCGAGGCCTGGGTTCAACGCTGAGAGCAAATAACGGTGAGCATGGGCACAGTGAATGACTGAACGGATATCGTTCCAGGATCCGATCACATCCAGCGCAAGCTGCCGTCCCGGGAGCTCCTGAACAATTCCCCCCCTTTATGCGTACATAAGGTAGCCAAATTGAGTAAGCTTGCATTCAACCTGGGGAGGCAAAATGGCTATCCGGGCATACGCATGGTCACTGATTCTTGCCGCCTCGCTAAGCGCCTGCCAGCTAACTGGGGCTCAGAATAAATCGCCAGACCAGCCCGACCTGCCGCCCCTGGCAGCAGAGGTTGCTGATCCATTCGCTCACGCCTGGGATGACTTCGAAATATTCGATGCAAGCCTGGCCGAGGACGAACCGACCAGGAATGCCCCGCTCAACTCCGCAACCGTTTATCACCTTGACATCGTTCTGGCAGATGACATGCTCAGCCTGAGCGGTCGGCAGGCGGCTCGCTTCTACAATCCGCTGCCTCGACCGCTGGAAACGCTCTACCTGCGTCTATTTCCGAACCTCACGGGAGGCCGAATAACCGTCTCGGAGATCCGGATCGATGACCAACCTTGCGAGAGCACAATAAGCTCTGGTGATAGCGTACTTGGGGTTTCACTGCCCAAGCCCCTGCCGCCCGGGCAGGCACTGGTTCTCAAACTCGCCTTCGACCTCAAGCTGCCGCAGACGATGGAAGGCAACTACGGTCTCTTTGGTTATCATGACGGCATCCTGCTCTTGCAAGAATTCCACCCCATGATCCCGGCTTTGACGGATTCTGGCTGGTCCCTGGAAGTTCCCCCGCCATTCGGTGATCTCACGCATCAGCCAGCCAGCTACTACTTGCTAAGGTTACGAGTACCCCAGGACCTGATATTATTCTCCTCCGGGAGCCAGCTTCAGCGTGCGATCCAGGGTACAGAACAGGTCATCCTCATTGCCAACGGCCCGGCGCGTGATATGTACCTGGCTGGGGCACGTGACCTGGCCAGCGATTCGGGCATAGTGGAGGGAACCAGGATCATCAGCTACGCTGAGCCTGACTGGTCTGATACCGCCCACCAGGTAACCGAGATCTCAGCGAATGCCTTGCGCTTTTTTGAGAGGCTGCTTTCGCCGTACCCTTATTCGGAGCTGGAACTCTTCGCTACACCGATGCAGGCCCTGGGCATGGAGTATCCAGGGGTCATCGCACTGACCGATCGAATGTTCGACCCACAAGCTGCGATTGGCGAGTTGCCGGGTTCCGCCTACCTGGAGGGCACTGTCGTTCACGAGGTCGCCCACCAGTGGTTCTACAACTTGATCGGGAATGACCAGATCGAGGCTCCCTGGCTGGACGAAGCACTCGTCCAGTACGTGACAGGGCTCTACTTTAAAGATCGCTACGGGCAGGAGGGCTATGACCAATTCCGTTCGTCCTGGCTCTCACGCTGGGATCGGGTTGATCGTGATCCCATCCCGATTGGTCTGCCTTCTGCCGATTATACAGACGTCGAATACGGGGCCATCGTTTACGGACGCGGACCACTTTTTATCGAAGCACTGGCTGACAGAATGGGGGAGGCAGCTTTCCAGCATTTTCTCAAACACTACGTGGAGCAGTACCGTTGGGACTTTGGCACGCCGGACGAGTTCGAACGCCTGGCCGAGCAAACCTGCTCCTGCGATCTGACTCCACTCTTTGAGACCTGGGTTAACCCAAACTAATCCGGACCCCAAGAACACCTCGGACAATAGAAATCAGCCTCGCTGATTGCGACTGCGAGGCTGATGTTATTGAGGTTGAATCGACTGAGTTTGAAGCTTAATTGGGCAGTGCGACACCGGCAATCTGGAGGACCTCATCCAACAAACGACGCAGGTACGGCTCAGGAAGCGCGCCAACTTGCTCCCGGATCATCTCGCCGGAATTAAACGCCAGCAGGGTCGGAATGCCCTGAATACCGAAGTGCATTGCCCACTCCGGGTTTTCATCCGTGTTGACCTTTACAAAATTCACTTTTCCGGCGTATTCATCGGCCAGCGCAGCCAGTATTGGCGCCACCATCTTACAGGGTCCGCACCATGGTGCCCAGAAGTCGACCACCACCGGGAGATCAGACTGCAGCACCTTCTGCTCGAAGTCATCATCCGTGATATGAAGTGGCTCGTTCGCCATCAATCCTCTCCTTCTTTATTCAACAAGTTCCCATCCTGGTCGGGGTTACAGCAAGGCCCAGAACAACTCGTGATTTAGATCAAATCCAGATCTGGACCCATTTATTAGACGCAGCGAGGGCGAAAAGGTCACATGTAATGGCTCAATCCCAGGATTGAGGTCCAGCCTGCAGCTGGATGGAATAACCCAAGTAATTATGCCAGTTTGTTCAACGCGAGCCAGATTCCAGGATTCTCATTAAGGCTTCGTACTCCTCCTGGCAGTCACGACACATCTCAAGGTGATGCTTTACAAGCGGCAGGAATTCGCTGATTTCGTCACCGCGCGCGACGGCCTCCGCGTAGACATCCACGACCGCAAAGACCTGTTCGCAGTCGAGCTCAACATCATCCGTGCGAGCCACTTTCTCAAGAAAGCCTCTCAGCACATCGAGCCCATCATCCATACAGCACCATCCTCGTTATCTTGACGAGATAGCCGCAAGCGATCTTACTTAATCACCAGAAAAGGCATCCAGGACATCGGCGACATTCAGCTCTTCCTGTGCCAGCCTTTCCTTCATACGACGGCGGGCGTCATGCATCAATTTGTAGAGCGCATTACGGTTCATACCCATCCGGCGGGCTACTTCCTGCGCGGACATTCCATGTATGCCGAGTGCCACTAATGCACTGCGCTGTTTTTCTGTCAGCTCACCCTCAATGATGTGCTGGATTCGCTCCAACATATCGGACTGCAGCGAAGTGCGTTCTGGCGCAGCTTCTTGGTCGGCGACCAGTTTCACATTTCCGGAAACATTCTCTATGATCTCATCCAGAGATTGATCTCCCCAACGCTTACGGCGTAATTCGGTCAGCGCCACACGAACTGCAATCTTCTGGACCCAGGTTGAAAATTTGCTGCGTCCTTCGAAGGAATCGAGCCGATCGAGTACTTTCAACAACGTCTCCTGGACGACATCATCGACCAGTGGCTCGAAGTTTGGATCGGATGGGGACAACCAGCCGGAGAGCGCGTACGGCAAACCTCTACGCAAGATTCGCCCCAGATCGATCAGCGCCTGTTCATTTTGCTCACCGCCTGCATGCAGGTCAGCCAGCCATTCCTCATTTGTCCGATCCACAGCACCACCTGTCCACTGCTCGTCCACCCGCTGGATGAGTATACCGGAGGATCGCTGTCGAGGTAATCCATATCCCCTTTCCAGGGCAGGTTAATCCAGGCCAGCGAGTCGGACAGACCAACTCCAGCGGGTACAATCTTCATGGTCGAACAGCCCGCTTTACCTATTTCGAGCGCAGAAAGGACCCTTTACACCCACAAACGATTCGCACGTGCAGGGTGAAGGTTTGATAGGATATAAACATGTATTCCAACGGAAGCTTACCCTCGCTCGAGGGTTGGGAGGACACTCGCGACACCCTGCATACTTACGCCCGGGTGATCGGCGTCATACCCCGGACATTGGCCAAGCCTGATCCGCGTTGGTGGCACATCAGCTTGAAGCTCAACGATGACTTATTGTGGACCGATCCGATCCACCACCCATCCATCGACAGACGTGAGCTTCGCCTGAACATGGACTTGAGAACCCACCGGATAAACATTCAAGCCGGTCAGGAGTACCTCGAAAGCTATGAGATGACCGCGGCCCCCAGTGGGGCTGAGCTTGCCGGCCAGATCAGCAAATGTCTTGCTGAGCTCGGCATTCAGGCTGAGTTCGATTGGGAAGGCGTGGAAAACGATCAAATCCGGAAGTATGACCCGGACTCAGCGGCGCATTACCTGACCGCTTTGAAGCTTGTCCATGCCGCCCAGGCAGAAGTCAAAGCGAATTTGGATGGGGAGACGGGGCCGATCCAGCTCTGGCCGCATAACTTTGACCAGGCTTTCGAATGGTTCGGCGGTAGGGAGATCGTTCATCGTCAGGGAGGCAAGGAATCCCGATCGCAGGCTCAGATCAATTTTGGATTCGCTCCCGGCGACAAGAGTCACGCCAGCCCGTATTTCTACTCGAACCCCTGGCCGTTCGACCCTGGCTTTATATCAATCCGGCTTGCGTCTGGCGCACGCTGGTTTGATGGGAGCTGGCAAGGAAGCATCCTGCCCTATGAATCACTGGTGGATGATCAGCATGCCAATACGGCACTGATTGAGTATTACCTTTCGGTCTATACCGGTGTCGCTCCTTCCCTCCAAGAGTAACTTTCCATCCAAAAGTAGATGCCCGTAAGGCAAATATCGCCAATTCCGCTCCCTCGGCCAGCCGCCTGATTCAAATCGATTGAACAGACTGGATCTGCTCACAGCGGGACGCATGGCGGCCATGCATGCCTCGCGTACTGGTTGACTCGCCACCTGAAATGCCCTACAATGTCTATACTTGTAATGACAGGATGCCTGGTTGTCATTACATCATGAACAGAGTTGACAGAAGAGCGTTATGGTGACGACCTCCCGATCGCCAGTTTCGAGGATTGGACTGAGGATTGATCGCTCCTCAGCACTCCCCTATTATGTGCAGCTGAAAGAAGCCCTGACGGAGGGCATCCGCCGCGATGCCTGGAAGCCGGGCGAGAGGCTGCCTAGCGAGCTCGAATTATGCGAGGGCTTTGATGTAAGCCGTACGGTTGTACGTCAGGCGCTGCAAGAGCTGGTGTACGAGGGTATCATCGTTCGTGAAAAAGGTCGGGGAACATTTGTCGCCGACGCGAAAATCAGCAGTACCAGCCTGGTGCACTCGTTAGTTGGCTTTCATCAAGACATGGCTGAACGCGGTTTCGAGCCCTACTCGAAAGTCCTCGAGCAGGTTATGCTTCCCGCGACGCAGCACGTTGCCCGATATCTCCATCTCCAGGAACTCAGCCCGGTGATCAAACTTGAACGGCTGCGCTTCATTCACGATGATCCGATCGTGCTTGTTACCTCCTACCTGCCCTACGAAATATGCCCACTGGCGGTTAAAGCGGATTTCACCCGACAATCGCTGTATGCCTTTCTGGCTGAAACTTACGACATCGCACTATCGCGTGGTCGCAGGCGAATTGAAGCGGTGGTCGCCAATGACGAGCTGGCAAGCCTTTTCCAAATGGATCTGGGTGCGCCGCTCCTGCGGATGGAAAGCGTCACATTCTCAGATCGGGATCGGCCGATCGAATATTTCATCGGGTTTTTCCGCGGCGACCGCTCGCGCTTCGACGTCGAAGTACTGCGCTTTGGAACGAAGAGCGACCCATCCCACATTGACCCGCTGCGGATGGATGAAGAATGGCTGGCGAGATGATCCGGCTATTACTTAATAATCGGGCCTCGCAACGGAGATGAATAACGTGCCGGACGAAAACAGGGTTCGACGGTTGGTGCGCTCGGTCGTTTACCGAACGCTGGGGCTCAGCAATGACCGGGAAGGGCACGTCCAGCGACCGTTCGTGACCGAGCTGAACGTGCGTGATCTACCGGTCGGGTCAGAATTGCCAATCCCAGCCGATGCTCTCATCACTCCCCTTGCACGGCAGGTGGCAATGGAGCGTAAGATCAGCTTCATCAGCCAATCGACACCGCAGGCTCCTAAAAACTCTGCGGCAACCGGCAAGAAGGGCTCTTCATCTCCAGGAAAAGTCGTCGCCTTGGGTGCCGATCATGGTGGCTTTGCGCTTAAAACCGAGCTTTATTCCATGCTGGGCGAGCTGGGTTATCAGGTCATCGACTGCGGCACGAACAGCGCCGAATCGGTTGATTACCCGGATTTCGCACTGGCCGTCGCCCAGCTCGTCGCCAGCGGCAGCGCGTGGCGCGGCATCGTGATCGATGGCGCCGGCATCGGCTCGTGCATGGCAGCCAATAAGGTCCCCGGGGTCCTGGCTGCAATGTGCTACGACCAGGCCACGGCGCATAACAGCCGCGAGCACAACAACGCCAACGTGCTCACACTGGGGGCCGGGATGATTGGGGAAAACGTAGCTCGCCAGGTGGTAAAAACCTTTCTTGAAACGGACTTCGCCGGGGGACGCCATTCCCGGCGAGTTGACAAGATCATCGCCATCGAGCGCCGCTATCTTCGGCCTTGATTGGCCAAGTTTGGAAACAGGTGAACATGAAGGAATTAGATCAAGCCACGCTGGAACGCATCATCGAGCAGATCACGAAGCAGGTTCTCATCCTATTGCAGGATGACAGCTTCGAGCCCGGTGCCTCCTCGGATACCGGCCGTGCCATCACGATGTCGGCGCACGAATTTATGAGCCACGTTCAGCCCGTGATCAAGGCCGGTGCCGATCGCGTGGCAAGTACCCTTGGTATGGCTCCAGCCGATGAAGCCCTCAGCCATATGATCGACCATACTCTGCTCAAGGCGGATGCCACCCACGATCAGATCGCGCAGCTCTGCTACGAGGCACGCAAGTACCATTTCGCTTCTGTTTGCGTCAATCCAACCAACGTCGCGCTGTGCTCCGAGCTGCTGAAGGGCAGCGGAGTATTGGTCTGCACGGTCGTCGGTTTCCCGCTCGGCGCTACGCCGACGGAGGTAAAGGTCTTTGAAACCCAGCAGGCGCTTCGTGAAGGCGCCAGTGAAGTTGACATGGTGATCAATGTTGGCGCGCTCAAATCGAAGGATTACGAGCAGGTCGAGGGTGATATTGCCGCCGTGGCCTCCGTGTGTCATGCCCACAACGCGATCCTGAAGGTAATTATTGAAGCGGCGCTGCTGACAGACGAAGAGAAGGTCGCCGCCTGCCAGCTTTCGAAGGTGGCCGGAGCGGACTTTGTCAAGACCTCTACCGGCTTTGGCCCGGGTGGAGCGACACCGGAAGACGTAGCCCTGATGCGGCGAGTGGTGGGGCCGAATATCGGCGTCAAGGCGGCCGGCGGTATCCACACTTTCGAAGATGCGCAGAAGATGATTAAAGCCGGCGCGACCCGCATCGGCGCCAGTGCAAGCGTAAAGATCATCGGTGGAGCGTGAGCGGCCAGATGAAGGAGAGCCTACATGACTGTTGAACTTCGTACGTACATCTTCCTCGACAGCCTGCAGCCGCAGCACGCCGCATATCTGGGCACCGTTGCCCGCGGCTTCCTGCCGCTTCCGCACGACACCTCGCTCTGGGTTGAGATATCACCAGGGATCGAGATCAACCGCATCACCGACATCGCGCTGAAATCCACCCGCGTCCGCCCCGGCATGCAGATTGTTGAACGCCTATTCGGACTGCTGGAAGTCCATCATGAAGACCAGGCTGAGGTGCGTGCGGCTGGGGCTGCGATTCTCGAAGCGCTGGATGTGAAAGAGAGCGACCGGCTCAAACCGCGCATCGCCTCCAGCCAGATCATCCGCTTCGTCGACGCACACCAGGTGCAGCTCATCAACCGCATGCGCTACGGGCACATGCTCCTGGCTGGCCAGACTCTGTACGTTCTGGAAGTCGAACCGGCCGGCTATGCCGCGCTGGCGGCAAACGAAGCGGAAAAAGCGGCCAACATCAACATCCTCGACGTTCGGGCTTTCGGCAGCTTTGGCCGGGTTTACCTGGGCGGCGAGGAGCGTGACATTATGGCTGGCTATGGGGCAGCCGTGGCCGCGATCGAAGGCGTCAGCGGGCGCGAGAAAGAGGACGCCCGGCGAGAATAACCTACAAACCTGGATCGCCCTCAGGACCTCAAGTCACAGGCGATCGGCATTTATCGAAAGTAGGATCAAATCTGTCCTCAGGAGGACGAAATGGCTGAAGAATTTGGTATGACCGAAGCGCTTGGCATGATCGAGACCCGCAGCTACCCCGCGATGGTGGAGGCAGCAGATGCGATGGTCAAGGCGGCCAAGGTCGAACTCGTCAGCTACGAGAAGACTGGCGGCGGGTTCGTGACAGCGGTCGTGCGCGGCGACGTTGCCGCCGTCAAGGCAGCCGTCGAAGCCGGAGCCCGTGGAGCCGAGAAGGTCGGCGAAGTTACTGCAATCCACGTCATCCCGCGCCCGCACTCGAATGTGGATCGCACACTGCCGCTTGGTCGCCAGCCTGCTGAAGGCTGATCGGTCCTGCCGTAATGGTTCTCCCGGTCAGGCGCCGAGAAGCGCCTGACCGGGTAGACCCAATTCAACCTGGGTCCACTTGAGAGCCCGTACGAGAGCGATCGCGCGACGCATGAGGCCTGACCGCTGCAGGAAGCGATGCAGCGAAGGAGGCTACGATGCTGCTGGGGAAAGTTGTTGGAACCCTGGTTGCGACTCGAAAAGAAGAGAGCCTGGAAGGGCTGAAATTTCTGGTCCTGAAACAGCTTGATATCGAGGGAAAGGAAACCGGCGGCTACCGGGTCGCGGCTGACGCGGTCGGTGCTGGCCTGGGCGAGGTCGTGCTGTATGCAACCGGCAGCGCGGCGCGCCAGACGAAGTTTACCGATAAGCGCCCATGCGATGGCGTCATCATGGCCATCGTCGACGTGCTCGAAGTAGACGGCCGGATTACATACAATAAAGCTGAGGCGGAATGATGTTGGATGATACCCGGATCGATACGATCGTCCAGCAGGTCATGTCGGAACTGCGCCAGGGCGAACGGGTTCGCCACGGCCCGCTACCCGAAACGAGCAGGACACCGCCGCCCAAACCTACGCTCCCACCTGCTGTGACAGGTGGCGATAACCTCTTTTCGCGAGTAGACGAGGCCGTCGCCGCCGCCCGCCTGGCATTCAAGCAGCTGCATGACATGCCGCTGGCGCTGCGCGAGCAGATGATCGCCCATGTTCGCCGCACGATGCGTGAGAACGCCCAGCTGCTAGCCTACGAGGCCTGGCAGGAAACGGGTATGGGGCGTTACGAAGACAAAATCGAGAAAAACCTGCTCAACGCCAACAAGACACCTGGTACGGAAATTCTCGATCCAACCGCCTGGACCGGTGACGGGGGCATGACGCTGGTCGAGTTTGCACCGTACGGCGTGATTGGATCGATGATCCCCAGCACAAATCCGACCTCGACCGTGATCTGCAACGGCATCAACATGATCGCCGTAGGGAATGCCGTCGTCTTCAACGCTCACCCCAGCGCCAGGTCCTGCTCCAACCGTACAGTCAAGCTCATGGACCAGGCGATTCGAGAGGCTGGCGGCCCGGCCAACCTGGTCGTCGGGCTGGCCGAGCCGACGATCGAAACTGCCCAGGAGGTAATGCATCATCACGACGTCAACCTGCTGACGGTGACCGGCGGCATCGGTGTGGTCCGGGCTGCGATGCAGTCTGGGAAGCGTGCGGTATGCGCTGGACCGGGCAATCCCCCGGCCGTCGTCGATGAAACAGCCGATATCGAACAAGCCGGCAGTGACATCGTGCGCGGGGCTTCCTTCGATAACAACATCATCTGCATCGACGAGAAGGAAGTATTCGCCGTACACAGCATTGCCGACGATCTCAAACGGGCCATGGTTCATAACGGTGCCTACGAAATCGACGCCGAACAGCTCGAAAAGTTGATGCGTTCGATCTTCGCTGAACCACCCCAGACGGGCAAACATGGCGTGATGAACAAAGACTTCATCGGCAAGAACGCTAACGTGCTCTTGAACGAGATCGGCATCAGCGCCGGTGATGAAGTGCGGCTGGTATTGGTCGATGTGCCGGCCGATCACCCATTGGTATTTTCAGAGCAGATGATGCCAATCCTGCCCCTGGTACGGGTGCACGATGCCGATGAGGGCATCGACCAGGCAAAGATCGCCGAGCACGGTTTCCGCCACACTGCCACGATGCATTCAAAAAACCTTGACAATCTGAGCCGCATGGCACGCGAAATGGATTGCAGTATCTTTGTCAAGAACGGCCCGGCATTTGCCGGCCTGGGTTATGGTGGGGAGGGCTTCTGCTCCTTTACCATCGCCAGCCCAACCGGCGAGGGCATCACCAATCCGATCAGCTTCAGCCGCATTCGACGCTGCGTGCTGAAAGATTCCTTCCGGATCGTATGACTATGGCTGAGCAATCTGTGTTCGATGGCATGCTGGAACCGGCCCTGGCGCTGATTGAGTTCAGCAGCATCGCGTCCGGGATCGAATCGGCCGACGCGATGGTCAAACGCGCCCCGATAAAAATCATCCGGAGCGGAACTGTACAGCCCGGAAAGTACCTGGTGCTGATAGGCGGCGACGTCGCCGACGTGGAAGAATCGCTTGACGCCGGGCGCCTCGTCGGCGGAGGGATGGTGCTGGACACCGTTTATCTGCCCCGAGTGCATGTGGATGTTGTAAACGCGCTGGCCGGCGGACGGGTGCCAGAGCCGCAGGATTCGGTCGGCGTAATTGAGACGACCACCGTGGCAGCTGCGATCCATGCTGCAGACGCAGGGGTTAAAGGCGCTGAAGTCCGCCTGCTCGAGGTCCGGCTGGCCGACGGGCTGGGAGGCAAGGGTATTGTGCTCTTCTCAGGCCTGGTGGCGGATGTGGAAGCAGCGGTTGAGATCGGCGTGGGTGTGCTCGAGCAGCCGGAACTGCTCGTCCGCCAGGTGGTCATTCCACAGCTGCATGCGGCGATGTGGGACAACCTGGGCTCTGCCACCCGCTTCAGTCAGCGCACGAGGCATGAGCCATGAAATTCGCCCGTGTGATTGGGACCGTTGTCGCCACCAAGAAGTACGAAGGCCTGGACGGGATCAAATTCCTGGTCGTACAGCCACTCGATGAGGAACGGAAGCCGAAAGGCAGTCCGCTGATCGCGGCCGATGCCACAGCCCAGGCCGGGCCTGGTGAACTTGTTTTTATGGTCGCCAGCCGGGAGGGGGCGCAGGCACTGCCCGAGGTCTTTGTCCCGGTTGACCTGGCAATCACCGGCATCGTGGATGAAGTCAACATTGAGACCGGCGAACGGCGGAGCAAACCGACGGCACACTGGATCGATTTAAACAAAGGTGCTTGATGTACATCGGTAAAGTGATCGGCACGGTCGTCGCCACGATCAAAATCTCGCACCTCGAACGCCGCAAGCTGCTGCTTGTGGATCAGCTCGATCTACACGGCGAGGAGACCGGCGAATATGACATCGCCGTCGATACCGTCCAGGCTGGTCCGGGCGATACGGTGCTTGTGATCGACGAGGGCAATGGAGCCCGCCAGGTTCTCAACCTCGATCCGGGCGCGGTCCGGGCGGTGATTGTCGGCATCGTCGACGAGGTCTCCGTTCGCGCTTAAAGCCACCTTCGCACTTGACATGTATTAAAAGCCCCGCCATGCGGGGCTTTTCTCTTGGAAGAAACCGGGAAGATTTATTGAGCGGCGGCGCGTACCAGATCGACGAAGCTCTCTTTCAGAGATGCTCCGCCCACGAGCGCACCGTCGATTTCGGGCATCGCCATGAACTCTGCAATGTTCTCGGCCGTCACGCTTCCACCGTACTGCACCCGCAACTGCGCAGCCGTTCCCTCGCCGAACAGCTCGGCGACCTTGCCCCGGATGGTGAGGCCAATCACCCGGTTCGCTTCGGCTGCAGTCGCAGGCTGCCCGCTCCCGATCGCCCAGAGCGGCTCATAGGCGAAGATAACTTGCGATACCTGGTCGGGCGTCAATCCATCCAGCGCCGATGCGACCTGCGCTGAGACCCAGGTATGCGTCTCACCAGCTTCCCGCTGCCCGGCGTTTTCGCCGACGCATATGATCGGCGTCAGCTCGTGTTCCAGCGCAGCTGCAACCTTGCGTTGAATGGCAGCGTCCGAATCGGCCTGCGAGGCCTGGGCCCGGCGCTCGGAATGCCCCAGGATGACATACTGGCAGGTATCGGCCAGCATGACAGGCGATATCTCTCCCGTGTGTGCCCCCTGCTCCTCCCAGTGCATGTTCTGTCCTCCCAGCCCGATTTCGGTCGCGCCGAGGACATCGGCCAGCGCGTACAGCACCGTGAAGGGAGGACAAATGACTCGCTCGACGCCTTTGCAGTTATTCAACGGGGTGCGAATCTTGCGCACGAACGCCGTCGCTTGCTCTACCCGGCCGAAGTTCATCTTCCAGTTTCCGGCAATGATCGGTGTTCGCATGAGTGCTCCTTCCATCGGCCCTGCGATACGGAGAGGTGTTCTTTGCAATGATAATCCAAAGCAGCCCTGATGACGACCTGCAGCCGCTTGTTAGAGTAAAGTTTCCTGTCAGCTAAAGGCGATATACTTGGTCAGAATATGATGCCGAAACTCCTCTTTGGTTCCTGTCAGGCGCCCAACGCAGATGACTTCATGCGCGATGTCATTCGCTTCGTGCAGCAATCAGTTGAGATCGAAATAGAATTCGTGGATAGAATGACCTGGCAGGAGCGAGAAGCCGCGCTTGACCGTGGTGAAATCCAACTGGCCTGGATCTGCGGGCTGCCCTACGTACAGAAAGCGGATGCCCGGCCAGCCGGGGTGAAACTGCTAGCCGCTCCCGTGTTGGCTGGCAGCCGTTATGAAGGACGACCGGTATATTTCTCGGATGTCATCGTTCGAAGCGCATCTGACTTCTGGCAGTTTACCGATCTCAGAAACGCGGTCTGGGGCTACAACGAGCCAAACTCACACTCTGGGTACAATCTCGTCCGGTATGAACTGGCGCGGCGCGGACTCGACGGTTCCTTTTTCAGCCGAGTTATCCAATCCGGCAGCCACCAACAGGCCATTGAAGCCATCCTTACAGGTACGATCGACGCAGTCGCGGTAGACAGTACGGTGCTCGAAACCGAGCTCCTCCTGCGGCCTCCTCTCGCAGCCGAGCTGCGGGTAATCGAAACTTTCGGTCCCAGTCCGATTCCGCCCCTCGTCGCTTCGACCCTGCTCCAGAAAGAAACGGTGGATTCGATCCGGGAAGCGCTGCTCACGATGCATCGATCGCGCGTCGGCCGACCGCTGCTCGAGCGGCACCAGGCTGTCCGCTTCGCGGCGGTGGATGATGATGATTATGACCCTATCCGTGAGATGACGAAGATCGCAGAAGTGATAAACCTTTAATATGCAATCCGTGATAGGGACGAGGGATCTTGTGCAGCGAGGGTTGAATTGCGACGGTCCTAGAGTGACATGGACAAGATAGAGCAGCTCGAGCTTGAAATCCTGCGTCGGGCTCACACACTGGCCGTAGTTGGCCTGTCATCGATCCCGGTTCGGGCTGGTTATTACGTTCCAGCCTATATGCAGCGCGCCGGATACAGGATCGTGCCGGTAAACCCCGAGCTGTCGGAAGCTCTCGGATCTCCAGCCTTCCCCGATCTCCATGCCATCCCCTTCCCGGTCGAGTGCGTGCTCATTTTCCGCCGACCGGAACATATACCGGGGATTGTCGAGCAGGCAATCGATATTCGTGCAAAGTACATCTGGATGCAGCTGGGACTTCGCCACGAGGGTGCCGCTTCCCGGGCCCGCGCCGCCGGCCTGGGCGTGGTCATGGACGCCTGTATCATGGTGGAACACAGACGTCTTTCCGACCGCCTGGAACATGATTAGCGTCGATCGGGGTAGGTCCGTCAGCTCAACCGGATGCGCGGGTTGAGGGCTGCATAAAGCAGGTCCGCGCCAAGATTGGAAACTGCATAACCCAGAACCGTAATCATGGTCACGGCTTGGAGCAGTGGGAGATCGCGGCGGTCGATGGCGAAAACGAGCAGCCGGCCCAGGCCGGGATAGTTGAAGACGTTTTCAACGACAATCAGGCCGCTGACCAGCCAGCCGAAGCTGATGGCGATCACAGTGATCGTGGGCAGGAGGGCGTTACGCAGTACATGCCGTAACATTACACTGCTCCAGGGTAACCCCTTTAATACCGCCGTCCGGACGTAGGGCTGCTTAAGCTCCTCGATCACGCCAGCTCGCGTCAGGCGGGCGATATAAGCCAGAAGTACGAGCGTAGCGGTCAAAGCCGGCAGGATCAGCATCGGCAGGGCTTCGAAGAATCCAGCATCGACCTGGATGGAGGAATTCGCCGGTAATAAGCGTAATTTAAAAGATAGCAGCTCGATCAGGACCAGCCCGGTGACGAACTCAGGAAGCCCAACCACAGAGAGCGAAGCCACGCTGATGAGGTTGTCAATCGGCCGATCGCGGTTAAATCCCGCAATGGTGCCTGCGGTCAATGCCAGCGGAATCGCCATGACAATAATCATCCCGGCCAGCATGAGGGAGTTGCGCAGCCGCTCCAGCACGACCGTCCGAATCGGCAGGCGCGTGCTGAACGATTCACCCCAGTCACCGCGTACGAAATTCCAGAGCCAGTGCCCGTATTGAACGAGAGGTGGATCGTTCAATCCCAGCCTCTGCCGCAGCTGCTCGAGTGCATTTTCTCCAGCTTCCCGTCCCAGGATGATGCGGGCCACATCACCCGGAAGGAGCTGGGTGATGGCGAAGACGATGATCGAGGTGATCAGCAGCGTCAGCAGCAGGAAGGCCAAACGGCGAAGTACGAAGCGGGTCACGTTGATCCAGCCTCACCTTGTGAGAACTCGAAGATACGGCTTTGATCCTGTTGGAGCTGCTCGAGCGGAATATGGCAGAAGATTTCCTTGCCGTCCGGCCCGGTCTGCCACGGAGGAGTCCCTTCGACGCAGATGTCCCCCAGGAAGCGGGGGCAGCGCGTGTGAAACGGGCAACCTGTGGGAACATCGACCGCGCTGGGCACCTCTCCCTCCAACCGGATCTCAGCCTGCCGGGCATCAGGGTCAATCAGCGGGATCGCCGCAAGCAGAGCCTCGGTGTAGGGATGATACGGGGGCTCAAACAGCGTGTCGATGTGTGACCGCTCCATCAGCTTGCCGAGGTAGATCACGGCAACATCGTCCGCCAGAAAGCCGATTACCGCCAGGTCATGCGAGATGAACAGCGTCCCACTTGCATGCTCAGCCTGCATCTCGTTCAGCAGGTTCAGGATGGAAGCCTGGACGGATACATCCAGCGAGGAAACTGCCTCATCCGCAACGAGCAAATCCGGATTAGTCGCAAATGCCCGGGCGATCACGACACGCTGCTTCTCCCCCCCGCTCAGCTCAGCCGGGAATCGCCGGCCATACTCCGGTCGCAGATGCACCGCCTGAAGCAGCTCTGCCGCACGCCGCTCGGCCTGCTCGCGTGAAAAGCCGAGCATCGTCTGCAGCGGTCGGCGCAGCGACTCGCCGACCGTCAAATAAGGGTTCAAGGCCTCGGAGGGATTCTGGGTGACGATTTGTAGATGAGCGCGCATCGCTTTATCACGCTCCCGCAGGCTCGGAGGAAGTGCTTGTCCCAACAACTTCATCTCACCGGCAGTGAGCGGCGTCAGCCCCATCACGGACCTAGCCAGAGTGGTCTTGCCGCTGCCGCTCTCGCCGACAAGACCCACTGTTTGCCCGCGATTGACTTGAAAGCTGACACCATCAACGGCCCGCACTCCACTCGTCTCGGCGCGAGAAAGCCTGGATGGCAGCCTTCCACGTTGTGTGAAATGTACCTTGACGCCTTGGAGATCAAGGATTTGAGTGGGCTTAGCAGCAGCTACGCGGTGCTCAAAGAAGGGGTGCTCCTGGCGGGCCGTCACCTCGCCGCGATCGATCTCCTGCCAGCGGTGGCAGCGGGAGAGTCGGTCAGGACCGCTCTCAAAGAGCGGCGGATCCTGCTCACATATTTCAATCGCCAACGGACAGCGCGGTCGGAAAATGCAGCCATGCGGCAGCTCATTCAGACCTGGAATCGCACCTTCGATTGGACTTAGCCGGATGGCAGACTTGTTCTCCCCCAGCCGCGGGACACTATCCAGCAGGCCGCGCGTGTAAGGGTGGAGTGGCTTTCGGTATATTCCCTTTGTCGGACCATCCTCGAGCAGCTC
>DAOUEL010000085.1:0-24066 GCA_034430595.1 Anaerolineales bacterium | reverse complement strand
TCATCGCATCCTGGGGCTGGATAAGGTCCCAAGGGTTGGGCTGTTCGCCCATTAAAGCGGTACGTGAGCTGGGTTCAGACCGTCGTGAGACAGGTCGGTCTCTATCCGCTGTGGGCGTAAGGGATTTGAGGGGAGCTGCCCCTAGTACGAGAGGACCGGGGTGGACAGACCTCTGGTGTGCCAGTTGTCGTGCCAACGGCATCGCTGGGTAGCCACGTCTGGCAGAGATAACCGCTGAATGCATCTAAGTGGGAAACTCGCCCCAAGATTAGATCCCTCATCCCGTTAAGGGAGTAAGGCCGCAGAGAGACTATCTGCTTGATAGGCAGCAGGTGTAAGCGCAGCAATGCGTTCAGCTAAGCTGTACTAATGGCCGAGGGCTTAACCTGTGATGCGGAGAACTTGACGCTCTTCCGAACGCTATTCGGTTTCCTTAATAACTTCATATTGTTGAATCGTCCCTTGGTGATTTAAGCGACGGGGGTACACCTGGTCCCATCCCGAACCCAGTAGTTAAGCCCGTCAGCGCTGATGGTACTTGGCTGGTAACGGCCCGGGAGAGTAAGCCATCGCCAAGGGACTTTTCTTTTTAAAGCCTATCCAGCCAAGGTCCCCCATCCTCCGCCAGCCAAATATCCCGCTCTCATCATGAGCCTGGACTTCGAAACGATGGTCCTGAATATGCCTAAGTGCAGCCCCTTCGGGACGACAATAAAGATAGGAACGCCTCCCCATGCGATCCTGTCCAAACAATCGTTATGTCATTCCGAGGCTGGAGGCCGAGGAATACCCATGATGTCGCGCCAACTCGCCTCGCTCGTCCCCACGTCCTTGAATCAACGTATCCCTGGGAACGTCCCGGGTATCCCTCATCGCAGGCCTCTCGGGAAGACATTAAGCGATTCATCGTCCCGAGGAAGACCTTTGGCCAGTTGCCACAACGTACGGCTTACCTGAGAATAGAAACAATCCTGCACGGAGGTCTGTATGCGATCTGAAGAATTTCTTACACAGGCCGCGGACATCGGCTGGGAACCCCGGCTGGCGAAGCGCACAGAACGTATGCAAAGTTCGATCATCCGTGAGCTGCTCAAACTCACCACACAACCGGACGTGATCTCTTTCGCCGGCGGGCTGCCGGCTCCCGAATTGTTCCCGATCCGCGAGTTTGAGGAGGCCTGCCACTACGTCCTGCAGAACGAGGGCGAGATTGCCCTCCAGTACAGCCCGACCGAAGGCTACCTGCCTCTAAAGGAGTACCTGGCCGAATCCATGTCCAAGTACGGCATCCTGGTCGAGCCAGAAAATATCCTCATGGTCAACGGCTCTCAACAAGGGCTTGACCTGATCGGGAAGCTCTTCGTGGACACGGATGATTACATTATCTGCAGCCGCCCCACATACCTCGGTGCCCTGCAAGCATGGAACGCCTACGAGGCTCATTACTGCACGGTACCGTTGGATGACGATGGGATGGTGGTGGAAGAGATCCTACCGATCCTTGAAGCAGGCCACCGGCCGACCTTGATCTATGTGCTGCCCAATTTTCATAACCCGGCCGGGACGACCCTACCGCTGGAGCGCAGGGAGCGACTGGTTGAGATCGCCCGTGAATACGATCTGGTACTGGTAGAGGACGACCCATACGGGGAACTGCGCTTTGAAGGCGAATACATCACGCCCATTTTTCGCATGGCTCCGGAACGGACGATTTACTTGAGCACCTTTTCCAAGACTCTCGCCCCGGGTATTCGCCTGGCCTGGGTGGTGGCACCCAAGCCACTGATTGCGCGCTTGGTGCAGGCTAAGCAGGGGGCGGACCTGCATACTGGCACGTTCGTCCAGATGATTGCAAACGATATCTGCCAGCGCGGCATTCTGCGCCAGCATGTCAGGCGCCTGCGGTCCGTCTACCGCGAACGGCGGAATGTGATGGTGGAGGCGATCGAAGAACACTGGCCGGAGGGATCGCGCTTCGCACGTCCGGCCGGTGGGCTATTTTTATGGGCCACAACCCCAGACGGGATCAACACCAGAACCTTTATTGAGAAAGCCATTGCAGCAAAAGTCGCCTACGTCCCGGGCTATGCCTTCTACCCCGGTGAACAGGGCGGGGATCACTCGATGCGGCTGAATTTTTCGAACGCTTCTCCGGAGTTGATCAACGAAGGCATCTTCCGTCTGGGGCAAGCAATGAAAGCTGAACTCGTTTGAGGCCGGCCTTCTCCACAAGTACCATTTAACCCAGCGAACAGTATGTCATACAATAGCTGTATTCGACGCAAGGAAGAAAGGATGCGTGGTGAGCGACGATCGCAGCCAAGATAGCTGGGACGCGCTGTTTGGTGTTGGCGCTGCTGCCTCCCCACCAGGGGCGAAAGGACCACAGACACCTGCGGGGAAGCTTGGCAAATACCTCGAAATGCCAGGGGTGCGCGGGGTTGTACGCGTCGCGCTCGATGGACTTGTTCTGGATCAGGCGGGGGAGGTTGATAGTGAACAACACGGCGCGCTGACCGCGTTCATTGGGGCTTCCGGCGGGCAGCTTGGCCAGATCCTGCGTCTCGGACCACTGCATTATGCTGTGCTGTCCTTTACCGACGAGCCCCGCCCGTTCCTGATCGTCCGCCATCATGAAGGTTACCTGGGCCTGCTGCTCGAGCCCGAGATCTCACCAACCCATATCATCGCCCGACTTCAACCTGCACAGGGGGAGGCATGACTGAAGCAGCCTGGATGGGGATCGTCGAGACGCTCCGATCTCAGATTGGAGTCAGGGGTGCGTACATCTTTGATCCCGAAGGAATCCTGCAAGCTTCGGCAGTCAGAGATGCAAGTTCAACGATTGAGCAGGAACTTTCGGGCCGAGGATTGGCCCGAACGCTGGCCGGGTTGATCTCCCAACGGCGCGGTAAGTTGATCGATCTGGACCTGATCTTCGAACAGGGGCGGGTGCTGTTGCGAACTTTTGAAGGCGGGTTTCTTGCCATCCTGAGCGACCGGCAGGTCAACCTTCCACTGCTGAACATGTCGATCGAGGAGGCTGTCCAACACCTGCGGCACCCGAAGGGGATGTCCTCTGGCTGGGATGCCGGTGGAATGGATGTTGACGAGACTCAGGTTCTGATCAACATCGCTCGGCAGGAACTTGGCGAGCATGCTTCGAAGGTGATCGAATTGCTGGAAGCCGCCCGCGGCTCCCAGGAGTCACTCTCGGCTGCGATTGATCGCGCCGAAAAAATCACCCGCCTCTTCATCAATCGCCAGAAGGCAGAAGATATGGCAAGGAAAATGCGAACTGCCCTCTTCAGCCCGAAGATCTAACCCAATCATCTGGGAGGATTTGTATGCTCTGGGTTTCCTATGGTTTGAGCTTTGTCGCGATTATCACGATGATCATCAATGTGTTTCTGGCTGTGCGCCTGCGTCGGGCGATGATCGGGGGCGAAATCCGTTCCCGCTGGGGAATGCTGACAAACCTGATCATCGTTTTTCTGGTCGGCTACATTCTCTCACCGCTGCTGCTTGTGTTTCAGCTGCCGGTGGTATACATGGGATTTGTCGTTTTCCTGGTATTTCTCTTTGGCGCAGTTTTCGTGGCCGTCGTGATCCGCATTTTGCATGACACGCTGGCATCTCTGGATCTGCTTGAAGAGAAATAAGCAGGACCCAAATCCGGACAAAAGTACCGAAGAGCCGGCCCATAGCCGGCTCTTCTAAATTTCTTAAGGATATGGATTAGAGGGTGACATTCTGGCACCCATCTTAGAGCACCGGGGAAATGTTCATCCAATCCTCTCCCCTTTCGGCGATCGCACCTTCAAGGGCCGCCTGGGAACCGAGGACAACAACCACCCCTGACTTTGCGAGCTCGGAGAAGAGATCGCCCAGAGCTTGCAGATCGCTGTTCTTCAGGGACAGCACTTGATCCCGCCATTCCTGTCGAATCTCATCAGTGAGCCCGGTCAAACGGCGGCTCATCGACGTGAATCCCTTCGCATCGGGCAGCAGATAGCTATCGAGACGGCCAATGACACCGATGATGCCCTTGGTGAGCTCGAGCGGGTCAAGCTTGAGAGTTCGCAGATACTCGGCGCTGGCATCAAAAGCCTGCAATGTTTCCAGAATCTGCGGATCGCGGTAGGAGACAAAGCCAACGTATTGCGAGAGCGGATCGAACATGCACCAGGCACCATATGCACCACCCTGTAGCCGCACACGTTCCCAGAGCCAGGTAGTGTTCAAGAGCAGGCTGGCTACATTCATCGGCCCATGATGAGCGTCCGTAAGCTGAGAAAGCCTGGTGCCCTTGCCGACGTAGTTAACCTGGGCAGGGATACTCAGTCCCTGATTTCCCGGCTTGAAATCCAATTGCCAAGGCTGTCGTTCGGCCGCTGACTGCGGCAGTTCCGCGCGGAGTGACCTGGAAGCACGCTCGATGGCTGGCCAGTCGCTTTCAGTGAAAGTCAAATTGAAGAGCGAGGATGGACGGGACACCAGCAGGTGATGAATCGTTTCCAGGTCGTTTACCACCGAGGGCCAGTCATCATCGATGCGTTGAACCAATCTCCGCAGGAAGAAAAGTGATTCGAGGCCTCCGATCAGCTCCTCCACCCGACCCGCCTCATCCAGTTCGGATCGGATGCGACCGTTCACCAATAAATGACCTGATGGAAGCAAATCGGATTCGAGGCCTGCTTTTTCCTCCAGCACGATCTGTCGAAAACGCTCAGGCTGATCGAATCTGGGCTCGAGCAAAACTTCCCGGCTGAGGTCGAACAAGGCTTCAGTCTTATCGGACATCGCCTTGCCGCGCAGGAAGAACCAGGACTGCGATGCGTCCGTCGTTCTCTGCCCGGAGATGAAATTGACAGGTTCGATACCTCCGGTCTGAGATCCGATACGCTGCGAAAGTTCAACATAGTCCCGCTGCTTTGTGCCCATATCGAGCAGAGCTCGGCCGAAAACCGAAAGGTACGGCAGCAAGTGTGCTGGAAGCGTGTGCATATCGAAACCCAGATCGGCATAGACAATGCCGTTGGTCGGCAGCGGGTGGGTCCAGATCTGGCCATCGTCAAGTTCAACAATTTCGATTGGCAGGTTGCGGGCCTGCTTTTCAAGATCGTCGAGGGTCAGCATGGGAAGTTTGGCGAGATCACCGGGCTGATCAGGGATCTCCTGGAGGCGCTGGATTGCGCGGGTGTTTTCGATGACCTCCGCTCGTTCCTCTTCCGAAAGAGCCTTTGAGACTTGCTCGAGGCGCAATCGCTCCCCTTCTTCGAGTTTTTCCTGAAATGCCGGATCGGGTTTCATATGAAGTGTTACCCGGTGCGAGTTCTTGAGGATTTGTTTTTCCAGCATGTTTTCGAAGAAGCGTGGCTCAGTATCGAATTTCTCCCTGATCGTTTTAAGGGGCGTGGAGAAGCGAAGGGGATCAAAGGGATCCCCCCCATACGCCCAGGTGTTCAGAGCCCGGATGAAAAGGGCCAGGCCGCGCGGTAGTCTACCGAAATTGTTTTCACGCAGTTGGAATTCAATCGTATTGAGCGAGGCCCGCACCGTACCTGAATCGAAGCCGGTTTTTGCCAGGTTCTGGAGCGTGTCCAGGATCAGACTTGCCACCGCTTCAACATTGGTACCCTCAATCCCTTTCAAGCCGGCGTTGAAGTAGAGCTGGTGAAATGAGCTCAAATCATCGTCCGTCCCGCTTCCGAACACATCCTCCCCCAACCCCGATTCGATCAGCGCCTTGCGCAGGGGTGAAGCAGGCGTCCCCATCAGGATGTGGGTCAGGATGCTGCCGGATAGCGCCATAAGGGGGTCGTCGTTCACAGGCAGAAGCCAGCTTATCGAGAGCGCATACTTTTGATCCTCAAGCTTTTCACTGGCGGCCGGGAACGGCCGGGTGACGGATATGGGTGCGGGGAAAGAGGCCTGGAGTTCGACCTGGGGCGAAACGGGCCCTTGTTTGATCCCCGCAAGATAGGGTCGGAGTAGCTCGAAGCGCTCTTCTGGCGGGTCGTTGCCGTAGAAGTAGAAGCGTGCGTTCGTCGGGTGATAGTTGACCTGGTAGAAGTGCTTAAAAGCCTCGAAGGTCAGATCCGGGATTGCCTCCGGGTGACCACCTGATTGATAAGCGTAAGGTGTATCCGGAAAGAGCGTGGCGATCGTATCTTTATAGAGGACATAATCCGGGTTTGAAATCTGTCCTTTCATTTCGTTAAAGACGACGCCTTTAATACCGAGCTGGCCGCCGGCACCTTCGAGCGTGTAATGCCAGCCCTCCCGCTCAAAAGTACTCCGCTGAAGTAGAGGATGGAAGACTGCATCGAGATAGACGTCGATCAGGTTGTAGAAGTCCTGCAAGTTCTGGCTTGCCACGGGATAGACGGTTTTGTCTTCAAAGGTGAAGGCGTTTACGAAGCTCGCGAGTGACCCTTTTACGAGCTCAATGAAAGGTTCTTTGACCGGGTATTTCTCGGAACCGGCCAGCACGGCATGTTCGAGAATATGCGCCGCACCGGTTGAATCGATCGGCGCAGTCCGGAAGGCAACGCTGAAGACTTTGTTCTCGTCATCATTCTCAAGCGATAGGACTTCGGCGCCGGTTTCGCGGTGGCGGTAGAGGCGTGCCTGGCTGCTGATCTCGTGCATCGACTCGCTTGCAAGCAGCTCGAAATCCGAAGGTTCGTTCATTTGCATCCGCTCCTGTGTACTACGCGATCCGCTCGTTCCATTCTAATAGATATGACCTATGCTGGTGCACCGGGAACGCAGGCAATCATTGGACTAGAGCCTGGATCGTTTCCCAAACACAAGCAGGTGTTTTCCATGGTAAAGGATCCTGGGAGCTACCTCGCTTCGAACGTTGGATGGGTGTATGTTAACAATCGAAATCTCTTGGTCAGAGATGCAAGTCGGTGAACGCCCACAGCAGCCAGTAATCGGATGAAGTGATGGATTAGACCCTGGAAAATTACCCGGCAATCCAACCGCTGCAGAGGGTCGCAGTAATTGGAACGAGCGCCTCCGGGAAGACTGTCTTTGCTGGCCGGCTCGCTCAAGCCCTCAGCTTTGTGCACATTGAATTGGACCAGCTTCACTGGCTGCCAGAGTGGGAGATGCGGCCACTGGCAGAGTTCCGCGCGCACGTCGAACGATTCGTGGCAGGTGATTCCTGGGTGATCGATGGCAATTACGGCAAAGTTCGTGATCTGATCTGGCCACGCGCGACCCACGTAATCTGGCTTAATTACTCATTTCCGCTCGTTTTCTACCGGGCCCTCCGGCGCACTCTGCAGCGGGTGATCACACAGGAAGAGCTGCATGGTGGAAACCATGAAACCTGGCGCCAGATGATCTTTGATCGCGAATCGATCCCCTGGTGGGTGCTGCGGACCTATCGTCGGCGCCGGCGAGAGTACCCCCAATTGTTCAGGCAGCCATCCCACCAACATCTGGAAGTCATCGAATTTCGCACGCCACGCGCTTCGCTTGAATGGCTGGAGCGGATCGAGGGCTTTCAGCACTCCTGATCAGGGCTATTCAGTGTCATGCCAGCGTCAGAAAATCAGCATAGCAGGCTGGCCGTCGAGGTTACGTATCGGTCTCCTGGAGATGGGCAAGCAGCGAACGGGCCGCACTGCGCACCGCTTCAACGGCTGATGAATTCTCGTAGCGCTGCTGGATGTCTTCCAGGGTAAAAGGCGTGCTGAAGCGCAGGCGAGGTTGCAGGACAGGTTTTAGCGGGAGTAGCAGCTGTTGGACCGTCTGAATGATCTCTGCAATCCGCTGCCGGTCCTTCCAATCCCTGCGTATGCGGGTGAGGGGATTCCTGAGAAGCGCGGGCGAGAGTACTCCGCTGACCATGCCAACCAGAACCTGGGTGTCTGGCACTCGGCGCAGGATGAGATCGATCGATTCGGACCAGCGTTCGAGGGCAGTGTCCATTCCTGGCATTATGGCCGGATCTGGCTCGATCGTTCCGCCGGGAAAGATCAACACCGAACCACCATTCCGCAAGTGGCGGATGGCAGCCCGCACCGGGATCAGCCGTTGGTAGGTGTCGCGCGATACGTAGATCAGCCTTTCCCTCAAAACTCGCAGGCTAAGGAAGAAGGGCAGGTCGGCGAGCACAATCTTCAGGTCCGGGCGAGGGAGCTGCGAGGCGATAATCAATCCATCGACTGTGCCGGGGTGGTTTGCAGTCACCAGCAGCGGACCCTGGTTAGGAATTGTTTCAATCCCCCGTACGTCGATCGATCGAACGAAGCGCGGCAGCAGCCAGCGGCTGGCATCGGGAAGACCGCCCAGGCTAACATGCGTTTCAAACTGGGTGGCGAGCTGCGCCAGACGCCGGGCGGCCGGCCCCACAAAGGCGGCGATACTACGGCCGATCAGGCTGCGCCGGGAGGTGCCAAATACTTTTAGGGCCTCTTCGATCAGCGTTTCGCGCAGGGACTGAATATAAGACTGGCTTGACTCATCCCGGGGTGTCCGCATCATGCTGCTCTAGGATTCACTATACCTTCTTCCGCTGGCGTTTGTCTACCTGGTAAATAAAAAAAGCAGCCGCCTTCTATCTAGCGGCTGCTTAGTATCGAATCCCAGTTCAATCTGAGCTATCTTTATCCTTTGGTTTCCCGCCAGGTGAACCTGCCCAATCGGGCTTGCCCTTGTCTTTGAAATCCGCACATGGATCACTTTCGCCGTCAGCCAGGATTGGGCCTTCATCCTGTTTCGCCCAGTACCCGCAGGCATTTGCCGGAGGTGAATTCTTTTGCTTGTCCGCGTTCCGAATGTGCCCTACGCCGAGCAAAGCGGGTTTACCGTACTCCTTGAATAGTGCCCCAAAGCCGCCGCCGGATTCGAACTCGGCCAGCAAGCCCTCGACGGTCACGCCGCAGAAATCAACATCGCTTTCGAGGGTGGCTTGAGGGCCGGCTCCTGCGCAGGCTTCTCCAGCCTCCGCCGCGATCGCATAGATCTTAACCAGCTGTCCAAAACCCCAGCCATCCTCATGATAAGCAGCGATCTCATCACCGGCTTTCGTTACGATTGGATTTCCGTCTTCGTCTACAGCAAGCGTCCAATCCACCGCGAGAGTAGCCAGCGCATCGATCCAGGCCTGCGCCTGCTCCCCGTCAGCAGAGAATAGGAAGGTCTTGGTTTCCTCGCCTTCCGAGGTTTGGAGCAGGACCTCGACGAGATAACTGCCAGAGCCATCCTCAGTCACCGATAGGATCGTCGCCCCCGTACTGTCCGTTCCTTCGGCGGCCAGGTCACAAACCTCTTCCCCGTCGCCCGGCGTATCACAGACAATCTGGATCGAGAGCGTCTCCAGCGCAGTGGAGAGGTTCTCGGCGCTGACGTCATCAAAGTAGGACCCGAGCAGCGCTGTGACCGGATGATCCCAGGAGCCATCTAGCTGGACACTGCACACTCCGCTACCGGTGTCGATCGTCACCAGGTTGAGCTCTTCATCGACGGCGACGACCGTGCCGGACACATCCGTGCCGCTGCAAAAGTCGACCGGATCGCCTTCATCCGCCGATGCCGCACTTACGATAGCAAGGGAAAACGTCACGAGCAGCAGCAGTTTGAGCAATAGTTTCAAGACGGGGCGCATTGTCTAACCTCCAGTTACAGGAAGCACTCGAGTCCGAAAGCAACCTTTAAAGAAACGAACAGATTGCTGGCTACGATTCTTGTAACGGTAGAAATCCTGTTTTGTTACGCCCAGCGGCTAAGACTTCTGTACCAGCTATTGTGTAGAAAGGGTATGTTAGGGTTGTCATGCACTGTGATCATGTTCCGGGGAGCAATGACGATGCGCCGTTTCATGACTTTCCTGAGTATGCTGTTTCTTGCTGGATGCGTCTTCCAGAGCCCGCGCGATCTTGTCACACCGGCAGCAGCCACCGATTCAATGTACAGGGGCTTGCAGCTGGAGGCATTTGGAGCGTACCATGCTCGATTTACGATGAGCTTCGAAGGAGAGTCGGAATGGTGGTACCAAGTGAATCTGGCCTCCGACGGTGAATCAAAGGAGTACTCTCTATCCCTCGAAGGTTTGCCACCATCCGCGGATCCGGGCGATGTGCGGGTGATTGAAACAAACGGCGTGTACACACTTCGAGGGGAGGCTACGGAAGGTAGCTGCTGGAGATTTCCGGCAAGCGAGCATTTCCAATCGGAACCGCTCACGCCTGATGACATCATCAAGCCCGGATGGATCAGCCCTGAACTGACCGACAAGGGCCTGGAGAAGAACCTTGGTCGATCTACGAATCTATATACGTTCGATGACAGGCTCGGGTCCGAATTCTCCAGAGCGGAAATCTCGATCTGGATCGACCGGGTTACCGGCGGCGTCCTGCGCTACAGCTTCCAATTGAAAGGAACGGACCCCCTGTTTAACTTCGGCGCAGGCACGCTGAGCGGGGATTTCACAGTATTGGATCTGGAGGCTGACCCGATCGAACCGACCGAGGGTTGTGAAAGCGAGCTGCCCCTGCCGGAGGATGCCAGCGAATTATCCTTGCTTTCGGACTTCGTCGGATACCGTACCGGACTCTCTCCGGAAGATCTGACTAATTTCCTGGTTCCGTCGCTCAGGCAGCTGGGGTGGCAGCAGGCCGGAGACACGGATGCGATCCCCGGAACGGCGACTTTGACTTTTGTCCAGGATGCACAAACCCTAGAGGTCTTCATTGAGGCCGATAGCGAATGGACTCAGGTCAGGATCTTCCAAGCCCCTCTCTCAAGTCCCTGATTCCTTCAGCGGAATCTCCACTGTTGGCTGGAAATACTGGTTGGATCGGCCCGCGACTGGCAAGCCCGCTGTTGCGTAGATCTATATGAGTCGGTAGTTCAAGAGAAGGATAGAAGGATACATTGGAGAATTCGACCATGCGCAAAGTCATATCGCTTGTCCTTGCAAGCAGCCTGTTTGTAGGAGCGTGCACCTTCACGCTGAGTTACGACGAAGGTTCCGGCAACCTGGAAAAGGAAACCCGCTCCATTGGAGCCATCGAGCGAGTCAGCTTTAATGGCATCGGCAACCTGGTTATCACCCAAGGTTCGGAAACATCGCTTGAGGTCGAAGCAGAAGATAACATCCTGCCGCGTATCGTGACAGATGCAAATGGCGATCAGCTCGAGATCGGATTTGATACGGACCGCTGGGAGAACATCATCCGTCCTACGAAACCAATCACCTTCTACCTGCAGGTGGAAAATTTAAATGAGCTCAGCCTCTCCGGCCTGGGAAATGTCACCCTGAAGGGGATCGAGGCTGATCGGTTGACAATCCGTTTGAGCGGGGCAGGCTCGATCGAAGCCTCCGGTGCGATCACCAGACAGGACATCAACGTCAGTGGAGCAGGGTCTTTTGACGGCGGCGACTTGATGAGCGAACAGGTTAACGTGAACCTGAGCGGTGCCGGCAATGCGGTTGTGTGGGCAACCGAGACGCTGGACGTGAGCATCAGCGGGCTCGGAAACGTCCGCTATTACGGAGATCCAGTGGTGCACAAATCCATCACGGGCTTTGGAAATATTCAGGCATTAGGCGAACACTGAAAGCCGCAAATTGCGAACCGTGCGCGTCCTGCCTGTGGAAAGCGTCCCGCAGTTTGATTTACGGGACGCTCCTTCTTCTGACGACATTATTCAAATGTGAAGGCGAGCAGAAATTATGCTGCAGTGCGAGCCTCGGCCTGTTGTATAAGTTCGGGGAGTAGATGGGCCGCGATCGGTCGGCGACCGTGACCGGGGTAGATCCATCCTGGCCGGGCGGCACGCAGCCGCCGCAGGCTATCAGGCAGTACGGCCCAGTCCTGGGCTAGATATTGTTGGGCATGTGGGCCGCGAGTGCTCGAAAGAAGATCCCCTACAAAAATACTGTGATCATCAAACAAGAAGCAGCACGACCCCGGGGTGTGACCCGGGGTGTGAATTACTCGGGCTGCCACGCCGAGGTGGTGCAGCAAGGAGCCCTCCTCGAGAATGAGGTCAGGGACACATGGCGTGGGTGGTGCGAGGCGCGCGAAAAGTGGAGCGAAGATTTTCATCAATTTTCCGAGCCGACGCCCTCGGCCGAGGATCGATAAACCCATTCTGAGCGGTTCTGCGTCAGCCTGGTGAACGGCCACTGGCGCTCCGGTTTCAGCTCGAATCCTCGCCGCCGCGCCATAATGATCAAGGTGCGCATGTGTGATCAAGATGACCTGCAGCGCACGGTTCTTCCTGGCGACCGCCTGCAGGATACGCGCCTGATCGAGGGAAAGCCCAGCGTCAATTAAGACCAGCCCGGCATCGATCTCAACCAGGTATGCATTGGACATGAATAAATGCAGGGTATCAATTTGCATTGGGGTATACGCTTTCTGGCGCTTGAACCCTTACCCAGCTGGTGGCGCTTTGGGATAACACAGGAAAAGCAAGCTGAAGCAACTTGGCTGCTCCTCAGCCCGAAAAGCCGGCTAAGGGTTATATGGCCTCCCGACTGCCAATACTTCCTCAAGACCGCCCATATTCTCAAGGTATTCGGCGTCGGGCTGTGTTCCAAGAGCGTCGAGTGAGCGAGCGAAGAAGCTTCGGGCAGAGGCTGCCAGAATGACGTCCATAATCTCTTCATCCGCCAGGCCATAGCCGCGCAGGATCTCGATATCATTTGCTGTGATCTCATGCGCGCTGCGCACAACCTTCTGTGCAAAATCCATCACTGCCACTTCCTCGTCCGCCAATCCAGCGGCATGGAAATCCTTCACCAGCGCCGTAAGCTGGTCGGGATCGAAGAAATTCTTACGGAGCACCGCTCCGTGAGCAAACGTTCAATAAGTGCAGTGCAGCGCCATCGCCGCGGCAAACGTCACCAGTTCATAACGGCGCAGGCGCATGTTGCGCCGGATGGAGCCTTGAAGCTCCCGCCAGGCTTCAAGCACCTCGGGCCGTAGGCTGTAAGCCCGGGTGTAGTTTGAGATGTAGCCCTTCTTCTGCAGATCTTTCTCGAACAGGGCTTGGGCATCTCCGCTTGCATCATTGGGATCAATCGTCTTAAGGAATGGCATCGCAGCACCTTGTAGATTTCCTATTTGTACCCTGCTGGCAGTTAGCGCGATTGGTAAATCAAATCATAGGACAGGTTTTGCGCCTGCCCGTCGACCGCCTGGAAGGTGATCTCAAACCCATCGAATTCGCCCGTTGACACGCCCAGTAGGGTCGCCTGATCACCAGGCTCCACTTGAATGCTGTAACGTTTTCCATCTGGATCCTCAACGCTTACCTCAACCAGGCCACTTTCAACGCTGACCGTAATTTCGATCTCAACTGGATCGCCGCTGAAGATATCACCGTCCTCAATATTCATTCCATAGGTTCCATTTAGTTTTCCGATTCGACCGGTACAGCTGCCAGTCCCTCCACCGGTTTTACAGTTCTGACTGGAGTTGAGGATGCTTCCGCTGGTCCCACCCGTACAAGCTGCAACCATCAGGACTACCAGGATGAGACTGAGCCAGGTCAAGGGTGTGTTTTTCATCTGTGCCTCCAAGAGATGCAGATCGATTAGCAATACCTGCCCCCAAGTTTCCTATTATAGATTTACGCTGCGACGAGGGCGAGCCGCATATGGGTGGAATCGTACTCAATTCAACAGATTAATGTTTTCCCAGCCGGTGGGTCTCTGTGTGCGTCCTCGGTCCATTCGGTTGAAGGATCAATATCCCTCGCAACCCCGGCCCACGGTTCTGCGTAGAGTGAATCGAATAGCTAATGTGCTGCGTTTGATTGACGCGTGCACGCAACCATAAGGAGATTCTCATGAGTGAGAGAAGACCGTATCGTTCGTTATTTTGGCCGATGATACTGATCGGGGCAGGGGCGCTCTGGCTGCTTTCAAATCTCGGTTTGCTTCCAGCCTGGTCCTGGGGGTCTCTCTGGAGGCTCTGGCCGCTGGCGATGATTGCCATTGGCCTGGACATCCTGATCGCGCGCCGTTCGCCGATCTTCGGCGCAATTATCGCAATTGCCGTCATCGGATTGCTGGTATTGGTGATATTTCTTGGCTCCAGTTTTGGCATTAATCAGCGAACAGATATCAAGTACGACACGTTCCAAGAGCCGCTCGGTACGACGGAATCCGCCCTGGTCGAAATTGATTTCTCGGTTGGAAAGGGCTCTCTCAAAGCTCTTTCAGGGGAAGATGACCTGTTCGTCGCTGACATCGCTCACCTGGGTGAGTTGAAATACGATGTGAGCGGCAGCGAGGTTAAATCGATCTCCCTGAGCGAATCCGAGCTTGAGCCACAGTTCAATTGGCTTGACCGGCAGGATGGAAATGACCTGTATTGGAATATTGGGTTCAGCCCGTCCGTACCAGCTGATTTTGTCGTTCACGGAGGGGTGGGGGAAACCGATATCAACTTAAGCGGGATGAAACCCGCCTCGCTCTCAATCGATGGTGGTGTGGGCAAGGTTGTGCTCGTGCTCCCGGCCACCGGCCAGAGATATCCGGTTGTGATTGACGGTGATGTGGGCGAGATCCAGATTGAGATTGAAGCCGGAGCGCTGGTTGATCTGGACATCACCGGTGGGGTGGGTGAAGTCTCGATCAATGTTCCTGGGGAGGCAACGGTCCGGGTTGATGCGTCGGTCAGCGTGGGAAGTGTTCGCGTGCCATCCGGCTACCAGGTGAGCGGTCGCAGTGACGCATTCATCGGAGAGAGCGGTATCTGGATAAGCCCGGGTTTTATGGGCGGAGAGCCCGAGATCTCGATTCAGTTTGAAGGTGGTGTCGGATCGCTGCAAATCCGCTGAGTGGGTTCAATTTGATCCGGATAAGGCGCCTGCACGCTGCCTCGTGTGCTTTGACAGGGCGAGTTTCAAGGAGAACGATACGATGAAGGACCGCACAAAGCTTATTTTCGGCGCAGGCTTGATCTTGCTCGGAGCGCTCTTTCTGATCAGCAACCTGCTTAACATCGACTTCGGCTTGATCTGCTGGCCGACATTTCTGATCCTGGCGGGAGCATGGATGTTGCTCAGTCCGAGGTTGATTCGCGAGGGCGACCGATTCGACCTGCGAATCTTCGGCAATGTCCGGCGCTCGGGAACATGGTCAGTGGCCGACCAGGAGCATTGGGGATTTGTAACCGACATCGACCTGGACCTTACTCAGGCCGAGCTCCCGCAGGGCGAATCGGTCATCCGCATCAACAGCTTCGTGGGCGATGTCGATATAAGAGCGCCAGCAGAGCTCGCGCTCTCGATTCGGGCGAATGGCTTTGTGACCGACGTCCGTTTTATGGGAAATCGCTATGGCGGTTTTCTGGTGCCGGTCAACGTCGCGACAGAAGGCTTTGCACACGCCGAACGCCGCGTGCGGGTTGATCTGGCCTGTTTTGTCGGTGAACTGACGGTCCACACGGAATAACCTGGATCTGGCAGCATTACAGGAAGGATTACCAGGATGTGGTACAACCGATTGGTCATTCCGCTGCTCTGCTCGCCGCTACACTTTTTTATGAGTGGGAGCATGCTCGTGCTGCGGATCACCGGAAGGAAAACTGGACGCCAGATCGATCTACCCGTGAACTACCTCGTTGATGAGGAAAATTCCCGGCAACTGCTGGTCATAAGTACACGGGAGCGTACGTGGTGGCGGAACCTGCGCGGTGGTGCTTCGATTGAAGCCTGCCTGCACGGGCGCTGGAGGCCGGGCCGGGCCGAGGTCTTCGAGGAACCGGAACAGGTGGTGGGTGGCTTGCGCAGCATGTTCCACCGCAGGCCGGGCAGCGCAAGGTACTTTGATGTTCGAGGCGATGGGCAGGGCGATTGGAACGCTGACGACCTTGTACGGGCTTCGAACTCGCGTGTCATCGTTCAAATCGAACTCGACTGAACCGTTACTCAGGAGTATGGCAGAAGCACGGCCCAGGCCGTGCTTCTTTTCTTAATATAGTTGAGTCAGGGATTCTGCAAGTTCAGGTCTCACTTACCCGGCGTGATGATGGCCCGCATCTCCAGCTTCACCGCCTTCTGCCAGGTACTGCTCCGGATTCTTGTCGAAGGACTGCTTGCAGCCAGGGCCACAGAAATAATACTTTTGGCCCTTGTATTCCGAGGTCCACTGTGCTGTAGCCTCATCCACTTTCATCTTACATACCGGATCGATCGCCATTGTTACCTCCTGGAGTACTGAGTAGCCATTGTCCACCATATTTTACCCTTAACGGCTCGAGCTGGAAGCTTCACGAAGTACCGGCTGCGAGATCCTGGATAACCCAGCCCAGCTCGGGTTCGAAGAATACGACTCCCTGGTCTGCAAGGTGCTCCAGTGTTTGACGGACCTCGGCAATTGGCCAACTGAGCATGCGTGCCAGCTCCGCCTCGCGAGCAGCGCCGCTTAACCGCAGGCACGTGCCAAGGACCTTTTCACGTGCCATCCGCATACGTATGGGTCGAGCTTGCTGCGGGATCTGATCGAACCAGCGGTCAAAGAGATCATAGATGAATGCGTAGCGCCAGGCGCCCACTTCCGCCACACCGATCGGGACTACCCACAGCCCTCGCTGGAGGACAGTCAATGCACGTTCAAAGCGGCTCTTAGCCGAATCCCCGCTCTGATGTGCAAATCGACGCAAGTCGATTGTGTGGAGCGGACCTTCCTGCAGCAGCGCATCACCAATTTGCTTCGCTTCATAGGTGAGTTGGCCCGAGTCATATGCCAGCCGGTAATCATCGAGATCTGCAACGCGCGGAGCAAGGGCGTACAGATAGGGGAGCATCTCGAGGCTGGCAAAGGTAGCTCGGCCGCGTAAGAGCTTGCCATAATATACACGGCGCTGGTCAAGAAGCTGATCCTTCCAGCGCCAGGTGATATGGCCAGGATCATCGTGGGCGTCCGCCACGGGGCGGTCGCCTGCAACGGCAATCCATAAGCTGGGCAGGTCGACACCCTTCACCGGCCACAGGGTTGCCAGGCCGCAGGTGTCAATAAAGTCCACCGCTTCGTCGAGGGTATGCAGCCTACTGCCTGTGGCAGTGCGGTAGGTCTTTGCCCGGTAAGAAGCCAGTTGGGCTTGGAGGGAGGACGTCTTGGCCATAAGCGGTTGGAATCATACCTCAGCCCGGGCAATGGCTAGTACCGACAACGAGCCTGGTGCGCTTTGCAGCGCCCTCTCGAAGAGAGCGGGTACAATTTCCCTGGTGTGAACGATACGGGTTTGAATTGTGAGGCTGCCTTGCGCTGAGTCTTGAGATCGAATATCCACAATGCAACGACTACCGAAGCAAACCCGGCTCACATCGGAAGCATCACCACCGATTGTGAGCTGATCGAGCGGGCCGGCTTGTGGGCCGGAGAGAAATTGCTGGTGGTCAGCAACGACAGCGGAGAATGGCTCGAGACGGATATGTGATCGCTGGCGAGCCAGGCTCAGGCGGCATCGCTGTAAATGGTGCTGCATCCAGGTGCATGTCCAGCGGCGAGCAAGTCATCATCATGGGTTTTGAATTGACCGAAACACCCGTTCAGCACGCTAAGTGCTGGTCGATGAGCAGAATCGAATGATCCGCATGCCCTAATGTCCTTCTAGCCGGATGGGAATCCTCTTGAACCTACCGATAAACCCTCAGCTACATCCGGAGAGTGCCGGTGGATTAATTGCGTATGCTCTCCGGTCCAAACCCAATAGAATTGGCAGACGATGAACCTCCTCTCTAGACCACAGCGAACTGTCCTCGTCGTAGGTGATGTGCTTGCTTTTGGCCTCATCACCACGATCGGCTTTGCCAGCCATGAAGAGCTGGCCGCCGGATCTGTGGAACGCATGCTGGCGACGTTCGTCCCCTTCCTTGCCGCATGGCTGCTCGTTGCTCCCTGGCTCGGTCTTTTTGGAGCCACGGCAAGTGAGGTCAAGAGTGTGTTCTGGCGCACTCCGCTGGCTGCGCTGCTGGCAGCCCCACTCGGAGGCTGGCTGCGTGGTCTGCTCCTCGGTGCACCAATCCTGCCGGTGTTCGTGCTTGTTATGGTTGGTGTTTCGGCGCTTGTGTTGACCGGGTGGCGGATCGGCATCTGGGCATTCTACCTTCGCCCGCGCCGCCGCTGAAGCCTGATTGCGTCGTCCAACCGGGGAGGTTATTATCAGTTCCATATGGACGAGGCAGCACTGATCCGCACCGCCAAGCGGGGCGATCTGGATTCTTTCAACCGCCTGGTGATTGAGTACCAGGGGCTGGCGTTCAACCTCGCCTATCGGATCATGAGTGACGCCTCCCAGGCCGAAGACGCGGTACAGGAAGCGTTCATCTCAGCCTACCGCGGGTTAAAACGCTTCAGGGGAGGTTCCTTCCGCGCCTGGTTGATGCGGATTGTGACCAACGCCTGTTATGACGAACTGCGCCGGCGCAAGCGCCGGCCGGCGGCTTCGCTCGATGAACTGACCGAAGAGCGAGATGATTGGCTCGAAGACACCCAGGACCTGTTTCATTCAGGTGTTCCCTATCCAGAACAGGAAGCGGCACGTGGCGAGCTGCTCCAGGCGATCGAGGGCTGCCTCGATTCGCTGGCGGACGAATTTCGCGTGGTAGCCGTCCTGGTCGACGTTCAGGGATACGATTACCGCGAAGCTGCACGGGTCATCGACGTACCGGTTGGTACGATTAAAAGTCGCCTGGCCCGGGCCCGCGGCCGCCTGCGGGATTGCCTGAAGCTGCAGGGGGAACTTTTACCGGCCGAATATCGTCTGGAAGATGAGACGAATTGAGATGACCTTGATAGAGCAACTCCCCGCCGACGACCTGGAACGTCTTTCGGCTTATATTGACGGCGAGCTCAGCCAGGCGGATGTGGCTGAGCTTGAGGCGCGTCTATCCTCCGATCCTGACCTGAGGAGAGCTTTGCTCGAACTGCGGAGCGTCGTTAATGCTGCCCGCTCGATTCCAGCAAAGCGCTTACCACGCAGCTTCATCCTGAGTCCCGAGATGGTTGGTGCTCGCCGGGGGATCCGATTTCCCGTGCTCCAGCTGGCGAGCGCTTTGAGCGCGCTGGCCTTCGTCGTTCTTTTCAGTGTCGATTTGATGGGTACTCCCGCATCGGTTCAACGCGCGATACAGCCAGCCGGCGAAGCACAGATGTTCGAAGCCCCGGCAGAGGAAGCTCCCGCGCTCGCTGCGCAGGGGCCAGAAGCGCCTGCCGAGGGACCGATGCTCGATGCAGCCGGAGCAGAATCGGCAGCCGAGCCCGAACAAGCGGCACCGCTCGCTGGAGAAGGTGAATTGGAGACAGGGGCAATGAAGTATTCCGCCACCCCGCTGTCGACAATTGGTGCTGAAATGCGCGCCGCGGCGGACGAGGCTCTCGCCCTGGCGACAGCAACGGCCCCGATGGTCTCGGAGTCAGCCAGCGATGCGATTGAAAATAGGGCTGAGGTCCAACCGGAGTTTTCCCGGTCCGAGCCCAGCGCAGCGCCGGGTTTATCAGGGCTCCGCATCAGCGAGATCGCGCTGGCTTCGTTAAGTTTGTCGCTGGCAGCGCTGAGCCTGATACTGCGACGAAGATCTGTGTGATTCAATCGCGCATTCGCGTAAGTAGTTGATAAGACCAACTGGCGTCTGGCGGCCGGCCGATCCGGGACAATTCGGGAATTGATTCTGGCTCTCGTAATACATCCCTCATAACTGTCCTTTAACGGATGAAGTTCAACTTGAGATTCGGAATTCTGCCTCTATAATCGAAAGATGCGCTCTATGCCGCCTTGATCCCACTTGAGGCGGTCTGATCATGGTGATCGCAGCATGCGTTTCGATGTCTTCAGTGTTTTTCCAGAAGTGATGACGGCCTATCTAGCCTCCAGTGTGCTTGGAAAAGCACAGGAGGCAGGATTAGTTAAGATTTGCCTGCACAACCTGCGGGATTACACCGACGACCGTCACCACACGACCGACGATGAACCTTACGGTGGTGGAGGCGGGATGGTGATGAAGCCAGAACCCGTGTTTCAGGCCGTTGAAAGTGTGTTCGAGCAAGATCTCGAATCTGCCCGTATCGTTCTGCTGACACCTCAGGGACAGGTTTTCAACCAGCGCATGGCACATGAATTCGCCCGGGAAGCGAGACTGGGTTTGATCTGCGGTCGCTATGAAGGTGTCGATGAGCGCATTCGCGAGCATCTTGTCACTGATGAAATTTCGATCGGGGATTTCGTCCTCACCGGGGGGGAGCTGCCGGCGATGATCCTGATCGATGCCGTTGCCCGGCTGCTGCCTGGTGTGCTGGGCGATGATCAGGCGACGATTCACGATTCACACGCGGCGGGCTTGCTCGAGTATCCTCATTACACCCGCCCGCCTGTTTACCGTGGCTGGGAGGTGCCGGAAGTACTTCGTTCCGGAGATCACGGCCGGATTGAAGCCTGGCGGCGAGAACAATCGCTCTTACGAACGATGCAGCGCCGGCCGGATTTGCTGGCCAGCGCGGACCTTGATACCGAGGACCAGGAAACCGTAGCGGCGTTGAAACGAGCCCAAGAGGGGGATCATGATGAATGAGGTTGAGAAATATCCAGGTCGTCCGGTCCGCCGGATATCGCTGACCACCCTGGTTACGATGGGTGTGGCGGCACTGCTGTTGGCTTCCTGCCGCGGGAGCAAGGCGGTCGATGTACCCTTAACGCTGATCGTTCCAACTGGGACCGTCCAAGAAAATTTCACACCAACGCCGCCGGCCCCACCTCCGGAAACGCTTATCGTTTGCTTACGCCAGGAACCCGAATCGCTTTTTATCTACAGCGAGGCCTTCATTCATGGGGATACCGCCCTTGAGGCAGGCAGCGTGCTTCAGGCAATTTACGATGGTCCCTTCGATTTAATTGATTACCAGGTTCAGCCTGTTATCTTGACCGAGATTCCCGACCTGGAAAATGGCGGCGTCATCCTGGAGGGGATCAACGTCGCCGAATCAGATGTTTACCTGAATCCGGTCACGATGCAGGCGGAAAATCTGCGAGTCGGTGACCCCTACCTGCCACAGGGCTGCCGTGGGCCGGAGTGCATTACGCAGTACCAGGGCGGCGAGATCGCGATGGAACGCATGCGAGTCGACTTCCATCTGCAGGACGGATGGCGTTGGTCGGATGGTGAAGCGCTGCTGGCCTCCGACTCGGTTTTCTCTTTCCACCTCGATTCATCGAGCGAGATACCCACTACCAAATACCTGATCGATCGCACAGCTTCCTACAGCGCCAGCGATGATCTGACGGTTCGTTGGACCGGAATTCCAGGCTATTTCGATCCCGACTATGCCACGCTCTTCTGGCAGCCGCTACCGGAACACCAGCTGGCGGACCTGGCTCCGAGCGAACTACTCGGTGCTGATCAGGCCGTGCGCACCCCCCTGGGATGGGGTGCCTATCAGATCGATTCCTGGGAGCCGGGTGAACGCATCAACCTGACCCCCAACCCGTTCTACCTGAGGAAAGAGCCAACCCCACCACCGTTTGACCGGGTGGTATTCCGTTTTATTGGTGATGACAGCCGGGTTGCACTGCAGCAGCTTCTTACCGGTGAGTGTGATCTGTTGGACGAATCCACCCTCTCAGCGCTGGATGGTGACCTGCTCGCACCCTACCTGGAGGATGGAAGTGTGAACTTAAGTTGGGCACCCGCGCCCGAAATCAGCAGCCTCCTGTTTAATACCTCTCCCATCAACCGCTCGGGAGAGATGTACTTCCAGGCGGCGGCTGTCCGGCAGGGGATCGCAGCATGCCTCGATCGGGTTGGCCTGGCGGAATCGCTTTTCGGAAAGTACGGCACCCTCCCGCAGTCTTTCCTGCCACAGGATCATCCTGACGCCGATCCCGAGCTCGTCCTGCCGGAATTCGATCCGGAAGCAGGTGCGGCCCTGATCCGGAGTGCTGGCTGGGTGGAGGTTGAAGACGATCCGGGCAGCGCGCGCGTTTCATGGGGGGTGCCGGGTGTTTTCAACGGCAGCCATCTGCAGGTTGAATTCTTGTCGACTGACTCGGATCTGGACGCAGCGCTGGGGGAATGGCTGAAGCGCGATTTGGCAGCCTGCGGGATCGAGGTCAGCCTGCACCAGATCACCCTGGACGAGTGGCTCGAGCCTTGGCCGGCTGGGCCGGTTTTCGGGCGCACATTTGATATGACCGTCCTGCGCTGGCCGGTCTGGCTTAGTGGAGTGTGCGAGATGATGGCCGCCCGCGAGATCCCGACGGACGCAAATCCATTCGGTGTCAATGCCGGCGGCTACAATGACCTGGCCTATAGCCAGGCCTGTGACCGGCTGCTGTTGGGCGGGTTCGATCCCGCTGTGCGAGAGGCGGCGATGCAGAGCCTGCAAGGGAGCTTTGGACGAGACCTGCCGGCACTGCCGCTCTACCAGGCGCCGCGCTGGGTAGCCTACCAGCCTGATTTATGCGGGGTGCGGGTTGAAAGCCTGCCAGCGAGCGCATTATGGAATATAGAAAATTTCAGCCGCGCGAATAGCTGCCCCTGAAGAAGGATAGAAATTCGATTGAACCGCGCCGCTGAAAGCTTGGTATATTAATGGCAAGCAGGGTAAAAGTGGAACAAACGATCTCTAACGATGACAAGGCTCTGGTCCTAAAACTGCAGGACGGCGACCTAGAAGCCCTTGGTGAGCTTTACGACCGTCACCGCTCCATGGTCTATCGTACCGCGCTGGCAATTACTGGAGAGCCGGAAACAGCAGCCGATCTGGTCCAGGATGTCTTTCTACGCCTGCACCGCTTCGCCCATCGCATCGACTCAGACCGACCGATTCAACCCTGGCTTTACCGTATTACCGCCAATCTGGCCTATACCTGGATGAAGCGCAGAAGCCGTTGGCTGCGATTCCTGCGCGAGATGGGTGATTGGGTTACCCGTGAGCGTAAGCCTTCGGTCCAGCGAATGGCAGAAATTGACGAGGAGATTCGTTGGGTTCAGCAGGCTGTCTCGTCGCTGCCCCCGCCGCAGCGGATCGTAGTCGTGCTCTACTATGTGAATGATCTTTCGCTAAGTGAGATCGCCGAAACATTAGATATCCCGGTTGGAACGGTAAAATCACGGCTGCACTACGGCCGTGAAACCCTGAAGAAAAAACTTGGATTGCGACCTGAAATGGTATTCGAGGCGTTATATGAACTCACGTGAGTTAGTCAGGAGGGATAAGACAGATCTCATTCTCGGCCGCACGCTGAAATCATGGGTCGAACGGTCACCCCTGCCCGAGTCCCGCCGGGAGGAATTGGTCCGTACCGCAGGATCCCACACAAGGATCCATCCACGGTGGTTGTTGTTTCGCGCCCTGATCCGCGTTCTTATTATGTCTCTAACGAGTAGTCTCGCCGGTAGAACGCCACGCAGGGATATGATGGTCTATCTCGGTACGGCCGATTTCCCGTACGTCAGCTATGGCTCACAGAACCATGTCTCGATGCTTCAACTTTCGATCCTTTACCTCACACCGCCCCGTCTGGGCGTATCCAGTTTCATACTCTGAGGAGTCTGGAATTAGATTGCCGATTTCAAAGAATTGGAGTATGGAGCTGAAGGGTGGGAGGGCCGTAGCCTCCGGTCAAAGCCTCTAGAGGAGCGGCTCGCGAACAGGGTTGATTGACGACCCTCCTGTTTAGGGTATAATCGCGCGAACCCGGCAGCCTGGCATCATACGTTCAAAGCGCGGCATTTCTGAACAATGTGAAGCAAGTCACGTTTCAGGGATCTTGAAACCGGGCAAAAACTACTCTATGATCATGTTCGCTGGTCTAACCCGGCCGGGATACGGAAATTTCATCGATGGAGGAGAGACGATTTGGCCCCGAAAGTCCTCGACGTTAACAATCTAGTCACACGCTTCATCACCCATGAGGGAACGGTTCACGCCGTGAACGGCGTCTCATTCCATGTAAACGAAGGTGAAACCCTGGGAATTGTTGGAGAGAGCGGATGCGGAAAAAGCGTCTCGGTGCTTTCCGTCATGAGACTGATTCCTCAACCACCCGGCCACGTGAAAGCTGACAGCATTCAGTTTGGGAACGA
>DAOUEL010000084.1:0-2092 GCA_034430595.1 Anaerolineales bacterium | reverse complement strand
CCGATCAGCAATATCAGCAAGTTAATATAGGAACTGGGCAGGAATTCAATTCCGTATAACCCCACCACCCAGCGGCCGAACAGCACCAGCCCCAGGCTTGCCGGCAGCGTCCACAGCGACGCGAGCAGCGTGCCGCTGCGCAGCAGGTAGCGCACATTCGCCCACTGCTTGGCGGCGATCTCACGTGCTACCTCGCGGTAGGTCGTGCTGATGAGCGGCGTGACCGGCATCATCAGGATGTTCGTGATCGCCTTGGCGATCTTGTAATACCCGACCTGCAGCGGGCTGCTGAACGCGCCCAGCCACAGGATCTCACTATCGCGCGTGATCAGCTTCAATGTCCCAGAAAGGTTGGTGCTTACACCGAAGCGGATCAATTCTTTACGCCAGGGCATGAGCAGCGAGATCGGCGCCCGCCACCAGCTGGCGCCCCACTGCCGCCACGCTTCGAGCACCGCCAGCACCGTCACACACAGGCCCCAGGCGATTTTACCGATCAGGTACGCGATCACCACATCAGACAAGGTCCCTTCGAATAGAAAAGCGCGTGCGATGAGCAGGATCGTCAGTATGCTCTGCCCGACCGTCAGGATGGCAAGCACCCGGAACTTATCGAAGTACTGCAGCATTCCCGAAGCGCTCTCGGCGAACAGGCTGCCGAGGACGAACAGCCCGTAGACGCGGAACAGACCAACCAGGTCTGGGCGGTGGGCGAAGATCTCGGCTCCGAGCGGCGCGAGGCTGAATATCAGCAGGTAACCTACCAGGGACCCGACCAGCTCAGTAGCGGCGGCGGCCTTGAAGGTTGCCGCCGCGAAACGCGGCTTACCCTGGGCTGTAAAGTCGCCGAGGTAGCTGACGATGAGCTCGTGCATGCGGAATGAGATCAGCTGGTTCAGGTTGCTCGAGAATTGGGTGATGATGCCGACGAGGGCGACGCCTTCAACACCGAGCAAGCGGGCGGTCAGGATGCCCTGTCCCATGCTCAAGGCTGCAGCGGCGCCCTGGGCGCTGAAGAGGTAGCTTGTATTGCGAATCACCCGCTGCATGAGCGGGTGGGTTACAAAGCGGCGGACAATCGCCGTGATTGCCTGCGGCAAGTTTGCCATCGAAACTCAGATATCCTGGGTGTCAATCGTACTTGCCCAGGATCGCTCCTGGAGATACCAGTCCACCGCCGCCTTCACTCCTGCTTCGAGTGGTACCTGCGGGCTCCAGTCCAGCAATTCTCCCGCCTTGCGAATATCAGCCCAGGTGGCGCGGATATCACCGGGCGCGACCTCCATCTGTTCGATGATTGCCTTCTCTTCGAGATAACCCTCGATCAATTCGATCACCTGATTCATCTTAAAGGGGCGATCACCACCAAGATTGATCACTTCAAAGCCGAGCGGTCGGGTCCCGGCAATCGTCCCGCGGGCGATGTCGTCGATGTAGGTGAAATCTCGTTCCTGCAGGCCATCTCCATACAGGCGCAGCGTCCGGCCTTCGGCGATCCATTGGATGAAGCGGAAGATGCTCATGTCGGGCCGGCCGGCCGGGCCATATACGGTGAAATAACGCAGAATGGTCACATCTAGCCCATGCAGATGATGGTAGTTATGGCAAAGCATCTCGGCTGCGCCCTTCGTGCTGGCATAGGGTGACAGCGGCCGACTGATGTTCGCGTCCTCACGAAAAGGCATCGGGTTACTCTCACCATACAGGCTTGAGGTCGAGGCGAGCACGAACTTCGGCACTCCCCGCTCCCGCGCAAGCTCGAGTAAGTTCAACGCTCCCAGGACATTGGTTTCAATATAAATTTCGGGTTTTGCCACGCTGGGGCGGACGCCGGCCCGCGCCGCCAGGTTGATGATGGCGTCGTAGCCACCCGGTTGCCAGACCTCTGCGAGCTTCGAGCGGTCGACGATGTCGATCGGGTCGAACTGCAGATTCGGATCGCCCTGGAGTTGTTCTAACCGCCAGCGTTTCAAACGCGGGTCATAAGCATCGTTAAAATTGTCGATGCCATGCACCTGGTGGCCATCCTGCAGCAGGAACTCGGCCACCTTCGATCCGATGAAACCGGCAGCGCCCGTGACGAGATAGCGGC
>DAOUEL010000083.1:0-14644 GCA_034430595.1 Anaerolineales bacterium | reverse complement strand
TGTGAAAAGCAGGCCGGAGCAGAAGCCAATCCCGGTGCTTATCGGTGATAAAGCTCATCTCGATCAGGTATGTACTAAGGTTCCTGAAAATGCATATCCATTGATCGACCGCTTCTGGCCAGGCGCACTGACCATCGTGCTGCCACGCAACCCGGATCTCCCGACCGCGCTCGGACAGCTCCCGAAGGTTGGGATTCGTATGCCGGACCATCCGGTGGCGCTCGCGTTGCTGGGGAAGGTTGGGCCGATGGCGGTAACCTCGGCCAACATTTCTGGCGCCAGCGCGCTGCGAACTGCAAGTGAAGCGTGGGCTGAAATTGGCGACCGGGTAGAGCTCACAATTGATGGTGGGGAGACTCCGGGCGGGATCCCTTCCACAGTCATCGACCTTACGCAGCCGGATTATCCGATCTTGCGTAGAGGACCTATCACAGCTGAGGCGATACGATCGCTGCTGGAAAGTTCTTAACCTGACGCTAAACTAAGATTCATCCGTTTCTCATGCAGGAATGCATAATAAAGAGTGCATTCTCCTCCAAAAACCCGCGCCAGGGAGCGGCGAACTCCCCCAAGGCGCGGATTTGGTTTAAAAGTCCAGCAAACCTATTACGATCTAGCCTGCCAAGTAATGATTGGCGGGATCCTAGTTGTCCAACAACTCCGCGTACTGCTCGAGTTGAGCCGCCCGCCAGAGTCCACCATGCCATCTAAGATACGTTGGCAGATTGGATTCCCAGTAGGCCGGAAGATGATCACCTTCGTTGAACTGCAGCGTCGGGGCAATATCCTGCTGAAAAAGGAACTCAATTAAGTGGGCCGTCGAAGGGAAGAGCGAGTCTCGCAGCCCGATATCGATCCAGATCGCAGGCACGGATTCAACGGGGATGCCTTTCAGCCAGCTCAAGATGAGTGGGTCCCCATGCAGGATTGCCGGGCTGTGCAGGCTGATTTGCCCGAATAAATCCGGATGGCGCAGGCCGATATCGAGGGCTTGTCCACCCCCGCGTGACAAACCGCCGATCGCACGCCAGATCGCTTGCGGGCGAGTGCGGTAATTCTGATCGATGTACTCGACCAATCCATCGACCAGGGCGGATTCGATTGTCAACCCATTGCGCTCCCAGGGCATGACGATCAAGAAGGGAGGTATGGCACCCTGGGTGATGAGTTCATCTGCAGCCTCATCAGCTCCCAGATCATCCCATTGGGCATCGGTTCCGAGCAGACCATGCAGCAGGTATAGAACCGGATAGCGCTGCCCGGCATCATCGTTGTAGCAGGGCGGCAGGTAAACCCGGAAGGGAAGCGGACGCGGCTGGCCGTTTACCTCAATTTCGCCCTGTTCGATCTGCCCATGCGTCTCAGTACAGTCGGGGTGTGCAGAGGCGGCAGTTTCTGGTGTAGGGGAAGGCTGGACGAGGGCAAGGTTGGAACCAGGCGCCGGGAGCGGAGCGGCTGATGCAGGCTTTGTCAGGCCGATCGAATCGATCGGAACGATAAACAGCGACACGAAGAGCAAGAGATGAAGAACCCCGTCAGCCTGCAGCCGAACAGCAGACCGACGGGGGCGCCTGTTGCATGTAGTGTAAAACCGAAGTGTTTGCTGGTCAACGGATGGCATGGTTCGTGGAATAACCAGTGGAGGTCTCAGCCAAAACGACCTTCGACATAGTCCTCCGTACGTTCATGCTGGGGATTGGTAAAGATTTGCCGGCCTGGTGCATACTCGACCAGCTCTCCACCCAGGAAGAATGCGGCGAAGTCAGCCGTACGCGCAGCCTGCTGGATGGAGTGGGGGACGAGGACAATCGTATAGTCCTGCTTCAGCAGTGCCAGGGAGGTTTCAACCTTGCCGGTTGAGATCGGGTCAAGCCCTGAAGTCGGTTCATCCAGCAGGATGACGTCTGGCTCGAGCACCAAAGAACGGGCCAGGCAGAGCCGCTGCTGCTGGCCACCGGAAAGCGAACTGGCTGGTTCATCGAGGCGGTCCTGCACTTCTTCCCACAATGCGGCTGCGCGTAAGCTGCGCTCGACCGCACCCCGTAGGAATTCTGCATCATGCTCACCACTCAGCTCCAGGCCATAGGTCAGGTTGCGGCGAACGCTCATTGGAAGGACCACCGGCCGGGCGAAGACCATACCGACTCGCCGGCGGAGTGCGATTACATCCGTCTCCGGTGAGAGAACATCTTGACCGTCGAGCCAGACGTGGCCGTGCACTTCGGTCACATCTGCCAGGTCATTCAAGCGGTTGATCATCCTGAGCAGCGTTGACTTGCCGCCGCCGGCAGGACCGAAAAGCACGGTGACCGCTTTCTCCGGAATCAGTAAATCGACCCCGCGCAGTGATTCGGTGCCATCCGAGTATGAGACCGAGAGATCCTCAATCTTGATCTTGATCGCCTGCTCGGGCGAAGCCGCCTGCGTGCCGGTTCTACGGATCACCATTGCCGGTGGGCCCTTGCCCGTGAGCGAATCACGGTTGCGATGGCATTCATCCCTAAAACAAAGGTCAGCAGGACCACTGCGGTGCCATACTGGATACGGATTGGCATGCTTGGAACCTGGGTGGAGATCACGAACAGGTGGTATGGCAGGGCCATGCTGGCATCAAAGATCGAATTGGGCAGGCGCGGCAGGAAGAATGCTGCGACGGTGAAGAGGATGGGAGCCGTCTCGCCGGCGGCTCGCTCGAGACCGAGGATGACGCCAGTCAGGATTCCGGGCAGCGCCTGGGGCAGGATGACCTTACGGATGGTCTGCCACTGGGTGCCTCCAAGAGAGATGCTCACGACCCGGAAACTGTTCGGTACCGCTCGCAGCGCTTCTTCGGCCGTGCTGATGATGATGGGAAGGGTCATAATCGCCAGGGTCAGTGAACCTGCTAAGAGGCTGGTGCCGAACCTGAGAAAGAGCACGAAAAGCCCGAGTCCGAACAACCCGTACACGACGGAAGGTATGCCGGCCAGGTTGATGATGGCAATGCGGATCGTGCGGGTCCAGCGGTTGTCCGGCGCATACTCGGCCAGGTAGATCGCTGCACCAACTCCGAGCGGGACTGCAACAACCGCTGTCCCAAGTGTGAGCCAGAAGGTGCCGATGATGGCCGGCAGAATGCCGCCAGCGCGCATGCCCTCGCGCGGCATGGCGCTGATAAACTCCCATGAGATCGCTGGCAGGCCATTGGAGTAGATGTGGATGACGATAAGTACAATGGGCGCCACCGTGAGCAGGGCGGCAAGCGAGATTCCGGCGAACCCCAACCGCTGAACCAGCTTCCGCCGGGCGGAGGAGATTCCACGTTGTTTCTCGGTCTGAATCGTCGTTTGCATACTATCTCGCTGCACTCTCAAGAGAGAATCCGCTCAGCGCGCTTGCGCTGTCGGAAGACGACACTGGCCGCCGCCAGATTGACGATGAGTGAGATGAGGAAAAGTACGATGCCGATGTAAAAGAGCACATGGTAGTGGACACTGCCATTCGCGACTTCGCCCATCTCTGCGGCGATCGTAGCCGTCATCGTTCGCACGGGTTTGAACAAATTAGAAAGCCCGGTCGGGAAGACCGGCGCGTTGCCGGTCACCATCATCACAGTCATCGTCTCGCCGATCGCTCTTCCGACGCCGAGCATGACCGCCGTTAGCACACCTGAACGTGCTGCCGGAAGCGTCACGCGCCAGATTGTCTGCCAGCGAGTGGCGCCCATTGCCAGCGCTGCATCACGGTAGGTTTTAGGCACAGCGTCGAGGGCATCCTCGGCCACGCTGACGATGGTTGGAATGGCCATGCCGCCCAGCAGCAGGGCGCCGGTGAAGGCGGTTAGCCCGGTGGGAATGTTCAGCAGGGTGCGGATGGCCGGTGCGATAATCAGGATCCCGATGAATCCGAGCATAACTGAAGGCAGACCGCCGAGCACCTCGACCAGTGGTTTGAGAATCTCGCGCGCCCAGCGTGGAGCAATTTCGGCAATGAATACTGCGCTGGCGATCCCCAGCGGCACGGCAAAGAGCGCCGCGCCAAAGGTGACCAGCAAGCTGCCGCCGATCAGCGGCAGTAGTCCAAAATAATCCTCAATCGGGTACCAGCGCAGCTGCATGAAATTCGCCAGTTTTACTTCGGTCAGCGCCGGCGCACCCTCCCGCAGCAGGAAGATAAAAATCATCGTGACGAAGACGATTGCAGAGTACCCAGTCGTCCTGATCAGGGCCGTGATCATCAATTCGCCGATGTTTCTTGCACGCATAGCCCTATTCCTTCTGAAGCGGTACAAAACCCAATTCTTTAACAATTTGCTGGGCCGCGGGTGAAAGGATCCATTCCATGTAAACCTTCACCGCCCCCTGCGGTTCTCCGGCCGTGTACATGTAAAGATCACGCGCGATCGGGTATTCCCCGTTGTTCACCGTCTCCACCGAAGGTGGGACGGAAGGGCTGTTCGCGTCGGGAGCAACAGCCACGATTTTGACATCATCGGTCACATAGCCAAGGCCATCATAGCCAAGCGCATTCGGGTTCTGCCGGATCTCAGCTGTGATCCCTTCTGAGGAAGGCAGCAGGAGTGTGTCGGTTGAAAACAAGGTGTGATTATCCTTCTGACCAAGGCGAAGAACATTCTCGAGGAAATAGACATGAGTTCCCGAATTGGTTTCGCGCGATAGCCGGACGATGGGTCGGTCTTCCCCGCCAACCTCCATCCAATTGTTGATCTTCCCACTGTAGATATCTGAGATTTGCTGAAGGGTGAGCTGATTAACTGGATTGTCAGGGTTTACGATAACGGCGATTGCATCGCGTGCGATCACGAACTCAACCGGGGCGATACCGTTGGCCTGAGCCTCCTGCTCTTCCTCGCTCTTGATTTTACGTGAGGCATTGGCGATATCTACCGTACCGTTGATCAGCGCCGCGATCCCGGTCCCCGAGCCACCGCCAGTAACAGAAATTCGGACATCCGGTTCGATGGTCTGGTATTCCTCAGCCCAGGCCAGGGCCAGGTTGACGATCGTATCAGACCCTTTATTTTCGATCGTCGCACTCGCTCCAGCAGCTGCTTCCGCACCTGGCTGTGGCTGGCAAGAGATCAGGAGGACCATTGAAGTGATCGAGAGCAGTACGATGGCAACTAGCTTGAAAGGTTTGATCACATGCTGATTATACGCGCGTGCGAAGTAGGGCTCAAACGAGTTCTGCCTGCGAAATTCCACCTTCAGAGTTGGTGTACAATGCGGCTATGCTGGCCCATGAAGCCCCCAAGATTTCCGTCCGGTCGTTAAATTTCTACTACGGAAAAGTGCGCGCGCTGAGCGAGATCTCGATTGATATGCGTGCCCGTGAGATCACCGCGCTGATCGGACCCTCAGGCTGTGGCAAATCGACCTTCCTCCGTTGTCTGAATCGGATGAACGATACAATCCCCGGCACCCAGATCGAGGGTGAGGTGCTCATCGATGGGATCGATATCTACCGCTCAGATCTTGACCCGGTTGATCTCCGCCAACGGGTAGGGATGGTGTTTCAAAAACCGAACCCTTTTCCACAATCGGTTTTTGATAATGTCGCCTTTGGACCACGGATTCTCGGACTGGCTTCCAGCCGCCCAGAGCTCGAAGAAATCGTCGAACGTTCTTTGCGGAGAGCGGCGCTCTGGAATGAAGTCGCGGACCAAGTGAGCAAGGATGCATTCGAACTCTCACTCGGTGAGCAGCAGCGTCTGTGCATCGCGAGAGTACTGGCGGTTAAACCAGAAATCATTTTGATGGATGAACCAACCTCAGCTCTTGATCCGATTGCGACACTTGAAATCGAAGACCTGATGAGCCAATTGAAGGAAGACTACACAATCGTCATCGTAACCCACAATATGCAGCAGGCGGCGCGAGTTTCCGATCGGACTGGATTATTCTGGCTGGGCGAACTGGTGGAATTTGATGAAACCAGGACGATCTTTACCCGCCCAGCGCAGGATCGGACGGAAGCCTACGTCACGGGGCGCGTCGGATGACGCGGGTGAGGAGTTAAGCATGCCTGGTGGATTGCGGACAATCTACGATCGAGAATTTAAGCAAATCGTCGACAACATCCTGAAGCTGGGTGACATGGTCGATCAGGCCATTGCAAATGCGCTGAAGAGCCTGCAGGAACGTGACCAGGTGCTAGCTCAAGATGTGATCGAGAATGATGAGGGCATCAACCGCCTGCGCTTTGAAGTGGAGGAAGCCTGCCTGACGCTAATCGCGACCCAGCAGCCGACCGCCGGCGATCTGCGAGCGGTAATCGCCAGCATGAACATTGTGGTCGATATGGAGCGTATGGGCGATCATGCCGCTGGTATCGCCAAGACTGTTATTCGCATGGGTGATGAACCGCTGCTGAAACCCCTGATCGATATCCCACGCATGGCGCAGCTCTCGCGCAGCATGCTGCGCGAGAGCCTCGATGCTTTCATCGAGCGTGATGAACAGAAAGCACGCAACATCGCCGGGCGTGATGAGGAAGTTGATCATCTCTACCGGGCAATCTTTGACGAACTGGTGGAGATCATGGCAGTAAAACCTGACAGCGTCGAGCGCGCCACCTACCTCCTGTGGTGCGCCCATAACCTGGAACGCATCGGTGATCGGGTGACAAACATCGCCGAGCGGGTCATCTTCATGACGACCGGAGACATGCAGGAATTGAACGTCTGAGCGGAAACGAGCCATTGGGAAAAGGATTCACCACCAACATCTGATCGGCCGGGGAACTTCCCGGTTGATTCCTTCTCAGACAAGATTATCAGCGCAACTGCTGATGACATTCAACGCAGGCGAAAGGTCGTCAGCCTGGCACAATCTGACGTATAATTCTTTTATTACAAAGACATGCCTTCGGGGCAGGGTGAGGGCGGAAACGCCCAATTCCCGATCGGCGGTACAGCCCGCAAGCGCAGAATGCGCAGGATCCGGTGAGAGTCCGGGGCCGACGGTATAGTCCGGATAGGAGAAGGCAACGAGAAACGCGTTCGCGCGCTCGATTTCTGCCGCCCCGAAGAGATTCCTCTTCGGGGCGTGTGTTTGAGCGTCCAAGCGCGTCCTCTATCGACCCTTGCCCCGGAGTTTGCTGCGGGGCAGCTGTGGTTAATGGAGCTGGCGTGAAAGAAAAAAACCAGACGCGGTTTTCAGGGCGGCGGCAATCTGTGAGCAGATTGCGATCGGCATCTTTGTGGCTTTTCCCGATGGCGATTGCCGTCGCGCTGGGGTGCTGGGCGGCAATTGCCCGCTGGGGAAATTTGCCAGCGTTCATCCTGCCCTCGCCAGGTGCGGTCGGGCTGCGCTTTCTGGCTGCCCTGCGTGATGGCACGTTGGTCCGGCATGCGGGTGCGACGCTGCTGGAAGTCCTGGGCGGTTTGGCGCTTGGATTTTTACTGGCGACGATCCTGGGCTATGGATTGGCGAAGTCAACTGCTCTGGAACGTTTGCTCGCCCCATATATTGTAGCCTCGCAATCGATCCCGATCGTGGCAATCGCACCGCTGCTGGTCATCTGGTTTGGCCCGGGTCGTTTATCCAAGGTCATTATCAGCGCGCTGATCGTCTTCTTCCCGATCATCATCAACACAATTGTTGGTGTTCGGTCCGTTCCCGATGATCTGTATGATTTGATGCGCTCGCTGCGGGCCACTCGCTGGCAGATCTTCACTCGGCTCGAGCTACCGGCTGCAATGCCAGTCCTGTTGGGGGGCTTAAAGATCGGCGCCACGCTCTCGGTCATTGGGGCGGTCGTGGGCGAAGTTGTCGGCGCGAATGAAGGGCTCGGGCTTTTAATCAATATCGGCCGGGGAGTGTACGACACGACGCTGGTGTACGTCGCGGTCTTCACGCTGATCTTCATGGCACTCATGATTTATGGCAGCGTTTCCCTGCTGGAACGCCTGCTGCTCGCCTGGCAGGCTGACCCGCCGGGTCGCTAGAAAGGTACAACCACGGATGAAGCTCAATTCGCTCTTCACGCTCGCGTTCGTCATGATTTTGCTCGCCGCATGCAGCGGTTCCACCGCAGCTCCACCGACGGCACAGGAGCTGGAGTCTGTCAGCCTGACCATGGGCTACCGACCTGACGTACAGTTCGCACCGATGTACGTCATGGATGCTCTGGGCTTCGATGCAGAGCAAGGGTTGGAGGTTAAGTTTCAGCACCTGCCGGAAACCGAGGCGGTCCAGCTAGTAGGCGTTGGCGAAATACCGTTCGCCATTGTATCGGGTGAACAGGTGCTGCTGGCCCGGGCACAGGGCTTACCCGTCGTTTACGTACTCGCATGGTGGCAGGATTACCCGGTCGCGATTGCTGCGGACAGTTCGTTGGGCATCGAAAGTCCGGCCGACCTGGTGGGAAAGCGGGTCGGTCTGCCTGGTTTATTCGGAGCCTCCTATATCGGGTATGAGGCGTTGATGGATGCTGCCGGAGTTCCCCTGGATGAGGTAGAGCTCGATTCGATTGGTTACACTCAGATTGAGGCGTTAAGCCAGGGCCTGGTAGACGCGGTGGTAGTTTACGCCAACAACGAGCCTCTGCAACTAGCAAAGCTCGGAATCGATGTGAAACTCTTTCGGGTGGCGGATTACGTTCACCTGGCTTCGAACGGCCTGATCACAAGCGAGAAGATGATTGAAGAGCATCCGGATACCGTACGGCGGATGGTGGCTGCTTTTCTGGCCGGGTTGAAATCAACCATCGCCGATCCTGACATGGCCTTTCAGGTGGCAGGCGATTACGTTGACGGCCTGCGTGAAGCCGATCAGGGAGTGCAGCGTGAAGTCCTTCTAACAAGCATCGAGTTCTGGTTGAGTGACCAGATCGGATATTCTCAGCCAGCTGCCTGGGAGAATATGCAGCAGGTCCTGCTCGAGATGGGGCTGCTCGAATCCCCTCTTCCTCTGGGCGAAGCCTACTCGAATTCGTTCCTGCCCGAGGAAGCTCCATGACCAAGGCCAGGCCCATCCTGCACGCCTCGCAGCTCTCGATGACCTTCCCAAACGGGAACGGTGGTCTGCGCGTGCTGGAGGGGGTAGATCTCGCCCTATTTGAGCATGAGTTCGTCTGCATCGTTGGCCCTTCGGGCTGTGGTAAGACGACGCTGCTTCGCATCCTGGGCGGTTTACAGGATGCTACCAGTGGCGAAGTTTGCTTCGGCGATGAGCCCATCGCCAGGCCGCGGCGCAGGATTGGATTTGTCTTCCAGCAGGCTAACCTTATGCCCTGGCGCACTGCGCTCGAAAATATCTACCTGCCCCTGGAGCTGCAGGGTATACCGGTTCCGGCGATGCGCGATCAAGCAAATAAACTCATCGAGCTGGTCGGTCTGACGGGCTTTGAGGCGAGTTACCCACGTGATCTCTCCGGGGGTATGGCCCAGCGGGTGGCGATTGCCCGCGCCCTGGTACATGACCCGGAGGTGCTGCTCCTGGACGAACCGTTCGGGTCGTTGGATGCGTTGACGCGTGAACGAATGGCAATTGAGTTGATGCGGATCTGGAAAGCCCAGCGTTCGACGGTGCTGATGGTGACGCATTCCATTTCGGAGGCGGTTTTGCTCGCCGACCGTGTCATCGTGCTGAGCGATCGTCCGGCATCGGTCCTGCTTAACCTGGTGGTTGATTTACCGCGCCCCCGTACGATCGATCTTACGTACACGCGGGAGTTTGGCGAGCTGGCGGCCAGCGTGCGTGGAATGATCCGGTCAGGCGGGTGATATAGGCACCAGCTTGAAATGGGTAGAATCGTAGGGGTGAGGTTACCCCGCCCCTGCATTTATTTCTTGAGACCCACTGATGAATATTGCAGGGGCACGGTGACGCCGTGCCCCTGCGTGGATCTACGGTAATGAGGTGAAGGAGTTATTCTTTCTGTGTGTTCGCAGACCGGCGAGCCCGGCGGCGGATGATGAGGCGCCGCACGAGCCAGATCGGGATTGCGACCAGAAACAGCACCGGCGCGATCAGGATGACGATTACGATCGCGGCATCGGCCAGGAAACGCAGCACGTTAATCAATGCCTCGAGCGCAGCCTTGGCCGTGCCTTCGGGCTGCCAGCGTCCGATTTTAAGTGGCTGGGAGACAACATCCGGCAGCAGCTCGACACTTACTGCAGACAAGCGGGCCGACTGCTCGAAATATTGAATCCGGCCTTTTATAACTTCGATCTCCTGCCGTACCTGGCGCAGGTCATCAAAGACACGCAGCACATCCTCGGCCTTGGTCAGGGATGCCATGATCTCCCGCAGCTCGACTTCGGCTGCTTCCAGGTTGCGAAGCTGTGACTGCAGATCGGTATATTCCTGGGTTACGTCCTGGCCGCTGATATTCTCCGAGCGCACCTCAACCGCACCGCTCTTAATCCGTTCCAGAGCCTGGTCAAGGCTATCGGCCGGGATGCGAACCGTGATACTGGCCTGGGTTGCCAGAACGCCCTGGCCGAACGTCGATTGGTAGACGTTCGAGGTAACGACAAACCCGCCCATCTCCTCCGCCAGCATGGCAATATCTCGTGCTCGCTGAGACGGGTCTTCAACCACAAGCGTTAAATTCGCGTTTCGTATGACAAGCCGTTCACTCTCAGTACCAGCCTGCATTTCGCCTAGATTGCGGCTAACGCGATCCCCAGATACATCAACGCTGGCTGCAAACGATTCTCCCTGGGCTGGCATCCCGCCTGCTGATGGAGCCGGCGCCAGGTCCGGTGAGTTCATCGCTGCGGCACCACAGGCTGAGAGCAAGAGTGTAGTTAATAAGGCGAGAGCTAGAAATCGCTTAGTTTTCATGGCAGCACATCTCCCTGGTTTCGTGGATGACTTGATAAATTCAAGACGAGAATCGGGAGCAAGTTGTTCCCGGCTACCAGCCGGCAATCAGGCGCAGCGCCTGCCGTTCTGGCAGGCCGGCCTTCAAGATGCGGAGCTGGACTCCCTTAATGTCGTACTCTGCTCGCCGGAGTTCCCAGGTTTTTGCCTCGGTATCGAGAATAGCGAAGGAGGCACGCGGGTCACCATCGCGCGGTTGCCCCACCGATCCAGGGTTCATGATCATGCGCGGACTGAGCGGAATGGGCTCGTCCCAGGTCACCGGTCGTGGCAGGGTATAGGAATCGACAAAGGGCTTGTGGAAGATGAGGGGAATATGCGAGTGGCCGACCAGGCAGTAATCCGTTTCAAAAGCCTCAAAATTACGGTCAGCCGACAACGGATCAAGAATATATTCCCAGACCGGCTGATTCGGGCTTCCGTGAGCAAGGGTGAACTCCTCCAGCGTGATTTTACTGGGGAGCGTGTGCAGGAATGCCAGGTTGGCTTCCGATAGCGCGTCCTGTGTCCAGGCGATGACCGAACCGGCGTCGTGATTGAAGCGAGCGAGCGCGATCTCGCCGGTCGCAGCCTGGTCATGGTTTCCAATAAGACAGAGTAATCCCGGCAGGCCTTGAATACGTTCGATGCACTCGTTCGGATCCGGTCCATAGCCGACAAGATCACCCAGGCACCAGGTTGCATCGACATCGGGGGCGGCATCCAATACAGCTTCGAGAGCTGTCAGGTTGGCGTGAATATCAGAAATGGTCAGCACTCGCATGTGAGAGATGGTAGCATGACCGGTGCTGGAATGGAAGGATGCAGCTCACTGCTTGTAGCTGCTCCGGCGCTGACGTATAATCGCGCGCTAGCATGCCAATCCTTGAAGGGCAGAGCCTCGAGTTCGTCAGCCATAGTCCTGAGCAGACCCAACGGTTGGGGGTACGTATTGGAGAGCTGCTCGAATCGGGATTCCTCGTTTGTCTCGCGGGCGATCTCGGATCGGGAAAAACTACCCTCACCCAGGGCATCGCGCGCGGCTGGGGATCGTTGGATCCGGTTACCAGCCCCTCCTTCGTTCTCATCAACGAGTACCAGAGAGCTGACCGTCAAACGATGTATCACCTCGACGCCTTCCGTCTCGAGAATGCCCTAGAAGCGGAGTTTCTTGGCCTTGAGGATCTGCTCGAATCCGGCAGTCCGATGGTGATCGAGTGGCCGGAGCGAATCCTTTCCGCCTTGCCCGAGGATCGGCTGTGGATTGGAATGCGCTGGGTCGATGAGCTGCGGCGCGGACTGCAGCTGCGCGCCAGTGGAATTCAATACGAACGTATGCTGGATCAATTCCGCCAGTCCGCATTCGGGGGTTGAGCGTGATCCTGGCGATCGATACTTCCTCGCGAACACTTGGTCTGGGGTTGCATTCCGGGGATCAAGTGCTGGCCGAATCACTCTGGCAGGGGAACCGCCATCATACCGTTGAGTTAGGACCTCAGATTGCGCTCCTGCTGCGTCGGAGCAACTGCTCACTCGATGACCTGCGGGCGATCGCTGTGGCACTCGGCCCTGGTTCGTATACCGGTTTGCGAATCGGCATGGCGTTGGCGAAGGGTCTGGCAGTTTCGAGGGGGCTGGATCTGGTCGGTGTGTCGACATTTGAGGTTCTAGCCCAGGCTCAGTCTGCCCGGAATGAGCCAATGTACTGCGTGATCGAAGCCGGACGGAAGAAGATTGCCGGATTGTGGTACAAATGGGGCCGGCGGGGATGGAAATCGCAGGGCGAGGCCGAAGTGACCACCTGGCAGGCTGTGCTCGAATCGATCACGGAAAACAGCTATATCGTTGGCGAGCTTGAACCTGAAGCCCGTGAACACTTCAAAACCTCGGACAAGGTCATCCTGGCTCCACCCTCGCATTGCGTACGCCGTCCGAGCGTGCTGGCTGAGATCGCGCAGGAGCGTCTTCGATCAGGGAAGCTGCCAGATTCGGAGCGATTGGCTCCAATCTACCTGAACACCCCCTGAAGCCGAGTCGATCATGGTACTTGAGCCAGCGGTGCACATCCGTCGCATGACGCTTGCCGACCTGCCAGCGGTGCTTGAGATTGATCGTGATTCCTTCTCGATGCCCTGGTCGGAGCGGACCTACCGAAACGAATTAACTGCCAACCCGGCAGCGTACCTGTTTGTGGCCGAATACGGCCAACCAGCGGTGGTCATCGGCTACATTGGGTTCTGGTTTATCGTCGACGAAGCGCACATCAGCACACTGGCGGTCAAGCCAGCCAACAGGAGACTGGGCATCGGCCGGCTGCTGCTTCAGGCAGCTCTCAAAGAGGCCGTACGGATGGGGGCGGAGATCGTGAGCCTGGAGGTTCGGACTTCGAACGCGGCAGCCATTGAACTCTACCAGCAGTATGGATTTTCACCGCGCGAACGCCGGGCGGGGTACTATCAGGACAACGGCGAGGATGCCCTCTATATGACTTTGGGTAATCTCGGACAGTGGCGAACAAGCGAGGGAGGTCGAGCGTGACACCCGAAGAAGTATTAAATGAGGTCGCCAATGAGGTCGCAGTGTGTGAAGATTGTAAACTGCACCTCTCGCGCAAGAACGCCGTCCCCGGAGAGGGGCCAGCAGGTTCGGATTTGATGTTCATCGGTGAAGGCCCGGGGTTCCATGAAAATGAACAAGGACGCCCCTTTGTCGGCGCGGCTGGCCGCTTCCTGGAAGAACTCCTGGCAAGCATCGGCAAGAAGCGGGAGGAAGTCTTCATCGGCAACGTCGTTAAGTGCCGTCCGCCGGGGAACCGCGATCCTGAGCCGGAGGAAATTGCCGCCTGCTCGAAGTATCTCGAGCGGCAGATTGCAGCGATCAATCCAAAGGTTATCGTCACATTGGGTCGCTTTTCGATGGCACGCTACTTTCCAAATGCGCGCATAAGTCAAATTCACGGCCAGGCCAGGCAAGTTGAGGGTCGGTTGGTTGTTCCGATGTATCACCCCGCGGCCGCGTTGCACCAACCATCGCTGCGGCAGGTCGTGCAGGATGATTTTGCCCGCCTGCCCGAGTTGATTGCGCGCGGCGCTCCAAAACAGGCTCCGATGCCCGATAAGAGCGAACCGGATGCCGAGCAGCTCAGCCTATTCTAAAGATCGTCCTTGAGATGATCGGGAGAAATAGATCCATGTCGAAGCGTTCTACTGAATTATCAGCTCAGGCGAACAAACTGATTGAAAAATTCAACCAGAAGCGGGGCCAGATCGGCGTTATCGGTCTGGGATATGTCGGCCTACCGTTGGTGGTGGCCCTTGTGAAGGCGGGTTACGAAGTCATTGGATTGGACGCCGATCCCGGGAAGGTCGCACTGCTTAAGGCTGGCACATCCTACATCGAAGATGTCTCAAGCGAGGTGATTGAGCAGGCCGTACAAGCTGGGAAGCTCAAGCCAACTACTGATTATAAGGACCTGGGCCAGGTGGACGGTGTAAGCATCAGCGTCCCGACTCCGCTGCGCAAAACCGGCGATCCTGACCTGTCGTACATCGTGGCGGTCTCGAAGGCGCTGGTCCCGGTGCTGCATCCAGGGATGGTCGTCATCCTCGAATCAACAACGTATCCCGGCACCACGCGCGAGCTGGTCCAGCCGGAGCTTGAATCGACAGGTCTAAAAGTAGGTGAGGACATCTTCCTGGCTTTCTCGCCCGAGCGCGTGGATCCAGGCCGGAAGGATTGGACGACGGTCAACACGCCGAAAGTAATCGGTGGCATCACGCATGCCTGCACCGAAGTTGCCGCGGCGATGTACGGTGCGGCGATGGAGAACG